>NZ_AEJF01000104.1 GCF_001028175.1 Caballeronia mineralivorans PML1(12)
GTGCTGGCCGACTACGCCCCCGGCCCGCTGGCCATCAGCGCCGTCCACCCCGCCGGCCGCCGCCTGCCCACCAAGGTCCGGGTGTTCATCGACTTCCTGGTGGAGATCCTGGCGGGCGATCCGGCGCTGACTGGGCAACCGGGCTGAGTCGACATTCAACGGCGTCGTGGACCGCATTAAATCTGTCAACTCGCCTCAGTCTGCATTCAATGTGTCACTTCGCATCGCGATATGCAGTCGTCGCTTGTAATCGTTTGATTTGGAATAGAAAGATCGGCTGCTACGAGAACGATCGACTGACAGCTCTTGTGGGCCCACGTCAGCAATCGTTAAAGCAGTCATTGGACGTCACATGAAGGTAGCTCGACTCTCACCGGATCTTCCCCTCGCGAGAAATCATCCACGTGCGGGTCACGCTTGCCAGCCCCGAGCCTCCAGTTGACACATGCGCTCATCCACCTCGCGGACCGGCTGCGAGCGCTGCTCGGGCTGAGGTCTAGCGCGTTTGCCTGTACTGGAAACGCGAACAACTCAACTTTTTCCTCACCCAGCCGATATACCGCTGCGAACGCAGCATTGGATTGGACAGACGCGACACTTGTTGGAGCGTCGAGTGGACCAGGACAATTTCCTGCGGAACGCCGCTCGCCGAACGGGCCGACGCCGCCGGGCACGCTTCGAAGAAGACCCTTCCAGATCGAAGAATCTTCCAGCCCCATGGCGCGCATGCCAGCACGACGACGAAGGCCGCCACAGGAACCATCAGTAGTTCTCCACGTAGAGCCCACCAAGTTGTCAACGCCGCGAGCATGGGCGAAGCCACACTCACCCAATTCAGGTGCCTCAAAAGGGCGCCCTTCAGGATCATGAAACGAATCCATGTCACGTTCCTTGCCGCTCTGCTAATCGCTACGTTTGCGCCAGAGTGCCTGGCGCAGTACACCACCGACTGGGTGGCAAACACATTTGGGACCAACGCCACCCGCGTGGGTAACGTCGCGCGCTCCATGTGGGTAGCGCCCGAGGGTGTCATCTATACGGCTTCAATGTGGGACGAAAACGAGGGCCGAGTCGCCATATACCAGAACGGCCAAAGCACGGGGTCCATAGGAGGTCACGGCGATTTTCAGGGCGGGGCCATTACGGGTAATGCAACTTCAATCTTCGCTGCGTTGGCATTTACTACCACTTACGGCAGCGGTACGGTGGGGCGGTACAACCGGACCAGCCAATCCCGCGATCTGCTCATCTCGGTCAGCGCAACAACGACTGAGCAGCGGGCTGATGTAATCACGGGACTCGCGACGTCGGGCTCGCTCCTGTATGCGAGCGACTTTCCGGGAAATCGCGTCCGGGTCTACACCACCGACGGCACCTGGCGACAGGATATCAACGTCTCAGGCCCTGGCGTGCTCGCCGTGGACAGCGCAGGAAACATCTGGGTTGCGCAGAAGAGCGCGGGTACGATCCTCGAATTCAATCCGGCCGGCGCGCCGCTGAACACCATCCAGATGTCCGCCACCTCTCGACCGTCCGCGCTGTATTTCGATGCGGCGACTGGGTATCTCATGATCGGCGACGAGGGCCCCGACATGAACATCAAGATCTACAACATATCGAGCACGCCATTTCTGGTCAGTACGTTTGGCATCCAGGGCGGATATCTCGACACTACGGCTGGAATCAAAGGCCAGGTCGGCGACAAGCGGTTCACCCGCGTCGCCGGCGTCGGCAAGGACACCGCCGGCAACCTGTACGTGCTCAACAACCCGTGGGGCGGAAGCTGGGACCTCGGCCGCGACGGCGGCACCGACATTCACTCCTACAACAGCTCAGGCACCCTGCAATGGAAGCTTCAGTCTCTCAACTTTGAGGGGAGCGCCGCTCCGGACTCGGGTACAGACGGCGCCTACTTCTATGGAGGCACCAATATCTACACCGGCACCGCTGGAGGAACCTTCGTCGCGAACACTGTCGATCCAATCGACTATCCCTCTGATCCACGAATCAACATCAACGATCGCTCACGCGATGAGCACTTCGGTCAACTCGCCAGCGTTGGCGGAAACCGGATTCTTGTGGCGTCCGGCCAGAATCCCGATACCTTCTACTTCTTCCACTTCAATGCTGCGAATGGCTACATCGCCATACCGGATGCCACGATTCCAGGGACAGCGTTTAATACGACCGCACCGGTCAGGGACGGATTCTGCCTTGACAGCAAAGGGGACGTCTGGGCCGGTTTGGACAAGACAAATGCCATTTGGCACTATCCGCTGACCGGCTTTGATGGCAACGGCAAGCCGACATGGGGAGCAGGAATTGCAACTCCCATTCCGAGCACGATCACGCCATTGTCGCGGATCATCTATCTGCCTGATAGCGACACCATGATCCTGGCACAGGGACTTTCCGGGAGCTCAGGTTGGACGTCGATCGGAACGAGGGTCGAGGTGTATCACGGCTGGCTCGCAGGCAACACCACCGCTCCCAACCCCGTGATCAACCTCACCAGCGCCAATCCCAAGTCGATCACGGCAGCCGGCAACTATCTCTTCGTCGGATACGTGCACACCGTGCCCAACATCGATGCCTTCAATCTCAACACAGGCAGCCTGGACACCACGTTGACCAACAGCAGTCCCAGCACCGTGTACGTAGGCAATGACGTGGATTCCATGTACGGTCTTAGATCGTACCGTCGGTCGACCGGAGAGTACGTGGTCACGAAGGACAACTACAACGGTACCAGCATCATTATTTATCGTTGGACACCCTGATCAACCGGCTCGTCGCGCCCACGCCCGCGGCGAGTGCCTTAAGTCATGTCGACTTGCCGACATGGTTTCTTTCCACAAGCAGCGTTCGACCGGAAAATCCAGCAGAGCCTACCGGGATGCTTCGAAGCCTGACACGCATACACCGCCATTCTTGCTGTCCTGCTGGTTCAGGAATTGTCGTACGAGCGTGGAGGAACTGCCTGCGTCGCCCGACGCTCCGCGTCCGCAAACATCTCGCGTAGCCTTTGCCGCTCGTTGTCGGTCAGATGTGAAACCGCAGCCGGCATCGTGAGTACCAGTTGCAGTGTCAGGTCGCCGCGCGAGCCGTTGCGGTCCGTGAGCCCATGCCTGAGCAGACGGATCGTGCTGCCCGGGTGCGCGTTCGGCGGAATCGTCATCCGCAGCGCGCGGCCCAGGATTTGCGCTTCGAAGCTGCCGCCGAGCGTGGCCGTCACGAAATCAACCTGAACCTCGCAAGCGAGATTCAGCCCGTTGCGACGAAAGGCCGAGCCGCACGCAATCACGACCGAGAAGATAGCGTCGCCCGGCGGACCGCCATTGGGCCCGGGATGGCCAGCGCCTTCGACGACAAGACGTTGACCGTCCCACGCACCCGGGGGAATCCTGACTGTCTCGGACTTCCGGTAGGTCATGACAGCCGTGCCGAGACACGTTGGACACCAGTCACTCGCCAGCGGGCGCCCGGTCCCCACACAGGCGGTGCAGCGCGTACCCGAGACCGACTGGCCGGTGCCGCAGCAGCGCGCGCACTGCGAGACTCGTTCCTGACATTGGCGACACGGCCCGTTTACCGGGTAGCTCACTTCGACTTCGCCGCCATGAATCGCAGTTTCGAGCGGCACGAAGAGTCTGATCAGACAGCTCGCGCCGCGCGTCGGCGGTGGGCCGCGGTGTTCGCGTGACGGGGCTTCTTTGCTGCGGCTCCCGGCCGACGCCGCCACCGGGCCGGACACCCGCGGCGCACGCTTGCCGATCAGAATCTCGAACGCCTCCTGAACGCGCTTGAACACCGGCTCGACTATCGATTCGCGCCCCTTGTTGCGATCCGGGTGGTACTTTGCCCTCAGCCGTCGGTATGCGCGTGTGACGTCTGCCGGCGACGCAGTGTCTGGTAGTTCCAGTCGCCTATAGTATTCGTCGAGGCTCACACGTTTTCCCCGGTTTCTTTCTGAAAGCGCAAGTCTATCAAGACGGAAACAAAAGGACTGCTGTCGATGACGGGAGATTGTCAGCGCCGATGTGCTCCCAAATGTCGGGGGAGTCTTAGACCAAAGTAGCGTCAGGTCATGACGGAAAATCAGACCGCCCGACCGAATCACCGTGCGTGAGGATCCGTACACGGTGATTCGGTCCGGTTGGTTGGCTGGCTGGGGATGCTGAGGAATAGAAGGCTAGGCGAGCGGAGGTAGCGATTGGACAGATCGATGTTCGGCGCGGGACTGCCGCGCAGCCGCCGCACTTCGCGAGGTGAACCAACGGTCTGGGTCGCAATGTTCGGCCCGACACCGCACGCATCGCCCGATTGGGGAGGATCTAGGGGGCGAATTCCAATGGCCGAATGTGGCCGGCCCAGGTCCGATGTCGAACAGCCGAAGTCGACCCTCAACCGTCATTCGTCCTGGCACGGCAGCTATGGCCACTCTTGGCGTCTGCCGGTCATCGGAGCCGTTGTGCCGGTCGGAACGGCTCCTTGGCGACTCTTCCAGATTATCCGGCGGCTGCTTGAATCCGGGCATTGCCCCTTGATCGGAAATCACCGTCTTTCGATCTCGAAGTCCTGGTAAGGCAGAACGCGACACCCGCCTGAACGAACTCGCCTTGTACTGCCATGATGATCCTTCGTATGTGCGATGGCGCGCAGAAGAATTCTGACGTGGGTTCATAGTCGTTTTGGTCGTCTTGATATGAAGTGTGTGACCTGTGTAATCCCGGCATCAAATTCGCCATATTGATAGGTTCATCAGGATTGCTGCTTGCGGGCTGTGCCGGGACGCGTGAGGCATCTCTCGCGTAGAGGGTTTGAAGCGAACAATGGTCATTATTCGGGGCAATTCCAGGTTTAGGCTCTTCCTGTACACCGGGCTTGTGGCATTGGCGTACTACGCAGGCGCAAAAACAGGACTTGCTTATGCGATAGTGGGCGGCGCAGTGTCTCTGGTGTGGCCTTCCAGCGGCATCGCCCTTGTTGCGCTGCTCGCTCTGGGCTTCGAAGTTGCCCCCGGAATCGTCATTGGCTCCTTCCTGGCCAACGTGTCGGTGGGCGTGCCCGTATCCGTGGCCGCGGTGATTGGCGCCGGCGCCATGGTTGCAGCCTTGACGGCAGCAATATTGTTGAACCGCGCGGCCCGATTCCAGATCACCCTCGACCGCATCCATGACGTGTTGGCCTTCATCGGCCTGGCTGCGGTGGTGAGCACGGCAGTAAGTTCGCTGATTGGCGCGACCGCCCTGCTTGGAGGGGGGCTGGTGCCGATCACCGAGTACGGCGCAGCCTTTCTGAAATGGTGGCTCGGTGACATGATGGGCGTGCTGGTGGTGGCTCCTCCCCTGCTCAGCTTCCTCACCTATTCGAACCCTGTCCGCTCCGCGGGGCAGACCGTAGAGGCGTGCGGACTGACCGTTGCGACCTTCGGGGTGAGCTACCTCATCTTCGGCGCCCCGCAACTTGCCGGGCACGGCTACTATCCAGCAGCCTTGGCGATCTTTCCGTTCATTATCTGGGCTGCTCTGCGCTTCGATCACTTGGGCACCAGCATCGCGACGTTGATGGTCTCAGTCGTGGCCATCTGGGGTACCACCCACGACACGGGCCCCTTCGCCGCCGAATCTCCGGTGGATAGCCTCGTGAGGTGGTGCACCTTCGCGAACGTCGTGGCGGTAACCGGACTGCTGCTGGTGGCGGCACGTGCTCAGGAGCAGCGCGTCCATAGCTTGCTGCAGGCATCCCACATTGAATTGGAACGGCGCGTCCAGGAGCGAACCGAAGACCTGGAGACGACGAACAGTGAACTAAAGGAGGAGATGGCGCAACGCCGTCTGTTGGAAGAAGAACTGATCCAGATCGGCGATCAGCAGCAGAGACTTATCGGCCGGGAACTGCATGACGGACTTGGGCAACACCTGACCAGCCTGGGGCTGTACAGCGCCGCCTTGAATCAGAAACTGCGGACGCAGGGCCATCCAGCCGCCGCCGACGCCGCTACCATCGTCGGATTGGTGAAGCAGGCGTCCTTGATGACCCGCAGGATTGCCCATGGCCTGGATCCGGTCGCCATAGAATATGGTGGCCTTGCGGCCGCACTGCATGGGCTGGCAGAGACGGCTCGCACGCTAAATGGCGTGGATTGCGTGCTGCGGATCGCGCCAGATGTGGACTGGCTGAATCCGCCTACTCAGATCAACCTGTATCGTGCGGCACAGGAAGCAGTCAACAACGCGCTGAAATATAGCGAAGGACGCCGCATTTGGATCGACTTGGAGCGGGCAGAAGGTATGCAGACGCTTTCAATCAGTGACGACGGGGTGGGCGTCGGCCAGGAAGAAATGGAGCGGGCCTCGGGACTGGGACTTCACAGCCTGCGTCACCGGGCAAGCCTTCTGGGCGGCTCTTGCACCGTGACCCGCAATGCTTTGGGTGGCACCAGGGTCGCCATCCGCTATCCGCTACCGGAGGGTCCGGGCCATGAGCGGAAAATCGTCTAGCCCAGGCTGTGCGACTCAAATCCTGATCGTGGATGACCACCCCATCATCCGAGAGGGGATGGCGCACTTGCTGAATCTGCAAGGCGATCTGCACGTCTGCTGTGCAGCCGGCAGCGCCGAAGAAGCTTTGGCGGCAATGGCCTGCCAGCCCGACATGGCCATTGTGGACATCAGTCTGCAATCGGACTCCGGCCTGGATCTTGTCAAGACCCTCCGCCACCGCTACCCAAATTTGGCAATCCTCGTCCTCAGCATGCATGACGAAAGCCTGTTTGCCGAACGCGCACTACGGGCCGGGGCAAACGGGTATCTGATGAAACTCGAGGCCACTGAGCATTTCGTGAGCGCCGTCCGCGAAGTGCTGGCAGGAAATATTTATTTGAGCGCCGCCATGCATGAAAAGCTGGCGCGAGCCCTTACCGTCCCCCGAAAAAAGCCGGATGGTCCAATTGCGAGCCTTTCGGAGCGGGAATTCGAGGTCCTGCACCTGATCGGACTCGGCTTCAGCACCCGCGAAATCGCCGAGAAACTGAATCGGAGCGTGAAGACCATCGAGACGCATCAGGCCAACATCAAAGAAAAGCTGAATATCCGTAACGGCAAGGAGCTGATGCGCTTCGCAATTCAGTGGATCGAGAGCCAATAGGGTGGAACCCGCCCATTGAATAAGGCAATCCCCGAGCCTGTTTTAGGAACGGGGCCTTATTCATGCACATGCGGTCAGCGCATACAGTGCAGTGGTACCTGCCGGCGTGCCGCAATCCTCGGGCGGGATGGGCAGGCGCAACCCAAAAGCTCCATAGGGGTCGCCGCCATGAACACCAAATTCCAGCGAACCGTTGTCGTTCTGATCCCCGCACTCATTCATGGAATGGCCCACGACCTATGGCCGGTGTTTCGATGTATCGCGGTTACGTGCCTCATCGCGAGTCAAGCGCTGGCAGCGCAGGCGGCAGGAGGAATCACGGGCGCTGGCTCGAGCTTCTTCGATCCCCTGGTGCAGAAGTGGGCCGCCTCCTATTACGACAAAACCGGCCAGCAGGTGAGTTTTCATCCCATTGGCTCCGGGAACGGCATCGATCAGCTGAAAGCGGCTAAGGTGGATTTTGGCGCCTCGGACATGCCACTGAAACCGGACGAATTGCGCGCATGGGTACTTATCCAATTTCCGGTGGCGGCGGGCGGCCTCGTGCCGGTGGTCAACCTCGATGGCATTGCCGCGGGACAGCTTCACTTGACGGGTGCGCTGCTGGCGGACATCTACCTGGGCAAGATCACCGATTGGAACGACGCGGCCATCAAGGCGGTCAATCCCGGCCTCGCGCTGCCTGATCTGAAAATCGTCGTGGTGCATCGCGGCGATCGCTCCGGGTCGACCTTCAACTGGACGAACTACCTGTGCGCGGTGAGTGCGCAATGGCGCGACCAGGTGGGCAGCGGCCTGACGGTCAAATGGCCTGTGGGGATCAACGCCACGAGCAGCCAGCTCACCGCTACCTATGTCAAGCGGATCAAGGGCGCGATCGGCTATGTTGAACTGGCCTACGCCGGGCCGGCGCCCTTCGCCTATGCGATCGTTCAGAATAAAAGTGGCGCGTTTGTCGAGCCATCGGCCGCAAGTTTCAAGGCTGCGGTGGAAACAGTGGCTTGGGGCCGTGAGGACGATTTCTACCAGCTCGTCACCAATCCGCCGGGCGACCAAGCATGGCCGATTCCTGGTGTCGTATTCATTTTGGTGAAAGCCGACTCCAAGGACAAGGCCGGCTCGAACGCGGCGCTAGCTCTCTTTCGTTGGGCCCTCAGGGAGGGCCGGGGAGAGGCAGCCGCTGAGAATTACGGCACCCCGCCGCCGGACTTAGTCGGGCAGATAGAAGCGTATTGGGCCCAGAACCTGACCAACGCGCAAGTCATCGGAGTCGCCGCCGTCGGCTCGCCGAAGAGCCGGACAGGCATAGTCCGCGAAACCAGTTCGTTGCCGCTAGGCTTTTGAGAGTACTTCACGCGCGAGCGCACCGAGCAGTTTAGCGAACGAGTTCTGGCATGACGGCTTTCACCAACTTTGTCGTGCTTCGCTGGTGGCTCAACGTCTGCGCGTCCGAATCGAAGGTTACCCGATGATCAAGACGTTCACTGTGCTTCTCGCCTATCAGTGCCTTGGGGAGTTAATCGCATACGCAGCGAACCTGCCGATTCCTGGGGCGGTGATAGGGATGGTCCTGCTGTTAGCCTCCCTGAGCCTCCGCCCGGGCTTTTCATCAGCCCTTGAAAGCGACGCTCTGGCCTTACTTAGGTTCTTGCCTCTTTTGTTCGTTCCAGCAGGAGTGGGCATCATGGTCTTTGCCGGCCGCGTGGCTCATGACCTGCTCCCGATAGCCGTGTCCGTTGTTGTGAGTACGGCGCTGACAATCGTCGTTACCGCGCTTGTCGGCCAAGGCTTGTGCGCTTTATGGCCCCCGAGCGCTGCTCCGCTTGCACCGCTGACAACACCGTTTGCATCGTCACTCCATACCGACAAAAAGACAGTGCCTGCGACTGCCGACATTGCGAAGGTTGATACACCGTGAACGTTCACCAGAACATCGCGTCCGCGTGGCGATTTCTCGGAACAACACCGCTTCTTTGGCTGACCCTCACGTTCCTCGCGTACGCAATCGCGCAGGTCGTCCACGGTTCGCTAAGAAAAAATGCGCTCGCGAATCCCGTGTTAATTGCAATAGCGCTTTTGATACTTGCCTTGCGTGAATCGAACACATCGTATGTCACCTACATGCAAAGCGCCCAGCCCATTCAATTTTTGCTCGGACCGGCAATCGTCGCGCTCGCGATACCGATGCACCGACAATTGCCTAAATTGCGCCGGCTAGCCCCGCAGCTGGCTGGCGCACTTGCGGCGGGGTGTGCGACGGGCATCTCATCGGCCGTTTTGATCCCAAGGCTCCTGGGAGCCACGGGTCAAATACTTGCCACTATTGCTCCGAAGAGCGTTACGGCAGGAATTGCTATCCGTATTTCCGAGAAAATCGGCGGGTTGCCATCGCTGACGGCCGTCCTTGTGATCATGACCGGCATCACTGCCGCGGTGATTGGCAGCGGCCTTTTGAGGTTGATTCACGTGTCGAGGCATGACTTGGGCGGCTTCGCACTGGGTGTCGCATCCCATGGAATCGGCACTGCTCGTGCGTTGCAGATGAGTGAAGAAGCCGGCGCATTTGCAGGCCTCGCGATGGGCCTGAACGGCATTCTGACGTCCTTTATCCTGCCAATTATCTATCCAATCCTGAGCGGTTTTTTTTGACGCGACGGACCCACTTCGCTGCGACATTGGCGGTTTGCCAACAAGTATCTGTCAGGAAGGTCCTGACGGCCCGCCGGATGGCATCGTTCAACGAAGGGTCGCTTTCTGCCGTGAAACCGACTTTCAAATGTCCGCGCGACGGCGTCGATGAATGTCAGAAGATGGCCGGCTACGGTCTTTCTGCGCGCCACGCAATAGGCCCCCGCCGCGACTGCGACGGGACCACAATAGGTATCTGCCTCACGTCCCGGTTGGCGCGAAAGCGACAAAGTGCAAAGATAGGCGTGCAAACAAACTTTCGCTTTTGAGGTGTGCCCTTATCGCGGCATACCGCGAAATTATGCTTCCCGTATCAAACGGCTGGAAAGGATCGAGCGTCGAACTCATGCATGGACTGGCGAGAGTGCCGAAGTCGACTCGTCGTGGCCCGGAACACTCCGGCGTGAAACCGTTCTGCGAGCCTGGACGATAAGCGTTCCTGTCCACTTGCCCGACGTCGCTCACCGCAGCAACACCGCACAGACCGACCCAGCGAATTGCACGGTGACGGTTTGCTCATTGCGCGTGTTGCGCTGAACCAGGCCGATCTCACGCGTGAAGGTCTCGTCGCCAAGAGACAGCGCGCTCACGGTTTCCGGCATGTGCAGCGCGGCCGCCTGCGGGACGAGCGCAACGCCCACACCGTGGGCCACGAGTCCGACGATCCCCTGCAGTTCGTCGAGTTCGACCACGTCCTGCACCGTGACGCGAATTCTCCGGAGAAAGCGGTCGACGAGGCGGCCTCCAAAAGAACTCCGGTCGTAGCGAATAAACGGTTCCGATTTGAGCAGTGAGCGCCACGGCCGGTCCGCCAGCTTGCGCGGGACCAGCAGGACGAAAGACTCGGTGAGCAGCGTGCGCCAGTGCAATTCGGCGGGCAGCGCGAAAGGGGGTTTGATGATCACCGCGACATCGACCTCGCCGGAGTCGACCTGCGCGAGCAGGTTGAGCGACACGCCGGGCACCACGCGGATTCGCCATCCCGGTGAAGTCTGCCGGAACAGTTCGATGGCGCTGACGAGAAACGACGCCTGCGCAGAAGCAATAGCACCCACCCGAAGCAGGCCGGACTTTTCGGCCGCGCCGCCGCGGTCTGCCAGGCGGGCATAGACGGACAACACTTCTTCGGCCAGATCGACAGTCTGCTTGCCTGCCGCGTTGAGCGTGGCCGAGCGGCCGGTGCGGTCGAATAGCGGGAAACCCAAGTCCTCCTCCAGCCGCTGGATCTGCGCGCTGACAGCCGATTGCGTCAGTCCGATATGCGCCCCGGCACTCGCGAACGTACCGAAACGCACAACGGCCAGAAAGGTTTTTAGCTCTCGCATCATGGCTGGATTGGTCGATCTTATTGGTTGGAATTGATCAATTTTATTGATGCTGAGATAAAAAAACTATCATTATTCAACTATTCTCGTTGCCCCTAAACTGTCTCACGTGGCGCGACATTCTTTTTTCACACACGATGACGGTGGCACGGGCAGACCCTGTTCGTGTTGTCGAGCACGACCCATTCAACCGAAATCCGGGCCTTCCCATGAGCGATACCACTGTTGCCATTTCCCCTTTCCATCTCGCCTTTCCGGTTCACGACATTGCAGCTGCCCGGGAGTTTTATGGCGATCTGCTTGGCTGTCCGGAGGGCCGCAGTGCCCCCGACTGGGTGGACTTCAACTTCTACGGCCACCAGATCGTGGCCCACCTGGCGCCTGACGAGATCGGCCATCGCAAGACGAGTACGGTAGACGGCGATGCGGTCCCGGTCCGGCATTTCGGCGTTGTGCTGCCGATGGATCAGTGGCAAGCGGCATCGGACAAACTCACGGCGGCCGGGGTCGAATTCATCATCGAGCCGCATGTGCGCTTCAAGGGCGAAGTCGGCGAGCAGGCCACCATGTTTTTCCTGGACCCGTCGGGCAATGCACTGGAAATCAAGGCGTTCGCGAATATCGCTTCGCTATTTGCAAAATAGGCCCGGCAACAATCCCATCGGCCCGTGCTGAATAAGCGCTGAATAATGGCGCCCGCCCGGCTATCCGGCGGGCGGGCGCCGTCGTTGGCGCACTTCGGTCGTCTATTCGCGGATGTGGTCCAGCAGGCATACCGGCTCACCTGTATCGCGGCAATCTACCGCCATTACCGGATGCAGCGCCTGGTTCGCGTTTTCCACGGTCGTCACCCAACCTCACCCAGCACGCCATTCCCGGCGAAGCGACCCGACAACAAACGCCCAAGCGCGGAGAACCGCAGGATCGAGCCTGCGAATACAGGGTATCCGTGAACCGGGGAGCAAGACATGAATAACGAAAGCACCCGCAAGCTGTTTCGGGAGGCCATGGCGTACCTGTCGGCGGCCGTGAACATCATCACCACCGACGGCCCGTGCGGCCGCTGCGGCATGACAGCAAGCGCGGTGTGTTCGGTCACCGACACACCGCCCACCATGCTCGTCTGCGTGAACCAGTCGAGCGCGGCGCATGCGGTGCTCGCAGGCAACGGCAACGTCTGCATCAACGTGCTGCCCGCCGATCACCAGGAACTGGCGCGTCATTTCGCCGGTATGACCAACCTGCCGATGAGCGAACGCTTCGAGCAGCAGACCTGGACGGCTGGCCGCCTGGGCCTGCCCGTCCTGGCTGATGCGCTAGCGAGTCTGGAAGGCCGTATTGTCGATACAAAGACGGTAGGCTCGCACTCGGTGATGTTCGTGGAGGTGGCGGACATCGTGGTGCGCGGCGACGGCGACAGCCTGATTTATTTCGGCCGCCATTTTCATCGGCTGGCGCGTACGGCACCGGAACTTTGCTAAGGCTTTGCTGAGTTTTATTGAGCCTCGCAGACCACGCTGAACCTGACCAGCGTGGTCATGCCGAAGGTATTGCTCAACGCGACGTCGGCGGCATCGCGGCCTCGCGCCATCAATACGCGGCCCGTACGCGGCGCGTTGTTGCGCGGATCGAATGTCTGCCATGTGTTGCCCAGATAAACCTCGATCCAGGCGCAGAAGTCCATGGGCGCGTAGGGCGGCGGCAAACCGACGTCGCTGATATAACCCGTGCAATAGCGCGCCGGAATGTTCATCGCGCGGCACAGGGCGACGGCGAGATGCGCGAAGTCGCGGCAAACGCCCACGCCTTCCCGATACGCTTCGAACGCCGTCTTGGTCGGACGCGCGCTGTTGTAGTCGAACCGTATGTGCCGGTGAACAAAGCTGCAGATGGCCTGTACCCGGGGTCGTCCCAGCGGCGTGGAGCCGAACATCTGCCACGCGGCTTCGGACAAGAGGTCGGTCTCGCAGTAGCGGCTGCCGAGCAGGAACTGCATGCACTCGTCGGGCAGTTCTTCAACCGCATGCTGATAACCGTTGGGCTCCGGCATCTCAGGATAAGCCGGCACTTCGACCAACCCTTGCGAGGACAACGTAAGCCAGCCCCGCGGTGCAACCAGCCGGCTGCACAGGTTGCCGAAGGAATCGTGATATTGCGAGAAGGGCACCCGCGGGTTGACCCTCAGAAGGTCGGGGACAAGAATGTCCTTTGCTCGCGAGGTGTGCACGTTCAGCATCAGCAGCATGGGGGTCGGCTGCACGCATTCATAGACCAGTTCGTAACCAACGCGGAGCTTCATCGGACTGACCTTTTTGGTTGAGCGGACGTGTAAATCGGGGCTTGAAACATCGAACTCCTGATGAATCCCTGGTTCAGCCAACGGCGGCTGCCTGCGAGCCCTGCGGATCTTGCTCGTGTTGCTGAACTCCGCCATCCGCTTGTTTCGGGGCATTCGCGCTCGCGATCACGTTATGCACGAAACGCAGCTTCGCCACGACCTTCGGCGACAGCGTGAACGGGTATGCATCGGCCAGACCCAGGCTTCGGTTCAGGCTGTTCAATGCATACATCAGTGGAAACCATTGCTCCATGAGGTTATCGAAGCTCGTGTTCTCGATCGGCTCGACCTCGGTAAGCGAAGGCTCGTTGGGCACTTTCGGATCGAGCTTGAATCCGCATGCGGCGGCGGTGTCGACTGTATCGACGATATGCAGATAATGCGCCCAGGTCTCGGCCCAGTCCTCCCACGGATGCGTCGTGGCGTAGGCGCTCACATAAGACTCTTCCCAATTGGCCGGTGGCCCATTCTCGTAATGCACCTGAAGCGCCTGGGCGTAGTCGACGCGCTCATCGCCGAACATCTCGCGGAACAGCTCTTGCCAGTCTGACTGAGCCACGAGCCGGTCAAAATAATAATGGGCGATTTCATGCCGGAAATGCCCGAGCAAGGTCCGGTACGGTTCACCCATTTCCGCGCGCGCGCGTTCGCGCAGGGCATCGTCGGCTTCGGCTATGTTCATCGTGATGAGGCCGTTGTCGTGGCCGGTCAGGACCTTTGGCCCCACGCTGCCGTCTTCCAGGAACTCGAACTGCAAGCCGCTTTCGGGATTGGTCCTCCTCGAATCCGTGTTCAGTCCCAGCGCCCACAACGCATACAGCAAGCGCCGCTTGGCCGTCTCCAGCCGATACCAGTAGACGCGGTTTTCTGGCTGGGCGAGATTGGGGATGGTCCGCGTCAAGCTACATGCCGGGCACAATACGTCTGGCGAGTCGGCCGGGATCATCCAGTTGCAGACATTCTCGAGCGCGTAGTTGTTGCACTGCCTGAGCAGCGCGCCGTTTGCCGATGGATGCAGGGCGCGCCAAAGCATCTCGCCGGCCGGTTCGAAGGCACATACTTCGGACAGGTCAGGCACGAAGCCGAGGAGCGCCGCACAAGATTCACATTTCACGTTTTCGAAAAAAACGTGATGCTGACAACGGCCGCAATGGAATGTTTTCATATTGAGGAGATAGGCTGGAATGCAGGACGTGGTGGCGTTGAAGCAAGCCACGTGCCGCTGGGGAAACGCTGCCGTCTTGAGGTAGGAGGCGGTTTATGCGCCACTTCGGTGCATGACCGAATGGCGCAAGCGGTTTAAACGCAGCATTGAGTGCATTGAAATAGCCGTCAGCCTTGCCCGATGGTCAGTTCGGCCAAACGGCATAGAGCTTGCTTTTAAAAACTGCCAAAATTCGTCCAGGAGTCAGGTGTGTCAATCCGCGTCGCGTTGAACCATGTCACGCACTACCGTTATGACCGCCTCGTCGGCCTTTCACCGCAGGTCGTGCGCTTGCGGCCCGCGCCGCATTGCCGTACACCGATCGTCTCGTATTCGATGCGGGTCGAGCCAGCCGAGCATTTCATCAACTGGCAGCAGGACGCGTTCGCCAACTATCAGGCGCGGCTCGTCTTTCCCGAGAAGACGCGGGAATTCAAAATAACAGTCGATCTGGTCGCCGAGATGGCGGTCTACAACCCCTTCGACTTCTTCCTCGAACCGTACGCCGAGAAATTCCCGTTCGAGTACGAACCCGAGCTCGCGGCTGAGCTTGCGCCGTATCTGATCAAGCGCGAGCCCACGCCGTTGCTGGCCAAGTTTGTCGACAGCATCGACAAGACGGCTAAAGTAACGGCCGATTTCCTGGTCGAGCTGAACCAGCGGCTGCAGCACGACATTGGCTACGTGATTCGCATGGAACCCGGTGTTCAGACGCCGGAGGAGACGCTCGAAAAAGCGTTGGGATCGTGTCGCGACACCGGTTGGCTGCTCGTCGAAACCTTGCGTCAGCTCGGGCTGGCGGCGCGTTTCGTTTCGGGTTATCTGATCCAGCTCACCCCGGACCAGAAGTCCCTCGATGGCCCGAGCGGCACCGAAGTCGACTTCACCGACCTGCACGCGTGGTGCGAGGTCTTCCTTCCCGGCGCGGGCTGGATTGGGCTCGACCCGACCTCCGGGCTGCTGGCCGGCGAGGGGCATATCCCCGTTGCCTGCACGCCTGAGCCGGGCAGCGCGGCGCCTATTTTCGGCGCTGTCGACGAAAGCGAAGTCGAGTTCGAGCACATCATGCAGATCCAGCGCGTGCTCGAAACGCCGCGTGTGACGAAACCCTACACGGAAGAAGTGTGGTCCGCGGTGCAGACGATGGGCGCGCAAGTCGACCAGCAACTGAACGACATGGACGTGCGCCTGACGATGGGCGGCGAGCCCACGTTCGTCGCCGTGACCGACCGCGACGCGGCGGAATGGAACACGGACGCACTGGGACCGACGAAGCGCGGTTACGCGGTGTCGTTGATGGACAAGCTGCGGGCGCGCTATGGCGTGGGTGGCTTCCTGCATCTGGGGCAGGGCAAGTGGTATCCGGGCGAACAGCTCCCGCGCTGGGCCATGTCGCTCTTCTGGCGCGCGGACGGGGAGCCGATCTGGGTGGACCCGACGCTCTTCGCCGATGAACGCGATCCCGGCCATTACACCGCTGAAGATGCACGCCGTTTCATCGAGCATCTGGCGGACAAGGTCTCGCTGGATGCCAGCTACATCCAGCCCGGCTACGAGGACACTTTCTACTATCTGTGGCGTGAACGCCGCTTGCCGGTGAACGTGGACCCGTTCGAATCGGAACTCGACGACGAGATGGAGCGCATGCGGTTGCGCCGCGTGTTCGACGCGGGTTTATCGCAGGTGACGGGTTATGTGCTGCCTATCGCGCGGGAACGCGATATCCCGATGCAGGCGCCGGCATGGGTCAGCGGCCCATGGTTTTTCCGCGATGGACGCATGTACCTGATTCCCGGCGACTCGCCGATGGGTTACCGCTTGCCGCTCGAATCGCTGCCGTGGGTGAGCGCCGGGGACTATCCGTATCAACACCCGCACGATCCGTTCGGACCGCCCGTGCCCTTGCGCGAGGCGATGGAACTGCGCATGCAGTATCGCGGCGGGGTGGTGCCTGGGAGTGGTATTGAAGGTCGAGCCGAGGGTGAAGGCGCAACGGGCGCTGGCGCTGGCTCAGGCGCGGTTGCAAGCACGGGACAGCGGCCTGCTGCCTCCACCCGCGAACCATCGCGCGGCGAGTCCGCTTCGTGGATCCGGCGTACGGCGCTGTGCGTCGAAGCGCGCGATCCGGCGCGTGCTGCGGGACCGGACGTCGAAGAGAAGTCGTTTGGAAGCGGCAAGAGCCTGCTGCACGTGTTCATGCCGCCGCTGACTGAACTTGACGACTACCTCGACCTGCTTGCCGCCATCGAGGCAACGGCCGCCGATCTGCACATGAAGGTGGTGATAGAAGGGTATCCGCCGCCACGCGATGCCCGCCTGAAGATGTTGCAGGTGACGCCCGACCCGGGCGTGATCGAAGTGAACATCCATCCGGCTTCGAGCTGGGATCAACTCGTCGATCACACGGAGTACCTGTATCAGTCGGCGCATGAAAGTTATCTGAGCACCGAGAAGTTCATGACCGACGGACGTCACACCGGGACGGGCGGCGGCAATCACTTCGTGCTTGGCGGCGCGACGCCCGCGGACAGCCCGTTCCTGCGGCGTCCTGACCTGCTGGCAAGCTTGATCGCGTACTTCATCAACCATCCGTCGATGTCGTATCTGTTCTCGGGACTGTTCCTTGGACCGACGAGCCAGGCGCCCCGCGTGGACGAAGCACGCAACGACCAGCTTTACGAGCTGGAGATTGCGTTCAAGGAGATCGAGCATCAGCTCGAACGTCTGGGCGGGCGCGACAGTGCGCAGTTGCCGCCCTGGCTGATCGACCGTACGCTGCGCAATCTTCTTATCGATGTGACGGGCAATACGCATCGCGCCGAGTTTTGCATCGACAAGCTGTATTCCCCCGATGGCCCGACCGGCCGGCTCGGCCTGCTCGAGCTGCGAGGCTTCGAAATGCCGCCGCATGCGCGCATGAGCCTTGTCCAGCAATTGCTGCTGCGTGCGCTGGTCGCGCGGTTCTGGGACAAGCCGTACACCACGCGCCTCACGCGCTGGGGCACTGAACTGCACGACCGTTTCCTGCTCGGCACCTTCATTGAAATGGATTTCCACGATGTCATCGCGGATCTCAATGAAGCCGGTTATGCCTTCGATGCCGCGTGGTTCGCGCCGCATTTCGAGTTCCGTTTTCCGCTGGTCGGCGCCGTCCAGACGAACGGTATCGAACTGGTGGTGCGCAGCGCGCTCGAACCGTGGCATGTCATGGGCGAGCAGGGGGCGCCCGGGGGCACGGTGCGTTACGTCGATTCGTCCGTGGAGCGGCTCGAAGTGCGGGTGCTGGGACTCAACGACAATCGGCATGTGGTGACGGTCAACGGCGTGCCTTTACCGTTGCAACCCACGGGCCGGGTGAGCGAGCATGTGGCCGGGGTGCGCTTTCGGGCGTGGTCCCAGCCGACGGCGCTGCATCCGTCGATTGGCGTGGATGCGCCGCTCACGTTCGACATCGTGGACACCTGGAGCAACCGGTCCATCGGCGGATGCCGGTATCATGTAGCCCATCCGGGTGGCCGCAATTATGTGACCTATCCGGTCAACGCATACGAGGCGGAAAGCCGGCGGCGTTCGCGCTTTTTCAGAATCGGCCATACGCCTGGGCGCATGGTCGTGGAGGAACCGAAGCGAAGCCTGGAGTTTCCGTTCACACTCGATCTGCGCCGACGGTAGCCTCATCAACGAAAACAGCTCAATTTGGCCTTCCAATCAACGCTTCCGTTTGAAGCAATTACGAACCGCGCGAGTGTGTCGTCACACCTTCGCGCGGTACCGGCCCGGGAGGGCCATTGGGACGAACTGCGCGACGCGTCCGGCCAGTTGCGCGCCCCCTGGCAGCAATTCTTCGACCTGCTCGGCGACGACGGCATAGCCGACCTCGACCGGGCGACCGCTTCCATTGCGCAGCAGGTCCGCGACAACGACATCAGCTACAACGTCTATGCGGACAAGGGCGAACCTCGTCCGTGGGCGCTGGACCTGCTGCCGTTTCTCATCGACGAGGGCGAGTGGTCCGTGATCGAGCGCGCCGTGACGCAGCGCGCCAAGTTGCTCAATGCCATCGTCGCGGATATCTATGGGCCGCAGACGCTGCTGCACGACGGCCTGCTGCCCCCGGCGCTCGTCTTCGGGCATCAAGGCTATCTACGCTCGGTGAAGGGGTTCGTGCCGCCCGGCGCGCAGTATCTGCAGCTTGTTGCCGTGGACTTGACGCGTGCGCCCAACGGCGCGTGGACCGTGATGGCCCACCGGACGGAAGCGCCGTCCGGACTTGGTTATGCGCTGGAAAATCGCCTGATTGTCTCGGACGTGTTCGCCGAACCGTTCCGCTCAATGAAGGTCCAGAGGCTTGCCCCGTTCTATTCGCAACTGATCGCCGCGCTGGTTCAAGGCGGCCGGGCCACGATGTCGGGCGAGGGCTCGCCGCACATCGCGCTGCTGACGCCGGGGCCGTTCAGCGAAACCTTCTTCGAGCATGCGTTCCTTGCTCGTTATCTCGGCGTTACGCTCGTTGAGGGCAAGGACCTGACCGTACGCGACGACATGCTGTTCCTGAAGACATTCGCCGGACTGGAGCGGGTTCATGTGCTGATGCGGCGACTGGACGATGCATTCTGCGATCCGGTCGAATTACGCGCTGATTCCAGCATCGGCGTGCCCGGCCTGTTGCAGGTGATGCGGGCCGGCAACGTGATGGTGTCGAACGTGCCGGGCTCGGGATTTGTCGAATCGCCGGCGCTGCATGGTTTCCTGCCGGCCATTTCGCGGGCGTTGCTGAACGAACCCCTGGAGCTCGCCAGCGTACCGACGTGGTGGTGCGGCGAAGAGGCCGCGCGCGAAGCGGTGCTGGGGCGTCTGGACAAGGCATTCGTGATTCCCACCTGGCCCGGCGTGGAACTCAACGGCGGCAGCCCGCGCGGTTTCGGCGACGGCCTGCAATCCCTGGCCGGCTGGCGCGCGCGAATCGAGACCATGCCGGACGCGTTCACCATCCAGAACCTGTTCCCGAGTTCGCACGCGGCGCGTTACGAAGACAACACGTTGACGGGCCGTCCGTCGGTGCTGCGGGTGTATGCGATCGCGAATATCGATGGCGGCTGGTCCGTGATGCCGGGGGGATTCACGCGGCTTGGGGCCGAGCGCCAACCGTCGGTATCGATGCAATACGGCAGCAGCAGCGTTGACACCTGGGTGTTGTCGAGCAAGCCGGCTTCGAGCCTCTCGCTGCTCCCCACGCCGATGAAACCCGCGGATCTCGCCCGCAAGCATCGGACCGTGTCGAGCCGCGCCGCTGAAAACCTGTTCTGGGCCGGACGCTACGGAGAGCGTGCCGAGAATAACGTGCGGTTGATGCGCGTGATCCTTTCGTCGATCGACAGCAACGACTCCGAGAGCATGCTTGCGACCATGGTGGATCTCGCGTGGCAGTGCGGGTTACTGCCGCCGGGAACGCCGCTCCAGGGTCATACCGCTCGGGGTCTGGAACGCTTGCTGGTTGCCAACATTGGGGAGAACGGCACGGCGGCGAGCATCGGCCAGAATCTCGCCAGCCAGGTGCGCGCCAGTGGCGAGATTCGCGGACGTCTTTCGACCGATCACTGGCGCACGATCCTTGCCGCGAGAAACGATTTCCGCGATGCCGTCCAGACCTTCAAGCCGGGACCGGGGGTGGAACGTTATGACCGCGTGAAACTCACGCGCACGCTCGAGACGCTGGGAACACAGCTGCTCTCGATCAGCGGCGCGCAGGGCGACCGCATGACACGCGACGAAGCGTGGAAGCTGGTGTTCGCGGGAAGGCACATCGAACGTGTCTGGACCATGACCACTTTCCTGCGGGTTGCCGCCGAGCATGGACAGATGGCCACGCCGGCCGGTTTCGATTTGCTGCTGCAGCTGTTCGACAGCACGCTCACGTATCGATCGCTGTATCCGGGGCGCTTCGAGGTGCCTGCGTTGATCGACTTGCTGGTGGTCGAGCCGACCAATCCGCGCGGGCTGTACGGCGTGTACTCGCGGCTGTGCACGAAGCTCAACGAGATTTCGATTGCCGCCGGCAACACAACCCACGGCGCGTTCAGCGACGCGACGCTGCTGCTGAAGTCGTTGCGGGGACTCGAACAACTATGCACAACTGATGAAGAAGGTAACTATGGCGAGCTCATTCAGGCTTGCGAGGAATTGGGCGATCACGTGAGCGCCGCGGCACATGAAATCAGCGCGCGCTACTTCAGCCATGCGAATACACAGGCGTTGCAGGTGTCGTCGTGAAGATTCCGAAAACCGTGTTGTGGGTGTCTCACCGGACGACGTACCGCTATTCCACTTATGTGGAGACGGCCCAGCATCTCGCGACTATCCGGCCACAGAACTGCGCGTGGCAGCGTGTGATCTCCCATAGCGAAAGCATCGAGCCGAAGCCGCTGTACATCAATAATCGCGTCGATACCTTCGGCAACGACGTGCTGTATTTTTCGCTAGAGTCGCCGCACCGGTCATTGCAGATGATCAGCGAAACGACCGTCGAACTGACGCCGCGATGGGCCTCGCTCGATCCGGCCGCGACCCCCGCATGGGACGAGGTCGCGAAGAGCATGCGCTTCCGCGCCCGCGCGCCGTTCCACCCGGAGACGGAGTTCTGCTTTGCGTCGCCGAATATCAGTCTCGGGCATGACCTGCGGGACTACGCGCTGAAGAGTTTTCCGGTTGGGATGCCGCTGGCGGAGGGAGCGATCGACCTGATGCACCGGATTCATGCCGACTTCAAGTACAAACCTTTGGCAACGTCCTATGACACGCCGGCGCATCGCGCGTTTGAAATGCGCCGCGGTGTTTGTCAGGACTTTGCGCAGGTGATGATCGGGTGCATGCGCGCGCTCGGGTTGCCGGCCCGGTACGTGAGCGGGTATCTGCGCAATGATCCGGCGCCGGGGCAGGAGCGTTTAATTGGCGCGGACGCGTCGCATGCGTGGGTGTCGGTGTTCTGCCCGGGGAGCGGGTGGATCGATCTCGATCCAACGAACGATGTGCTTGCCGATCTGGAGCATGTGACGCTTGCCACAGGGCGGGACTATAGCGATGTGTCGCTGCTGCGGGGGATGATTCTCGGCGGCGGGTCGCATCGAATCGATGTGGGCGTGAGCGTGCTGGCGATGGACGCGGATCCCGAGTAATTGAGGGTTTTTCTTCTCGCCCGCAGCAGTACAAGCCGTCTGCCGACAGCGCGCATGTCGTCCACAACCCACGACTAGGCGCTGTCACGCTGGCGACACAGTTTCGTGATACGTGCGCTGAAAAATTAGAAATCGAAATTGCCCGGTCATTACGCCGCTGCTGTGCGACAAAATGAAATAGGCGATTTGTTTTTGTAGACAAATTGAAACGCCTATGCGAGAGTTTCATTCAGCACTTACAGGAACTTACCTTGTCTTACGCTGCGTCACGACAAGACCACGTCGACGCGAACAGTTCCTGGTCATCAGTTCACATAGTGCGCAAAAAGTCGCTGAAACAGAAATATGACGCTTGCAGCGCGGCATAGAGCGTTTGCCATGTCGCGCCGAGAGCACGATCGCAGCACTTCATTGGGGGCCGGTAATTATGAGTATTCCGGGCAGCGCAGTGCAAAGCAAACGTTTGCCACACCAACGATCGCATTTAAATAGGCAATTAGCGCCCGTTCGCGCAATTGGCATCGATATGTCGTGGCCCTTCGGCCCTTCATAAGCCAACGGCCCGCTGCAGTCTGCGCGGCCAGGATGCCAGGAAATAGAAACGGTCTAGCCGCCCCTCATCGATACCTTCCTCATGTGAATCCTCTCGGCAGGAGGATGGCGCACGTTCACATTCAGGATGTCTAAGTATCGATGTCGGGCGCAAGGAAATGCAGTTCTCCGCAATAGATCAATGCAACGCCAACGCTTTCCTTTTGACGTATATGTGTAGTTATCCTTATGAAAGGTGAGCGTTCGCAATATAGAACGGGAAAAACATGAACAAGGTATATCGGTCGATCTGGAATAAGGCGCTAGGAACTTTTGTAGCCGTGTCTGAGCGAGACAAGTCGCGCGGTGAGGGGAAGTCAGGGGTGGCTGCCTCCGTATGCGATGGGCGGAACGGCGAGCGCGGTGAATGCGGTGCTTCAGCGCTGCAGGGTTCCAATCTGCATGTCCTGACCGTGGTGTTGCTGCTTGGTGCGGGCGGATGGGCCGCGCAGGCACAGGCGCAGGTGAACTGCTCTACGGCACCCTACAACTTCTATAACGGCGGCACCACGTGTGTGGGTTATCAGTCCACGGCCAGTGGATCCGGAGCTACGGCGATAGGCTACCAGGCCAACGCAACGGGACTTTACGCGGTCGCACTCAGCCAGAGCGCCGCGGCCACGGGCCAGGGCTCAATGGCGCTGGGCGCCGGCACGGTCTCAAACAGCATCAATTCAGTGGCGCTGGGTGTCGATGCCAATGCCACCGCAGCCGGCGCTAGCGCCTTGGGCACCTTCTCCATTGCCTCAGGAGGGAACTCCACCGCTGTCGGTGTCAGTTCCACCGCGTCGGGGCCGTATGCGCTGGCGGCTGGCTGGAGCAGCAACGCCAGCGCGCAGAACGCCGTCGCTTTCGGCTTTCAGTCCATTGCGAGCAACGTCAATGCCATCTACCTGGGCGCGCGCAGTGCTGCAGGTACCGGGGCAACCGGGCAATCGTCCATTGCCATTGGCACTGACGTCGCCGCTACCAACGACTATGCCACCGCCATTGGCTTCCAAGCGGTGGGGAGCGGGCCCGAAGCCGTCGCAATGGGTTACCAGTCCAACGGCTCTGGACAGCACACAGTCGCTGTCGGCTTTCAGTCCATTGCCAGCGGCCTCAACGCCGTGTATCTGGGTGCGCGTACCGTCGCGGGCACGGGCGCGACGGCGGCGGGGGCGGTTGCCGTTGGCACGGATGTGACTTCTTCCGGTCCCTCTTCGCTGGCTGCGGGCACGGTGGCTGTCGCCTCGGCTCAGAATGCCGTGGCGTTGGGGGCGGGATCCGTCGCCACCGGCGTGAACGCGCTTGGCATGATGGCCGGCTCCAACGCCAGCGGCGCAAACGCGATAGCGTTGGGTGCGTCCGATTCCGTCGCGGAAGGCGGTTCATCTGCACCGGCGGCGGTGGCCGGCGCCGCGGCGTCGGGTATTCGCGCCATCGCAATCGGGGCAGGTGCGAGCGCCACCGGGAGCTCGTCGATCGCCGAAGGCGACGGTGCGTCGACAGGTGCCAACATCAACACCATAGCGATCGGGACTACGGCGAAGACGGCTAGTGCCGACGCCATCGCGATTGGCCCAGGTGCATCCGCCTCGGGAGGGCAGGCCGTTTCGCTTGGTACCAACAATGTCGCTGGAGGCCTCAACTCCGTGGGTGTTGGCGCGTCGTCAACAGCAAATGGGCAAAGTGCAATCGCTGTCGGCACCAGTAACAGCGCTAATGGAGTCAGTGCTGTTGCCATAGGTACGCTTGCCACCGCATCAAGCTTTGCTTCTATCGCAATTGGTGGGAATGGATCAGGCGGCCCTGTCGTCTCATCGGGTGTCGGCTCGATCGCGTTGGGTTCCAGCGCCGCTGCGTTTAACAATTCCGACGCTGCGTTGGGGCTTGGCGCTATCGCGGGCGTATCCGGATCGACGACGGTAACCGGGGATACGGCTGTTGGCGTATCGGCACAAGCGACGGGCGGTCAGGCATTTGCCGGCGGTAATGCTGCCACGGCATCGGGAGCGTCTGCGGTTGCCTTGGGTAACGGAGCCCAGGCCACGGGCGGCAATTCGATAGCCCAGGGCAGCGGAGCCAAGGCAAATTCGGCCGGCGCGGTAGCGATCGGTCAGACGGCAACGGCGACGGGCGGCCAGGCCGTGTCGATCGGTGTTGCCAATACCGCTAGCGGCAATGGTGCAGTAGCCATCGGCGATCCGAACTCGGCGACCGGTACCGGCGCCATAGCGATGGGCGCCAACAATACGTCCAACGGCCAGGGCGCAATTGCGCTTGGCAATGCCAACACATCGACCGGTCAGGGCTCCGTCGCACTGGGTAACACGAGCAATGCGGCGGCAGCCGGTGCAGTGGCCTTGGGCGATACTGCGGTGGCCAACAATACCAACGACGTAGCGCTGGGTTCGCATTCGACTACGGCAGCGCCGCATACGGGGACGACTGCCCAGTTCGGCGGCACGGCCGCGGGTGTAGAGGCGGCGGCTTCGACCAACGGTGTGGTCTCGGTGGGCGCAGCGGGTACTGAACGCCAGATCCAGAACGTGGCGGCAGGCGTGATCTCGGCCACGAGTACCGATGCCATCAACGGCTCCCAGCTGAACACCGTTGTCACTGGCGTCAACAGCTTGGGTGCATCAACGGCGGCAACACTGGGCGGCGGCGCCACCTACAATTCGGCCACAGGCAACATCACCGGCTTCAGCCAGCCAATCAACAGTGTCAGCAGCACGGGTGCGGTGGGCGCAACCACTGCGCAGACCACGGTGTCCGGCGCGCTTTCCGCGCTCAACACGAATGTCGACAACACCGCGAATATCGCGGTCAAGTACGACGCCGCAGGCGGTAACACGATTACCTTGGGGGCGACCGGCGGTGCAGGCGGGCCGGCGGGCGGCGTCGCCATCACCAACCTGGCCGCGGGTGTCAATCCAACCGATGCGGTGAACGTCAGCCAGTTGACCAGCTCGACCACCTCGGCGGCGAATAGGTGGATCACCGGTAACCCGACCACGTACACGGCGCCGACGGCTGCCGGCACCAACAGCACAGCGGTGGGTTCGGGTGCGGTTGCCAACGGCGCGGGCGATGTCGCGCTCGGTAACGGCACCACCAGCAACGGCGCAGACGCGACCACCACCTACACGACGGCCAATGCCGTAGTGAACGGCCAGACTTTCACCGTGAACCAGGCTCCGGCCAATGGTGCGGTGGCGGTCGGTCAGCGCCAGATTACCCAACTGGCCGATGGTGAGGTGAGCGCCACCAGCACCGATGCGGTGAACGGCAGCCAGTTGTACAACGTGGGCCATACGTTGAGCGGCCAGGTGACCAGCTTGGGCAACAGTGTGGCCTCCAGCCTGGGAGGTGGCAGCACCTATGACACCACGACCGGTGCGGTAACCACCAGCCTGAGCTATGGCGGTAACACCTATACCTCAGTGCAGAACCTGGTCAACGCCGTGACCGGTGGTGGTACCGAGCTGGGAATCAAGTACTTCCACGCCAATTCCACCGCCGCCGACAGCCAGGCTACGGGTGCCGACAGCGTTGCGATTGGCCCTCTCGCGCTCGCCAGCGGAGCGGGCAGTCTCGCAGCGGGTAATGGCGCGAGCGCGCAGCTGGCTAACTCCCTCGCTCTTGGCGCGCAGTCCAGCGTCTCGGTGGCGGGAGCCGTGGCCATTGGTTCGGGATCGGTGTCCGACCGCGCGGTTCTCTCCGGTGTTGGCTCCATCGCCAATGGCAGCCACGCGATTCCCTTCAACACGTCGGATAAAACGCTGCTCGGCGCAGTGTCTTTCGGCAGCGCGACCGGCAACACCTATCGCCAGCTGACAAATGTCGCGGACGGCACGCAGGCGCAAGATGCGGTCACCATCAGGCAGCTTGCCGGCGCGCTGTCATCTTTCGCCGTTACCGGACAGCTGTACTTTCACGCGAATTCGACCGCGGCGGATTCGCTGGCAGTGGGAGCGCAGTCGATCGCAGTCGGGCCGACGACCGTCGTCAACGGTGACAACGGCGTCGGTGTCGGCAACGGGGCGGTGGTCGACGCGACGGCGCCCGGCGGGGTCGCAATCGGCCAGCAAACGCATTCGGCCGCGGCAGACGCAATCGCTCTCGGCA
>NZ_AEJF01000105.1 GCF_001028175.1 Caballeronia mineralivorans PML1(12)
GCAATCGCTCTCGGCAGCGGCGCGGTCGCGAGCGGTGCACAGTCACTCGCGCAAGGCGCAAACGCGAATGCCGCCAACCAGGGCGGCATTGCCTTGGGCTCAGGCGCGCAGAGCAGCGCCACGGACGCCGTGGCGCTTGGGGCAGGGGCGAGTTCGACGTTCGCCAACAGCGTGGCGCTGGGCAGCGCTTCGACCACGGCCGCGGCGGTGGCGACGACAGGCGTCACCATCAACGGCACGGCCTTCACGTACGCCGGTACTGCCCCGACGAGCACGGTGAGCGTGGGCAGCGTAGGCAACGAGCGCACGGTGACCAACGTGGCGGCAGGACGAGTGAGTGCCACCAGCACCGATGCAGTGAACGGCTCGCAGTTGTATGCGACCGATCAGGCGGTCAACAACCTGTCCACGACCGTAACCGCCAATAAGACGCACTACTACAGCGTCAACGATGGCGGTACTCAGAGTGCCAACTACGCCAACGACGGCGCTACCGGCACCAACGCACTTGCGGCAGGCGTGGCTGCCAGCGCGGCAGGCGCCAGCAGCACGGCCCTGGGTCAGGGCGCGGTGGCAAATAACGTCAATGCCGTTGCGCTCGGCAGCGGTTCGACCACGGCCGCGGCGGTGGCGACCACTGGCGACACCATCAACGGCACCGCATACACGTACGCGGGTACGGCACCGACCAGCACGGTAAGCGTGGGCAGCGTGGGCAGCGAGCGCACGGTGACCAACGTGGCGGCAGGCCGGGTGAGCGCGAGCAGCACTGACGCGGTGAACGGCTCGCAGTTGTATGCGAGTGACCAGGCGATCAACAGCCTTGCGACTACCGTGGCAGCTAACAAGACGCACTACTACAGCATCAACGATGGTGGTACGCCAAGCGGCAACTACAACAACGACGGCGCCACGGGCGTCAACGCATTGGCAGCCGGCGTGAACACCACGGCGAGCGGAGCAAGCAGCTTTGCCGGCGGTAACGGCGCGCAGGCACAGGCGGACAACGCACTCGCGCTTGGGTCGCAGGCGAGCGCCTCGGTGGCCGGAGGGGTCGCTATCGGCTCGGGATCGGTGTCCGATCGCGCGGTCCTGTCGGGCATCGGTTCAATTGCGAATGGTACGCATGCGATTCCCTTCAATACCTCCGATCAAACTCTGCTAGGGGCGGTGTCCTTCGGCAGTGCTAGTGGAAATGCGTATCGGCAGTTGATCAATGTCGCCGACGGAACGAAGGCACAAGATGCGGTCACCGTCAGGCAGCTTGTCGGCGCCCTCTCGTCGTTCGCGGTAACGGGGCAGTTGTACTTTCACGCGAACTCGACAGCGGCTGACTCGTTGGCGGTGGGCGCGCAGTCGATCGCGGTCGGGCCGACGACCGTTGTCAACGGTGACAACGGCGTAGGTATCGGCAACGGAGCCGTGGTCGACGCGACGGCGCCCGGCGGCGTCGCCATGGGGGAGCTGGCTCATTCGGCGCAAGCAGATGCAATCGCGATCGGTAGCGGCGCGGTCGCGAGCGGCGCGCAGTCACTCGCGCAAGGCGCAAACGCAAGTGCGGCTAACGCAGGCGGCGTTGCCTTGGGCTCAGGCGCGCAAAGTAGCGCTATCGATGCGGTCGCCATTGGCGCAGGGGCGAGTGCCTCTCTTGCAAACAGCGTGGCGCTTGGTGCGGGTTCTGTCACGACTGTCGGGGCGTTGAGCAATTACATCGCGTACGGGCTTAGCACCCCGCAGTCTTCGGCGGGTGAAATCAACGTGGGCAATCGGCAGATTACGGGCGTTGCAGCCGGGAAGGCCGGCACCGATGCGGTGAACGTAAGCCAGCTTGACGCGGTCAGCACGCAGTTGGCCACGCTGATAAATAATCAAAATGGGGGCGGCGGTGGCTTCCCGTCCACATCGGGTTCTTCGACTCCACCCGCGTCCACCGGATCGAATTCGTCGGCGGGCGGACAGGGCGCGGTAGCTTCCGGTTCCAACAGCACGGCGGTGGGCAACACCTCCACCGCATCCGGTAACGGATCGACTGCGGTGGGTCAGGGAGCAACGTCGACTGGTAGCAACTCCGTTGCGATCGGCTCAGGTAGTAACGACGGAGGACGCGCTAACGTGGTTGCCGTGGGAGCAGCCGACGCGCCACGACAACTTATCAACATTGCCCCAGGAACAGGCGGCACGGACGCGGTCAATCTGAATCAGTTAAATGCTGGCGTCGCGCAGGCAAACAGTTACACGGATAGTCAGATCCAGGGGCTCCGGCGTGACGCGGATGCGGGCGCAGCAACGGCGATGGCCGTCGCCGGATTGCCGCAACCGTCCGGTCCCGGAAAGAGCATGGTGTCGATCGCCGGCAGCATTTATCGAAGCCAATCCGGACAAGCAATCGGCATCTCCACGATCTCGGAAAACAACCACTGGATCTACAAGGCGGCGGTGTCGACGAACACACGCAACAACTATGGTGCAGTCATCGGCGCAGGTTACCAATGGTGATCACAAGAGCGCGACTTCCGATGGACATCGGTACCCGCACAGCTATGCAACTTCGTCGTGACTGCTGCTGGCGTATAGCGGATGTCCTGTCAATCATTCGATGCGAGACACAGAAATGAAAAATCAACGGGTCCTTGCGATGTTCTCCAGTTTTTTCGCAGCAGCGATGCTCGGCGGCTGTGCGACCGCCGAATCGCCTCCGAAGTTTCCAGATCCTCAATCAACGACGCTGACAGGCGGTACGTTCGTCAACGTGAACAATCTGCGCAACGTCGGTCCCGGGCTGACCAAGGACCAGATGGTCGACCTGCTGGGGCCGCCCCATTTCCATGAGGGCATTGTCGCGGTTCATGTGTGGAACTATCTATTCAATTTTCGTCGCGGCAGTGAGACGGTCACTTGCCAGTATCAGGTTCAGTTCGATAGCCATATGAAAGTGAGCGGCACCTATTGGCGTGACCCATCCTGTGCTGGCTTTCTTGAGCCAACGGCTTTGACAGCGTCCGCACCCGTTGAGGTGGAGACGAAGCCTGTCGAGCAATTTACGCTGCAAAGCGACACGCTATTTGCATTCGATAAATCGAGTCTGGACTCCATGCTGCCGGATGGAAAGGCAAAACTCGACAAAGCAATCGAGCAAATCAAGACTCACGAAGGCGTGAGCGAAATCACCGTGGTCGGCTATACGGACAGAATTGGTTCCGTGGCCGTCAACCGAAGTTTATCGCTTGCACGAGCGAATACCGTACGCGCCTATCTCATTGCACACGGACTGGATCGCAGTCTTGTCCATGCGCAAGGTGTGGGTTCCAGTCAGCCGATATCGCATTGTCCGGATGGATCTTTGCGTGAAGTCATCAACTGCCTGCAGCCGGATCGACGAGTGTCGATTGTGGTGAAAGGGTGACTGCAATCGATGAGTGAATTGATTCATCGACCGACCTCACACAGTCCCGACCGTAAACAGCCGCACGGCGTCATCGAGTACATCTGCTCGTTCGGCCAGGCGCTGCGCAGTCGCCGCAGCCTGCTCGACCAGTGCAGCGTTCTGCTGCGTCGAGCCATCCAGATGCGCCACCGCCTGGTTCACCTGGCGAATGCCCTCGGCCTGCTCGCTGCTCGCATTCGCAACCTCGCCGATGATCGTCGAAACACGCTGCACGGCGGCATCGATTGCATGCATCTGGCTGGTCGTGCGCGATACCAGGTCAGTCCCTTCCGCGATCTGCGCAACACTCGTTTCCACCACCGCCTTGATCTCCTTCGCCGACGCCGCGCACCGTTGTGCAAGGCTGCGCACTTCGGTCGCGACCACCGCGAACGAGCGGCCGGCTTCGCCGGCGCGGGCCGCTTCTACTGCGGCGTTCAGCGCCAGGATGTTCGTCTGAAACGCGATGCCGTCGATCACACCGGTAATGTCCGCAATACGCTGCGACGCCGTGTTGATGCCGGCCATCGTCTGCTCCACCTGGATCGCGATCTTGCCGCCGTCACTGGCCGCCGCCTGCGCGTCTTTCACAAGGTCCAAAGCGCGCACACTCGCGTCCGCGTCGCCCTTCACCGTGGCCGTCAACTGGTCCATGGTTGCGGCGGTCTGTTCCAACGATGCCGCCTGCAACTCCGTTCGACGCGACAGATCCAGGTTGCCGCTGGAGATTTCCCGCGTGGCGTCCATTACCCCGCCAATCTGTCCACGCACGTCCAGGACGATGGCGGCGAGGTTCGCCTTGAGCTGGTTCAGGGCGCGTTGGACATCGCCGAGATCGTCGCGAGTGCCGGGTTCCATCGCTACCGTTAAATCGCCGGCAGCCATTCGCGCGGCGAAACCGGACATGGTGCGCACGGGTACCCCGACATGACGCGAAACGGTCGCCCAGCCGAACGCGCCGATCAGCGCGTTCACGCCAAACGCTATCCACAAGGGCAGCGGCGGGAACCCCTGGTATGCAATCAGCCCGGTCGCGAGCACCGCCAGCGGGCCGGCTGCATAGCCAATCGCAATGCGCGACGCCACCGGCATGCGCGACAGTTCCCCAAGTTTGCCAGCCAGTCCGGTCCGTACGAGCGCGCCTTCTCTGAGCTGCAGCGAACCCATGGCACCGGCACGAATTCGCGCATACAACTCGGATGCGCTCTCAACTTCGTCGCGGCCCGGCTTCACGCGCACGCTTAGATAACCCACTGCCTTGCCATGCTCGATGACCGGCGTCACGTTTGCACGGACCCAGTAATAGTCGCCGTTCTTGCGACGGTTCTTGACGAGGGCCGTCCACGGACGACCCGCGCGAATCGTCGTCCACAGGTCGCCGAAGGCTTCGCGCGGCATATCGGGGTGGCGAATCAGGTTGTGGGGCTGGCCGATCAGCTCTTCTCGTGAATAGCCCGAGACTTCGACAAAGGCGGGATTGCAGTACTTGATGTTGCCGGAAAGATCCGTGGCAGAGACGAGCATGTCCGCTGCCGGGAAGTCGTACTCGTGCTGCGTGACGGGCTGGTTATTTCGCATTCGTTGTGTCCTTTCTTCAATCTGGAACGTGACGCGAGAACTTGTTTCGCGTTACCAGGACATAACGGCGGTTAACCACTCTGGCTTTAGGGTTTTTATGCTTAAAAATAATCTGCGTCACGCGGTGGCGAGGAGCAGTGTCAGTTGGATCGTGGACCAGGCGGCAACGATTCCTCGCCGGCGCTTACACAGGCGGCGTGCTTTCGAAAGCACGCAGTTGCTCGGCGAAAACCGAGAACGATTGCAGGTTGGGATACTTCTCCGCGATAACGATCTTGGGCACCATCATTTGGGTAAATCTCCAGGCGACAGCGACGGTCACGCCCGCTTGCCCAAGCCGGCCTGCATCCACGGGCGGGGTGGCTAACGCCAGTTCGGCTTCGAGCCCGGCGTACGCTGCGAGCAATTGGGCGCTGACGCGATCGACCCATGGCTCGTGCTGCTTTTCTACCGGACGCAAGTTGCGTTCATAGACGATCTGAACCGTCTTGTCACACGCGGCCAGTGCCAGACCGGTCAGCCTGGTTGCGCGCAAACGTTCGTCCGCGCGCTGTGGCGCCAGCGTCGCGTCTGACCCGACAAGGGACGTCACATAGTCGAGGATCAGCGTTGAATCCATCAGGCTTTGATCGTCGCCGAGGATCAAGGTCGGTGCTTTTACGACGGGGTTGAGCTTGCGGAATTCTTCAAAGTCACTGAACACGGAAACCGGGCGATGCTCGAAATCGAGTTCGAGCAGCTTGAGGCAAATGGCCACCCGGCGCACATAAGGCGAGTCCAGCATTCCGATCAGTTTCATACGCTTCCCGTTAGAATATCTATCATTCAGCCGTGCTCGCACGCGTCGCCTTGCCTGCGTGTTCAAGGATATAGGACTGCCGATTCCGTCAGATTAAGCATTTATCCGGCATATGAAAAGCGACATAAACAAACGTCTTCAGTAAGGAAAACTTACATGAAAAATATCCCGCCTCTAACTGCGCTCAGATGCTTCGAGGCGGCTTCCCGGCTCGGTGGCGTCACGCTTGCCGCGCGCGAACTCCACGTCACGCATTCGGCGGTCAGTCAGCAGATCAGGATTCTCGAAGACACCTTGGGCGTTGCGCTCTTCGTGCGTGAAGCCAGGGGTTTGCGGTTAACGGAAGAAGGGCGTCTCTACGCGCTCGAAATACGTTCGGCACTTCGCGACATCGCAAACGCGACGCTTCTGGCCCAGGCCCGCCCGCAAGAGAGCGAACTGGTCATTGCAACGCTGCCTTCGTTTGCCCTGCATTGGCTGCTGCCTCGCCTTGTGAGTTTCCGCGAGCGCCATCCGTACTATCGCGTTCGCTTGCAGACGAGCCTTGAGATACAGGACGTGCGGCATGGACTCGCCGACGTCAGTATTCGAATGGGCCAAGGGCACTGGCCTGAACTCGCCCAGAAGGCGTTATTCAGCGACGAACTGCTGGTCGTGGCTTCTCCGCATTTCAACGGAGGTAAGCTTCCTCGCTCCGCTGAGGAGATCGTGTCGTGTCCGCTGATAAGAAGTTCCGATGCACCGTGGACCGACTGGTGCCAGGCGGCAAACGTGCGCGAACCCGCGAACGTGGCGGGGCTGTTCGCGAACGATTCGAATATCGTGCTGGGTGCCGTGCGGCTCGGGCAAGGGATTGCGCTTGAGCGGCGCACGCTCGTGGCTGATGCGATTGCTCGCGGCGAACTGGTTCAGATTACCGATATACACGTGCCGTACCCGTATCCGTATTGGCTCGTCTGGCAGCAGCGTGAAGTGCTAAGCGTCAAGCAGACGCATTTCATGGAATGGATCGGCACGGAAGTGAAGCGATATCTGGACCGTGCCGGTTGAAGGCGCGCTTTCCTCGGTGCTTCGTGATTACCAAACGCAGACTTGAACGATGAAGAAAATCGAAACGATAGTACTGGTAGCCGATCTGGCGGGAACAGCCGTCTTCGCCGCCGAAGGCGCGATCTCCGCCATGCAGAGCGGACTCGACTTGCTCGGGGTGATGGTCTTGTCGTTTGTCGTCGCGCTGGGCGGTGGCGTGATTCGCGATCTGCTGATCGGTGCGACGCCACCTAACGCCGTGCGCGACTGGCGCTACCCGGCGCTCGCCTTCCTCACGGGCTTGCTGACTTTCGTCTTTCACAGCGAAGCACGCAATCTCTCGGCCCCCTTGCTCATGGCGCTGGATGCCGCGGGGCTTGCGTTATTCGCTGTCGCGGGCGCGCAGAAAGCGCTGAGCTACGATATAGGGCCTTTCATATCGACGCTGATGGGAACGATCACCGGCGTGGGGGGCGGCGTAGTACGCGACATCCTGCTGGCTCGCGTACCCATGGTACTGGTCGCCGATATCTACGCGAGCGCCGCCTTCGTGGGAGGGGTCGTGCTGGTCGTCGGCCGCCGGTTCGGTCTTTCACCCATGGCAGCCGCGCTCTTGAGCGGTGCTGCCTGTTTTGTCCTGCGGGTGGCTTCGGTTACGTATGGGTGGCAGTTGCCAAAGGTCGCCCACTGGTGAAAGACGGCGATTTTCGACCCAACCGGAAGCAATTGTGATTGCCTTCGCCTCAATTCCAGATCAATCGCCTCATTCTTAAATCATTTTTTCCTAAAAAAGGTCATTCGAATCAAATTTTTGATCTAAGATTGATTCAAGGATCATTTTTAAATCTTTTTTTGTTCTTTTGAACCCATCATCATGGCAAGACGCGAGCTGTACAACGCCATACCCGAATTCCTCGCGAAACGCGCCGATGCAGGGCAGGACCGCTTGTCGCGCAACGAGATTGCCGAGGCGATAGGCGCTCCGGCCGCAACGATCCTGCGGTATCTGGACAAACTCATTAGCGATGGCAAGATCGAGCGGGTTGGAGCAACTACGACGACCCGTTATAGCTTGTTGGGCCCCAAAGTCGAACTCGCGAGGCAGGCCGTAATTTCAAGCCCGGCGCCGGCAAAACTCACGGTTTCGCCGGCGTGGTCCGCGGCTGCTGCCGCGCTCATCGCCGAACTGAACGTCCCTCTGGGTGCGCGACAACCAGTCAGCTATCAACGGCGTTTCGTCGACGACTACGTGCCCAACCAAACCTTCCTTCTTCCCGAAGCACTCGCAAATGATCTGTATAACGAAGGAAGATCGCCGGGTCAGCAGCCCGCAGGTACGTACGCGCGCAAGGTCATCGAGCCGTTGCTGATCGATCTGTCTTTCTCCTCATCGCGGCTCGAGGGTAATCGATATTCGAGGCTCGACACCGAGGTCCTGTTCGATGCCGGGACCGCAGATCCTGCCGATAAAGACGCGACCATGTTGCTCAACCATAAGCGGGCGATCGAATTCCTGATCGACGACGTTCCCTCGTATGGATTGACCACGATGGTCATCCGCAACCTGCACACGCTGCTGATGCAAGGCTTGCTTAATGACGAGAACGCACTTGGCTCAATCCGCGAAAGAGTCGTGAATATAAGCAATACAGTTTATATCCCGTCTCACGTGCCCTCCCTGCTTGGTGAAATGCTGGAGCAGATTACCGAGAAGGCGCGTCACATCAAAAATCCGGTCGAAGCAGCGTTCTTTCTTTGGGTGAACCTGGCTTACCTCCAGCCTTTCGAGGACGGCAACAAGCGGACTAGCCGCCTCAGCGCAAACGTCCCGCTGCTGCTGTACAACTGCGCGCCGCTCAGCTTTCTCGATGTAGGTGACGAAGACTACGCCCGCGCAAAGATCGGTGTCTACGAGCGGCTCGACACGAGCATTGCGGCTGATCTCTTTGCGTGGACTTATCGCCGGTCGATTGCGAAGTATGCAGTGCAGATCGACGCCGCGGGAGTGCCGGATCCGTTCCGCGCAAGACACCGCGAAACCATCAATGAGGTGGTCTCGCGGATCGTGCGGGACCGGGAGGCTCTGGGCGCCGTGATAGCGGAGTTCAAGCTTCGCGATGATGAAGCGGCTCGCCTTACCGAGATCGTGAGAGGGGATATTTCACGGCTCGGCGAACACAACTTTGCCCGTTATCGCTTGAGGCTGAGAGAACTGGAGCAGTGGATATCGGTCGGTCGCCCATTGATCGACTAGGTTCAATGTCTTCATTCCGAAGCTACAACGTCGGTTGACGCTTTGCGATGATGATCCGCCGCCAAAAACATATACATCGCGGGCACGACGAACAACGTGAACAGCGTGCCGATAGACAGTCCCGTGAAGATCACGAGTCCCATTGCGTTGCGGCCCGCCGCACCGGCCCCGGACGCGATCACGAGCGGCACGACGCCAAGCACCATCGCCGCGGTCGTCATCAGGATCGGCCGTAGCCGCACGCCGGCCGCTTCCTCCAGCGCTTCGCGTTTCGACCTGCCGGCGCGCTGCAATTCGTTCGCGAACTGCACGATCAGAATGCCGTGCTTGCTGACGAGCCCCATCAACGTGACGAGCCCGACCTGCGTGTAGATATTCAGCGACGTCAAGCCGATGTTGATGAAAACAAGCGCACCGAAGAGTGCCATCGGCACGGAGATCAGGATCACGACGGGGTCTCGAAAACTCTCGAATTGAGCCGCCAGCGCCAGGAACACGATGATCGTCGCGAACAGCAGCGTCAGGACAAAACCGCCCGATTCCTGCACGAACTGCCGGGACTGCCCCGAGTAATCCGCCGAATATCCCGCCGGTGCAACCTGTGCGGTCGCCGTGCGCAGGAAATCAAGCACCTCGCCTTGCGACACGCCCGGCACGATCACGCCCGAGATCGTTGCCGAGTTGAGTTGCTGGAAGTGGTTGATCGATTCCGGCACGACGTTGTGCTGGATATGCGCAACGGTGGCCGCGGGAATGACACTGCCGTCGGGCGTACGCAAGTAATAATCGAGCACCTGCGATGGATTCAGCCGGTCCGTCTGCAACACCTGCGGAATGACCTTGTACGAGCGTCCCGCGATCGCGAAGTAGTTGACATAGCCGCCCCCAAGCGCCGCGCCGAGCGCCTGCCCGACATCGCTTTGCGAGAGCCCGAGCGACGCCACCTTGTCACGATCGACCACGAGCAAAGCTTGGGGCTTGTCGAGTTTGAGATCACTGTCGACGAAGAAAAACATCCCGCTCGCGCGCGCTTTTTGCAGGACCGCTTGCGACACTTCGTTGAGATTCTCGAACGGCTCGGTCGTGCTGATCACGAATTGCACCGGCAAGCCCTGCGAGCCCGGCAGCGGCGGAAACTGGAACGCAGCCACGCGCGCTCCGGCGATCTGATTCCACTTCTGCTGCAATTCCTGCTGCAACACGGTCGCGCCCTTGCTGCGCTGATCCCACGTCTTGAAGAGCACGCCGCCGATCCCCTGGTTGAGTGTCGGCGCGCCGGTCAACTGGAACATCTGCGAGTATTCGGGCAGTGCCTTCGAGATCTCGAACACCTGGTCCGCGTACATCTGCATCTGCTGGATGGTCGCGTTCGGCGGCCCCTGGATCTGTGACAGCACGATCCCCTGGTCCTCCTGCGGCGCAAGCTCTGATTTGGACGTCATGAACAGATAGACCGCGCCGCAGAGCAGCAACGCGCCCATCACGACGAACACGGGCCAGGTATCGAGCGTTGCATGCAACAGCCGACCATACCCGCGATGAAGACGGTCGAACTGTCGGTCGATGAACTGCGTGAAGCGCCCGGATTCCTGCTCCGCGCGGAAAAAGCGCGAGCACATCATGGGCGACAAGGTCAGGGCGATCACGCCGGATACCGTCACCGCGCCGGCAAGCGAGAATGCGAACTCGGTGAAGAGGGCGCCCGTCAGGCCACCCTGGAAACCGATCGGCACGTATACCGCGATGAGCACGACGGTCATCGCGAGAATCGGGCCGCCCAGTTCGCGCGCGGCGATCAACGCGGCTTCGAAGGGCGTCTTGCCTTCATGCTTCATGTGCCGATCGACGTTTTCGACCACGATGATCGCATCGTCGACAACCAGCCCGATTGCGAGCACGAGCGCGAGCAGGGTCAGCAGGTTGATCGAATACCCAAGCAACTGCATCACGAAGAACGTGCCGATGAGCGACAACGGCATCGCGATCACAGGCACGATGACCGCGCGGAAACTGCCGAGGAACAGGAAGATCACAGCGGTGACAATCAGCAGCGCCTCCACCAGCGTCTTGATCACTTCAACAATAGCCGTGTTCACGAAGTCCGTCGCGTCGTACACGATATCGCCCGTCATGCCGATCGGGAACTGCTGTTGCAGCGAGGGAAAAAGCCGCCGCACGCGTTTGGCTACATCCAGGATGTTCGCATCCGGCGCGACCTTGATGCCGATAAACACCGAGCGCTTGCCGCTGAACGCGACGTTGAAGTCGTAGCTGTCAGCGCCGAGCACGACGTTCGAGACATCTTCCAGCCGCACGATCGAGCCGTTCTTCTGCTTGACGACGAGTTGCTTGAAGTCATCGACGGTATGCAGGTCCGTGCCCGCGTTCAGGTCGACGCTGACCATCTGTCCCTTGGTTGTGCCGAGCGTCGCAAGGTAGTTGTTGTTGCCGAGCGCGGTGTAAACATCGGCGGCCGTCACGCCGTGTGCTGCCAAGCGAGTTGAATCGAGCCACGCGCGCATCGCGAACTGCCGCCCGCCGAGGATCTCGGCCGTCTGCACGCCTTCGATCGAATCGAGCTTGGGTTTGACGACACGCAGCAGATAGTCGGTGACGTTGTTGCTCGGCAGCACGTTGCTATAGAAGCCCATGTACATCGCGTCAGTGGTCTGTCCCGTCTGGACCGTCAGGACCGGCTGCTGGGCTTGCGGCGGCAACTGGTTGCGCACCGACGCGATCTGCGTATTGATTTCGGTCAGCGCGCGATTGGCGTCGTAGTTCAGGCGCAGTGTTGCAGTGATGGTCGAGACACCGGTGCTGCTTGTTGACGACAAGTAATCGATACCCTGCGCCTGCGCGACCGCGGCTTCAAGCGGCTGCGTGATGAACCCCGCGATAGTGTCGGCGTTCGCGCCATAGTAAGCGGTGCTGATGGTCACGACGGCGTTTTCGGTCTGCGGATATTCGCTGACTTTCAAACTCGCCAGCGAGCGCAATCCAAGCACGAGGATCAGCAGGCTCACGACCGAGGCGAGCACTGGCCGCTGGATGAAGAGATCGGTGAATTTCATCGCGCGGTCTCTTTATTGTTCCTGAGGCGTCGGGTTCGGGCTGTCGGCCGGCTGCACCCGATTATCGATGACAAGCGGCGTCCCGTTCTTGAGCTTCAACTGGCCGCTGGTCACTACTTGTGTGCCCGCATCGACGCCCTTCAGGATGGCGACCTGATCGCCGCGTGTAGGACCGGGCGTGACAAACACCTGCTGGGCGACCGGCAGTGTCTTGCCTTGCGCGTTCGGCTGCGTGCCGGGTTTGACGAGGAACACGGTGGCGCCATAGGGGTTGTAGGTGATGGCTGTCTGCGGCAGTGTCAGATAGCGCTGTTCGGTACCCGCGTCGATCTTCACGTTGGCATACATGCCCGGCAGCAGCTTGCGCTCACGGTTGTCCACGGTGGCTTCCACCTGTACGTTGCGCGTGGCGCTATCGACTTTCGGATTGATCGACAGGACCTTGCCCGCGAAGGTTTGTCCGCTGTATGCATTGGTATCGACCGCGACAATCTGGCCGATCGCGAGCTGGCCGAGTTGTTGTTGCGGCAACGTAAAGTCGGCATAGATAGGGTCGATAGCTTGCAGCGTCACGATCGCGTCACCCGGGTTGATGTATTGCCCCGGATTGATCGTGGTGATGCCAAGGCGCCCCGCAAACGGTGCGCGGATGGTCTTCTTTTCGACGAGCGCGGCTTGTCCCACGACTTGGGCCTGCTTGCCTTTCAAGTCAGCGGCGTCTGCGTCGAGCTGCGCCTTGGCGATCGCCTTGATGTCGTACTGGGCTTTATCGCGCTGATAGACCGTCTGAGCGAGGTCTGCCGCTGCCTGTAACGAATGGAGCAGCGCCACGTCGGTGTCGGCGTTGAGCCTGACGAGGACTTGTCCGGTCTTCGCTTCCTGACCCGAGCTGAATGCAATCTCGCGCACGAGGCCGGCGACTTCAGTGGTGACATCGACGCCGCGAACGGCACGCAGGCTGCCGACCGCGGCAAGCTGAGGTTGCCATGACTGGTAGCCCGCGACTGCGGCCGATACGGTGGCCGGTGGCGCGGCATTGCCCGCCATGAACTTGGCGAACATATGCGCCTTGAACAGGTTGAAGCCAACCAGCGCGGCCAGCAGCAGGCCGACGCAGATCAGCATGATCACCATTCGCTTGGCCATCCGTCGTTTTTCGATCATCGTCATGTCCTTGAACGGCAGGGGCAAAGTGCCGAACGTTGGTTTGCAGACAGCGTGTGTTGCTTGCAGTTTCAGTGTGGCGGTGGCGCGCTGGGTGGTGCGTTCCACCAGCCGCCGCCGAGCGCCTGAAAGAGGGCGGCGGTATCGGCATAGCGGGACGCCTGGGCCTGCGCGAGACTCGTCACGGTTTGCTGGTACTGGCGCTGCGCGTCGAGCAGCGACAGGTAGCTCACGCCGCCCACGCGATACTGCCCGCGCGTCAGGTCCAGCGAGTCGCTGGCGGCGCGCCACGCGTCTGTCTGCGCTCTCAGGCCGATCGCGTCGTGATCGAGCGCGCGCAGCGAGTCCGCCACGTTCTGGAACGCCAGCAGCACCGTTTCGCGATACTGCGCGCCGGCCTGCTCGTAGGCCGCCTCGGCCGCGCGTTTCTGCGCGCTCAACTGTCCGCCGTGGAAGACCGGTTGCAGCAGGCCCGCGCCGAGGCTCCATATCGTGCTGCCGGGCTTGAATACTTGCGAGGGTGCCAGCGCCTCTGCGCCGTAGCTGGCGGAGAGCGTGATCTGCGGATACAGCGCGGCGGTCGCCACGCCTATTTGCGCGCTCGCCTGATGCAGTACCGCGTCCGCGGCGAGGATGTCGGGCCGTTGCCTGACGAGTGTTGAAGGCAGGCTTACAGGCAGCGTCTCGGGCAACGAAAACATGTCAAGCCGAAATTCGGGCAGCGCCGGGTCGCTGGGCAGCATGCCGGCCAGCACGGCGAGTTGATGCCTTACCTGATCGAGTGACTGGCGCAGCGGCGGCAGCGTCGCGCGGGTCTGCGCCAAGAGCGTTTGTTGTGCGAGCACGGCTGTGCGGCTCACGCCGCCCAAATCGAACTGCTGGCCGAGGACACCGAGCTGGTCGGCTTCGTCCGAGGCAATACGCTCCGTGGCTTCGATCTGCGCACGCAACGACGCTTCCTTGACCGCCGCGGTCACAATGTTCGCAGTCAGCGCGAGATAGGCCGCCTGGAGCTGGTAGTTTTGATAATCGATTTGTGCATGCAGCGCCTCGAGTTCACGCCGCGCGCCGCCGAAGATGTCGAGCTTGTACGACACGTTCACCGAGGCGTTGTAGAGATTGAATTCCTCGCTGACTCCCGGCTGTCCGAACGCAATGCCGTTCAGCTTTTCGCGGGTAGCGCCAAGTTGCGCATCGACGCTCGGAAGCAGGGTGCCGCCGGCTTGAGCGGAGAAATTCTCGCGAGCTTGCCGCAATGCTGCTTGCGCGGCGACGATGTTCGGGCTGTTGGTGAGTGCCTGGCGAATCAGCCCATCCAGCGGTTCGCAATGAAAGAGCGCCCACCATTCTCCGGGAATGTCCTGGCCCGGAGCAAAGCGTTGCGGCAAACCGGCGGCACCCGGCGCGGAGGCGGTCTGCTCGGGCAGCGGGGCAGCGGTATAGGTGGTGTCGGCAGGCGGCGCCGGGGGCGTTCGATAATCCGGTCCGACCATGCAACCGGCCAATGCTGCACAGCCGCAAAATGCGACGTACAGGCGCAGTTGCAGGATAGGCCGCTTAACGTTGATCATCGTCAATCATCGATTCACCTTCATCGATCCACCTTGGTCGCCTGCGTTCAGCCTCGACGGGCTAGCGAGCGTGCATAGTCAAACAACCTGTATTTCCGATATTCCTTTTTGCTTTATTCGGTACGGGTAGCGCTAATGCTGACTAAAGCCGACTAAAATTTTTGCATAGCCTAGCACGGTCGATTCATTCGTGGCGCCTATCTGCTTACGAATGCACGGCGTCCTGAACGCCGGGTTGTATTGGTTGGGGTTTGTACGCTGAGATGAATGCTGCCGCGCCTGATCAAAACGCTGGATTCGTCGCTGGAAAAGGCGAAAAATCGATGTTAAGCGGCTTACTCTTAAGCCTCTGTTTACCTATCATATAGATGTAATTGCAGCGGACGCGGGAGGGCATCATGGAGCAGTTTGTCAATACGGTGATGGACCTTGTCGGAGCCGCGTCGCGATTGACTTTGCACAGTTCCGCGATTGATCTTCTCAACGTGCTTGTCGGCCTTGGCGGCTTGGCCCTGGTCGCCGTTATCTTGTTAATTCACGAGTCACATTGGCCCGCTCAAAGACACGCCCACACGGCTGATCACGCCCGGCATTGGTGGATGCATCATCGGCATTGAGTTGTGCGCGGTCGATGATTCTCGAACGCCTCAAACAGGACTCTGCGTCACTCGACGGAGTCCTGGCGCGCTTTACATTTCATTTCCCAAAGCCACTCAAAATGGAAGTCAGGATACCTATTGTTCATGGCTATGGCGTTATTGGCCCGGCGTTTATCGCAGGTCTCCGAAGTTTTTAGTTCCTGCTGCTCCTGGGCGCATTCACCGCTTCTCGTGCTGGACATTTGAAAGATGTCAGCGTGGAGCTTCGTGCCTTCTGCGCTACGCGACGTCTTTTCCTCACCTGAGAGCCAGGCTCAGGACTCAGCATCGAGCCGAAACGAGCCTTCCATGACGCTGACACATTTGCCGCCGATGCGGACCCTTGGCTTGCCGTTGTATGTGTCCACGCTGGCAATCAAGACGCTCGGGCGACCCATGTCCACGCCTTGACCAACGCGTAAGACAAGTTCCGACTGGCCCCGAACCTGGGCTAGAAGCGCGGCGGCGGCCGCGGTCGCGCTACCCGTCGCCGGGTCTTCCGTCATGCGCGGCGTGAACATACGTGCTTGCAAATCGCAGTCGGCGCCAGTCACGGCCGGGCCGACATCGCGCGTATAGGCGTAGATGGACACAGCTCCGTCGATCGGCAGCAAGCCTTTGTAGGCGACGAGGTTCGGCGTACACCTGCGCAGTGCATCTCGAGACGCAAGTTCCACAACGAGGAACGGGAGGCCGACAGAGGCCACCTGTGGCGCGTGAGCGTTGACCAGGATGTCGGCGGGATCGAGGGAAAGACAGGCGGCTACGCGGTCTTGCGGCACTTGCGACAGTCGAGCCAATGGCTCCGGCGCAATGAGTTCCGCTCCGACCAAACGCCCTTCTTCTTTCAGTTGGGTGACTGGAACCAGGCCGGCGGCCTCCTCGAACACGAGTTGATCCGGCAGCGGCGTCTGACTCGATTCCGCCCTTGCAGCCAGCACGAACGCCGTGCCGATGTTCGGATGTCCGGCGAACGGAATTTCGCGGCTCGGCGTAAAGATTCTCACCCAGGCAGTGTGAGCAGCGTCGCGGGGAGGCAAGACAAAGGTCGTTTCGCTATACGCGAATTCGGCCGCGATCGCCTGCATCTGGTTCGTTGACAGGCCATTGGCATCCAACACGACAGCGACTGGATTGCCTTTGAATTTTTCGTCTGTGAATACATCTGCTGTGACATAGCGGCGGTTCATGAGTGTCCCCCTGGTTCGATATTGCTCACTAACGACGAGTCTCTATTATTACGTTTAAGCCGTCAGGGCGCCCTGTACAGAAGTGCAGCGATGGCTCGGGCCAGTACCTCGTATGACCGGAGGTGACTGGTCTCCGGGTTTCTGGAGATCGCGACCAGCCGTAACTGGTTGGCCGTTGCCTGTCACGACCCACTCTGCCGGCCGGGGGCGCAGGTCTTCAGTTCGAAGCTGCTCGCGAAACCGGTCATTCAGGCCGGCTTACTCACCCCGCAGCAAACCCCGTTTGCGTAACATCGGTTCGGCTCGCGGATCACGGCCGCGAAAAGCGCGGAACGCGGCGCGTTGTTCGCGGCTGTCGCCTGCGCTGTAAACGTAGCGTTGCAGCTTGTCGGCTAGCGTGGGATCGAATGCGTTGCCGGCTTCTTCGAATGCATCGAACGCTTCGGCCTCCAGGACCTCGGCCCACATATAGACGTAATAGCCGGCCGCATAATATGCGCCGCTAAAGATATGGCCAAAATGCGGCAACCGGTGGCGCATGCCGACCTCCCGCGGCACGCCGATACGCTCGCGCTCGTCCGTCTCAAACCGGGTGATGTCGATACCGGCAGGATCGTTCTGCAGATGCAACGCCATATCGATCAGAGCCGACGATGTATAAGCAACCGTCTCGAACCCCTGGTTGAAAGTCTGCGCTGCCCTGATGCGCTCTATCAACGCGGCCGGGATCGGCTCGCCCGTTGTCACATGACGCGCGTGCTTCGCCAGCACTTCCGGCACCGTGGCCCAGTTCTCCATCAGTTGCGAAGGAAGTTCCACATAGTCTTGCGGAACGTTGGTACCCGAGAGGCGGCCGTAGCTTACGTCGGAGAGCAAGCCGTGCAGTCCGTGGCCAAATTCGTGAAACAGCGTGCGCACGTCGTCGAAGCTGAGTAGCGTTGGGCCATCGTCGACGCGGGCGAAATTATTGTTGTTCACCACGACCGGCATCACCTTGTCGCCATTGCGCGTTTGCCTGCGATAAATATGCATCCAGGCGCCACCGTGCTTGTTGGGCCGGGCATAGTTGTCGCCGAGAAAGATGCCCACCCGTTCATCGCCGCGGCGCACTTCCCACAAACGCACGTCCGGGTGATACAGCGGTACGCCGGTTTGCTCGACGAACTGCACGCCGAACAGGCGTCCCGCGCAATCGAACATGGCGGCACGCATCGCGTCCAGGCTGAAGTACGGTTTCACTTGAGCATCGTCGAGTGCGTAGCGGGCGACGCGTACTTTCTCGGCCAGGTAATACCAGTCCCACGGCTCTATGTCAGTGGACTCGCCGAGCGCGGCGGCTTGTTCGACCAGGGCCTGCCGCTCTTGTTCAACGCTGGCCTTCGCCGGCTCCCAAACCTGACCAAGCAGTTCAAAGACAGCGGAGGCTTTGCCGGCCATGCGATCGGAGAGCGCGTAATCGGCAAAGTTTTCGTAGCCGAGCAATCGCGCCTGTTCCTGCCGCAACAGGAGTATCTCGCGAGCCAGCGGCCGGTTGTCGCGCGCTGGGGTTTCTCCACGCGTGGTCCAGGCGCGCCATGCGGTCTCACGCAGATCACGGCGGGTCGACCACGTGAGGAACGGCTGCACGAGCGAACGCGAGAGCGTGATCACGTAGCCGTCCACACCGCGCTCCTTGGCGGCACTGCGTGCTGCCTGGCGCAGGGAATCGGGTAGGCCGGTCAAGTCCGCTTCGGTCGTCAAGGGCAACTGGTAAGTCGATTCGTCGGCGAGTATGTTCTGCGCGAACTGCGTCTGCAGATCGGCGAGCCGCGTGGCGATGGCCGCGAAACGCTCACGTGCAACCCCTTGCAGCGTGCCGCCCGCGCGGACGAAATCGGTATGCAGGCGTTGCAGCAGACGGTGCTGCTCTTCGCTCAGATCCAGCGTGGCAGTTTGCTGGTGAACGGTATCGAGCCTGGCAAAGAAGCCGGCGTGCATCGCGACCTTGCTGTCGTGCGCCGCCAGCAGCGGCGCCATTTCGCGCTCCACAGCTTGCAGGGCGGGCGGCGACTCGGAAGCACACAGGTTTTCAAAGGTCAGCCGCACACGGTCCAGCCTGGCGCCGGCGGCATCGAACGCGGCCACAGTGTTGTCGAATGTCGGCGCCGCCGGATTTTCAGCTAGTGCATTGATTTCCGCCAGATGCTGCTCGAAAAGCGCAGCGAAGGCGGGGGCGAAGTGTTCGCACCGGATCTGCTCGAACGGCGGTAACTGGTAGGGCGTTTGCCAGTCCTGTAACAGCGGGTTGCTGTGGTCGGTCATGTCGATCTGCCTGTTGGGCGGTTATCGTCGAGGAGCGAACATGATATGACATCGTGCACCTGAGGAGGGCGAAGGGGCGGTTTGGACCTGACGGTTTGCTATCCAGGTGGCGAAGCGCGGTGTCATCGAAGGAGACGTTCCTTAATGATCAAGCTCACGGCGTTCACCGGAGACTGAGATGCTCAGACCAAGACCGATCGCAAGAATGGGTGCCGACCGCCTGACAATGTCGTGCTGCTTTTTAATGCGTCATTGCACCAATGTCGGGAGACTGGCACCGCAAAGGAATTACGTTGTGTACGCTACTTATCCAACACATTACGAACGTCTTGATGAGATCGTTTTTTCGTTCAGTAAACCGAAGAATATCGACTAATTGCGGCGTTATGCAGTCGATATCAAATTCTTGTGCCATCAAAGAACGCTTGGCACACTCCATGCATAAAAGTTAGAAATAAGACGTGTACGCTCTTTTTGACTGTGTAAGATCGAGCGACTGATCCACTTTATCCTGGTCCGGAGTAGCCTATGAAGTCATTCATCGTGCGTGCGATCACGTTGCTTAGTGTGTCACTGCTTCTTGCCGCTGCTCCTGGAAGGTTCAACGTCGCACACGCCGACGAGATATCGGTGACTCAATGGGGCAGCAGTTTGTACGGTCTTCCCTATGCGGTCGCCATGCACGATGGCCTTTTCAAGAAGGCAGGTGTCGACATCACCGGCATCCTGAGCTCCGGCGGTGGTGGCACAACCGTTCGCAATATTCTCGCCAGTAAAACCCCATACGGCGAAGTCGCAGTGTCGGCGGCGCTTGCCGCACAGCGCCAGGGCCTGGACCTTGTCATCGTGAACGCAGGCACACGTAGCGTTGCGGAGGCGTCGATGGTGACCATGCCCAGCTCTGACGTAAAAAATGTGGGTGATCTCGCCGGAAAAAAGGTCGCGATTACATCACCGAAAGGTGTGTCCGAAATGTTGTTGCTGATGGTGCTCAAGTCGAAGGGAATCGATGCAGGCAAGGTCACGCGGATTGCGTCGGGCGGATATGTAAACGGCTTGACGTTGCTGGAACAAGGCGGCGTGTCGGGAGCTGTGCTGATCGAACCGCTCTCCATCATTCGTGCTACTAAGTACCGCACGGTCTATCGCGCCGGCGATGTTCTCCAACCGATGACCACCTCCGTTGGCATCACCACCCGCGAGTTTGCAAAGGAACATCCGGACACCCTGCGCGCGATCATTGCCGGGCGACGCGCGGGCGTCGATGCGACTTACGCCGATCCTGCCGCCGCCGCAGCGTTGCTGCAGGAAAGTTTCAAGCTGACGCCTGAAGTGGCGAAGGTGGCGGTGGACAACATGGTCAAGTCGCGCATGTGGAGCGAAGGCGAGTTCGATCGCGCAGAACTCGACCGCATGACAGACGGTCTCAAGCTGATCGGCGAACTCAATGGCGATGTGGATTGGTCCAAGCTGGTAGACACGAGTTTCCTTCCCGCAGATTTGAAGGCTAAAGGAAAGCTATGACCGTACTGAATAGACCTGTGCCGCTCAAGATCCTGGAGGCATTGCCATCACAGGAACCAGAAGAGGCACACGCGACGCTTACCGGCGTCACGCGGTACTTCAAGAAGAACGGATCCAAAGAACTCTTTCATGCACTTGGCCCGATTGACCTGACCCTGATGAAGGGCGAATTCTTCTCGGTGGTGGGACCCTCGGGTTGCGGCAAGTCCACGCTGCTCGACGCGCTTGCGGGCCTGTCCGAACCCAGCAGCGGAAGCGTCATGTTCGAAGGGCGCGCAGTCAAGGGTGTACCAGACGGGGTGGGCGTGGTCTTTCAGGAGGATGCGTCGTTCCCGTGGCTGAACGTGCACGACAATATTTCATTCGGATTACGCATGGCGGGGATGGACGGCGCGGAGATCAAGCGCCGAACCGACTATGCGATGGGTTTCATGGGGCTGAAGGATTTCGCTGGAGCGTATCCGGCGCAACTCTCGGGCGGCATGCGCCAGCGCGTTTGTATCGCCCGCACGCTTGTCACACAACCTCGCCTGATCCTGCTGGACGAACCCTTCGGCGCACTCGACCAGCAAACACGCCTGCTCATGGGGGATGAACTGTTGCGCCTGTGGCGCGAGACTTCCGCCACGGTGCTGCTGATTACCCATGCGCTCGACGAAGCCGCCATGCTTTCGGATCGTGTGGGCGTGATGTCGGCACGCCCCGGGCTGTTTATCGACATCGTCGAAACGGGTTGGGCCCGGTCGCGAGACAGCCGCATTGTCTCGACGCCACGCTTTGGCGAAGTGAATGCGCGACTGTGGGAGAAGCTACGCGTTGAATCGATGAAGGTGATGGGAACGGCCACGCACTAAATTTACCGGGAGTCCGACGTGAAGACCGAGAGCATTCTGCGCGCGGCCGTGGTGATCAGCTTCATAGTGCTGATCGAATTGCTATGCCGCCTGGGCGTTGTTCCCACAAGCGTGCTGCTCGCGCCTTCGACCATGGTGATGCATGGTGCCGAGTTGCTGCGTGCAGGCAAGTTTAATCACGACATTGGCATCAGCCTCCTGGAGATCGTGGCGGCATCGATCGTTTCGGTACTGCTGGGGTTTGTCATCGGCTTGGTTATTCATGCGTTGCCGCGAACGCGGCGGGCGCTCGAGCCTTTGTTGTCCAGCTACTACGCAGTACCAACATTCATATTTTATCCCGTGTTCATCGTGGTGCTTGGGGTGGGGCCGCTTCCGATCATCGCAATCGCAGTGTTGTTGGCCGTCGTGACAATGATTACAGCCACGCTCGACGGCCTCGACCGGATTCCGCGCGCGCTGCACAAAAGCGGGCTCGTCATGCGTCTGCCTGCTTGGCGCTCAGCTTTCTTCATCAAACTGCCCGCTGCGCTTCCCTATCTTTTCACGGGAATGAAACTGGCGGTGGCTTATTCTTTTATCGGAGTGATTGCGTCGGAATTCATCTTGTCTGGATCGGGTGTTGGGTATGCGATCGGCTATGCCTACAACAACTTCCAGAACGACGACATGTACTCGTTGATGCTGCTCATCCTGATCGCGGTAACGGTGGTGAATATGGTGCTGAATCGCATCGATCACCGGTTCCAGTCCCGCCGTCAGCGCTGACCACGCCCCACGCCATTGCCGGAGCGCCCATGAAAAATTACTTCGACCCTTTGATCGTCGCAATAGTGATCGTAGCTTGCTGGCAAGTCCTGCATCTCACGGTTGGCGACGGTTCGCTGTCCTCGCCGTGGTCGACGCTGACGGAACTCGTGCATATGCTCGGCACGCAAGCCTTCTGGTCCAACGCGACCGAGACGGCAAAAGCGCTTGGGCTTGCGCTCGTCATTGCGCTTGTGGGTGGAATTTTGCTGGGCGTGCTGCTAGGCGTGAACCGGGTATCGGGCATTGTCGCCGAGCCGATCTTGCTGAATCTTTACTCGCTGCCGAAGGTGACGCTTTACCCGCTGGTGCTGCTTGTATTCGGTCTTGGGCTATCGGCAAAGGTGGCGTTCGGCGTCATGCACGGGCTGATTCCGATTTTGATGTTCACCATGAATGCGATTCGCCAGATGCGGCCGGTGTATTTGCGCGCGTCGCTGACGATGCGCCTGCCACTGCATCGCACGATCCTTCACGTGGTGCTGCCAGCCGTATTCCCCGAGATTGTCTCGGGACTGCGCCTGGGCTTTTCCCTGACGTTGCTAGGCGTGCTGATTGGTGAAATGTTCGCGTCGCAGCGCGGCCTCGGTTACCTGCTGACGAGCGCCATGAATCTTGGCGATATCCGCACCATCATGGCAGTCGCCTTGTTCCTGACCTTATTTGCGCTGCTGTGCAATGGCCTGCTGTTGATGGCCAACCGTCGCCTGAACCATCGCTGACCGTGATTGTTTCCTTCCTAACCTGTTTTGCTCGAGCAAAGAAAGGCTGACCATTATGTACGACACCTTCCAGACCGACCGCCTGATCGACCTGTGGCTTGCCGAAGACATCGGCTATTGCGATCTGACCGCGCAGGTCATGATCGAGCCGCATGAGACCGGCGCGTTCGTGATGAATGCGCGGGAAAAGCTGATCGTTGCCGGCGTCGATGTGGCAGTGCGTATCTTCAAGCGCTACGATCCGTCGCTTGACGTGAGCGTACACGTAAAGGACGGCGATACGATCGAGAAGGGGACCATCATGCTCACGGTGCGCGGCAACGCACGCAGCGTGCTGACCGCCGAGCGTACCGCGCTAAATATAGTGCAGCGGCTTTCAGGTATCGCTAACCTGACGGCGGAATATGTGGCCGCGGTGGCCGGCACGCGTGCAAGGCTCATTGACACGCGCAAGACCACGCCCGGCCTGCGCATGCTGGAGAAACACGCGGTTACGTGCGGCGGTGGTCTCAACCATCGTCTCGGCCTTGATAACGGCGTCATGATCAAAGATAACCACATCGCAGTGTGCGGCGGCATTGCAAAGGCCGTGGAACGCGCGCGCCGTCAGTTGCCGGTTCTGACCAAGCTGGAAGTGGAATGTGACCGGCTGGATCAGGTAAGGGAAGCGCTGGAAGCGAGTGTCGATGTGATCATGCTCGACAACATGTCAGTGGCCGACATGGCCAAGGCGGTTGACATGGTAGGCGGGCGCACCAAGCTCGAAGCATCGGGCGGTATCAGCCTTGCCACTATCGGAGAGATTGCGAAGACAGGCGTGGATTATATTTCGACGAGCAAGATCAACCAGGCGTCGTCATGCGTGGATATCGGCCTCGATGAGGCGGAGTAAGCCCGTGATGTCGCCAGGAATCTTGTTCTTCGTGGTCGGCCCCAGCGGCGCCGGCAAGGACTCGTTGATCGAAGGCGCGCGGAGTATCGGCGAACCTTTCGTCTTCGCGCGACGCGTGATCACGCGACCTGCAGGCTCTGCCGGTGAAGATCACGATGAGCTCGACGATGCAACGTTTGCAGAAGTCGAGCAGCGAGGCGGCTTCCTGGTGACATGGTCAGCGCATGACCTGAGATATGGCTTGCGCCGCGAATTGCTCGACGTGCTATCAGAGGGCCGGCATGTGGTAGCAAACGGTTCGCGCGCGATGATCGCTGATTTATCGATGCGTGTGCTTCGGCTGGTGGTTGTCGAGGTCACGGCGCCGGTCGAGTTGCTCGCCGAACGCATCCTTGCACGGGGACGCGAGACCCCGGAACAGGTTCGGCTGCGTGTCACGCGGCAGGTCGAGCCTGCTCCGGTCGATGTGAAGACAGTGAGGGTGGTCAACGACGGTACGCTGGAACAAGGCATCCAGCGCTTCACCACGGCGTTGCAGTGCGCGATCCAGCCTCCTGGCAGCGAGCCGTTTGTTGAGGCGAAGCTTGCGGGCCAGGCACTTGACGAGGCGCAGTACGCCGCGGTCTTCGACGATATCCTCGCGCGACGCTACTCAAACGCCGAGATCGACAAGTTCTTGCTGCATGCGTCGCAACATCTGAGCGACGCCGAGGTGCTGGCTATCGCAAGAGTGCGCGCGACACTCATGCCGCGGATTGACTGGGACGAGCCAATCGTCGTTGACAAACATTCAATGGGTGGAATTCCGGGAAGCCGGATAACGCTGATCGTGGTGCCGATCGTCGCTGCCTACGGCCTTGCAATGCCGAAGACATCGTCGCGGGCTATCACGTCGGCGGCAGGTACCGCCGATGCAATGGAAACGCTCGCTCGAGTCGATCTGAAGGTGGACGATGTACGCCGCTGCGTACGCGAAGCACGAGCGTGCATTGCGTGGAATGGGCGGCTGAACCACTCGCTCATCGACGACCGGATTAACGCATTCACGCGTCCGCTCGGGCTCGATTCCAGCCGCTGGTCGGTTGCGTCGATCCTGTCGAAAAAGCGCTCGGCCGGTTCGACCCATGTGATTGTCGATCTGCCTTGTGGACCGCGCGCCAAGCTGAAATCTACAGAGGAGGCGCGTGCACTGGGCGAGCTCTTCGAATACGTGGGCCAAGGCCTGGGATTGCAAGTCAAGGCGCTGGTCACTGACGGGACCGGCCCGATCGGACGCGGGATCGGACCGGCGCTCGAAGCACGTGACGTGAACCTGGTCCTCAACAATCTCCCGGGTGCGCCGGCGGACCTGCGCGAGAAGGCTTTGCTCTTTGCGTCGCATGTGCTCGCGTGGGCGCCGGGTATTGCCGACGCCACGCAAGGACGGCAAGTGGCTGAATACTTGCTCGCATCGGGTGCGGCATGGGCCGCTTTCGAGAGGATTGTCGACGCGCAGGGCAGGAGAACACCGCCAGCAGCTCCCGGCACGCTCACGCACCGCGTACGCGCAAGCCGTGCGGGCAGGGTGGCGAGCATCGACGGCTGGCAGCTGGCCGGTATTGCGCGCCTGGCGGGAGCGCCCCAGGATCTCGGCGCCGGCATAGACCTGTGTTGCGAGCCGGGACAGCGGGTGTCGGCCGGACAAACGCTTTATGTTATCCACTCGAATTACGCCGCGCACCTGGATCTGGCTGCGTCGGCCGCGTCGGCAGAACCCGGACTGATGATCGGGCATGAAGCCGCGAGTGCTACTCAGGATAATTGACGATGCAAACTATTATTGTGTCGAGTTGGCAAGAGTTCATGAGTCTCACCATCGAGCTCGACGGTTGGGCGTTTCGCGGCCAGCAGGACGAGCGCTGGCCGCTGCAAAGCTCGTTGTCGCGCTACCTGTCCGCGTTTGTGCCTGACCGCTCGGCGTGGCGAATTCAAGAGCAGCGTGCTATTCGCATCTTCAGGCGGAAGGCGCATAACTATCTTTCCGACGTTCGTGCGCTGTCCGACGACCTGCGTTGCCTCGGTCTGATGCAGCATCATGGCGCGCCTACGAGATTGCTCGATTTCACCAAGTCACCTTTTGTTGCTGCTTTCTTTGCGCTTGAGCGCGCGGTGTCCAATGCCGCTGTTTTCGCAGTCAATACACCGGCGCTATGGACGGATCGCGCAGTGCCTGTTTCGGCGCCGCATCTTGTGCGGGAGATGATCGATCCACGCCTGCCAGGGAACTTTGAAAGGTTTTATCTTAGCGACGAAAATCCGGTGATGTGGTTTGGGGAGCCCGCCGAAATGGATCAGCGGCTGATCGCGCAAGCAGGCACGTTTGTGTTGCCTGGCCTGTTGCATCAGCCGCTCGACATGATCCTCGATCAATACACTTGCAGCGACGAACTGCTGCGCAAGATCGTGCTGCCATCGGAGATACGGGACGAAGCCATGCGTTCGCTGTATAGAATGAACATCACCAACGCGTCGCTGTTTCCAGATCTTGAAGGACTGGCGCGCTCAATTGCGCTTGAGCTGGAGATTGTGTGGCCAGCACAGGTCGTCAGGACGCTTGCTTGATTTTGACCTATCACGCGGAACGTGACGACTTTGAAGCTTGCAGAAAAATAGCAATTTTTCCCAAGCCGGGCGGGGCATCGCGTCTTACGATGGGTACTCGAACCGCTACCGGAGAACTTCTTATGATTGACCACATTTCGATCGGCGTACGCGATATTTCCAGAGCGAAACAGTTCTATGACGTCACGCTGAATGCACTTGGTTACACATGCTTGAGCGAAGCAGAAGACTCGCTCGGATATGGCCGCGATGCAGTCGTGCTCTGGGTCGTCGCCGTCGACAGCCCGGTCCCGCCCGACGCTGGATCAGGCCTGCACCTATGCTTTGCTGCGCCGACCCGAAAAGATGTGGATGCTTTTCACAAGGCGGCTCTCGGCGCTGGCGGGTATGACAACGGCAAGCCAGGGCTGCGCACCAACTACGGCGCCAACTACTACGCCGCTTATGTCGTCGATCCTGATGGCTACCGGATCGAGGCGCTTTGTGGACAAGCGGTCTCTTAGCGGTAGCTTTACGCAGGAGATGGGGAGCGCACGCTCAGTGTGGCTTGAGACAGTGACAATAAACGAAGTGCTGGACACGTCCGGCTGGCGTAACGTGTTGCTCCTCGTTATGTTCGACCAGCTCGAAAGCAGGACCGAATTCGGCATGCAAGCTATTTGCATCGTACTGGACCACGGGGAGGCCACTGCACTCCGCTGGCCCGTCCGGTGCGAACGTGGCTACGATAACGTGTCCGCGTGGCTTCACAGCGCGCATCACCTGGGCCACATAAGCGTGACGATCTGCCTCGTTGGTCAGAAAATGGAAGACCGCGCGATCGTGCCATACATCAAAGGCACCTTCTGGCAGCGAGAGGGATGTCACGTCGCCTTCTATCCAGCGCACGAGGCCGGCTTTAGGTCCGAGGCGTCGACGGGCGACCGCCAGTGCCTCCCCGGAGAGGTCCAGAACGGAAAGATTTTCGTAGCCGTGGACTAGGAGGTCATCAACCAGGGTCGAGGCCCCGCCGCCGACATCGATAATCGCTGCCGCCGGCGTGGCACAGATCCGGCGGATCAGATCCGTCGACAGCGTCGCGTGGGGCTGGAACCAACTGACTTCGGTTTCCGATCGAGTGGAATAGATGTTTTCCCAATGGCTTTTCGATTGCATTTGCGCGGTCCCGAATTGATTCATTCGATCAATTATAGACGTCGGTGCGCTTCGAGAGCAGGTAGTCCGTCTGGATCGAGACTTCATGCCACTTCGGATGGTGCGAGCCGCTCGAAGTCGACAACGCGCCGTCCGTGTACGTGTATTCGCCGTTGAGACTCAATGAAGGCGTCAGCGCATACCCGGCGTTCAACTCGACGTTACTGAAGCGCGTTCAGGTAACGGTTAACCTCGCTCAAGAGCGCCGAGTGATATTGCTCCGGCAAGCTCCTGTCGTCACTCAAAGACATCAGTTCTTCAATCCTGTCACGGAATGACTCGACGATACCCGCCCGCATCGCCACAGGCAGGTGCGCCAGCATCGCAACCAGCAATTCGCCAACGACTGCAAGGCGCGCGCCGTGTTGAACAACGGCGATACCGTTTCTCGTGGATAGGGTCGCGGCATCGCCACAGGCAGGTGCGCCAGCATCGCAACCAGCAATTCGCCAACGACTGCAAGGCGCGCGCCGTGTTGAACAACGGCGATACCGTTTCTCGTGGATAGGGTCGCGAGCAGATCGAGTAACGTGCCGTCGCTCGCTTCTTTAGATTCTTTGGCCGGGACTGTCAACGGTTGCGGCGACGAATCCGGCAGGGCTTCAATGTCTGAATTGCAGATCTGCATTTTGACGATATTGGACATGATGAGTTTCGTGATCAGAACGCTTCCCAGTCCGCGTTCGCCGCACCGGCTGCGGTGGGTCTGTGAGCAATGATGGCGGGGGTAACCCTCGGCTTTGCGGACTCTGCGCGACGCATGGAGGGAATCCTTGGCGCAGGCAGGCGCGGTTTGTTTTGCAGAATCACCGCGCGTGCCGGAGATTGCGCTGTCTCGGCGACCCTGAACACAGAAACGGCGTCTTTCAGCCTGGCTGCCTGTTCTTCAAGCGACTGCGCTGCAGCGGCTGCCTGCTCGACGAGCGCAGCGTTCTGTTGCGTCACTTCGTCCATCTGGCTGACAGCCTGATTGACCTGTTCAATGCCACGGCTTTGCTCTTCGGACGCTGCGGCGATTTCGCCGACGATATCGGAGACCTGCTTGATCGCCTGCTTGACCTGTCCCATCGTGGCGCTGACTTCGGTTGCCTGCTTCGCGCCGTCCTGAATCGTTGTCACGGACGAACTGATCAACTCCTTGATTTCCTTGGCAGCTGCAGCGGAACGCTGAGCCAGGCTGCGAACCTCACTGGCGACCACCGCGAAGCCTCGCCCCTGTTCGCCAGCCCGTGCGGCTTCGACGGCCGCGTTCAGCGCGAGAATGTTCGTCTGGAAAGCAATGCCTTCGATGACACCGGTGATGTCGGAAATCTTGCTCGAACTACTGCTGATCAGACCGATCGTCCCGACCATGGCCTGAACGGAGTCGTTACCTGTATCTGCCATGCCGGTGGCATGGGTGGCGAGCGCGTTCGCTTGACGGGCATTGTCAGCGGTCTGCTTTACCGTCTCGGTCAACTGCGTCATGCTGGCCGCGGTTTCTTCAAGCGATGTCGCCTGTTCCTCCGTGCGGGCAGACAGGTCCGTATTGCCGCTTGCAATTTCTCGCGACGCCACAGCGACTGATTCGGAGGACACCTTGATTCCGCGAACCGTATTGCTAAGCTGCTGGTCCATTTTTCTCAGTGCTTCAAGAAGCTGACCAAACTCACCTCCCGAATCGACGATGACCTGATTTTCCAGCTTGCCGGCCATGATGCGGTTCGCTACGTCAACGGCTTTGTTGAGCGGCTTCGAAATTACACGCAGCAGGTATGCAGATGCGCCAACGGCAACAACGATACCCGCGCCAAGAAGGGCGATCGCAATCCAAAACGTAGTCCTGAACGTCGATTCACCGTCGGCGACAGACTGCTGGGCCTGAGCCAGATTGAGCGCAGCGTCCTGGTCCAGAGCGTCGTTCATTGACACAGCCACCGAGGCGATCTTTTCGATTGTAGAAGAGGCCGCGTCGAAATTGCCCGCGCCCGCGGCAGCTGTAGCTTCGTTCGTCAATGCCGTGAACTGGGGCAGGATGCCCCTGATCCGGTCTGCGATCTCACCTTCCTCCCTGCTGGATACGCCGCTTGGATAGTAGTGGTTCCATGACTTATTGAGCCGTTCAAATTGTGGCGCAATGGCCGCCACGTATTCTGCCGTTTTAGCCGGATCGCGGAATACTTGAATACGCCTTAGCAGAAGGCGTACGTTAAGCTGGGCCGCGCGAACTTCCGATAGATCGGCAATCGGAACGGTGTTCCCGGAGTACCCGTCGGCCACGTTCGCATTGAGCTTGGACAGCCCGTACGCCGCAAACAGTCCGATCGCAGCCATCAGTATCACGCACACGCCAAACGCGAGAATGATCTTGAATTTGATTGTTTGTACCAAGTTACCCATGTCGCGTCCGTCGAAAAGGTGATGTCCGGGCTTTGGCACCGCGAGGCCAAAAATGGAGGGCGGATACCAATCGTATCCATATCGTATACGTAAAAAATGACTTGATCTTTAGTCAAACCGCACTAGATATTTCCTGAAATTTCCATAAGGATTTGCTACTACTTGCGTGGTTACGTTAAGAGCTCAATCGATGACGCAATACACGCTCGGTGGCACCTGTGGTCCGGTTGAAGCGAACGAATACGCCGTTTGAATTTCACCGATGGCGTTTTGGGCGGCCAGCAAATCTCGGGCGTGGATGATGGCGATGGGCTGGCCCGCATCAACACGTTCTCCTAACTCCACGAGGTCCGTCAAACCAACCTGATAGTCGATTGTGTCTTCAGGCCGGCGCCGGCCACCGCCCAGGCCGACGACCGCCAGACCCAGCGCGCGGCAATCGATGCGCTCCACAAAACCCGCATTCGGCGCGGCAACGGGAATGACAATCGGCGCATGATCCAGATGACGTTCGGGCGCTTCGACCAGATCGCCGGGTCCGCCTAGTGCGCTCACCATCCGCGCAAAACGTTCGGCAGCGGCGCCGGAATCGAGCGCCGCATTCAGCTTCGCGCAGGCGTCGGTCGTGTTATCGGCGAGACCGCCCAGCACGAGCATGTGTGCTGCCAGCGCGAGGGTGACCTCGTGTAGCCGCGCTGGCCGGGCGCGACCGGTCAGGTAGTCGATCGCGCACCGGATCTCCAGCGCGTTGCCGGCGCAGGGCGCCAATGGCTGGTCCATGTCGGTCAGCACGGCGGTGGTTTTCAATCCGGCACCGTTGCCGACATCGACGATGCTTCTCGCCAGTTCGACCGACTTCTCATAGCTCGGCATGAACGCGCCCGAACCCACCTTGATGTCCATCGCCAGTCCTCCAAGACCCGCGGCGAGTTTCTTCGAGAGGATCGACGCGGTGATCATCGCGACCGATTCCACCGTCGCGGTAATGTCGCGGATCGCGTAGATTCGCCGGTCTGCAGGCGCTAGCTGCGCCGTCTGACCGATGATCGCAATGCCCGTCTCGCGCACGATGCGCTGGAATGTGCCGATGTCGGGCGCGACGTCATAGCCGGGGATCGACGCGAGCTTGTCGAGTGTGCCGCCGGTATGGCCGAGGCCGCGGCCGGAAATCATCGGCACGAATCCGCCGCATGCCGCGACCATTGGGCCCAGCAGCAGCGACGTGAGGTCGCCGACACCGCCCGTCGAATGCTTATCGAGGACCGGACCCGGAAGGCCGAGCGAGCGCCATTGCAGCACCTGGCCTGAGTCCCGCTGTGCCAGCGTGAATGCCACGCGTTCGTCGACGCTCATGTCGTTGAAATACACGGCCATCGCGAACGCTGCGACTTGTCCCTCGGTGACGCTGCCGTCGACGATGCCACGAACGAAGCCCACGATATCCTCGTTGGAAAGCGCTTGTGCGTCGCGTTTTTTTCGAACGATTTCCTGTGGCAAGAACATGGATAGTCTCCTCGGGAAGAAAGCTTGAGCCGGGGTGTTGTTGAATTCGACTCGCGAATGCTAAGGCATCGAAAGAAAGATACCTGCAATGGCGGCACTCATCAGGTTCGATAGTGTGCTGGCTGCCACCACCCGCAGTCCGTAACGTGCCACTTCCGAGCGACGTTCGGGTGCGACCACGCTAAAGCCGCCCGCGAGGATGGCGATCGACGAGAAGTTGGCAAATCCGCACAGCGCGAAAGACACAATGGCGAGCGTCCGCGGATCGAGCACCTGCAAGCCTGCTGCGGTGACCTCCGCCGCGCTTTTCAGATAGGGCGACAGGTCTACGTAGGCCACGAACTCGTTCAGGATCATCTTCTCGCCGATGAAATTGCCGGCGAGCTGCGCGTCGTGCCAGGGAACGCCGATCAGCCATGCCAGTGGCGAGAACGCGTAGCCGAGAACACTTTGCAGCGTGATTTGCGGATGTCCGAAGAGGCCGGCAAACCCGCTGACGGCCTCGTTCAGAAGTGCGATCAATCCGATGAAGGCGATCAGCATCGCACCAACGTTGATCGCAATTTTAAGGCCGACAGACGCACCCGATGCTGCTGCTTCGATGATATTGGCGGAGCGCTTTTCGTCGAAGCTGAGGCTGTCGAGAACGACTTGGCTCGGCTCGGTGGTCGGGAAGATCATCTTCGCGAACAGCAGACCGCCCGGCACCGCCATGAACGACGCGGCCAGCAGATACTCCACCCTGACACCTAGACCTGCATAACCCGCCAGCACTGAACCGGCGACCGACGCCATGCCACTCGACATCACGGCGAACAATTCAGCTCCGGTCATCTGTCTGATAAACGGCTTGACGAGGGCAGGCATCTCGCTCTGACCGAGGAAGATAGTCGCCACCGCCGAACAGGCTTCGATACGGCTCACGCCAAGCAGTTTTTCGAACACGATGCCAAGACCGTTGACGATCCACTTCATCACCCCGATGTGATAGAGCACAGCGATCAGTGCCGTGACGAAGATGATCATCGGCAGAACCCGCAGGCCGAAGATGAAGCCGTTACCGCCGAATAGCTGGAACATCTTGCTATCGACGAGTCCGCCGAACATGAAGGAAACGCCGTGATTGCCCATCTCGAGTACATGGTTCACTCCGCGCGCGGTGGCAGCGAGGGTGGCGCTGCCAAGCGGCACGAACAGAACCAGCGCACCGATGGCGATCTGCACGCATAGCGCAGCGACCAGCGTGCGTGGACGAATAGCTCGTCGATTGGTCGACAGGGCATAGGCGATCAGCAAAAGCAGAAACATGCCGCACAGGCTGCGTACGATAGTCACGGGGTACTCACTCTATAGAGATAGTTGACCGGCGGGGCGCTCATGAAACCCTCATGAAACCCTCATGAAATCCTCACGAGAGCCGCCGGCGATATGATGCTTGCCTTCGCATCACGCGTTCGTTACAGCGCGAGGCCTAGTTCGCGGGCACGCCCGTTTTCCAGTGCGCCCAGTCCTTGACGATCGCGTTGACCAACGGCGAACCGGCGAGGTAGAGGTTGTCGATGGCAGGAACAAAACCGCCTTGTTGCTGGTAATTCAGCAGGTTGTCGACATTCGATCCGCCCTCTGGCGGTCGATCGAAGTCCGACCCGGAACGCAATACCGCGACGCGAGCCGTGTCGGCAAGACCCGCGGCCGCCGCACGTTTGATGACCTCGAAGGTCGCGTTGTCTTCCTGCTGGGTCGTGCAATACACGCCCTTGCCGTCGGTCAGCAATTTCGTCCAGTCGCGCGCCCGTTGTCCCAGCGCGTTGCCCGAGAACCATGTGTCGCCCGCGAGCGTGTCGCACTGGATCACAGCCGGCGGCTGGTTGGCTGGCGCGTTCGAATAGGTTGCACGATAGGCTTTCGCAGCGGCGCTATCGGAAAGCGTCACGTTACGCGAGAGCGCATAGGCTTTTTGCAGTAGCGCTTCGTTGAGTTGAAACACTTCGGTGCGATAGTCGAGAGGGGGCTTTTCGGTTTCGCTCTTGGTATTGATCCCAAGATAACCGGCCTTCCAGCCAGTGGGGATTTCACGCGCGTCGAGTTCCCACTGGATGCCGAAATCCACCAGGTACCGGGCCCATGCCGCCGAACCGAGCGTACCTTGTGCCGGGTCGATGCCCGCTATCCCCGACACCAGGAAGTACGTCTTGCGCAGATCGAACTTTCTCGAATAAACCAGTGCGGCCACGGAGGCCGCCGCATTCGAATGGCCCATTCCGGTCGTAAGCACGCAGACATCGTCCCGATTGCAGTGCACCGACGGGTAATCGGGCGACAAACCGGGAACCGCGATCGCCTGGGTATGTCCGAGATGGTCGAGCCAGGTCTTTCCCTCGGGGCCAAACATCGAGATGATGAGCACCTTGACCGGGCGTGGCGTGGACGAGCTGGGCGCAGCATGCGCGCCTGTCAGAAGCAGGCACGCGAGGCCGATGCAGGCAAGGGTCCTGCGCAATGTGTCTTTCAACATGAGGGTCCTTGATCGATGAAGAATCGGTAAGAGAGTTCGATGAAAGCGGCTCAGAACTGGTAGCCGGCCGAGAGGTAATAACCCCATCCGGTCGATCTGTTCTGGAACGAGCCGGAACCGAAATCGAGCGCGGTACCGTTCCATTGACCGCCGTTGTGGAAGTACCGGCCGACGGCCACGAAACGCCAGTGCGTGAACGAATAGAGCAGCACGTTGGTGGCTACGAAGGCCGTGTCGCTGCGCGAGTTGCCGCCTGTCTCCTCGGCGAGCCTGGAACCAAAGTCGTAGTTGAAGAACCCGACGTAGGTCAGCGAACCGCCGTGAAAAGTGCCTAGCGGATAGATGTATTTCATCTGAGCCCGATAACCATCCCACGAGTCCTGGTTAGCTGCGCCGTAGTTCTCCCATTGACGGCGCACATAGAAGTTCGCCGACAACATCAGGGGCGTGTGGGTGTCGATGTCGGTACCAATACCGCTGTACAACGTATTCTGGCGATTGGCCTGGTTGTTCCCCAGGTCGTAGATCCAGTCGAACGCGACGTACCATTCCTTGAAGGGACCAAATCCCAGGTGCTTGCCGGTGAGCGAGTCGATCGAGACGCGCGGCTCCTGTTCGCTGAAGAGCGGCGAGCCGTGGTCCCATGCACCCGTGTCGTGTCCATTGCCGACGTTGAACGCCTTCGGAACGTCGACGTAGCCGTACAGATCGAACGGTCCCTTGCGGCCGAAGTACTCGTACTCCAGGTAGACGTCGTTATCCCGATAGGGGCCGAACCGTACGTTCTTGTCGCCGATCACGCTCAGGCTCTGGTGATACCAGGATGAGAGGTAGGGAGAGTCGGTTGCGGATGGGGTTACTTCCGTGGAGCTTTGTATGCTGTTGGCGGCTGACGACGCATCAGCCGTTGCGGCGCAAGCAGGTTGCGAGAGCAGCATGCCGGTTAGCGCCGTTGCAAGACTGGCTTTAATAAAAGGGAAGTGGCCAGTTCTATAAAGGGTGATTAGAAACCTCACCAAATATTTCGGATACCTATTTTTATTTTGCATTCTCTTTCTGACCCATATTTTTAATGGTAGTGGATACGAAGTGCTCGATTTACAGCGCTCGAATGGCATCGCCGGGACATGTCTTCGACGATGCTTGCCGTGCCCTCGACCGAACAACCCAACCTTGTGCGCAGGCGCTCTTCGATCGTGCGTTAACGAAAGAATTTCGTAATAATTCGCGCCAATACTGACCAATCGGTCAACTTGAAGAGCCTGCGGGAGCAAGGCGTCGAGTCAAGTGCACACTTCGTGCCAGAACTTGACTGGACGGTCAGGTTTTGAAATTTCTTTGGCGTCGTATTGACGAGGGCGTGGGGCAATGCACTGCACTGCCTCCATGACCCCGCATGGCCGTCGGCGCTGCGGTTTTTTATTGCTTGCGGACTGTCCCGGGGCGCCCAGTACGTTCCGACGGCGTACGAACTTTTATCGTTGTATTTTTATATTTCGCGTCTCCCTCGCGGTGAGAACCGTGGACTTCCAGCTCGGGACACCAGGGTCTGTTTACATGACATTGCACGCTCATTGACGGGGGAACAGTAAATCAAACTGCGACGGACCCGACAGGAACGTCACCGACTGGCCGCCGAGCGGCGAGCCCTGCCACGTTACCGGCGCGATGCTGCCGCTGGCGCCGGTGGGCGGTAGCACGTGTTGCTGCGGGAACGTGAAGGTGACTGTGATTTCCTTGCGCCGCTTGGCTGAATGGATTTTGTGGGGTGGTGCGCCAAACATCGACGGCTGATCCGCCTGCTGTTCGCGCACTTCCGCCTCTTCCCATTGGGCGAGATCCTCGGGCCACGTTTCTCCCAGCACTTCGCGTCGCGAACGCTTTTTACTTGTTACTTCGCTTCGCGATTGCTTTTTACTTTTCTCTTCGCGTCGCGAACGCTTTTTACTTTCTACTTCGCTTGGCAATTGCTTTTTACTCTCCACTTGTGTGACGACACCTTCCATGGCGTCATGCACGCTCGACGGATCCTTGGCAATGGAGTCGGGCAAATTCGCCGTGAACACATTGAAGGGCATTTGCAACGTGGTCTCGTCAACACGATGCGCGCCCGCAATGCCAAGGCCTGCGCGGTCTTGCGTCGCATCGTCAGCGCTTGCAGGTCTTCACGCTCCGAATCGCTCAGCACGAGTTCCCCCGTGGACCGCCCACTCATCGTTGCCTCCGCGTATCAAGTGCTACACAGAACACTTTAGTACGTGATCGGCATCATTCAATGAGTTTTTAACTCAGGACAGCTCAACGTTCACTAGACGGAAAGGAGTGGGTTTGCATAGCGTTTTGGGCGACAGATAGCGACCGTAGCGACGTTGCTGACTGGTCGAATCATCATCGATTTGTCCAACTCGCTTATTCGTGCGCGTTCCTGCTAGAATCGAAATTCATCGACCCACGCTCATTGCGCAGCAACGACGATTTCAGCATTCAGGGCAATCACAGCTACCGAACGTTTGTTGCGGAATACCCGACAGCCTCTTCGTTCCGCCAGATGGTAAAGCACAAGGATACGTATCTGAAGTACCGTGACTTCCGCTTTGCGAAGGTGGACATCCTTCGTGGTGGACAGTGGGAGTACGACTTCTCGGCAGATTCGGCTCAGTCCCACATTAGCGCCCCGGCCCCGCATCTGATACAGCACCTTGCTTTACATTGGGACCGGCAGACGGGCTGGCTCGAGAGCGAAGGCGCCTTGGCGGCATTCTCTCTCGAGCAAGAGCATCGACACGGACTTTACGTACGACGGGACCTTCTGGACCGCTATTTGACTAATACATGCCCAGCGTGTTGTGTATCAAAATATGCACAGACGCGGAAGGATGGAAGCTGCACAGTTGGACGCCTGGTCATATCTCCGCTATGACGGGTCGCGGTTCTCTGTAATTGACCGCGAGAAAAAGACGTACGGACTGGGCTGAGACGGTAGGACGACGTTGCTCGACGCGCTTGCCGTCAGCCTGCGTTCTGAGGGCGCTGCACAGCGCTATGGCGAGCTAAAAAGACCGTCGCCCATCGTCGTTCGACGTAAATCCGTCAATCCGGAATCCTAGTCCAGCAAGGACGGAGCGGTCCGAGTTGACAGAATTAATCGTTGCCACATTTTCATAAGTTATGCGAATCAATTAGCGGCTGCTGCGTCGAGCGGAGGCCAAACCCCAATGAAGCATGTTAAGTCTATGAATCACATGACACAGCCGTTCACAAATCACGAGGAGGGCGGCAGTGCCGGGCAGTGAGATAGACGGAAACATAAGACTCTGGCGATCAACGCTAGCGCGGAACGCCGAGTCTCAAAAGAGCCGCTGATGTCAACACCTCGGCCAGTTTTCGCCTCTGAGACCGACCGACGCCACCTTGCCTTCGATCAGTAGGCGCCGAAAATCCGGTCGAGCGCGGCCAAGATGGCATCGCGGCGATCCGCAAGGGAGCCGACGCGCCTGCCGAGCGCGGTCAACGGAACAGCACTCATGGCAGGCGTGTCGAGGAAGTGTTTCTCGCCATTGATCTCGAAGACTGGCAGCAAATCGGACGGTTTGCCTGAGAACCCGAGATCCGGGGTAGGTCGTAGAGGAATCACGATGCGCGTCGGCAAGATTCCGACATGCGTGCTCTGCACGTCGAGCAGGTACGGTGCAAGGCGGCGCGTCCCATCGTCGGGGTTATCGTAGAGATCAAAACGCGCCACTAAAACGTCCTGTACTTCGCTAGCGGCAGCCCGTCGCGTTCAACCATCGCCGTGTATGCTGCGATCAACTCGGCATTGTCGTTGGCCCAACGGCGAGCCTCAGTCTCCTGAATTTCTTCGCGCACACCACGCTCACTCGCGCGCGAAAGATTGATCCCGAGCTCTTTGGCCCGCTCCAAGACTTCAGGCGGCAACGTGACGTTCGTGGACTTACGCGCCCGGACTTCGAGTGCCTTCCCCATGCGCATCTCCATATTCAAAAACATGTGCATTGTAGCCCACATGCACGATGATTGCCCACAGGAAATCTTTCTCCGAGCGGCCGGTGCAGGCCGCCTAGTCATACTTCGCTCGTGAGGCCGCCAGGTTACGTGCGGTGAGTAGCCGCTCAATAGGGAGACGCTGGTTATACCTAAGTGCTCGGACGTGAATGCGTACGCAGATTGTTTGGTCGCTATCCCTTGCCGTGAAAGGGCTCGCGCGAAACCGGAGCAGCGGACGGTACTGTTTTACTTCACTTACAGGCTGTCGCCAAAAGTGTTTCCAAGAAGCGAACGGGCACAAATGAATGCGCAAGACGGGGGCAAGACTTCAGGAAGGAAACGCGTACCGCAGAGGACTCGGCTACCTTTCCGAAATATCCAAGATGAACAAAACTCTCACGGACTCTGATGGAAGGCAGTGATCTGTCGATCACTTGGTGCCTCATAAACTGCCCATTGACCGACCTCATGCCCAGTTTATGGGGCATTTTCCTCCGCCAACGGCGGCTGCTCGGTCGCCGGGGCCCCCTCATCCTCATTTGCCGACGTTGGCCATTTTAAAAACGGAGGACAGCATAAGGGAGGGCCGTGCGCTCTGGCCGGCGCTCCCAACATCCTAATAGACCGGTTAAGCAACTGTTCAAGAACCCCGTCGCACTGCTCGATTTGTTGCGTCGTCATGTACGTGGCGAGCGTCACCCAGAAGGGCCTGCCTGTCATCCCGGCGGATAAATACGCAAACTTTAGAATGAAGCGCAGTGCTCCGCTCGCGTCGCCGATGCGCTGCAGCTGCTACCGGTGGGTCGAGATATATTGGCGAGGAAGGTGGTCTCGCGTCCACTCGACACGCGATTCCATGACAATATGTCGACGTCAGATGTTCCTATTCTGCGCTAACCAGAACGCGCCCTTCCCGTCGAGATTTTGGCGCCGCGCGCACGACAATTTCCACGTCTTGTCCGAGTCGCGTGAGGCATTCGATCAGCTTGCTTTCGGAAACCCCCCGAAACTGACCACGTAGCAAACCGGAAAGCTTAGGTTGCGAGAGTCCAAGAAGACTCGCCGCAGCGGTTTGTGTTAGCCCCTCGTCTTTCAGAAGATGGGCAATACGCATCACAAGATCGGCTTTGACGCGCATTGCGTCAGCATTGGGTAAGTCAAGATCAGCGTAGACATTCCCTGAGCCACGTTCGATTTGTTCGCTAGTCATCGTCATTCTCCGTCATCTCGTTGGGCCAACTTTAAGCGTCGCTGGATCATGTCCAGATCGGGCGTTGGTGTCGCGCTTCCACTTTTGGACTTCTTTTGGAAACAATGCAGAACATAGACGGCGGCAGCAAACTTAGATGGCGGCAGCAAACTTCACGGTATACACCGCACGATACGTGTCGCCCTGGAGGTTCTCAATGACTTCCAGCACGCCCGCACCGCCGAAGCCTTTTAATACCTTTGCATCTTCATGCGTCTCGCCCAGTTGCGCGAGATGAAGCGCGTAGCCCACCGCGTCGATCACTTCATCAGGCATCGCCAGCAGGTCCTTCTTCGACGTGCCGACCCAGCGCAGGGACTTGGGAGATGGGGTCATATAATAGGTTATATCTAAATGGGAATAACTTGTCACTGTCGACGCGTCCGGGAATCCGCGACGATTTCTTGAAACCGGATGAACTGATTACCCGGCTGCGGCAAGCAACTAACCCGTCTGCGATGAGGTCCGTTTGACGTCCATGCGATGGTCTTTTTACCGGGAAGGTTCTTCGACAGCCACCGAGAACGACGTGACGAGGTTTCCGCGCCTGCCTGGAGCGCTATCTGTTGGTTCAAGCCGCACGAGAAAATCGATGTCCTTCTGTGCCAGCCGGGCGAACTGCTCTTCGACGGCCGCGAATTTCAGCAGGCACTGGACCTGCCAGTTCATCCCGACGACGAGCCATGTGGAGAGGCCATTCCATTCGCTCAGAAGGATTGCTCCAG
>NZ_AEJF01000106.1 GCF_001028175.1 Caballeronia mineralivorans PML1(12)
AGCATCCGCGTGCCGGAACTTGGAGCGCACGGGCAGGGCGCCGCAAATTTCGTACTGTACAGACATGGACACCTCCGCCATGAAGGCGCACGGGCGGGCATGCAGTAATATGCAGAACGTCAGTACCGCTCCGCATCGCTTAAATCGAAACTATACGATCGAAAATAGTTGAGAGTTTCGTGTTTGTCAATCATATATTTTCGATTTATCCAGTTTTGTCCACGATGCAGCGATAGCGATCTTTTTGAGACCACTCGCAAGGCGCATCACGCAATATGGAAAAGAAGAAAAAACCGACAGTCGTCGATGTGCCGCCTCATGGCGACGAGGCGATCGGCGCGAGGATTGATGAGGTCTGTCGGCTGATTGGTGGCAGGGAAGCCGCTGCGCAGGCGGCGGGTGTTTCATCAGTCATGCTGCGCCGCTATATCCGGGGCGGGAGCAAAGCGACGTTCGAGGTAATTGCAAACCTGGCGCGCGCGGCAGAGGTTTCTCTGGACTGGATTGCCACGGGCGAAGGAGAGGTGCGAAGAGGGTCGAGCGGGAGCGCTTCCCCCAGTGCGAGGTCCAATGAGCAACTCTCTGACGCGCAGGGCAGTCCCGAGAACTCCAGTGAATTCGTTTTCATCCCGCGTTATAGCGTCAAGGGAGGGGTGAACAACCGCTCGGGTGTTGGTATGTCGACCGCCGCGATAGCTTTCCGGCACCGGTGGATCGAACATTATCTGAACGCTGATCCGCGGCAGCTTCGCGTTTTGTCGGTTCGCGGTGAACCGATGGAGACGGTTGATGAAGACCGCGATTTCATTCTGATTAACCTCGCTAGTCGAAGCGTCTCCGGTGGCATGTACGCACTCTCGATAGATGGCGAGCTTGTCGTCAGACACACCCAGCGTCTACCGGGCGGGATACTAGAAGTAAGGGGGGCGGGCGACACGTACCCGTCTTTTACGGTCAGCCTGTCTGACATGCCTGACGGTTTCTCAGTCATCGGCCGCGTCGTGTGGATTGGACGTCAAGTATGAACGGTTCGTTTGAAGGTTCCGGATTCCGACCCTGACGGCACTGGTCGATCCCGGTCCCCCAAGGCGTTTAAACCGTCTCGCTGTGGAACATACAGCAGGCACCCAGTTCAACGTGACGGCACGATCTGGATGCAGGGATTACTTGTCCCGCCGCCACATCGTCCTGTCTGTCCGAAACCGCCCGGCGAAACCAGAAACGTGCCGTCGGTCCCCGACACTAGATAAGCGCCGCCGGTTCGCGCGGTCAGCCGCTCCAGCGTCGAGCGTGCATTCCGTATCTGCGCGTCCAGATCAGTCTTCGTTCGGGTCAAGGCCTGCACGTCATCGCGTGCGGTGGCGAGCGCGTGAACGCCGGTCCACCACTGCACACTGACCATCGCCATGCCGTAGACAATTATGCTGGCAGGCAGTCCGATCATCAGCCAGCGTGTGACGCTGAAAAGTCTCTCGACGGCGGCTCGACTGGCTTCATCGAGCCTGTCGCGATGCGTCCTGAGCGTCACGTTGAGCGTGCCGATCATCCGGTTCGCGACCTCCTTCGAAATTGAATGTGCGGCTTTCGTGACAAGCTTCTGCATCCCGTCCTCGTTCAACTGAGCGATAGCCAATTGGTAGCTCGCCCGATGCTTCTGCGTCAGTTGTTCGATTAACTGAACGGTTGCTCTGCAGCGGGCGAGCAGTTCCTGCTCCTCGACGGCCAGCAAGCCTTGTATTTCGTCCGCCTGCTTTTTCCAGTTGCGCAGACTGAAGTCGCCCGCTTCGCGAATGTCTTCGGGAATCGTGTCGTATAGCCGCAGGTAATATTCCAGCACGGCAAGGATCGACCAGAGTGCATCGTTGTCGCTGAGCCCGAGCGCATCGCGCACGCGTTGCATCCGCTGCAGGCTGTCGTCATCCGGTGGGGCGCCCGTGATCGACTCATAGAGCGCCGCGAGCGGTGCAGCTCGCGCCCGGCGCTCATTGGCCATGACTCAAAAACTCGTGACTCACGACGCGATCGAACATCGCGTCATAACCATTGCGCCACCTGAGCAGTTCGGCCCGATGGCCGACTGGCATGCTGGCCGCTGCCTTCTGCACTGACAATCGCTGGCTACGCAGGTCGTCGGACACCCGATCGGCGAGATCCGGAAAGTCCAGCGATTGCCCCTTCGCTTCGATGATTTTGCGCAGGTTTGATTCGCGATACAGCGAGAATTGGTTGGCCTCCCCAAAGTAGGTGTTGCGCACGACGTGCACAATGGCTTGCGGAAGCTGCGTCGTGAATTCGCGCAGCAGTTCGAGACAGTCGCGCTGACGGTTGATGACCCAGAACACCACCAATTTGCGTTTCAGTTCTTCCAGCGTGTTACCCAGCGTCGACCCATAGCGTGCGACGCCGTGGTTGCTGCGTGCGGCGGTGTTGACGACTACCGGTTTGTCCTGCTGTTCATCGCACAGGTTCACCAGACTGATCCAGCCGTCGGCATGATCAAGATCGAAAGCCATACATCCGATTTCCGGTTGTATGGCTTTCATGACGTCGGGGTTCGACGTGTTGGTTTCGACCAGCATCGGCGTCTGGTTGTGCCGCTGCAAATAGTCGATGAGTGCGAGCGTAACGAGGCTTTTGCCGACGCCGCCCTTGCTGCCGCTGACCAGATAAAGAGGGAAAGTTCCGGTATCCACAGGTGACTCCTATACGGTTAAAGATCGTCGGTATCGGGTTTGACCTCGAAAGTTGCGCGAGCAGTGATCGCAGTCGTATCAGATGCGGTTGAGGTCGCTTTGGATGCTGGTGCCTTCGGTGCCTCTGCCGTCGATGCGCATGCATCAGTCTGGTTTGATGCCGGTGGTTGAGCCAGTTGTCTTGCGTGCGGTGTGGAACGGTCTGGCATTGCGCGGCTCGTTTGAACTGCTTTCGGTCTGTTGGTGTTTATGGGCGTTGCGGCACGTCTGCCGGCACTGCGCATCGCGAGCTTCAGAGTGCCGGCACTGATGTCGATGCCGGATGACTTCGCCAGTTCGATGATTTGCTCAAGCGAATAGCCTCTGGCTTGCGCTGCGCGAATGTTGCTCACGATGTCGCCAATCGCTTCACGAACGGCGAGCCCCCGATAGCCAGCCGGCCGATCGGGTAGTGCGTCAAGCTGCTGCGCGAAATGCTCCCAGTTCGACTTCGGAAACACCTTAGGTGCGGGCATCGGTCACACTCCGGTTTGTTGCACGATTTAACAGCTGGTTCAACTGTCACGAGTACATCGTGCGTGGTCGGTTGATATCCGTCAACGCCCCGTTTTCCGCGGAACGAGACGTCCCGGGAACGCTATGGAATACGTAGGAACTCCACGGAAGAGCAGAATTATTTTAGATGTGTCGCTCTAATCCAACGGACCGATCGTGCATACGGGCCGTATGCATTCGATGCGATGCCGTTCGATCTGATCGCGACAAAAGATGCGGTGCTGCTTACCGGCCATGAGATACAGGTTGATCTCATGTTCACAGCGTGTGCGTGCCGGTCTGGCGGCGCTGCTTCATCGGTCCGTCCACCGGTCGAGCCGGCGTTTACCCACAGCACGTGATATCGCGGCGGGCAGGGTGAGGTTTGTCCCACCGCGCGGCGAGCGCGCGTTGGGCCACCGCCTGGCAGCCACTCGCCTATCGCTCGTTTTGCCCGTCTAACCACCTGCTCAGGGGCACAGCCCCCGAGACCCCGCCCCCGAGACCCCGCCGTGTACGGCGCACACGGCGCGTCCTACACTGATTAGTGTCATCAACGCGCTCTTGCGGGCGATCCATCGTCCGGGTGAATGCGCAGATACCTTATGGACTCCAGATCTCGTTGAGCGAGGAGGCATTCATGAGCAGCGACAGCGAAATGCGCCAGCGCAGTGAGTCGGTACGGCTACGTCTGACGCCCGAGGAATACGCGATGATCGGAAAGAGGGCAGAGGAGTGCGGCATGACCGTGTCGGCTTTCCTGCGTGCAACGGCGTTGGGTCGTCGTACACGTCACATTACGACAAGCCGCATCATTGACACGCTCGTTCGCCTCGGCAATGAGCAGCGGCGCATCGTCGGACTGATCAAACATCTGCGGGGTGAAGACCTGTTGACAGCCAGCGAACGTGGAGTACTGCTTCATCAGATTGAGGTGGCCCAGCAGGCAGTCATCGGTGCGATCGGAAGGATCGATCATGCTGGCGAAGGTAACTGACCGGCGAGGCGATGGACGGACGAGTTTCCGTTCGCTGCTCGCCTATATCACGCGCACCACGGGGGGCATACCCGATAGAGATCCAGGCGTGGACACGGAGAACTTCCAGACCAGTTGTCTGAGTCTCGCGACGGCGGCTGCCGAAATGCGCGCTGTCGCCAAGCGGAATGCAAGGGTGCGCGATCCTGTCTATCACGTGATCCTGTCATGGCAGCAGGGCGAAGAACCCACCAACACTCAGATGTACGACGCGGGCGAGGCGGCGCTGGCGGTTGTGTCGCAATAAGCATGCGCTATGATGTTCGGGTACCAGAACCCCTCCTATCATGATGAACAAAAATCTTGATCCTCAAGATACAAGGGAGGGAGTCGTCCATCACATCAGAACCTGGGCGGTTTGATTGCCACAACCGATCCACTTATAAATTCGGATTACCTGTCCGAACAAATGGCCCTCTATATGCCGCTCCGCGTCGTTCTAACAGAAGGCCCAACACATTTTTAGTTTAGTGATGCTATCAATTTTTTACTTGTTTATGGCCGTGCTACATTCCCATGAATATCTCATCTTGTGCAACGCAGTGTCACCCGCACATAACTTGAAAAGGAGTTCAAAATGGCAAGACTCGACTCGGCTTTGCGAATGGCGCTGCGAGCCCTGACAATGCTAGGTCTCGCAGCGATCGCAAACGCCGCGCTCGCCCAAAACAGCCCCGTTCAGATCGGCTTCGCTGGTCCTTTGACCGGTGCGTCCGCGAACTTCGGCAAGGATCTGGAAATGGGCGCACGTCTAGCCATCGATGAAGCCAATACCGCCAACATCGTGATCGATGGCAAGCCGTTGCAACTCACGCTCGATTCCCAGGACGACCAGGCGGATCCGAAGATGGCGGTGCAAGTGGCACAGCGGTTTGTGGATGCGAACGTCGCCGCCGTGATCGGGCACTTCAATTCGGGCACCACGCTGGCGGCGTCCTCAGTGTACAACCGGGGCGGGATTCTGCAGATCATTCCGGCAGCGTCCAACCCGAGCATCACCCACCAAGGTTTCAAATTGATGTTTCGCCCCTATGGCACCGACAATACGGTTGCTGAAGCGGCGGCGCAGTATTCGGTTCAGGCGCTCCACGCCAAGCACATCGCCATCATCGATGATCGTACCGCCTACGGCTCGGGCTTGGCCGACGAATTTGAAGCAGCCGTCAAAGCACAGGGCGCTCAGGTCATAGACCGCGAATACACCAACGACCAAGCCACCGATTTCAAGGCGATCCTCACCCACATCCGTGCGCAGGACGCCGACCTAGTGTTTGTCGCGTGCCTGGGTGGCGAAGGCGCGCTGATCGTCAAGCAAGCCCGCCAGTTGGACTACCGAGGGGTGCTGTTGGCCGGGGCGACCTATGTCAACAAGAATTTCATCTCCCGCGCCGGCGAGGCCTCTGAAGGCATGTATGCCTTCGAGCAAGGCGTTATGCTGAGTCAACTCCCGCAAGGCCAGGCGTTCCTCTCACGCTTCCATAGCAAGTACGGGACCGACCCGATCGGCTTTGCGCCGTTTGCGTATAACGACGTCTGGGTCATCGTGAATGCCATCAAGACGGCCGGCTCTACCGACCCGAAGGTGTTTGGTCCCGCAATTTCCAAGCTGTCCTTCCAGGGTGTGCTGGGCACGGTCGAATTTAACCAGTTCGGCGATTTGAAGAACCCAAAAACCACGCTGTTCAAGGTTGAAAAGGGCAACTGGGTGCCAGTGAAGACATTCGGCAGCTAATTCGGCAGCGAGGCGAACGATCTCGCTTCATTACCCCACGCACGTCTCGACTTTAATGACACGTTAAAACTAGCGCAGCGACCAATCAGCCACCTGATCGATCGGCAGCACAGGGCGCGGCAGATGACGCCAGTCGAAGCGCGTGAGGATCGGTGACGTCAAGCCCGGGGCATCCACCTCGACGACCTGTTCATGCTGGAAGAACTCGTCGAAGCCGCCACGGAAATGGCCGCGCGACTTCAGGACGACCGCCCGCGCGGCGCCGATATCCAGTCCCAGGTGCTCGAGGAAGACCGGGTCCGCGCATTGTGTCCTGTTGCTGATCACGACCACCGTCACACCGCCGATCCGTAGCGCGGCAGTCGCGCCCAGCCGGATCGACGTGCCTTTGAAAATGCCGCGCCGGCCCGTTACCTCGCCATTCGACAGCGCGACGACCTGTGCGTCGACGGTCAGCGGCTCGCAAAACGCATGCGGTTCTTCGCCGTCGACGGGACGGTTAAAGCGCGCGGTCAACGTCGCGCCTGCGCCGGCCGCATGCGCGTCGGCGGCCAGCAGCGAATCGTTGATGATGCCGACAATGACGGTGCCGGGCGCGGCATCGCGAAATGCGTCGAGGAAGGCGCGCAGGAGCCACATCGTCTTGCCGCTGCTGCCGCCGCCCGGATTGTCGGCGACGTCGGCGAAGACCAGCGGCACGGGGCTGTCCTTCGCCCGCTGCACGGCCGCGTCGAGCGGCGTCAACAACGCGACGAAGCGTGCACGTCGCGCCCAGGCCGCTTCGGCCAGCTCGTCGGCGAGCGCATCGACGGCCGCACGATCGTCACCTGTGATGACGACGTTCATCCCTTGATACGGCACGTCGCCTTGCGAGAAACCGCCCATCACCGAGACGTTCCAGATAGCCGGGCCGATCTCCGCCTGGCGCGCTTGTCCCAGGTCGATGACTTCGGCATAGGGGCCGCGCGCGCTCAGCAGTGTGACCGACGGACCGATGATCGGCAGCCTGCGCGAGCTCAGATAGGTTCTTTCACCGGCGAGCAGGCGGCGCAGCAACTGCGCCGATTCCGCGCCGCGTTCGCGCATGTCCAGATGCGGGTTCGTGCGATAGCCGACGAATGCGTCGCAACAGGCCACCATCTCGTCGGAGACATTGGCGTGCAGGTCGTACGAGCAGACGAGCGGCACGTCGGCGCCGAGTTCGTCGCGGATCATGCGCTGGATAGTGCCTTCGGGGTCGAGGTCGCCGGTCGTGATGCCCGCGCCATGCATCACGCAGTAGACGCCATCGATGTGCCCGCGCAGCGCGCGCAGTCCGTCGCGCCAGGTTGTGCAGAGCGCCTCGAAGAACGGGTGTTCGACCGGGCCGTTAGGCTCGGCCATCGCCAGGTAGATCGGCCGCGGCTGCCAGGGTCCGGCAGCATCCATATCAGCGACGAAGCCCGGCATCTCGCCGAGCGCGACGGGCGTTGGGCTGCGCGCGTCGTCGACCACCGCATCGTCCGCCAGCAGGCAGCGGAACTGCGATCTTCCCGCGGGCGGCGCGAAGTGATTGCATTCGATCGAGAAGCCAAGCAGCGCGATCCGGGGCGAGGCCGAAGACCCGGTGGAGACGGTCGAAGCATCGGCGGAAGTGGAGCCGGACGACTCGCTGGACGAAGCGGTGGAAGTGTTCATCGATGGCAGGCTCATGTGCGGCGCAGGTTGTAGAACAGCGGCATCTGCGTCGAGATGCCGGTCCAGCCGCGACGGAACGCCGAGGCATTGTAGTAGGCGCCCAACGGGATATACGGCACGTCCTGCCAGACCTGCATCTGCAGTTCGACGCAGAGCTTCTTGCGCGTGGCCTGGTCCGGCGCATCGAACCACGCTTGCCGCAGCGTCTCGATCTTCTCGCTGGTTGGCCAGCCGAACCAGCCCTGCTTGCCGTTCGCGCGCAACGCGAGATGGCCTGCCGGGTCGAAGTTGTTCATCCCGCTGATCGTCGTGAAGTGCATGTTCCAGCCGCCCGACGCCGGCGGGTTCTGACTGGCGCGGCGCTGCATCAGCGTGCCCCAGTCCATCGTCTGGACATCGACGTTCATGCCGAGCTTCTTCAGCAGGTCGGCCGCCACCATCGCCGGCATATGGCTCGCCGGATAATCGGCCGGATCGAGCAGCACGACTTTCTCGCCCTTGTAGCCCGCGTCCTTGATCATCTGCTTCGCCGCCGCGATATTCGCCGGCGACGCGCCCTTCATTACGCCGAGGCCCGCATCGTTCGCCATCGGCGAACCCGGGCTGAACACGCCGACGCCGGACTGCCAGTACGACTTGTTGTCGGTGCCCATCAGCGCCGTCATGAACTCGGTCTGGTCGATGACGCTGAGGATCGCGCGACGAATCGCCGGATTGTCGAACGGCGGGTAGAGTGCGTTGAAGCGCATGATCGGAATCGTCGCCACCGTCGATTTGACGATCTGCAGGCTCGGATCGGCGGCCAGCACGGGCAGGAAGTCGCTGCTGACGGTCTGCAGTCCGTCGATTTCACCTGCCTGCAACGCCGCGGTGGACGTGGCGGCGTCGGGAATCGTCTTCCAGATCACCTGGCTTAGCTGCGCCACTTTACCGCCCGTCGCAAAACTGCCGGCGCCCGGACGGGGTTGATAGCCATCGAAGCGCTCGAAGACCGCGGTCGATCCCGACACCCACTTGTCCTTCGCGAACTTGTACGGACCGCTGCCGATGGCCTCGGTGATCTGCGTATGCGAATCGATCTTCGCGAGCCGCTCCGGCATGATGCAGGCCATGCTCGATGCCACCTTGCCGAGCGCGCTGGGCAGCAACGGGAACGGCTTCCTGAGCTTGAATACCAGCGTCTGCGAGTCCGGCGTCGCAATGTCGTCGGTGGCCTTCATCAATTCCTGGCCCAGCGTATCGCGACTGCCCCAGCGACGGATGCTGGCCGCGCAATCGATGCTGCGCACCGGCTGGCCGTCATGGAACGTCAGGCCCTGGCGCAACGTCAGGGTCCAGGTCTTGCCGTCGGCACTGGTCTTGGCGTCGGACAACATTTGCAACTGGACGGTGTAATGCTCGTCGTAGGCGAACAGCGTGTCGTAGACCAGTTCCGCGTACATCTGGGTAATGTATGCCGTACTCCAGATCGGGTCCAGGCCGGCGAGGTCGGCTTCGGCGACGTAGTGGAGGACCGGGAGCTTGCCAGTGGCCGCCGGCGCAGCGCTCACGAGACGGGGCAAACCCACTGCGGCGGCCGCGGCGGTGCTCGCCGTCGTCAGCAAAAATGCTCTGCGCTTCATTACGATTCCTTTTTTGGCTGGCAATCCTGGCCGGCAATCGGAATCGATTCTATGAGGCGATTTTTTTGGCGTCGTATGCTTTTTTATGGTCGGGCATTAACGTTTTATTAATGGATGGGAAGCGGGATGGAAAGCGCGGCGGGAGAAGGGTCAGCGGGCGTGTGCATTCCCATGCCGTAGTCGTCGAACGTCGCGCCAAGTATTGCCACGAACGACGCGGCCGCGCGCGACAACGGCTCGCTGCGCAGATGCACGAGCTTCGCGACGAAGGCCGGCGCTTGCGCGATCGGGCAGACGACAAACTCGCCGGCGCGGCTGTTGCGCACCGAGAATTCATCGACAAGCGCGACGCCCGCGCCCGCCTGTACCATCAAGCACGCATGCTGTGGCGAGGCGACATCGATGGCGACCTGGCGCGTCAGTCCGGCATCGGCGTACATCTGCTCGATCAGCACGCCGAGCGGCATGTGCGGCGCATACGAAATCAACGGATAGGGTTGCAGATCCGCCAGCGTCAACATGCCGCGCTGCGTCAGCGGGTGCTCGCACGGGCAGATGCAGACGAGGCTCGCCTCACCGATCGGCGTGTAAGTCAAATTCGGATGGCCTTCGGACGTGATCTGCAGGCCGATGTCCGCTTCTTTCGCGAGCAGCGTGCCGGTCAGTTCGGTGCGTGTCATCTGCCGGAACGTGACTTTCACTTCAGGCGCTTGCTCACGGTAACGCGCGATTGCCTTCGGCACGAGAAACTGCCCGACGCTGGCACCGCAGACAATGCGGATATGTCCGCTCGGCCGCGACGCCAGGCCCGCGGCCAACTCGTTCACGCGCTGGATCCCCGCATAGACGCGCTCGATCTCGCGAAACAACTCGTGTGCTTCCGGCGTGGGATAGAGCCGGCCCTTGATTCGCTCGAACAGCGCGAAGCCGAGGCGTTGCTCAGTGTACGACAGCAGCCGGCTGACGGCCGGCGGCGAGACGCAGAGCAGCTTCGACGCCGCGCTGATCGACCCGGTCGAGATCACCGCGCGAAAGACTTCTATCTGCTTGAAGCTCAGGGACATGGGCGGAGTAGGCGGGGAGCGGTCACCCTTAACGTTACATTAAGATCGCCGGACAAAATAATAATCGTAGCCAAAAAAGAGCCCTGACTACACTGGCGTCGAATGCTTGGGGGCCGGGCACGCGTGGCGTCGCGCAACGCGCCGTGTCCCGGCACAAGACGAACGCAGTAGCAATAGTCATAGGGAGCAATTGCAATTGACTTCGACGCACCCCTCGCTGATCGAACGGCTGCACGCAGTGGTAGGCGACGCCGGCCTCGTACTCGACGCCGAGCGGCAGGCTGCCTATCTGACCGACTGGCCGCGAAAATGGACCGGGCGCACGCCGGTTGTCGTACGCCCGAACTCTACGGAGGAGACCGCCGCAGTCATGCGACTCTGCCACCAGACACGCACGCCGGTGGTTCCGCAGGGTGGCAATACCGGGATGACCGGCGCCGGCATTCCGGACATGGACGGTGCGCAGATCATCGTGAGCATGAACCGGATGAACCGGATACTCGAAGTGGACGCGACCAGCAATACGATGACCGTCGAGGCCGGCGTGATCCTCGCGTCCGTGCAGCAGGCGGCAGCCGACGCGAATCGCTTCTTTCCGCTGAGTCTTGGCGCCGAAGGCAGTTGCACGATCGGCGGCAACCTCGCGACGAACGCCGGGGGCATCTCGGTGCTGCGCTATGGCAATGCGCGCGATCTGGCGCTCGGTGTCGAAGTCGTGCTCGCCGACGGCCGCGTCTGGGACGGGCTGCGCGCATTGCGCAAGGACAATAGCGGTTATGACTTGCGCAATCTGTTCATCGGTTCGGAAGGCACGCTCGGTGTCATTACCCGTGCGGTGCTCAAGCTGTTTCCGGCGCAGCATGGACGCGCCACCGCCTGGGTCGGCTTGCGCAGCCACAAGGAAGCGGTCGCGCTGCTGTCGCTGACGCAATCGATTTGCGGGGACAGGATCATCGCGTTCGAGATGATGTCGGAGTTCGGCATGTCGATGATCCTGCGGCACGTCGCCGATACCCAGCGGCCATTGAGCGGCGTGCATCCGTACTACGTGCTGATCGAACTGGCCGATGCGCAGCAGGAGCTGCCGGGAACATTGCTCGAGGAAGCGCTTGCCGCGGCGCTCGAAGCGGGCCTCGCCGATGACGCGGTGCTGGCCGTCAACGACCGGCAGCGACAGCAGTTCTGGAAGATCCGCGAAGGCGTCTCGCAGGCGCAACTGCGCGAAGGGCATCCGCTGAAGCACGACATTGCGCTGCCGATCGCGCGCCTCGTGTCCTTCATCGACGAAGCGAATGCATTGATCGCGGCGTCGTTCCCGCAATTGCCGGTGTTGAACTTCGGGCATATCGGCGACGGCAACCTGCACTACAACGTGCTGCTGCCGCATGGGCTGGCCGACGACGAGCGTGAGCGTCTCACCGCCGAAGTGAACCTCTGCATCCACGACCTGGCGATTGCGTATCGCGGCAGCATCAGTGCCGAGCATGGGGTGGGGCGCTTGCGTCGCGACGAGTTGCGACGCTATAAATCCGCCGTCGAAAAGGACCTGATGCGCTCGATCAAGGCCACGCTCGATCCGGACCAGCTACTGAATCCCGGCAAGGTGCTGTGATGATCGCGTATGTCCTGCGCCGCATTTTCAGCGCGATTCCCGTGATGCTGTTCGTCGCGTTCTTCGTCTTCGCGCTGTTGAGCTTCGCCCCGGGAGACCCCGCTGCGCTGCTCGCCGGTGAAAACGCGACGCCGGACGACATCGCCCGCATCCGCGCGAACCTCGGGCTCGACCAGCCGTTCTTCACGCGCTTCTTCCACTGGATCTGGCGCGTGCTGCATGGCGACCTGGGCACGTCGCTGTTCACCGGGCAGACGGTCGGCCATATGATCGCGCAGCGTCTCGCGCCCACGTTCTCGCTGATGGTGCTGACGATGATCGTCTCGGTTGTGATCGCCATTCCGGCCGGTGCCTGGGCGGCGTGGTGGCATAACCGCTGGAACGATCGCCTCGTGATGCTCTGGGCGGTGCTCAGCTTTTCGATTCCGTCGTTCGTCGTCGGCTATATCCTCGCGTGGATCTTCGGGCTGAAACTGCGCTGGCTGCCGGTGCAGGGCTATGTGCAGTTCGACCAGGGATTGTGGGCGTCCATCCAGACATTGATCCTGCCGGCGTTTGCGCTCGGGGCGGTCTACGTCGGGCTGATCACGCGCTTTACGCGCTCGACGCTGATCGAAACGTTGTCGCAAGACTACGTGCGCACGGCGCGCGCGAAAGGCGTCAGCAATCGCAGGATCCTGTTCCGGCATGCGCTGAAGAATGCCGCGGTGCCCATTGTCACGGTCGTCGGTTCCGGTGTCGCGCTGTTGATCAGCGGCACCGTGGTGACCGAGACCGTCTTCGCGATTCCCGGCCTTGGACGGCTGACCGTCGACGCGATCCTGCGCCGCGACTATCCGGTCATCCAGGGCGTGATCCTGCTGTTCAGCTTCCTGTATGTGCTGGTCAACCTCGCGGTCGACTTGCTCTATACGGTATTCGACCCGAGGATCAAGTACTGATGACGTCCGCATTTTTTCATTTCCTGCGACGCTATCCGACCGTTGCCGTGGGCGGCTTGCTGATGCTGCTGCTGGTGTTGATCGCAATCTTCGCACCCTGGCTCGGCACGCACGACCCGACGCAGATCGCGCCGCTCTATCGCACGCGGTCGCCGTCCGCGCAATTCTGGTTCGGCACCGACCTGCTCGGTCGCGACGTCTATTCCCGGGTGCTGTACGGCACGCGTGTGTCGTTGACAGTGGGCTTCTCGGTGGCGGTGCTGTCGACCGCGATCGGCGCCGTCATTGGCGTGATCGCCGGTTTCGTGCGCTGGCTCGATGTCGTGATCATGCGCATCATGGACGGCTTCATGTCGATGCCGACGATCCTGCTCGCTATCGCGTTGATCGCGCTCTGGCACGAATCGATGCGCACGGTCATCCTCGCCATCACGATCGTCGAGATCCCGCGCGTCGTGCGGCTGGTGCGCGGCGTCGTGCTGTCGCTGCGGGAGCAGGCGTTCGTCGAGGCGGCGGTGACCGCCGGCGCGAGTCCCTGGCGCATTATGTACCGCCATATCTTTCCGAACACGGTGGCGGCGCTGATCGTGCAGGGCACCTATATCCTGGGCGTGTCGATTCTCGCCGAGGCGAGCCTTTCGTTCATTGGCGCGGGCGTGCCGCCGATCACGCCGTCGTGGGGCAACATCATGGCCGAAGGGCGCGCACTGTGGCAGATCCGGCCGCACCTGATCGGGTTTCCCGCGGCGTTCCTGTCGGTCACGATCCTGTCGGTCAACATGCTGGGCGACGGTTTGCGCGATGCGCTGGATCCACGCATGTCGAAGGAGGACTGAGCCATGCCGATTCGGAACAACATCGAACAGGACGGCCGCGAGCGGGTCCTCGATATCCGCGGCCTGACGGTCGGCTTCGAACGCGACCGGCAGATGGTCCCCGCGGTGCGGGATATCTCGCTGCATGTGGACCGCGGCTCGACGGTTGTCGTCGTGGGCGAGTCGGGATCGGGCAAGTCGGTCACGTCGCTGTCGATCATGCGGCTGATCGAGTATGGCGGCGGGCGCATCCTCGGCGGCGAAATGCGGTTCCGTCGCACCGGCGGCAACGTCATCGATCTCGCGCAGGCGAGCGACGAGACGATGCGCCAGGTGCGCGGCGCCGAAATCGGCATGATCTTCCAGGAGCCGATGACATCGCTGAATCCCGTGCTGACGGTCGGCGAGCAGATCGTCGAAGCGATCCTGCTGCATCAGCGGCGGAGCGCGCCCGAGGCGCTGAAGGAGGCGCAGGCGACACTCGATCGCGTGCGGATTCCCGACGCCGCGCGCGTCATGCGCCGCTATCCGCACGAACTGTCCGGCGGTATGCGGCAGCGCGTGATGATCGCAATCGCGCTGTCATGCCGGCCGCAATTGCTGATTGCCGACGAACCGACGACCGCGCTCGACGTCACAGTGCAGGCGCAGATCCTGCATCTCATTCGCGAATTGCAGCGTGAGATGCAGATGGGCGTGCTGCTGATCACGCATGACATGGGCGTGGTCGCCGAATCGGCCGACCGTGTGCTCGTGATGCGGCGTGGCGATCTGGTCGAAGAGAACGAGACCCGAGCGCTGTTCGCGGCGCCTGCGCATCCCTATACGCGTGCATTAATGGCGGCCGTGCCGAAGCTCGGCGCGATGAGCGGCACCGATCAGCCGGCGCGGTTCGAGTTGGTACGGGAGCAGTTGGTTGAGCCCGCGGGGGCGCCGGTGGCGATGCCGGACGATGCCCTCGATCCGTCTACGCGGTCCGTTGCACCGGCGCTGTCCGATGCGCCCGCGAAGAAACCCGACGTAGTCCTGAGCGTGCGGGAACTGGTGACGCGCTTCGACGTGCGCAGCGGCTTCTTTTCGCGCGTCCGTCGGCGTGTGCATGCGGTCGAACGTGTCAGCTTCGATCTCTACGCCGGCGAGACGCTCGGCCTCGTTGGCGAATCCGGCTGCGGCAAGACGACGACCGGCCGGTCGCTGTTGCAGCTCGTGCAGCCCGATAGCGGCAGCATTTATTTCGACGGCGTCGATCTCGCACGGCGCGACCGGCGCTCGAGCCGATTGCTCCGGCGCAATATCCAATTGGTATTCCAGGACCCGTTCGCCTCGCTGAATCCACGGATGCGCATTGGCGACGCAATCATGGAGCCGATGATCGTCCAGGGCATCGCATCCGGCCGCGACGCGCAACGTCGCGCGGCAACGCTGCTCGAGAAGGTCGGCCTCGATGCATCGATGGCGCGTCGCTGGCCACATCAGTTGTCGGGTGGACAGCGGCAGCGCATCTGCATCGCGCGGGCGTTGTCCACCGACCCCCGCGTGCTTGTCGCCGACGAATCGGTCTCCGCGCTCGACGTCTCCATTCAAGCGCAGATCGTCAACCTGCTGATCGACCTGCAACGTGATCTCGGCATCGCCTGCCTGTTCATCTCGCACGACATGGCGGTGGTCGAGCGCATCAGTCATCGGGTGGCGGTCATGTATCTGGGGCAGGTCGTCGAGATTGGCCCGCGCCGCGCGGTCTTTGAGAATCCGCAGCACGCGTATACGCGCAAGCTGATGGCGGCGGTGCCGATCGCCGATCCGACCCGCCGCCGCCACGCTGCGCCGCCGCTGGTGGAGTTGCCGAGCCCTGTGCGCGACGTTGGCGACGAACCGGTCGTCGCGCCGCTGGTCGAAGTAGGCCCCGGGCATTTCGTGGCGCGGCATTGGGTGGGCGGGTCGTATTAGCACGGACGCCCGCAACTGCCTGGCGTCGCCCTGCTTCCGTGCCATCGTGCTTCGGCAGGTTCAACTGCGTTTCACGACCTGTCCCGCCCGGCTATGCCGGAGGATGCCATCCGAAAAAGCGAGCTGGCCGTTGACCCAGACCTGCTCCACGCCGGCAGACCGTGCGCGCGGTTCAGCGAAGGTCGCACGATCGCCGATGCTGGCCGGGTCGAACAGCACCAGATCCGCCGCATAGCCCGCCTCGATCCGGCCGCGGCCAGGCAGCGCGAGCTCTTCGGCGGCGAGACCGCTCATCTTGTGGACGGCGGTCTCGAGGCTGAAAAGCCGTTCGTCGCGCGCGTAGTGTCCCAGCACACGGGGGAAGGTGCCCCACAACCGGGGATGCGGATGCTCGTCGTGCGGCATGCCGTCGGAACCGATCATGGTCTTGGGAAACGCCAGGATACGACGCACGTCTGTCTCGTCCATCATGAAGTAGATGGCGCCAGCGGGCATGAGCCGGGCCGCGGCCTCCAGCTCGTCGCAATCCATACTCCGGGCGATATCGGCGAGCGTGCGGCCCGCGTGCTCCGGATACGGCTCGGACCAGCTCACCAGCACTGACGAGGCGCGTGCGACGAATTCCGGCCGCAGCACGGTGGACGATGCGTTGTACGGATAGCAGTCGAGCGAGACAGGCTGCTCATCCATTGCGGCGGCAATGCGTGTGAGCGTTTCCACCGAGCGTCCATGGTTGGGGGTGCCCGCGAGCTTGTGGTGCGAGATCAGCACCCGTACGCCCAGGCGCCGGCCAATCTCGAAGGTCTCGTCGAGCGCGTCGGCGATCTTCTCGGCCTCGTTGCGCATGTGGGTTGCATAGAGCGCGCCGTGGGCGCGCAGCGGCTCGCCGACGGCGACTATTTCGTCAGTGTCCGCGTGTCGTGCCGGCGGGTAAAAGGTCCCGGTGGACAGGCCGAGTGCACCGGCATCGAGTGCATCGGCCAGTAGCGCACGCATGGCCTCGCATTCGGCGGGCGTGGCGGCGCGCTCCAGGTCGTCCATGACGTTCGCACGCAGCGTCAGATGGCCTACGAGGCAGGCCGCGTTGACGGCAATGCCTTCTGACTCCAGCGTTCGCAGATAATCGCCGAACGTTGGAAAACGCAGCCACTCCGGTGTGGCGATCAGGTCGAGCGGCGGCGGAATGGCGCCTTGAATGCGGCTCGGAGCGAGGCTCAAGCCACAGTTGCCGGTGACGACCGTGGTCACACCCTGCGACAGCTTGGCCGCCATGGCGCCCGGCATCAATAGTGCCCGGTCGTCGTGCGTATGGACGTCGATGAAACCAGGGGCGAGAACCCGGCCGCCGGCGTCTCGCCGTTCGCGCGAAGAGGCGGTGGCCAGTTTGCCCACCGCGGCGATGCGGCCGCCGGCAATGCCGACGTCCGCAACGAAGGCCGGCCCGCCACTGCCGTCGACAATCGTCGCCCCTGCAATACAGAGATCGAATTCCATGCCGTGTTCCGCCATCAGATCGAAGCGATCATGCCGCCGTCCACCCGGACGACCGACCCGGTGACGAATGACGCCTGCGCGCTGGCGAGGAAAGCCACCATGGCCGCATATTCTTCGGGGCGGCCGTAGCGGCCGAGCGCAATGGAGGCCGTGCTTTGTGCGACGATGTCCGCGACAGGACGGTCCTCCCGCCGCGCCTTTGCTTCGTCGAGTTGCACGATGCGGCGGGTGGCGATACGGCCGGGCACCACGACATTGGCGGTGATGCCATCTCGTCCTACCTCGCTCGCCAGCGTTTTCGACCAGGCCACGAGCGCGGCGCGCAGCGTGTTGGAGATGCCCAGGTTCGGGATTGGCGCCACGACGCCCGACGAGGTGCTGGTGACGATGCGGCCCCAGCGGGCGGCCCGCATGTCGGGCAACACCAGATCGGTCAGGTGAATGATCGAGGCGACCATCGCCGTGAAATGGCGCGACCATTGCGCCGGCTCCACGCCCGAGACCGGCGTGGGTGGCGGCCCGCCAGAGTTGTTGACGAGGATGCCGACCGGTCCCAGCGCCTGCCGGATGCTGGCTAGCACGGCTGCGAAGCTGTCGGGCTGTGCGAGATCGAGCGCGAAGCCCGCGGCACGGCCGCCTGTCTCATTGATGCGCGCCACGGTGCGCTCGAGCGCTTCCTGGTCCACGTCGCAAACGGCTACGTGTGCACCCTCGGCCGCGAGAGCCTGTGCGATGGCGCTGCCGAGCCCGCCGCCCGCGCCGCTGACGAGGGCGACCTTGCCTTCAATGTCCAGATTCATGTTTATGTTTCCGTTGTGATCTCAATGGTGATGCGCAGGTGTTGCACGCGGTTCAGGCGCGGTTCAGCTCGACGCCCGTGCGACGAGCCGGGCCTCGAGCCGGCCGATCAACCGGACCAGTTCGGCCTTGTCGGTAGCGTCGAGCACCGGGCCGGGCTTGCGCACGGTGGCGCTGCGGATCGCGCCACGGCGGCGCAGTGTTTCCTTGCGCAAGGCGAGGCCAATGCCGTACTGGAACTCGTGACGCAAGAGGGGCAGGTAGAGATCGAACACGTCTTCGGCGGCTTCGGGCCGGCCCTGCGCGAACAGGTCGCAAACCTGCACCAGCATTTCAGGGTAGGCGAAGCCGGTCATCGCTCCGTCGGCGCCGCGCAGCATCTCCTGTGGCAGGAAGAGCCCGCCATTGCCGACCAGGATGCTGATGCGGCGGCGGCCCGCAGCCTCGCTCTGGGTGCGCAGTTGAGACAGCTTGCGCAGCCCCGGCAGGTCCTCGTGCTTGAACATCACGATCTGAGGAAATTCGTCGACCAGTTGATGGACCACTGCGACCGAGGTATGGACCCCGGTGGATTGCGGGAAGTCCTGCAGGCAGATCGGCACGTCCTTGCCCAGCATGCGGGCAATGGCGGCGTAGTAGCCATGGACCTGGTCGTCGGTCTTGAGGTTGGGCACCGGCGCCAGCATGACACCGGCCGCGCCCAGCCCCATCGAGGCCTTGGCGAGGCGCTCGACGTGCTGGTTGGACGCATGGCTCACACCCACGATAACGGGCACGCGCCCGTCCACGCGCTGCAGCACGCGGCGGGTGAAGGCGAGCGACTCCTCTTCGGTCAGCTTGGGCGCCTCGCCCATCATGCCGAGGATGGTCATGCCGGCCACGCCCTTGTCGAGATAGAAGTCGACCAGGCTGTCGGTGCTTTCCAGGTCGAGCGCACCGTCGTCGGTGAATGGGGTGGCCGAGATGATGTAGACGCCGCTGGCGCTTTCGTCGATGCGGGATGCTTGGGTCATGAGGGGGCTCCAGGTTTAGAGGTGGGTGTGACGCGCAACGAGACCCACGCGCACTGTGTCGAGGTGCTGGCGCATGGCTTCGCGTGCCGCGTCGGGATTGCGATCGACGATAGCCTGCAGGATCGCGATGTGTTCGCGGCAGCCAGGCTCGAAGCGCTCGGGCGTGCCGTTCTGGTCGAAGCAGCGTGCCTTGATGCGCAGGTCATGGATGCTCTGCGCGAGCATCTGGTTGCCGCTGGCGAGCGCGATGGTGTCGTGCACGAGGTTGTCGACGCGATGGTTTTCCTCCACGGAGGAACTGCCGGCCGTCAACAGGGCCTGCACTTGAACCATCACGGCGCGCGCGCGTTCTGTTTCGAGCCGGGTCGCGGCAGCCGCGGCAGCCTCGCCTTCGAGGAGCATGCGGATCTGGAAGATTTCCAGGTACTGCCGCAAGGTGGGCTCCTTGACGATCAGCTGGCCTCGCGACGTACGCATGGCGAAGCCGCCGCCGATCAGTCGGCTCATGGCTTCCCGTACCGGCGTGCGCGACATGCCCAGCGTCGCCGCCAGCGTGCGCTCCTGCAACGGCGTCTCGGTTGGCAGGCCGCCGCGCTGGATCATGTCGAGCAGGGCGCGATAAGCATCGCCTGCCAGATCCGGCGCTTCGTCGCCTGGCGGTTGCGTTGTGCCGGGCACAGGGTGCGGAGCACGGCCGTTTGTCTCGGTTGTTGGTCTCTTGTTCATGGTTCTCGGAGCGGTTGCAAATAAAAAAGGGGGCGGCAGGCCGCACGGATTCGCTGCCAAGGTCATGCCGCGGCGAATTCCATCGCGTCCTTGGCGCTGAAGCCCCATACGATCGACTGACCCGGTGTGCGCTCCGCCTCGCCCGTGCCGGCCGGCGCGTAGGCGACCACAGTACGGCCGGGCGCCTCGATGAAGATTTTCCAATGCAGCGCGCAAAAGGTCGAGGCCACGATCCGGCCTTCATGACGGAGGTCCGATGAAGTCAGTTGCGTGCCGATGCGCACGTTTTCCGGCCGCACGCCCAGCACGTGGCCTGCGCGCTCGACGAAGTTGCATTCGCCGAGAAAGCCGGCCACGAACGGCGATTCCGGCGCGCGGTAGAGCGCTTCCGGGGCGCCGGCCTGCACTATGCGGCCGTGATCCATGATGACGATACGCTCGGACAGGTTCATCGCCTCTTCCTGGTCGTGCGTGACAAAAACGATGGTCAGGCCCAGGTCGTAGTGCAGTTTCTTGAGCTGCAACTGGATCGCCTGGCGCAGATTCTTGTCGAGCGCGCCCAGCGGTTCGTCCATCAACAAGATGTCAGGCGTGAAGACCAGCGCGCGGGCCAGCGCCGCGCGCTGTTGCTGGCCACCCGAGAGTTCACGCGGCAGGCGGCCGTGGAGCTTGTCCATGGAGACCAGCGCCAGCACCTCGTCCACGCGGCGCTTGATGTCGTCGCGCTTCACGCGGCGCATTCGCAGCGCGAAGGCGACGTTGTCGAATACTGTCATGTGCGGGAACAGCGCGTAGTTCTGGAACACCATGCCGATGTTGCGCCGCGCGATCGGCGTGTGTGTCACGTCGTCGCCGCCGATGCGCACGCTGCCGGCGGTGGGCGCCTCGAAACCGGCGATGATCTTCAGCAGCGTGGTTTTGCCCGACCCCGATGCGCCGAGCAGTGTGCAGAACTGGCCGCGGGGAACGTCGAGGCTCAAATCGGGCAGGGCGACGGTCGGACCGTAGGTTTTGCGGATACCTGCCAGGACGACGTCCTTGCCCTGGCGCTCAGGCCGCTCGGCAAGTTGCAGGGACACGGGTGTCTCGAACTGCGCGGTGCGTTGCATCTTATGCTCCATTTTTTCTGCCGGATTTTCTGCCTGATTTCCTTCCAAGCAGGATGTTGGCGGTCAGGATGAGCGCGGTGGCTGCGATCAGCACACAGGAGGCCGAAATGACGGTCGGGTCGAAATCCTGCGCCAGGCCCTCGTACATCAGTTTGGGCAAGGTACGGTTGCGGATGGTAGTGAGGAATAGCGCCATCACCACGTCATCGAACGACGTGACGAAGGCGAACACCGCGCCGCCGATGAGGCTTGGCAGCAGTGCCGGCAGCATGACCAGCCGGAACATCTTCGGCCAGGACGCACCCAGGCCCAGGGCTGCCAGTTCCAGGCTGGGGTCGAAGCTGCGCAGGGCGGCGCGCACCGTGATGTAGACATAGGGTGACGCGAGCACCGTATGGCCCAGCACGACCGCCACCGAGTTGGCGACCCAGCCCAATGGCGCCATGAGGTAATACAGCGCCACCGCGGTGATGATGGCCGGCACCGACATGGGGATGACGAAGAGCGTGTCGAGCCAGCCTTTGCGCGCCGAACGCATCTTGTGTACGCCGAGCGCGGCAGCGGTGCCGAGCACCGAAGCGACAACCGTCACCGTCAAGCCTACGCGCAGGCTCGACCAGAGGGCGTCCAGCCACTTCGAGTCCTGGAAGAAGCTGGCGTACCAGCGCAAACCATATTGCGGCGGCGGAAACACCGGAAAGTCGCTGGTGCCGAAGCTCATCGGGATCACGATGAGGATAGGCAGCAGCAGAAACACCGCGCA
>NZ_AEJF01000107.1 GCF_001028175.1 Caballeronia mineralivorans PML1(12)
GCCGCCTGGCGTGCGCCGTGCGCCGCTCGCGCTGCTGCCTTTGCTGGCCGTGCCGCTGATCAGCTGGTCCAGTCCGAACCACCGGTTGAAAAGCCACATCGATATCAACACGGTGACCAGCAACATGCCAGCCAGGGCGGCAGCCAGTCCCCAGTTCAGTTCTTCCGTGATGTTGTACGAGATCAGTTCGGCCGCCATGCGTTGGCCCGGACCGCCCATGAGCGACGGCGTGATGTAGTAACCCACGGCGTTCATGAAGACGATGATCGCGCCCGCTATTGCACCCGGGCTGGTCAGCGGCAGCACCACATGGCGCAATATGCTGGCGGAGCGCGCACCGAGGCTTTGCGCCGCCTGCACGAGCGTGGTGTCCATCGCGCGGAACGAGGCATAGAGCGGCAGTACCACGAAAGGCATGAGCACGTGGGTCATGCCGATCATCACGCCCGTGAAGTTATACAGAAAGGCAATGGGCGCATCGACGATGCCGACGCTGGTCAGCAACGTATTGAGTGGCCCGTTCTTGCCCAGCAGCGCGATCCAGGCCGCGGTGCGTACCAGCGCGCTCGACCAGAAAGGCAGCAGTACTGCAAAGAACAGCAGGCGTGCTGCCGCCGGCGGCACCGTGGCCATCAAATAGGCGAGCGGGTAGCTCATCACCACGCACGACACCGTGACCGCTGCGGCAATGGTGAAAGTATTGCCCAGCACGATGCGATAGATCGGTGTATCGAGCACGTGCCGGTAGTGGGCCAACGTGAGCGTGCCGTCGTGGTAGAAACTTTCTTTGAGAAAGCCGGCAATCGGCCCGACGAAGAACAGCAGCAGGAACAGCAGCAGGGGCAGGACGGCGAGAATGGCCGCGTGGTTCCGGCTGCGCCGTATCCGTGCAGTGGCGTCCGTGCGCGCGGCGTGGGGCGGGAGGGGGGCGGTGCTTGCCATCGGTGTTCCAGTTTATCCGCCGGCTCTCTGGCCCGGTAAAGGCGAAGAGGCGGAGGGCAGGTTACAGGGCAATGCGGGCAATGCGGGCAACGCGTGCCTAGCGGGCACGGATCTGGTTGTAACGCTCGGTGATGGCCGGGCCGTTCTTGTCCCAGAACTCCGAGTCCAAGAACAAGGCGCTCTTCAGGCGCTCAGGCGTAGACGGCAGACGCTGCTTGCGCGCGTCGTCAATCAGCGGGAAGGCGGCTTCGGTTGTCGGCCCGTAGGCGATGTACTTGCTGAACTCGGCCTGGTTCTTCGGCTGGCTCATGTAGTTGAGCAGCTTGATGCCTTCGGCGCGATGCGGCGCGCCCTTGACGAGGGCGAAATAACCGACCTGCGCCACCGCGTTACCCCAGCCCATCTGGATCGGCAGTCCCGAATCCATGCCAGCCTGAAAACGGCCGTTCCAGCCGAGGGCCATGACCGCCTCGCCGCTGGCGAGCGCACTCACCGGCTCGGCACCGTTCTTCCACCACACGGCAACATACGGCTTGATCTTCTCGATCTGCTTCATCGCGCGATCCATGCCCTCGGGGGTGGACAGCACCTTGTAGACATCGGCGGGCGCAACGCCGTCGGCAATCAGCGCGGCCTCGATCACGGTCGCCGGGTCGTCCTGCAGTGTGCGCTTGCCGGGAAACCTGGCGACGTCCCAGAAGTCGGCAAAAGTACTCGGCTGCGGCTTGCCGGCCGGGAACGCCTTGGTCGAAAAACCGATGTTGGTCGAGAAAATCTCCGACGGCACACCGTAGTCATTGCGGGCACCCGCAATGACGTGAGTCTGGTCGACCATGGCCGGCGTGATCTTCTCGAACACGCCGAGCTTGATGCCGCGTGTCAGCCGGGCGCTGTTTTCAGTCACGACGTCCCACGCGACGGATTGGGTATCGATCATCGCGCGGATCTTGGCGACCTGCGGATCGGTGTCTTCCTGCACCTTGATGCCTGTCTCCTTGGCAAAAGGCTTGAGCCAGGCTTCGCGGATTGCGTTCTGGTAGGCGCCGCCCCAGCTCGCAAAATCCAGTTCGGCCGCCTGCACGGCCCCGCTCAGGAGAGCCGCGGCGGCCACCACGGCACAGCTCATCTTTTGCAACATGCTCGTCATCAATTGCTCCGCTTGGAAGAGGTTCACTCCGGGTTCCCGCCATTGGCACGCACATTGCATGCCAATGGCATACCAAACCCGCAAGGGCGTATTTTTCCAAGGGAAAAAATGTCAGAGGTGGACCTGAATTCGGATCTGGGCGAAAGCTTTGGTCCTTACAAGATGGGCGATGACGAGGCAATGCTGGGGTTGATTACGTCGGCCAATGTCGCCTGCGGATTTCATGGCGGCGACCCGGTCGTGATGCACCGTACTGCGGCGCGTGCCCTGGAAGGGCGCATCGATATTGGTGCACACCCAGGGTTCAATGACCTCTGGGGCTTCGGTCGCCGCAAGATTGTCGGCGACAGCGCGGCCGACATCGAGAAGATGCTGATCTATCAGATCGCAGCCCTGCAGGGCATGGCCCGTGCCGTCGGTCACCGCGTGACTCATGTGAAGCTGCATGGGGCGCTGGCGACGCTGGCTTTCGATGACAGGGACCTGTCGGAAGCGTTGGTGCGGGCGATGCGCGTCCTGGATCGCGACCTGATTCTGGTTAGTACACCTCACAACGAGACTGAACGGGCTGCCCGCCGCGGCGATATCCGCGTGGCCTGCGAAGTGTTCGCCGATCGCCTCTATGGGGACAACGGGCTGACACTGCCCCGAAGCGAACCTGGTGCAGTCATCCATGATCCGGCGGAGGCCGCAGCGCTTGCCCTGCGGATGGTTGACGAACAGGCCATTCGCACCGTGAGCGGCGCCAAGGTCGGCATGCCGGTCCACACGATCTGCGTGCATGGCGACAACCCGCACGGCGTGATCATCGCTGCCGCAGTCCGCGCCGCGCTCGAAGGCGCGGGCATACGTGTGCGGCCGATCAGCGAACTGGACATCTGAAAACGTTTCTTCATCGCAAGAATGACCGGATCATCACAAGGAATTCATGTCTTCCGCTCTTACCGCCGCTTATCTTTCCGACCGATTGCTTGTGCTCAAACCTTCGGCCACCGGCGCCATGTCGCAGGCAGCCCGCGAACTCACCGCCCAAGGGCGTTCGATCATCAGCCTTAGCGAAGGCGAGCTTGATTTCGATACGCCGGTGCATATTCAGCACGCGGCGATCCGGGCAATCGTGCAGGGCGAAACGCGCTATACCGATGTGGGTGGCACGCCGCGTCTGAAGGCCGCCATCGTCGACAAGTTTCGTCGTGACAATGGCTTGTCGTATGAGAGCAGCGAAGTCATCGCGTCGACAGGGGCGAAGCAGATTCTCTTCAATGCGTTTCTGGCTACGCTCAATGAAGGCGATGAAGCGATCGTCGTTGCGCCCTACTGGGTCTCGTACACGGAAATGATCCGCCTGGCGGGCGGCATACCCGTGAAACTCATGCCACATGCCGGGCAGGGGTTCAAACTGCAGCCGCAGGATCTGGCGCGAGCGATTACGCCGAAGACGCGCTGGCTCGTGTTGAATTCGCCGTGCAACCCATCGGGGGCACTGTACTCGGCCGACGAACTGCGCGCGCTCGCCGACGTGCTGCGCGATCATCCGCGCGTGCTGGTGATGTCGGACGACATCTATGAGGAAATCGTTTTCGACGGCACGTTCTGCTCCTTTGCGCAGGCGTCCCCCGGCATGAGCAGCCGGACATTGACGATCAACGGTGTATCGAAGGCCTACGCCATGACAGGCTGGCGGCTCGGCTATGCGGGCGGGCCGCGCTGGCTCATCAAGGCACTCGAGATGCTGCAGTCGCAGAGCACCAGTAATCCGAGCTCGATCAGCCAGGCTGCGGCACTGGCCGCGCTCGAGGGACCTCGCGCGTTTCTCGATGAATGGCGCGCGAGGCTTCGGGAACGCCGGGCGCTGGCGCTCCGCATTCTCGCATCGGCTGCACCCTTGCTCACGCTCGGAGAGCCGCCGGCAGCGTTCTACCTGTATGCGGACTGTAGTGCGGCGATCGGCAAACGTACGCCCGAGGGTGTGCTGATCGAAACGGATGCTGATCTTGCGCGCTATCTGCTGCACGATGCAGGCGTCGCAGTGGTGCCCGGCACGGCGTTTGGCATGGCGCCATACCTGCGGCTGGCCTATGCCGTATCGGACTCACGCCTGCAGGAAGCCTGCGAGCGGATTGTCGCTGCCTGCCTGAGGCTCGCATGACCGGCCGTGAAGAGACGCTCTCGTGCGAGCGTGCATTCCCACGTATCGAAGCGCTGGGCGATCGCTGTCTGATGGTCCGCTTTGGCGACCGGATCGACCCGGCGACCACCCGCGAGGTGCATTCGCTCACGGCCTGGCTGCTGGCTCACATGCCGACAGGGGTCGTGGACGTTGTGCCCGCCTTCACGACGGTCGCGCTGCATTATCTGCCTGAGCGCCTGCCGCGTGCCGGGGGTTCTCCCTACCGGCAACTCGCCGACTCGCTTGCGGCGCTGCTCGAAGGCGGCATTGCGCCAGTCGAACAGAGTACGCGGCTGGTCGAGGTGCCGGTCTGCTATGGCGGCGAGTACGGCCCCGATCTCGATGACGTCGCGCAGCGCTGCAATCTCACCACGGACGAAGTGATCCGTCTGCATGGTGCATCGGAACTGGTCGTGCAGACGTTCTTCTTCTCTCCGGGCAATCCGTTCGCGGGCCCGCTTGATGCACGGCTCACCGTGCCGCGTCGCACCACTCCCCGCGCGCGCGTCGAGGCGGGGTCGGTAGCGATCGCCAACGGCCTGTCGTCGATCTATCAGGTCGCGTCACCCGGCGGGTGGAACGTGATCGGACGAACGCCATGGAGCATGTTCGATCTCGCGTGGACGCCTCCAACGCGCCTGCGGCTCGGTGACCGCCTGCGCTTTGTGCCGGTGTCGCCTGAGAGGTTCGCGAGCATGGACGAGCGCCGGTCATGATGCACGTCGACAAACCCGGGGTTTTTTCATTGCTGCAGGATTGCGGGCGCTACGGGGTGCAGCGGCTCGGCGTGCCGGTCAACGGTGCGATGGACGAATGGTCGCACCGCGTGGCGAACCTTCTCGTCGGCAACGGCAAAACGGCTGCAACACTCGAATGTACGTTGCAGGGCCCGCACCTGCGGTTCGATCATGACACGCTGATCGCTGTCACCGGCGCCGACATGGAGATCGTGATCGACGGTGTGCAGGCGCCTCGCAACCGGGCGGTACTCGTTCGACGCAACGCGACGCTTGCGTTCGGCAAGCGCACGGGCGGAGCACGCGCTTATCTGGCGGTGCGCGGCGGTTTTGCGACCGAACCGGTGCTGGGCAGTCGCAGCACGTTCGTCCGCGGAGCATTCGGCGGCTTCGAGGGGCGCGCGTTGCGCAAAGGAGATCAGGTGCCGCTGCATCCGGCAGACGCGGGTTATCCGGAGCTTCAGGCCGCGCTCATCTCATCCGGCATGCCGTTCGTGAATGGTCCGGTGTTCCGCTTCCAGTCCCACGCTGCTCCGATGGGCGCATGGCGCTTCATTACCGGGCCGCAGTGGGATGCGTTCAGCGACAAGGCCAGGCAGTCCTTCACCCATGACGTATTTCGCATCGATGCCAGATCCGACCGGATGGGTTATCGACTCAATGGTCCCGTGCTCGACCTGAAACATCCGCTTGAGATGGTGTCCGAAGCCGTCAACTTCGGCACGATCCAGGTCCCGCCGGACGGGAACCCGATCGTCCTGATGGCTGATCGGCAAGGCGCGGGCGGCTATCCGAAGATCGGCTATGTGATCAGCGCCGACTTGCCCGCGCTTGCGCAGGCGTTGCCGGGAGACGCCGTGGGTTTTCTTCCGACGACGCTGGATGAAGCGGAGCAAGCCTATCTGGATCGGGAGGACCGGCTTGAGATCCTGCGTGCTGCCATCCGAAAGACGCTGCCCGAAGCGCTGGCGCACGACCCGACATGACCTTTTCCACACGGACGACAATGGCATCGATTGATCTCAATTGCGACATGGGCGAGAGTTTCGGCCCCTGGACGATGGGTAACGACTCAGCGCTTCTCGACTATGTGACTTCCGCGAACGTTGCGTGCGGTTTTCACGCGGGGGACCCGCAGACGATGCACCATCTGGTCGCGGCGGCCAAGGCCGGCGCGGTGGCGGTCGGAGCTCATCCGGGGCTGCCGGACCTGCAGGGCTTCGGCCGCCGCGAGATGGTGATCACGCCGCAAGAAGCGTATTCCCTCACGGTCTACCAGGTCGGCGCGCTGGCCGGATTCACGCGGGCGCTCGGCATCAGGCTGCATCACGTCAAGACGCATGGTGCGCTCTATCAGATGACCGCACGCAACGTGGCGCTGGCCGATGCGATCGCAAGCGCCGTGCGCGATGTCGACGCGGAGCTGATTGTCTACGTGGCGAACCCGAACATGGCACAGGCTGCGCAACGTGCCGGGCTGCGCGTCGCTTTCGAAGTCTACGCAGACCGGACGTACCAGGACGACGGTACGCTGACGCCGCGTCACATGCCGAACGCGATGATAGAGGACGTCGGCGAGGCCATTGCACAGGTACGACGCATGTTGCATGACGGTGTGGTGCGTTCGCTGAACGGCAACGACGTGCCGGTCGTTGCCGATACCGTGTGCATTCATGGCGATCAGCCGGGCGCGCTCGCCTTTGCGCAGCAATTGCGGGCCGGACTCGAAGCTGATGGCATCACGATTCGCGCGCCCGGAAGTGCCTGCATGACCGATTGCATGTGACAGCCGAAGCGGCGCACAAAGGACTTACGTAACCTCGCTACCCACCCGCTATCAAGCGGTGGTGTAAACGCAACCCGCTTTTTGCCGGAATCTCCGATGTTCAATACGACAACCTTGCTTGGATCCGTCATGAACGCCTCGAAAAGGACTACTGATTTTAGTGTATGGCGGCAGCGAATTCGAGCCGTACTGGGCGCGACGCTAGCGGCCGGCGCCGTTTTGACCACGCCGGTCCAGGCACAGGTACGAGGCGGCACCTTGCAGGCGATCGCGCAGCCTGAGCCGCCGTTGCTGATGCTCGGACTGAATCAGCAGACGACCACGCAATACGTCGGGGGAAAAATCTATGAAAGCCTGCTGACGTGGACGCCCGATCTGAAGCCGGCGCCGGGCCTCGCGAAAGCGTGGCGCATCTCGGATGACGGCAAGGTCTACACATTCGACCTGCAAACAGGAGTGAAATGGCACGACGGCCAGCCGTTCACCGCCGACGACGTCGTGTTCAGCATCGACAAGTTCCTGCGGCAGGTGCATCCGCGTGCCCGCGTCATCATCAACCAGTTCGTCGAGTCGATCAAGGCGACCAGCCCGGCACAGGTCCGCATCGTGCTGAAGACGCCGTTTCCCCCGTTCCTGAAGGCATTCGTCAGCGACAACATGCCGATGGTGCCGAAGCATATCTACGACGGCACCGACTTCGCATCGAACCCGGCGAACCAGCATCCGATCGGCACCGGACCGTTCAAATTCCAGGAATGGAAAAAAGGGCAGTACATCGTGCTCGTCCGCAATCCTGATTACTGGAGGCCGGGGCTGCCTTACCTGGACAAGATCGTGTTTCGCGTCATTCCGGATGCCGCGTCGCGTTCAGTGGCGTTCGAGCGCGGCGATGTGCAGGTGCTGAGCAGCGGCGATGTGGACAACGTCGACGTAAAGCGTCTCAAGGCATTACCGAAGGTGACCTATACGCTCAATGGCGCGGAGATGTTCTCAAAGCTCGCCTACGTACAGATGAACGAGCACAAGCCGCCGTTCGACAACATCAAGGTGCGTCAGGCGGTGATGGCTGCGATCAATCGCAAGTTCATCGTCGACAATATTTTCTTCGGGATCGGCAAGGTCGCGACCGGTCCGATTTCATCGACCACGCCGTTCTACGACGCTCATGTCACGCCCTATACCTACGACCCGAAGAAAGCGCGGCAACTGATCGCCGAGTCTGGTGTCGATCTGTCGAAGACGCCAATCAGGATCCTGTCGTACCCGTACGGCTCCGCTTGGGACCGGCTTGCCGAGTACACGAAGCAGTGCCTTGAACAGGTCGGCTTCAAAGTCAGCATCGAGGCTGCCGACCCGGGCACGTGGGCTACGCGTGTGTCGAATTTCGATTTCGACATGACCTTCAGCTTCACGGCCCAATACGGCGACCCGGCGCTCGGCGTCTCGCGTCTTTACCTGAGCCGCAACGAGGTCAAGGGCTCGCCGTTCGTCAACAACGAGGGTTATCGGAACCCGAAAGCCGACGAATTGTGGGATCAGGCTGCAGCAGCCACGTCGAACGACATGCGCCAGAAGCTTTATTCGCAGCTTCAGCAGATGCTCGTCGACGACGTCGCGAACGGCTATCTGTTCGAAATCCAGAACCCCACGCTCTACCGGAGCAACATCCACAACCTCGTGACGACCGCGATCGGCCTTAACGATACGTTTGCCGATGTGTACCTGGACAAGTGACGTGCAAAGGCCTGTCCGGCAGCCATCGCCGAGGAGAATCGTTTCATGAAATTGCTATACATCGTTGCTGCGCGGCTCGGCAAGGCGGTGACCGTCGTCGTGGGCGTTGTCATCATCAACTTTCTCCTGATCCGGCTCGCGCCCGGCGACCCCGCTTCGGTCATGGCCGGGGATGCCGGCGCGTCCGACACCACCTACGTCGAGCAGTTGCGGCACCAGTTCGGCCTCGACAAGCCGCTCTACGTCCAACTGGGTATCTACCTGAAGGGCATTGCGCACCTCGATCTGGGGTACTCGTATCAGCAGCGCGTGCCGGTGCTGTCGCTGATCCTCGATCGCTTGCCGGCGACGCTGCTGTTGATGGGGTGCGCGTTCGTGTTCTCGCTCGCGGCCGGCGTGCTGCTCGGTGTGTTCGCGTCGAGCAGCCATTACGCGCGGCGCAAATGGATTGACAGCGCAGTGATGGGCGGCGCGCTGCTGATCTATGCGACGCCGCAATTCTGGCTCGCGCTGCTCGCCATCATCTTCTTCTCCCTGCAACTTGACTGGCTGCCGGCGTTCGGCATGGAAACCGTCGGTGCGGGTTACGTCGGCATCCAACGCGTTGGCGATGTCGCGCTGCATCTGGTGCTGCCCACGATCTCGCTCGGCTGTTTCTTCATGGCCGTGTATGCGCGTCTCACGCGCGCGTCGATGCTTGACGTGCTCGGCATGGACTTCGTCAGGACAGCCCGGGCGAAGGGCACGCCGCCCGGGCAGATCATCCGCCGTCACGTATTGCGCAACGCGCTGCTGCCGGTCGTGACGCTGGCGGGGATCCAGCTCGGACAGCTCGCGGGAGGGGCGGTGCTCACCGAGACCGTGTTCGGCTGGCCGGGCATCGGACGCCTGATGTTCGACGCGCTCTTTCATCGGGACTACCAGTTGTTGCTCGGCGTATTTCTGGTCACTTCGACGATGGTTGTCGCGTTCAATCTGTTGACGGACCTGGTCTGCCGATTGATCGACCCGCGAATTCAGGCAAGGAGTTGAGCGCGACATGAGACATTTTCTACGCAGGTTCCTGGCACACAAAGGTGCGGCGTTCGGTACCTTCGTGCTGCTCGGCGTCGTGCTCATTGCGGCGTTCGCATCCGTCCTCTACGATCAATCGCCGTGGATGATGGTCGCGCAACCGCTGATTCCGCCATTCACGGATCCGGCCCATCCGTTCGGCACCGACATGCTAGGCCGCGACATTGGCGCGGGGCTGGTGTTCGGCACGCGCGTGTCGCTGCTGATCGCTGTTGTCTCGACCGCGATGGCAGTGCTGATCGGCGTGCTTACCGGCGCGGTCAGCGGCTATTACGGTGGCTGGGTCGACGATCTCCTGATGCGCTGGACCGAGTTTTTCCAGACGATTCCCCAGCTTGCGATGGCGCTGGTCCTGGTGGCCATTTTTACACCGTCGGTCTATTCGATTGTCGGCGCGATTGCCGTGGTGTCGTGGCCGCCCGTGGCCCGTCTGGTGCGCTCGGAATTCATGACGCTCAAGGAGCGCGAGTTCACGCAGGCAGCCATCGTGATCGGACAGCGGCCAAGCCGGATCATCTTCACGCAGATCCTGCCGAATGCCGTATCGCCGATCATCGTCACCGCTTCATTGATGACCGCGACCGCGATCCTGACCGAGTCGGCGCTGTCGTTCCTCGGCCTCGGCGACCACGACCTGATGAGCTGGGGCTTCATGATCGGCGCCGCGCGCACGATGCTGCGCGACGCACCGTGGATGAGCGTATGGCCCGGCGTCGCGATCCTGCTCGCGGTCCTCGCAATCAATCTCGTTGGCGAAGGCCTGAACGATGCACTGAACCCGCAATTGCGCAAGAGGGGGGAGTAGTCCGTGAACCCGAGCCATCATACGAACGCCGCACCGTTGCTGTCAGTGCGTGACTTGAGCATTGCGCTGCCTGCGGGCGGTGAGCGTGCCTACGCGATTCGCAACGTGTCATACGACATTTATCCGGGAGAGATCCTGTGCATCGTGGGCGAATCGGGATCGGGAAAGTCGATGAGCGCGAACGCGATCATGGGCCTGTTGCCCGACACGATACGGGCACAGCAGGGCAGCATCCTGTTCCGCGGCCTCGACCTGCTGGCGCAAGACGAGCGCACGCTGAGGGGCATGCGCGGCAAGGATATGGCGATGATTTTTCAGGAGCCGCTGTCCGCGTTGAACCCGCTTGCCACTGTCGGCGACCAGGTCGCCGAAGTGATGCGCGTGCACGGGGCCTACCCTGGCGCCGCGCGTAAGCAACGCGTGCTCGACCTGCTCGGCTTCGTAGGGCTGCCGGAGCCCCGGATGCTTTACCACGGCCGGCCTTTCCAGCTTTCAGGCGGGCAACGCCAGCGCGTGATGATCGCGATGGCGCTTGCGCTTGAACCGTCGTTGCTGATTGCGGATGAGCCGACCACCGCGCTCGATGTGACGACGCAGGCGCAGATCCTCGCGCTTATCGCCAGGATCCAGCGGGAGAAAGGCATGGGCGTGATGTTCGTCACGCACGATTTCGGTGTGGTGGCCGAGATTGCTGATCGGGTGGCCGTGATGGAAAAAGGCGTGCTGGTCGAGCAGGGACTTGCGGCACAGATCCTGAATGCGCCGGCGCATCCTTATACGCAACGCCTTATCGCGGCCGTTCCGCACCTGCGCCGTACCGCGGCGCGCGCCACGGTTGCGGCGGCTCCCCCGGTGCTGGAGATCGACGGTCTGCGCAAGACGTACGTGACAAGACACGGCGGCTGGCACAAGCGGACCGTGCAGGCCGTCGACGGCGTGAGTTTCAGCGTGCGCCGCGGAGAGACGCTGGGCATTGTCGGTGAGTCGGGGTCCGGCAAATCGACGATCGGGAAATGCCTGCTCAAGCTGACCGGCATCGACGGCGGTGCGATCCGTTTCAACGGGGTCGACATCGCGCCACTCATAGAGCGGCGCTTTCGCACGCAGCGCAAGCACATCCAGATGATCTTTCAGGACCCGTTCGCTTCGCTCAATCCGCGTCATACGATCGGGCGCACCCTGTGCGATGGTCCGGTTGCGAACGGCGTGCCGAGGCAACAGGCCGAGCGGCAGGCCCGCGAGTATCTCAGGCTGGTCGAACTCGACGCTTCGGCATTCGATCGTTATCCGAACCAGTTTTCCGGTGGGCAACGTCAGCGGGTGGGGATAGCCCGCGCGTTGATGCTCGAGCCGCAAGTGCTCGTTGCCGACGAATCGGTGTCCGCCCTCGATGTGTCCGTGCAAGCCCAGGTGCTCAAGTTGCTGCAGGACCTGCAACAGCGTCTGCAGATCGGACTGATCTTCATCACGCACGATCTGCGGGTTGCCGCACAGATTTGCGATGCGGTGCTCGTGATGCATCGCGGCAAGGTCGTCGAGCGGGGCAGTCCGGCCGACATCTTCGACACACCAGCCCATCCGTATACCCGCACGCTGATCGACGCGATCCCGGGGCGAAATTGGCAGCCGCCCATGGCTGTTCCCGGCCCCGCAAACGCTGGTGCCGCTCCGTCTGCGGACGCATCCATCCTGCAACAGGACGGCCCATGACGCTCGAACCGGACTTCAACCTGGCGTGCGCGCTGTTCGAGCGATTGCGTGCTGAAAGTTTCGACGGCGTTGGCATTACGCGCGATTCATATGGGGCAGGCGAGCAATGTGCGCACGACGCGGTGGAAGAAGCGGCGCGCGGCATCGGGCTCGAAATCAGCACCGATGCCGCGCTGAACCTGTACATGACACTGCCTGGGCGGGACCGCGCCGCGCCCGCCCGCATGACCGGTTCGCATCTCGATTCGGTGCCTTGCGGAGGCAATTTCGACGGCGCTGCGGGGGTCGTGGCCGGACTCGCGGTGTTGTCTGGCTGGATCAGGGCCGGTCATGTACCACGTGCCGATACAACCGTGATGGCGATCCGTGCGGAAGAGAGCGCATGGTTTCCCGTGTCCTACGTCGGCAGTCGCGCGGCGTTCGGCTTGCTGCCGCCCGACGCACTTGACGCGGCACGCAGTGATTCCGGAGAGCGCCTTTCAGCCTGTCTCGCGCGCCTCGGCGGTGATCCGGAGAAGGTGCGTGCGGGCATTGGACATCTCGATGCAGCGCGAATTGAGTGCTTCATCGAGTTGCACATCGAGCAGGGACCCGTGCTGATCGACGCAGGAGACGAAGTGGGCATCGTCAGCGGGATCTGCGGCAGTCTGCGCTATCGCGGCGCGCGTGCTTTCGGCGTGTATGCGCATTCCGGTGCGACGCCGCGCAGCCATCGCCAGGATGCAGTGCTCGGCGTGTCGGCGTTCGTCATCGCACTGCATGCAGCATGGGCGGAACTGGAAGGCGCGGGTCACGAGCTGACGGTTACGGTCGGGCGTTTTGCCACCGATCCATTGCGCGCAGACTTCAGCAAAGTCTCGGGGTGCGTCGATTTTTGTATCGACGTGCGTTCGCTCAGCCTGTTGACCCTCGGTGCAATGGACAAACGCATCGGCGAGGCTGTGGCGCAGGTTGCCGCTACATTCGGCGTGCGCATCGAACTAGGCGCGCAGACCCGCAGCGCCCCGGCACAGATGACTGACGCTCTGCGCTCGGCGTTGCTCGATGAGGCGAAGTGCCTGGCAATACGAACACGCGAGATGCCGAGCGGCGCGGGTCACGACGCCGCCGTCTTCGCAACTCAGGGGGTGCGGACCGCAATGATCTTCGTGCGCAACGCGAAAGGCAGCCACAACCCCGACGAGGCCATGAACCTGGCGGACTTCGCCCAGGGCACGCGGCTGCTCTCTCAAGTCCTGCAAGGCAGATAACCGTCATGACACTTTGCCTCGTCACACAACAGGTGCATCGGGCCGGCATCGAGCGGCTCGCCGCTGCCGGCATCGAGGTTCGCTTCGCAACGTCGGCTGCAATGGATACGGTAGCTCGCGAGATCCGCGATGCAGATGCCGTGATCACGCGCGACGCTGGACTCGACGCGCACGCGCTCGATTGCGCGACGCGTTTGCTCGTGGTCGCGAATCACGGTTCCGGCACGAACAAGATCGATGTGCAGCGAGCGCATCGCCTTGGCATCCCGGTGGTGTTCACGCCGAACACAAACGCCCGATCGGTCGCCGAGCACACGCTGATGCTGATGCTGGCGGTGAGCCGCCGTGCGATCACCGCGGACGCCGCGGTCAGGCAGGGAAATTGGGGCTTCAGGTTTGAAGTGCCGATGTGTTCCCTGTATGGCAAGACGCTCGGTATTGTTGGTTTCGGCGCGATTGGCCGGATGGTGGCCGCCATGGCGGTGCACGGCTTAGGCATGTCGGTACTTGTGTGGTCGCCGCATGCCGGACCGGTATGCGCAAACGTGAAAGAAGGAGTACGAATGGTTGCGACGCTGGATGAGCTGCTCCAGGCTGCCGACGTCGTGTCGCTGCATCGCCCGGCCCGGCCCGACACGCGGCACACGCTCGATCGCGCTGCACTTGAGCGGATGAAGCCTGGTGCAATCGTGGTGAACACGTCGCGCGGCATGCTGATCGACGAAGCGGCGCTTGCCGATGCGTTGCGCAGCCGCCATCTGTTCGGTGCGGGCCTCGACGTTTTCGAAACTGAACCGCTCGATCGTTTGTCGCCGTTCAACACGCTCGACAACGTTGTGCTTGCCCCGCACGTGGCGGGCTCCACGGAGGAGGCGTTGCGCGACACCGCGTTGCTGTGCGCCGAGCAGATCATCGACGTGCTGTCCGGCAGACAGCCACCTCACCTGGTGGAACCCGCCGTCTGGCCAGCGCGCCGGAGGCCGGCGGGCAGTATTGGGGTCGCTGCAGCAGGCGCTTGAAAATCTCATTTAACCGTTTTCGCATCGCGGCCCAGGACGATGAATTCGCGGTCAAAGTGACGGCCGTCGAACAGCCGGTCAATGTCCTTCTGCTTACTCATAGCGTGCTCGCGATCGTCGCAACGCGAGCGTAACCTACCGGCTCCTGCCATTTGCATCAGAGCCGTTGGTGCGCCCGTTCGCGCGAGCAAATCGGAGACTTGCAACTCATGCCAGCGCGAGAGGCAGCGATATCGGTTGCGAACCTGCAAGTGAACCTGTTGGCGTAGTCATCGCATTTTCCTCCAGTTGATCAAAGGCGACGCTCATGCGCTCGCCGTGCTGGACATGAAAAACGCCTGGCCAATGTGCGCTCGACCGGCGTCGTCTGATAGCGGCAACCCTCGCTGCCTTTTCGAATCGAGAGGGTCCCCCTGGCCTTTGCACAGGGTGCCTGCCTCGGGCCTGAGAATTCTGCTTCAGCAGACGAGCCTGAATTCGCCCGGATTTACCAGCTTTTCAATAAATTGTTGTCCAAATAATACGTGTTCGGATCGAATGCCCGATGTGCCCGCAAAGGTAAATATCTTTTGATTAAAATGGAGCAGGACCACTCTAAGGTTCGTCGAGCCGGACGTTCAGTAGTCTTCAACATCCTTAAACCTCGTTGACTAAAGAACGATTCGCCTACTTGTGATGGGGTCGAGTGATTGCCATACCGTTTGATATGCCAATTATTTCCGCTATATGAATTTTTTGGCATGTTGCTTTAGAAAGCAACGGAATAACCAAACAATCAAACATCAGTGGTCTTTCCGACCTTATGAAACAAGGATATCTCCTCTTTTACAAACTGAAACACTACAAAATGAACATTCAAAAGACCACGGCTGCCATCCTTGCTATCGGAGCATTTGCTGGCGCCGCACACGCACAAAGCAGCGTGACCCTGTACGGCATTGCCGACGCCGGGTTTCTCTTCAACAACAACGTCAAGGGCAGCAAACTCTACGGTCTGTCGAGCGCCAACTCGTCGCGCTGGGGTGTGCAGGGTGCTGAAGACTTGGGCGGCGGCCTCAAGGCGATCTTCACACTTGAAAACGGTTATACGCTCGGCACCGGAGCGCTGGGCCAGGGTGGCCTGGAGTTCGGCCGCAAGGCCTTCGTCGGCCTGAAGAGCGATACCTACGGTACGGTGACGCTGGGCCGCCAGTACTCGGCAAGTAATGACGCTACCTCCTCGTTCGCATCCGGCGCCGACTGGGCCGCATCCGGCCTCGGCTACGGTACGCGTGCAGGCGACGTCGATAACGTGGATACGTCGAACCGCGTCCAGAACGCCATCAAGTACACGAGCCCCAACTATCGTGGTGTAACGGTCGGCATCCTGTACAGCCTGGGCGGCCAGGCCGGCCAGTTCTCGAGGAACGAAGTCACCGACGCAGGGGTTTCGTACGCAAACGGCCCGATCAAGCTGGGTGCTAGCTACATGTTCACGAAAGACCCGTACTACGCTACGTTCGGCAATCAGGGGAATTCGTCGACACCGACTTCGGCCGCAGGCGGGACCAACAACATGGCGAGCCGTATCTACGGCGGCTACGCGTCGGCGGGCTCGCAGCAGATCATCACGGCCGGCGGTTCGTACGTGCTGGGATCGGCAACGATCGCGCTGCTGTACTCGAACACGCAGTTCCAGAACCTCGGTCAGGTCAATGCAATCGGCAGCTACGGCACCAAGTACAACGGCGGCACCGCTACGTTCAATTCAGGCGAACTGAACGTGAAGTACGCGCTGACCCCGGCTCTTACCGTGGCCGGAGCCTACATCTACACGCATAACAGCGGCGCCGATGGCGTTGGCAGCGCCAAGTACAACCAGTTCAACCTAGGCACGATCTACTCGCTGTCCAAGCGTACGTCGCTGTACGCGACCGGTTTCTTCGAGACCGCTTCGGGTGTGGACTCGACGGGCAAGCAAGCAGTTGCTGACTTCAGCGGATCGTCCTATTCGTCCAACAACCACCAGTTGGCAGCCATCGTTGGTATAACCCACAAGTTCTAAGCGGTAGTTCGACGCTTCGGGCAGTATTACTAAGCGTATCCTGAAGAACGCGGCCTTCTCTCTCCAGTTTTTCCCGGGAAGAGAAGGCTATTTTTTCACGGCGATCGTCGATCGCGCGTGGGACACCCAGGTCCGACTGTGTCGGCGATTTCGCAGGCTCGCTACACGCGGCAAAGGTGTCAACATCGCGGTGATCGCCGTCGCCCACGAGTTCTCGGGCTTCAGCTGGGACATCAGCCGTCTGGCGATGTCCCTCGCCGTGCCGCGCAGCGTACGGTCGATTTGATGGTCGTCCTTGAGAACAATTAGAAGAGTTTCCTGAAGGCGGCGTAGCCCGGTACTCGAGTAACCCGTGACTCCACTTCGCAACGGGCACCATCCGATTTGCGGCCAAAGATGGCTGCAGGCTCATGAGACGGATCTCTGTAATGCGGCACGCAACCCGCGGAATCAGATGCTATGAAGCGTGGCCCTCGACAAGCTAACGCCTAGATCAAAGTGCTAAGGTTTGCTCGCGGGAGAACATCACGCGTACCGATCAGGCATACACGGGTGGTGGTGACGTATCGGTGCTGGCGGTGTCGCTGGAACTGGCGGCGGCCAAATGGAAAGTCGCGCTTCGCGACGGCCGGCGCGAGAAGCCGGCCGTGCACACGGTCGCACAGCTTACGAGTGCGCGCGCCAGTTAGCGAGCTTGCAATCTGAGTGGCACAGTCCCGGTTTTGCCAATGAGACGTTGGATCGATCGTCATTTCGCTACCAATTGAGTCTCAGTCCGGCCTCCGTCGCACTATGCCGATCATCGTCGTCCGCGTGCAGGTATTGGCTAGTGGTCGAGAGCGATGCATGCCCCAGGTTGTCCCGCACGTATCGCAGGTCAACTTGCCCGTCCATCATGTGCGAGCCCGCGGTGTGCCGCAGCCAATGGGCAGATGCCTGGCGCAATCGGTCGGATGCGCGCTCGTGCGCTTCGCCCGTGGACTGCAAGTGCCCGATCGCGTTGTCGAACACCTGTTTAACGATGAGATGCACAGCACCGCGGGTCAGCGTCCGGTGGGTGCCACCGATCGGCAACAGCAACGGTGTCGTCTCGCCGCCATAGGGGAGAGTGGCCAGATCATGGTGTCGGCGGTAGCGGCTCAGCTCCGCCATCAATTCGGTTGTCGCCGGCAGTAAGCGTTCCTTGTCGCCCTTGCCGGTGATCGCCAGCCACCATCGGTCCTGGCCGTCGCGATCGCGCCGTCTAAAAAAGCCGCCCATCGGATTGCTCACGACTTCCGAGATGCGCAGGCCCATCAGATACAAGAGCGAGATCAGCCAGCGCACGCGCGCGTAGTGCTCCTGCTCGCGTGCCGTGTCACGGGGCATCGCGTCGATCGAGGTTTTGACGGCCTGCCAGAGATCGTCCTCGAGGAAGCGCGTCACCCTCGGCTTAGCCTTGCGCGCGCGTTGACGCGACAGGGACAGCGGATTGCCGGCCAGGTAGCCCGCGTTGACGAGCCACGCGAAGAGCGTATTCAGAATCACAAATGCCTGACGCTCGCTCGCGGGGGAGAGCGGTCCCGCGAACGGGCGCCAAGATGGGTCCGCGCGGGCCACTTTGCGACCGGTCATGACCCAGCGCAGCGCCGGCTGCGGGTTGGCCAGAAACCGCCGGTAGAGGAGCAGGTCTTCGTGCGTGAGCGAGGAGAGCGGTTTCCGCAGTTCGGTGGTCGACCACAGCAGCAGGCGTTCGGATTCCTTACGATAGGTGTCGAAGGTCGCCTTCGTGTCGACGAAGCGCGCGAGCCACGCCCGGATCGCGTCGATGTCGTTTTGCGCTGCAATTTGAGGGCGGTTGCCGAGCGCGCGGTTCGTGCCGCTGCCACCGTCGAACTCGGGCGGCAGGTGTAGCTGCTCAAGCGGCTTAAGCGACTCAAGTGGCACGAGGGCGCCGTCGGACACACGGAGGGGCTCAGGAAGCGGCATATGGGGTGAGACGTAGCCAATTCAGAAAATGCGTCATTCTACTCGACATTATAGCCATAATGTCTAAATTCAATCTTCCATTTCAAGTTAATTAACGTTATACGGTATATTATCAACATCTCGACTTCCCGGAAAAACTCGCCATGGATGCCTCACTCGCCTCGGAGGCGCAGCTGCACGCGGACATCGCGCAGGAAATCGAGCTCCTGCGCGCGCAGTTTCCACGCACGCAGGACCTGTATCGCGAGGTCTGCGTGCTGCTGTTTTTTAGGCACGGCATCGCGCCCACCGCGAACCGGCTCTATCAACTGGTGAAGAAGGGCAGCATGAACGCGCCGGCCGAGGCGCTGACGCGCTTTTGGGCCACGCTGCGTGAAAAGAGCCGGGTGCGCATCGAACATCCCGACCTGCCGACCGAACTGCAATCCGCCACCGGCGAGCTGGCGGCGGCGGTGTGGACGCGGGCAGTCGATATGGCGCAAGAGCAACTGGCCGCCGCGCAGCTCGAGGCGCAACGCTCGGTCGCGGAGGCGCAGACTCGGCAGGCTCGCGCCGAGGCCGAGCGTGACCAGGTGCGCCAGGAACTGACGGGCAGTGCGGCGGCGCTGGAAGCAGCGCAGACCCGCATCACCGAACTGGAGCAGGCGCTGGCCGTCTCCGTCGCCGCTGCATCAGCGTCGCAGGACCAGCTGGGCCTTGCGCAACAGGGCGAGCAGCAGTTGCAGCGGGCACTCGAAACCGCTCGACATGACTTCGCTTCTGAGCTGGACAAGCTGCGTGCCGACGGAAAGTTGGCGCATGAGCGGCTCAAAGCCGCCGAGACCCGGGCGCTGCTGGAAATCGATCGCGAGCGGCAAGGGGCGGCACGCTTGCAGAAGGAACTGGACGCGGCGTCCCGTAAAGCGGAGCAGGGCAGTACCCGGCATCGCGATGACGTGCAGAAGCTGCAGGTTCAACTCGGTAATTTGCGTCAGCAGGTCGGTGTATTGGAGGGCAATCTGGATGGGCTGCGCACCGCGAACGCACGTTATGTCGATGAAGCGGCGCAGGCGCGTGCACAGCGAGACCAACTCGCGTTGTCACTGGCAAATGCCGGGGCAAAGCAGAAGGTTCCTACCGCGAAGCGGACGGCCGGCTCACGCGCAAGCAGTGAGCCGGTGCGCAAAGCGCCTCGCACGCGAAAATCTTGATTGCATTGCTTCCATCCGATGTCGGTGTCTCATTCGCAATTCAGCGCAGCGCACAAGCCTCAGAACGTTGTACCTCTCCTCACCGCCGAGGCCCTGTTGACGACGCGCGCGCTAGGCGCTGTCGTCAGAACGCGTGCGACCGCGAACAACGCCTTACACGAAGGATAGTACATGACGCGTGCTCCATCTATCGAGATGGAGGATCTTCACGGTTTGCGCTCGCCCTTCGAGCGGCAAGTTTACTCGGAAGAGTGTAGAGATGGTTTAGGAGCTCCGCGATGAAGTCTCTGAGCCGTTCTGCATCTTTTACGGAAACGTCTTTCTGCAAATCAAAGTGAGCGCCCACATTGCCGACAAGTCGAACTTCTTTTGCCCAATCCGCAAAGGTCGGAGGGAGTTGGCCGTTGCGCGTGAGAGCTTCCAGTCGTTTCACGAGTGTGCCGTTGCTTTCGCCTCGATCGGCGGCAATCGCTTCGAGCGTCCGTCTCGCCATTACGGCACCGGCGCGCGGACAGTTCGCGGCGATGGCCCGACATGCCTCGTCGAACGTGTCTTGAATGCCGGGCGGTATTGCCGGATCGTTGACGCCGCTTGGGAAGGGCCACCAGTGGACGCCTCGCCACCAGACCTGGCCGCCGCCTTTGCGAGCCACCGAGGGGTGGTCGCCGGTCATTTGCTCCTCAATCACGGCGACCCCTTGATCACAGTGGCGACAGATCAGGACAACCACCTGGTCGTATGGCACGCGGACCTGGGACCCGTCGCGGCCCATAGCGATCAAAGTGCTAAACGTCACGGGGAGAGATCCGCCCAATTCGAAACTCGATTGGGTTTTGCAGCGAGGGCAGAGGCCCGACAGCGTGCTAAACATTGCGACATAAATATTGCAGCATTATATGATTGCGTGGTTACTCTTTTGGAGAGGCGACCATGCGCAAGCTCTAAATTGCAGATCCGCAGATCATGCAGGTTGCGATTCAACAGGAGATCGAACGGAGCGAGGAATCGCGGTATGACCATCGTCTCCATGGGGTGCTGCTGGTAAGCAGCGGTTACTCGTGCACTGAAGTGGGCCAGTTGTTCGGTCAGGCGGCCACGACCGTTCAGCGATGGGTCCAACGTTTCGAGCGCGGCGGCTTCGAGGGATTACGGGAAGGTGAGCGGCCCGGACGTCCGCGTACGTTGGATGAATCGCAATGGGCTCTCATCGAGGCTGACCTGCGCAAGACACCACGCGACTTCGGATTTGAAGCGGGCCTGTGGGATGGACCCGTTCTGTCGGAGCACTTGCGTCAGCGCTACGGCATCGAGCTGGGCGTGCGACAGTGCCAGCGGCTGTTTCGCCAGATGGGTTTTCGGCTGCGCAAACCGCGCCCGCAAGTCGCCCAGTCTGATCCCGTACGGGTTGCGACAGTAAAAAAAACTGCGGCGCCTGGCAAAGCGCGACGACGTTGAGTTATGGAGCCTGGACGAATGCCATTTCCAGCAGCATGGATCGCGCTGTCGCATGTGGGTGGCCCCGGAGGTTCGCGATCCGGTGTTGATGCACGCGCCCACGCGCAAGTCGGTGGCGTGCTTTGGCGCCGTGAGCCTGAGCACCGGGCGCTTCGTCTGGCAGGTGTGCCCTGTCTTCAACGCAGAAACGTTTGTGTCCTTTCTGCGCCGGCTACTGCGTCATCGACGTCGTGGCAAGCGCATCGTCGTCGTGCTGGACAACGCCAAGTACCACCATGCCAACATGCTCAAGCCACTGCTGCGCAAATACAGGCGGGACCTGACGTTGCTGTTCCTCCCGCCATACAGCCCGCAACTGGCACCTATTGAACGGGTCTGGAAGCTGACAAGGCGTCTGGCGCTGCATAACCGGTACTTCGCCACGCTCGCCGAAGTCCTCTCGGCCGTCGAGGCCTGTTTCCGGCACTGGATCGGACCAAACGAAGTCCTACGAAGACTATGCTGCATTATTTAAGACGCTATGTTTAATACGAACTGGAAAGCCTTTCTCGGGCACAATTTGTTCGGACTGCCGCAGGACGAAAGCGGAACCGCCTTCGATGAGGCTTATACGCCGACCTTCCGTTCAATGTTCTCCTACTTCGCCCGACGGCGCGATTCTGGCGGTTTTATCGACCCGGAACGTCAGGCCGAGAAGCAGCACCGTTCGGACTGGCAGGTAAATCTCTCCTATCTCTTGGGCCTGGATTGGCAGATTCCGTTTGAGTTTACGAAGATTCGCCACCGCGAAAAGACCCTCGAAGAGTTGCGCAAAGCGGTCAAGGTTGGCGCGCTTGGGCAGGTCGTCGGCACAGTCGCCGAACTTCGGCCACAGGTAACTATCGCTGACGCCAGAGCGGAAAAATTACGGCGCGAACTGGCGAACTTCGAGGTTCACGAGAGTTACAAGGAGCTCTCGAGGCGAGCGGCGCAGGCAAAGTCGGAGATGCAGGGCATCGTACGGCGCACGGTTATCTTGAACGAAAGCCTGGAACACCTCGAAGCCGCGCTCACGTCCGAGAAGGCACCGCAGCGGACGGACATACAGCAGCTGTATGCAGCCGTCGGCATCGAGTTGCCGGGTGTTGCCTTGCGCAGGTTTGAAGAGGTTAGCTCGTTCTATGAATCAGTGGTCGCCAATCGACGTGTTCATTTGGAAAACGAGATTGCGAGTGTCAAGTCGCAAATGACGACCGAGGATGCTGCCGTAAGTCGGCTCGATAGGGAGCGCAGCACGATCCTGCAGAACCTTGATGGCAGGGGAGCATTGGACGACTTCCTGTCACTGCAACGTGAACTGGCGGATTGGGATGCGCAAGCAGCTATGCTGCGGGAGCGCTTCAAGGCAGCAGAAGTACTGGAAGGCGAGTCTACGAAGCTTAATATCGATCGTGCCAACTTACAGCGTCGGCTGCAAGAAGATCATCACGTGCGTTCGGCGGCGCTCGACGAGGCGATCCTTGTCATCGCGGATGCCATAGCAAGCCTCTACGACGATCGCACCGGGCGGTTCGTTGTTGAAGCAACCGACAATGGCCCCGAGTTCCATATTTCGATTGCAGGGGACAGGGGCGGTGGCATTTCGAATATGGAGATTTTTTGCTTTGATCTAGCTCTCTTCGAAGTCGTGACGGCGCATCGCGGTGGACCAGGATTTTTGCTGCACGACAGCCACTTGTTCGATGGTGTGGACGAACGACAGATCGCCGGCGCGCTGCTTTTGGGTCTCGAAGCTACGCAAGGTAAGGGACTGCAATATATCGTAACAATGAACTCGGACATTTTCGGGCGCCTGCCACTGTCAGAAGCAATTGACGTAAGCAAGGTCGTGCTTCAAACACGATTGTCCGACGATGGAGAGGAGGGCGGCCTGTTCGGTTTTCGATTTGGGTAATCAGCTTAGCAAACGTCTTAAGCTTCACGCGCGTTAGACGAAGAAACAGCAAAAATTCTCGATGGTGCGACCAACCTGCCCAACCGTCGTGTATCGGGCTCGCCGTCGCGAACCAATCGCGGAGCTGAAGCGCGCAGTATGGACCGCGCGCCGGGCACGAAGAAACAGCGCGAGTTCACGCAGGCTGAGCTCAACAGTGTGATTGTGCAGCTTGTGCAGCGAGATCTGCAGGCAAAGAAGCAGCGGCGCAAATCTCGCCAGCGATCTGCCGGAGTCAGTTGAACGAACCCAGTGCCGGTTCAAGGTTGCACTTCAACGCTACGTTGTATTGAGACCATGGAACACAAACCGTCAAATCCAACAGCAAACCCGGACATTTCAACTTAGCCCAGAGGGGGGCGGCGGACATTTGTATCTGGCCTCGACACTGAGGCTATATTTAGCTCAGTTGGTTGACAATGCCAGCTAGGTAACTGCGAGCGGATCCGGTTTCTTGTTTCAAGCAGCGCTGTCTGGAGCAATCGCCGCCTGGCTTAGGCGTGGTGGGATTGTCGGATTAGGCGGGATCAGTGTTGATATGGTTCAAAGGGCGTCGGCGCAGACGCATTGGCGGTTATCACCAGTTCGATGACCGTGTCTTCAGCAGCAGGATCCGTGCTAAGGCTATGCCACAAATAGCGGGCGCCGGTTCCGTTGTGTAAATGTCGAACCCAGGAGGGCACGATATAGAATCAGGATCGGTTATGCTTCCGACTGTTCTAAATTGGGCTTCAGCCGAGGGGATCGTTAGCATTGAACCCGACACATAAGATTTGGATCCCTCGGCTTAATGATGAGCGTGCGGATTTTGTCAGCATGGCCCGTATCTGGGGGCACGCGGACACGTTGCCCGATGGTGCAAAGGTTGAATTCGACTTCCGGAATTGCGCCTTTTTGCGGCCTAACGCTGCGATCTTCCTCGCCGGCTTGAAGAAAACGCTGGAGATGCGCGGAATTGAGGTGTCCATGCTCCACCAGAGCATGCGCTCCAATGTTCAACGCAACCTGCTGCAGAACGGCTTCGCTGCTGCCATGTGGGGACAGGATGGCGAACGCGGCGATAACGCCATTCCGTTCCGGCACGATCTCTTCGAAGACAAGAGTGCAATAGTTGACGCCTATCTATTGGGATCATGGTTGGGACGTGGCTGGGTTCAGGTCAGTGCCCGATTGGCCCATCTCATCGCGGGGCAAGTCTGGGAGGTGTATGCGAATGCCTTCGAACACGGGAGGAGTCAATCGGGCGTGTTTTCGTGTGGACACCACTACGCCGGAAGCGGTGAATTAGTACTAGCAGTCGGCGACCTGGGCCCTGGTGTGCCGGCGAACGTTCGCGGATTTCTGGCTGCGCCTATCATGGAGGCCAAAGACGCGATGCGCTGGGCGTTCTCGCGCGGCAAGTCGACCGCGCACGATGTTAAGGGTTCATTGGTGGCGAGAGGTCTGGGACTCGATCTCCTGAAGGAGTTTGTAAGAGTAAATGGCGGTGTACTGCAGGTCTACAGCCACGATGGGTACGCTCGGATCGACAGCGACGCCGAAACATATGAGAATCTAGTTGACTGGTTCCCGGCAACCGTGATTTTGCTAAAACTGACCTGCGTCGAAGCGCTGTACGTTCTATCCGATGAAATCGACGAATCGACCCCATATTTTTAAAAGTATCGAGGCTGCCATGCACATCTTCATTAAGGATCTCGTAGGCGCCAATGCTTTGACCATGACGGACGGGCAGAAGGTGTTTGACGCGATTCACCCGAACTTGAAGAGGGATGAGGCTGTCATCCTCGACTTTGAAGGTGTCAACATCTTCGCGACGCCGTTTTTCAACGCTGCAGTCGGCCGCCTGCTGTCCGACCTTTCGTCAGACGTGTTGCGCGATAGACTCATCTTCCGAAACCTGTCGCCGCTTGGCAGCAGCGTCCTGCGTCGCGTCATAGAAAATGCGAAGGAATATTACGGTTCAACGGCAGCAGGACGGAAAATTGTCGACGATGCTATTGCGGATCCGCATTCTCACAGATAATGAAAATCACAATTCGTGCCAATGTCGTCGATATCAGCAGTGACAGCCCGAATCCGGACGACCAATTTTTAATCGATACAAACGTTTGGTACTGGATGGTCTACGAGCGGGCGTCTCTTAATCCGAATCCCCCGCAGGCGTACCAACTCGACCATTATCCGGCGTACCTATCCAAGGCACTCGAACAACAAGCGGCCATTTTTTGGTCAAGCCTTTCACTCGCGGAACTCGCTCACAATATCGAAGGAACCGAGCGACAGATCTATTCAGATACCGCAGGGCGACCGATCTCCGTCAAAGAGTTTCGGCATGACTATCCCCAGAACAGGATGAGGATCAACAATCTCATACGCGACTGTTGGCATCAGGTTAAAGGCTTCGGGGGATGCGCGCCAACTTTGCTAGATGAAGCTACCACCGATGCAAGCATGTCGACTTTTCTTAACGCCCAGGTGGACGGCTACGATCTTTTCATCATCACGGCAATGCAGTCATCCAACATCACGAACGTAATCACCGACGACGGTGATTATGCATCAGTGGCGGGCTTGACGGTGTTCACTGCAAATCCGACCGTGATTAGGTTGGCAAAAGCTGCCAACAGACTGCGTACTCGATAACTTCACTCGAATTGGAATCGCGGCAATCTGACTTTCGTCCGCTGCGCCAACGCGAAATTCGCAGGCGCCGGTGGATGGCGTACAGACTTGGATCAAGGCCTAGTCGTAACCCGCGCAATCCAGCTTATGGTCAGCAACGGAAGTTTGCCAGCTGTGATTTGATAAGGGTGCGAGCGGTCCATGGGCAGGTCCATCCACATACGAAGACCCGTAACGCCGAGCGCTACGTGCTCGCACGATCTTGGAATCAGTTGCGGTTCCCGAATTGACTCGCTGCGTTGATACTTGCTGTCAGATGCATGAATAAGACAGCGGTCATAGGGTCCGCTTGGAAGACCGCATGCTCGGACGCAGAGGCACGACCGAACAGTCGGACTAATTTAACATAATTAATAGATCATCCCCCACCAACACAAATAATGTTCGATGTTGTTGTCAAACAATCGTAGATAAGACGTCAAATTGCCATTCTCATTGATCATAAATTTTTTCAATGCTGATATTACCGGTTGTCGCCATTGAACCGGCTTGAAAATGGCCGAAAGAACGTTTTCCGTTGCACGCACTGCGGGGGAAGCAAATGCAGGTGTCGTAATAACGGTTATCACACCTGGACTGGCCGAAGCGGAGCGGTCTCGAGTTCAAAACGATGATCGGGAAGCGCGCGGGAATGGCAGGGTGGCGTCGCCACGCTGACGTCGGCCGGCGTCACGATTGCCCGTGTTTGCCTGTGCGCAGTCCGACGCGATAGGGTGCGGGCCTCACTCACTGAACATCGCTATTAGCGATCGGTAGGAAGGAGACCGGGCGGCAAGCCACCCAGCACGATTGTTCCGGTACCAGTCCGCCATGTTCGAGGCCGTCAAGGCGTTCAAGAATGCAGTGAACGCGCTGTGACGAAGTCGGGCCCTTGTAGATGTTGATCAGGACCGTTGGCGGGGGAAATGAAGGGGTAGATAGTTAGAGCTATCATACCCTTCAGTTCGTGACTTCAAGTTTGGCGACCGGCGCGGCGCCCCAACCTGCTCGCATTGAGTGACGGCACCCCTGGTATCTCTTCTCGCCCAACGTCGTCGATCACCTGATGATGTGCGTGCGCCAGCGGATCAGCGAAGCGGGGATGGCACCGGACCCGGTCGAGACGATGCCATTTGTTGTTACGTCAGCCACCGAATTCGAGAAGGCCGGTCAGGCGATCGCGCATCTTGACATCTGGCGCTTGTGTGAGGCGTGCTAGATGCCGACGTTCCGTATTACGCGGGTCGGAGTTGACCGAACACGTGCGTCTTCCAACGCGTTTGCCTTCCAAAAAAGGTTGCGTTTATTTCGATTATTTCGGATAATTCTTTTACAATGAATTCGCCGGTGATCCGTCTGGGCCGCGGGGTAAAGCTTTTCGCGGCCCAGACGGATCACCGGCTTGCTGCGGTCAAAAAAACAAAGCCGAGCTTTTTAACATCGCGCGAGGAAAACATGTCCAATGAAGATGACGTCCTAGATACGGTTTTGGACGAGAGGGAAGTGGAGATCGCAAAGGCCGCGCAACGCTGTATCGTTGCCGCGTTGGATCACTCGCGGGCCGTCAGCGTCGTGCTGATTGAGGAGGGGGCGGAGCATACAAATGACGGCAGTCCCACCCTTCAGCTGCCGCCCAAAATCCTGCGACTATTCGCCGATATGCTGGGTTTTCTCTCGCAAGGAAAGCCCGTTGCAGTGATTCCGAAGGAAATGGACCTCACCACCCAGCAAGCCGCAATGATGCTCAACATCTCCAGACCGTACTTGGTCCGGATGTTGGACGCCGGCGAAATACCTTTCCACAAAGTCGGATCGCATCGAAAAGTCACCTTTGACGATGTGAGAGTTTTTAAGGAAAAACGACGGGCGCGGTCGCTTGATGCGCTGAGAGAGCTATCGGAGCAAGCACAAGAACAGGGCATGGGCTATTAATGGCGGGCGCCCGGTCCTACACGGTGCTGCTCGACGCATGCGTGCTGTATCCAGCGCCGCTCCGAGATCTGTTGATGCGCCTCGCCGTTGATGGTTTGTACCATGCCCGCTGGACGTACGAGATTCACGACGAATGGATTCGAAACCTCAATAAGAATCGACCCGATATCGGCCTAGGTAAATTGCATGCGACCAGAGACCTCATGATTGATGCGGTCCCGGACAGCATCATTACGAACTACGAAAAGATTATCGATTCGATGGATTTGCCCGATTCAAATGATCGGCACGTGCTTGCTGCGGGCATAGTAGGGCATGTCGATGCTATCGTCACATTCAACGTTCGAGATTTTCCCGAGCACGCGGTCAAGCCATACGACATCGAGATCATCCACCCCGATGATTTCATCGTTTTACAATACGGGCTCGATAAATTGCGGGTTTTAGCGACGGTGAAGGCACTTCGGGCAACTCTGACCCGACCGGTGCTAAGTGCGACCGAGCTATTGAAAATCTACGAGACCCACGGCTTACCGCAGACAAGTCAGATTCTCACAAGCGCAATTGACTTGATCTAGGCCCTTACGTCGACGAGCGTGTTCAACACTTTCTGCTGCGCCTCCTGCAAGCAATGGCAAACGACGCGGTCCTGGACAAGACAGCGCGTCTAAGGACCGAGTGAACGCTTTCCCCCTCCTAATATCCGGAATCTGCATCGCCCGGGTACCCGCAAAAACAACAAATTGGGCTAAGAGTAATGACCCCACCCAAGCTTTTCATCTCGTACAGTTGGACAACGCCGAGTCACGAGCAGTGGGTTCTGGACCTCGCCGAGCGACTGCGTCAGGACAACATTGACGTCATCCTTGATAAATGGGACCTGCGCGAGGGACATGATGCGCACGCTTTTATGGAGCGAATGGTCACGGATAAGGAAATCAAAAAAGTCGCAATCATTTGCGACGCCGCCTACGTTCGTAAAGCGAACGAGCGCGCGCGCGGAGTGGGTGCCGAAACGCAAATCATCACCGGAGAAATCTACGGTGCTACGACCCAAGATAAGTTTGTGGCAGTGATCGCCGAAAAGGACGACGACGGCAAGCCGTACCTTCCGGCGTACTACACTGGCCGCATCCACATTGATCTTGCGGATCTGGATCGGCATGAAGAGCAATACGAGCGTCTGGTCCGTTGGGTATTCGACAAACCTCTATATGTGAAACCGCCGCTAGGAAAGACACCGGCGTTTCTGGAAGCAGCAACTGCGGTAACGATCGGAAATCGCTCATCGATGAAGCGCGCCCTTGATCAACTGCGCGATGGCAAGGCGACGGCGGCCGCCGCGCTCGATGATTACCTGTCGAGCGTGGCCGAAGGAGTAGAGCAGTTGCGGATTTTGAAAGTCCCAGGTATCGAGTTCGATCAGCAAGTCATCGATTCTATCGACGCGTTTTCGCCGACCCGCGATGAGCTGCTCGGCGTTGTACGAACGATCTCGCGTTACCAGCCCACGGATGAAAACCTTACCAAGGTGCATCGCTTTTTCGAGAAGTTGCTTCGTTACCACGGGCCACTTTCGAACGTAAGCAGTTGGAGCAGTGACGATTTCGACAATTTTGTGTTCCTGACATATGAACTTTTCGTTCACACGATCGCGATCCTTCTCGACGATGATCGCTTCGAGCAGGCAGCGATGCTCATGGAAACCGATTTTTATATTGAACGCAATGTATCCTCCGGCGGTGAGCCGATGGTATCGGCGACGACGCTTGACCGCGACCTCGAATCTCTCGACCGCCGCAATCATCGACTGGGACTGAAACGGGTCTCGCTGAGGGCTGACCTGCTACACGAACGAACGAAGACCATGCCGTTTCGTTTCGAATTGCTGGCACAGGCGGACCTTGTGTTGTTTCTTCACTTCAGGCGAAGGGGGCTCCATTGGTGGCCGTATACGTCCCTTTACCTTGGGTCTGGTCGGACACCGCTACCGCTATTTGCTCGCGCCAATTCGACAAGATTTTTCGAGAAAATGCGAGTCCTTTTCGGGGTCGACACCGGCACGCAATTACGCGACTTCCTCCAGCAACTCGAGGCAAATGATGACCTTCCCCGGTGGGGTCACCGGCGTTTACCAATTCAATGGCTTACGGCGGCTGAGTCCCTAGCTACAAAACCTTGAAGATAGAGCGCAGTGGGCGATTTGCCTGCGTCTGCCCGGGCGTCTAAAGGAACACAAGAGGGCTGCGCGCTCGACAAGGTCCCGCAGGTATTTTCCCCGGTCTGGATCGCGCTGCGAAGCGACGATTGCGACTTACCAACACGGCCACCCAGACTGCGTATCCGTTTTGCAGGTCTGTTGCCCGAGACTGGCAGTGCTGGTTTTGCGAAGCCCGTATCTTCTTCTTGACTGGAGTACAGCATGCCGATCGACTGGGACTTGATTACTGCGGACGTTATGACCTCTCTTGAGCTTGACAGGCTGGTGGAGACGGTTCCGCAAAAAGAGTGCATGGCTTACGGGGATGCTCTTTCGGCAGCCGTCAAAGATGAAGCACGGTGGACGACCGCCCAGCATGAAGGCTTGCGCTTTGCTGGGGCGTCGATGACGATGATGCTGCGGGCTGGCGAGCCATCAGAACCGTTCGGCCCCTTATTTGTCATGGGGAACAGCCGGGGTGCGGTGCCCGCCGATTTTCCCCGTGATGCGTTGCTGCGACTGCTTGAATGGGCGATAGCCCTTGTTGACCCGGAACTCCGGGCGCGATTTCTCGATGTGTTGTGGGTGCAAGCGAAGGCGTTCAAGGCGGCGCAGGGCGCAATTCACGCGTACCTTGAGTCGGCGAAGCGCCTGGAACATCCAGAGGAATGGACACCATACGTCGAGCGGCTTGAACGTGCGCTTCGGATCGCATCCAGCCTGGGGAAAGGTGGGATCCTCTTGCGTGACGGCGTGCTGGCTGAAATTGAGTCTGCGGTAATCCGCTATCGAGGCGAAGATCCTCTGTACGTGACATATCGGCTTGTCGGTCTTTTGCTCGAGTTTCGACATGGGGACGCTGTCGCGCTCGCACGGTTCGCCGCCATCGCGGCGGACCGCGCCGAAGCGGCGGGTGACTTCTGGCGCATGAAGGACTATTTCGAGCGGGTCGCCGAATGCCATGCGGCAACTGGAGACTCGGATGCACGTGCGGACGCGCTGAGGCACGCCGCGGAAGCACTCGTTAAGGAGGCGGAGTCAGCGGCGGCAACTCCTCAACCTGGCAGGGGCGCTATGGCGGGGGCCAGCATTATGGCGCAGGCGGTCAATGCAATGCGGCAGGCGCCGGGCGGAAAGGAACGTGCCGATGAGTTGCACGAACGGCTGTTGGAGCTCCAGGAGAAGTCGATGACGGAGATGAAGCCCATCTCAACCGGGAGTGATGCTTCTGAACTCGTCGAACGTGCGCTCACCGCTGTTCGTGATAAGAGGTTTCGCGAGGCAGTGTTGTCTCTGTGCACGATGGCAAGTCCCCCGTCTCCGGAGAAGCTGCGAGAGCAGGTTCAGCATCAGGCCGGGTTGGCGATCCTGGGAAGCATGCTGGGCAGCGACGTGGTCAATTCGCGTGGTCGAGTAGTCGCGAAAGCGCCTCCGCTGCCGCAAGGTGAAGCCGATTCGGACAATGCGGGTCTGAGGTTTCGCATGTACAGGAACGCGCGGCTAGGGCGAAGCCTGACAGTTCAAGCCATGCTAAATCCGGCTCGGGAAGAAATTGTTGCTGCGCATAACCCTTCAAGGCAGGACGTAGCGAGTCTGATTCAATATAGCCCCTGGATTCCGCCTGGCCACGTGGAAAGCTTCGCCAGAGCATTGGTCGCTGGGTTTCAGGGCGACATGCTCGTGGCGACCCATCTAGTGCCGCCACAGTTCGAAGCGATGGTGCGGTATGTGGTGGAAATGGCCGGCGGGTCGACGTCGATGTTCGACCCTCAGGGACTTCAACCTGAGAAGTCCCTTAATGCGCTGCTTGAGACCGACGAAGCACTGGAAGTATTCGGTGAAGCAGGGCTCCTCGAACTTAACGATCTTTTTGTCGACCAACTTGGCGCAAACCTCCGTAACGAGGTGGCGCATGGTCTTCTCGAAGACGAGGGGATGTTCAGCACCGACGCACTGTATGCGTGGTGGCTCTTGCTGCGCTGCTGCGTGCTCACATCCATGAAAGTAGAAGTGAGCGCACGTGGGACGCATTAAATCTGTCAACTCAAAATCCCGGCCGCAGAGGGGCTTGCTAGTTTGAGTTGACAGTATTACTCGTCGTCGCTCGCCAGGAATCCGTTCGCCGTCATGTAGCCATCCGAAACGCCTTTCAGCCAGTAACGAAAAACGTCCCTCCTTTTGAGGGACTCGTAATCCTTCATCTCTGCCCACCGGCAGCGGGCACGCGAGAATGCTGTTGTTGTCCGTTAATTCCGCTAGCAGTGTCCATAGATGATGCTAGCGGGAAAATAGCCGTGAAGCATGTCCAGAAAGGGATTGAAGCGAAATCGCCGCGTTGGACGATGTTGCGTTTCGGCAACGGGCAGGCGGCGAGATGTTCGTTAATTCTGCTAGCGCGTTGGCCCCGCCCATCAATTCCGCTAATGCGGCATTTTTATATTTTCCAAATAATACAAAGCTATCCTTAACAAAAGGTGGTGCAACAGTCGGAAAACACCTTGTTTTTGGACAGCGCGCATATTCGAATGGGCGAAGCATTGAACCACTTCCTCCACGCTATGCCGGACGAGTTAGCAGGGCGCCGCGCTAGCAGAATTAATGGGCACGATTAGCGTCCCTGTGGACATGGCTAGCGTTAATAACGGACTTCAACATCAAGCAAGCGCGCCAAAGAGCAGTTGGCGGAGCGCGGCGAAGGCTGGCGCACGGTGGTTGAGCGGATGTATGCGGCGTATGAGCGCGCGGACAGTGAAGAGCGCGCACGGCTCATTGCCACGAGCGCGGAAAAATTCGTACGAGAAAAGTTTGGCCTCAAAGGCGGTGGCAAGCTGCCCCGCGATTTCGACCCGGACACTGAGCCGCCCAGTCTGGCTCAGGTCAAGTCGCTGGGCGGTGTTGCGTCGCTTTCGTTTGGCGGCCCAGCGGCCGGTGCTCAAGGCGGCGTTGCCGGTGGGGATGGCGGCTCAAGCGACTCAAGTGGTGGACGGTCGCGCATGGCATCGCCCGATTCACCGGGCGTTGCGGATCACCCATACGGTTTCGATGGCGCTGATGGGGCTTATGAGTCCTCTGGCGAGCCACCGAGCACCGCCGAAGGCTCACACAGCATGCCGGCGGTCTCGACGCCTGGCAACGTCGACGTATTGCAACCTGATGGCGCCTTACCGCAACTAACGATCTCCCCGCAATCCGCCACCGGACGGCAAGCCGATTCGGTGCGCGACCAGTTTGCACGGGACCTGGCTGAAGCCCGTGCGGCACGCAACGATGCCACGCGCTCGGAGTTTCAAGAGATCAAAGCCACGCTCGATGCGTACCGGCTCCTCGCGGCTCTTTCACACTCGCACGGACTGGTCGTCGGTAAATATCAGATCACGAAGGGGCGCGACGGTAGCGACCGGATTCAGGCCGGCTCGCGTAATCTGAATGTCTCCGATTTTCTGACGAAGGAGATGAATTTACCGTGGTCGGAGGCGGTCCAGTTGATGCGCGAGCAATACCGGGCGCAGACCGGACTTGATCCCGCGCATGCGCCCCGCCGCACGCCGGAGCAGGATCTGTGGAGCGAGTTTCAGCGCTTTCGGAAGCAGTACGGCGATGCACTGCGTGCCGAATGGCTGGAGCAAGGTGCTCGTGAGCAAGCGTGGCGCAGTGCGATTAAATCGACCTTTTACGCGAAACGTAGTGCCGTCGTCGACAACACGGCATGTCGCTGGCCGCGCGCCGTGCTGCGGTGTCAGTGGCTCGCGTGGAGCGGATTGAAGCTGAGGCTGTCTTGCGAAAACAGATCGCTCGCGAGCGGGATGCATTGAAAGCGGCGATGCGCCGGCCGTTGACGGACCAGTACCGGGACTTCCTGCAGGATCAGGCGCAACTCGGTAATGTGCGGGCACTGCGTGAGCTGAGAAGGATGCAGACAACGCAGCCAACGCCGCGAACGGGCGACGACGGCGAGAGCACCGGCATCGCGTTCGGAGCGAGCCGCCGGGTCAGTGCCAGCGAGCTGAACGAAATCATCTATGGCGGCCCGGTCATCACGCATCATGTGCAGGAAAACGGCAATGTCGACTACAAGCGTGATGGTGTGGCGCTGATGATCGACGAAGGCCGCACGGTGCGGATGTGGGTCCACGACCGCGACGCGATCGAGATCGGCCTACGCCTCGCGCAGCAGAAGTTCGGGCCGACGCTCACGCTTACCGGGCCTGAGGATTTCAAGATGGCGACTGCGCGTGTGGCGGCCGAGGCGCGCATGAATGTGGATTTTGATGATGAGGTGGTGAGCGGCATCTTGCATGCGCGGCGCGCCGAACTGGATGCTGAGGCAGATGGCCGGCGCGCACTTGAACGCGAGCGGGATGACACCGCGCGTCGTCAGGACCGTGACGAACTGCCTGCGCGCACTTCGAAGCCGGACGCGCCCGGCGCATCGGAACAACAGAGAGAGAATGACGATCCAGAACCCGACTCGGGCGAGCCTGACCAGCCCGAGATCGATCGATAATGACCGCACGGCCGCATTCGGTCGCGGCTCAGAAAGCACAATTTAAAGGTAAAAACCTATGGCACGTTATGGCATCGTTCCGAGAAGCGAACCTATTAACGCAGCGATATTTCGGGGGGCACCGTCGCAGATTATCAACCTGCCGGTCTTCATCAAAGGCGCAGTTGCCATCTTGGCCGTTGGTATCGGCTTCGAATACGCGTCAACCCAGTGGCCGGTGCCATGGTTCGTTCCTGTGCTGGCTGTCCTTCTGGTGCTTGGTGGCATTGGACTCGCATATCTGCAGGTCAAATTCACTGAGTTTGAGATCGATGTGGAACGGATCACCTGTCGCAAAGGGATCCTCAATAGAACGGTGCAGAGCGTCGAGCTGTTCCGGATTCAAGACGTGACCTCGGTTCATCCCTGGTGGCAACGCATGTTCGGAATCGGCGCAGTCGTCGTGATGACGAGCGATTCGAACAACTAGGTGTGGCGATTGCCGGGGATGAAGGACGCGGAACAGTTGCGCAACGAGCTTAACCGCGCGGCGATCGCATTGCGCGATGTGAAAGGCGTACGGGAAGTCAATATGGGTCGAGTCTAGCTGTGGAAATGACGCATTGATCCTGCGTAGTTACGTCGGCCACGTGGAGCAGGGTCGACAACGCTTAAAACAGTTGATCATCAAGCGGCAAGGTTCGTCACTTCACGGCACTACGCCGTTCGACGCCGTCGCAGTGAATCCCTAGAGCAAGAGGTCGTTGGCGAGCTCGTCCAGTTAGCGCGAATGTCGGCTTCAGGGACCTAAGTTGAACTGACGCTATCGGTCATGCACGGGCATTCACTACAACAGAGAATGGACAGCCGATAGTCGCGTTGTTCCGATATCGGTCAATCGCTGGCAGGCGGCGAGATGTTCGTTAATTCTGCTAGCGCATTGGCCCTGCCCATTAATTCCGCTATTACGTCATTCTTCAATTACCATAAAATATAAAGCTATCCTAAATAAAATATCGTGCAATTGTGACACTGTCCTCCGGGGTTTCCTTAGTGCAAGGACAAAACGGGCGTCGCAAAGTTGGCGGGGCGCACTCAGGCCTGCGAACGTGAATGAGTAACCGCCCACGCTGGTTTCAGAAACGCGTCGGACAGAAAATCGACCAGCCGCCGAACCTTGATCGGCAACTGCTTCCGGCTGGGATATACCGCGTAAATGCCCAGTTCGACCGAACGGTAATCGGGCAGGATTCTCACCAGATCCCCGCGCTTCAGATCCTCTCCAATCATGAAACTGGGTTGCAATATGATGCCGCCGTCGCGCAATCCGATCGCGCGGCAGGTATCTCCATTATTTGAATAAACCCGCGCACGCGTGCGTACGACCACTTCGCCGTCCGGGCCCTCGAATTTCCATTCGTCCCGCCCGGCAAGATGCGAGTACGCCACGACCCGGTGGGCAGCAAGTTCCTTCGGATGAGCCGGTATGCCGTGGCGCGACAGATAACCCGGTGATGCGCATGCAAGCATCTCCGTCGCTGCAAGCTTGCGACACACCAGCGATGAGTCCGGAAGTATACTGATCCGTACCGCCAAGTCGTAACCTTCGTCGACGAGGTCCACGACGCGGTCGTTGAGCGTGATGTCCAGATCGACCTGCGGATGCGTTTCCATGAAGGCACCCCATAACGGCGCCAGATGCATGATGCCGAAGGTCAACGGCACATTGACACGGATCAGTCCGCTGGGCTCCTGCGTGCGCGAGGTCACCTCCGATTCGGCGTCATCCAGCGAAACCAGAATCTCTTTCGAGCGCTGATAGAAGAGCCTTCCTTCCTCAGTCAGCGAAAGCCGGCGCGTAGTGCGCTGTAGCAGGCGGACGCCAAGGCGCTGCTCGAGGGAGTCAACATGACGGGAGACCGCGGCCTTTGACATCCTCAGTGCATCGACCGCGCCAACGAAGCTTCCGGCATCGACGACGGCCGTGAAAACGCTCATTTCAAGAGTTCGATCCATTTTATTGTCTCGATAAGTGGGACTATATGTCCAGATGATAGCGGTTTATCAACCTGCGTCGAGTCAATAGAATGGACTCACTGGTTACGGCTATGAACAAAAAGGTTCGCAGCTGAATAGCCAAAACTCTGAGGTACGCCATCATGAAGTCGCTCATTCAAGCCGTTGTTGTTGCCGCTGCATTCGCCGCTCCCGTCGTATCGTTCGCCCAATCAAACCAGCCCGTGAGCCGCACTCAGGTGCGCGCCGAATTGCTCCTGCTCGAAAAGGCCGGTTATAGCCCCCATGGCAGAGATCCGTACTACCCGGCCGACATCCAGGCTGCTGAGGCTCGGGTGGCTGCACAGAACGGCGCGGCACGAGCTGAAAACACCGGCTTTGGTGGGGCAAGCAGCGGTTTGTCGCAATCTGGTGTGTCCGCAGCGAATACCTCAGGGAAGTCGATTTACGCGGGTCATTGACCGTCGGATTGGCGAGCCGCGAGCAATTCACTGCTGAAACGCTGCGCGCCAAATGTGATTACTTTCTACTCAACGTGTCAGCTTAACGAGGTTATTGATATGAACATCACCGTCATCGGCACCGGCAACATGGGATCGGCATTCGTCAAGCAGCTCGCCAACGCAGGCCATGCGGTCCGCGTCACCGGCCGCGATATCGCCAAGGCCCAGGCAGTTGCCGCTGGGCACGCTGGTGTAAAGGCCGCTCCCCTCACCGAAGCGCTGGGTAACAGCGAGCTTGTCATTCTCGCGACGGGCTACGGCGATGCCGTGCCTGCCCTGCAAGGTCTGGGCGACCTCACTGGCAAGGTCGTCATTGACATCACTAATCCGCTGAATGCCGACTATTCGGGCCTGATCATTGGCCATGACACGTCGGCCGCGGAAGAAATTTCCAAGGCAGTGCCCGGTGTTCAACTGGTCAAGGCGTTCAACACCCTGTTTGCTCAGGTTCTAGCCGACGGGCCCGTCTTTGCCAACGAGCAGACCGCACCGGTGTTCTTCGCCAGTGACAGTGAGCCTGCCAAACAGACCGTCAAGGCACTCATCGAAAGCCTCGGTTTTAAGCCTATCGACGCCGGCCCGCTGAAAAACTCCCGCTACCTCGAGCCTCTTGCGGGCCTGAATATTTATCTGGGTTATGGCGCGGGTCTGGGCACGGCGATCGCGCCCACCTGGATCGCAAAGTGACGGCACACGGAGTAGAGCAGATCATGAACGTCCTGCACGAAGACGCCGCTTCCGGTCTCGCGTTTCGTCTACGCCCGGCAGCGGGTCAGCCCGCCGCACGACTCTTTCTGCTGCATGGAGTCGGAGGCAATGAAACTAACCTGCTGCCGCTTGCAGACACGATCGACCAGCGGGTGCAAGTGGTCTTCGTGCGCGGCCCACTGGAGCTCGGCTCCGGACAATATGCCTGGTTTGATGTGCGATTCGGCTCGCAAGGACCGGTCATCAATGCGGCCCAAGCCGACGAAAGTCGCCTGAGCCTTCTGAGGCTGGTCCGGGCCATGGCCAGCACCGACGCGAACGCATCGGTGCCGGTCTTGATGGCGGGGTTCAGCCAGGGCGGGATTCTCAGCGCGAGTGTTGCTTTGTCCTCGCCCGAGGACGTGGAGCGTTTTGCCGTCCTGAGCGGTCGCATTCTTCCGGAGCTGGAGCCGCATCTCGCACCAGCCGAAAAGCTCGCCAGACTCTCGGCATTCATTTCACACGGCCGACTCGACGACAAACTGCCAGTGAAGTTCGCAGAACACGCTCACTCGTGGTTGACCCGGCTCGGTGTCCCGCATGAAATGCACTTGTATTCCGTGGGCCACACCCTGACGGGCGACATAGTCGGTGACTTTTCACGCTGGGTCAGCCAGCAAACCAATCTCGTTTAACCAGAACTGGAGTTTCATCATGACCGATGACCGTACCGCTCCTTATGCGGCTTTCCTCCTGCGCTTCGCGCTGGGCATTATGTTCCTTGCGCACGGACTGACTAAGCTGTTCGTCTTCACACCCGCAGGCACCGCAAAATTCTTCGAATCGGTCGGCTTCGCAGGCTGGTTCGCATGGCCAATCATTTTGTTTGAAATCGTCGGCGGGGTCCTCCTGCTGACGGGCGTTTATGCGCGCGCCGTCGCGGCAGTTGCCGCCATCGAGCTGTTCGCCGCGTCGACCGTGCACTTTGGCAACGGCTGGTCCTTTACCAATCCGAACGGTGGCTGGGAGTACCCAGTTTTCCTCGCGATTGCGGCTGCGACGCTGGCGCTGCTTGGCGATGGTGTCTTTGCTGTGAAACCGACCGTTCGCAAGGTCTGAGCGCGACGGACCATTACGACGTCACAGGAAGAACGCAATGGAATTCGGCATTTACACGTTTGGCGATCTTGCTCCCGGACAAATCAGCACCGAGCACGCGCGTCAACGCCTCGGCGAGATCGTCAGTGCGGCGCGGATCGCCGATGAGGCCGGAATCGACGTCTTTGGTGTGGGCGAACACCATCGCCCGGATTTCGCCGTATCGTTTCCATCGGTCGTTTTGGGTGCGGTAGCGAGTGTGACACAACGCATCCGGCTCACGAGCGCCGTAAGCATACTTAGCTCCGACGATCCTGTCCGACTCTACCAGCAGTTCTCCACGCTCGACCTCCTGTCGGGCGGACGTTCCGAACTGCTGGTAGGACGCGGCGCATATAGCGAGTCGTTTCCGTTGTTCGGCCATTCGCTTACTGACTACGACTCGCTGTTTGACGAAAAGCTGGGCCTCCTGGTCTCGATCAACGAACCAGCGTCCGTCACATGGTCAGGTAGGCACCGGCCGCCTCTGACCGACGCCAGGATCATGCCGCGACCGTTGCATGGTCGCATTCCAATCTGGGTCGCCGCGGGCGGAACGGCGTCGAGTGCTATTCGTGCTGGCCGTGCAGGCTTGCCGTTGAATCTTGCGAACATTGGCGGAATGCCCGAGCAGTTTGTACCATTCGTCAACCTTTATCGGACTGCGGGTATGGAGGCCGGGCATTCCCCAGCGCAACTGAAAATGGCTGTCTCCGGCCATCTCCATGTTCAACGCGACGGCCGACGTGCGCGAGAGGAATTCTTTCCCTACTACCGGCACTACATAGCAAACAATCTTCCCCGCGGGCACGCAGAGATGTCATGGAGCGACTACGAAGCTGTATCTTCGCCGCGCGGGGCGCTCTTCGTCGGAAGCGTAGAGGAAATCGTCGACAAGATCCTGATGGAACATCAGCTATTCGGGCATCAGCGCTATATGGCGCAGCTTGACATCGGTGGCCTTCCATTCGCTATGGTCAGGGAATCGATTGAACTGCTCGCCTCCGAAGTAATCCCCGCAGTTCGACGGGCTATTGCATAGCCGGCGAACTGCCTGCAGCACCACACAGGGATGCTGGCCGGTGCTTCTCATCATTCACGAAGTCTGCGTATCTACCACCGGCCGCAGGCCGGTTCATTGCTAGTGATCTGCCATGTATAAAAAAGGTGTAGCGGTTGAAATTCAGTTTTCGCCTGACCGTCTGAACGACGGAGCCGGCGATCCGTATTGGATCGATCTGACGCGCGAGGAAGCACAGGCGCTGTTGCAGGCATTGCAGTCGCAACTGGAGGGCGGCACGACCGCCCCCGTAGTGTTCAGTATGGACTGCTCGGGTAGCGATGCCCTCGAAGGGCACAATGCAGATCAAGGAGCGGTTCCTGTTAGCACGTCTACTGAAGTTCCATCCAGCGATTTCAAGCAATGGGTCTGCGTGATCTGTGGCTGGATTTATGACGAGTCAACAGGCCTTCCCGAGGAAGGCATCGCGTCCGGCACCCGATGGGCCGACGTCCCCGAGGATTGGCGCTGCCCCTTATGCGATGTAGGAAAGGAAGACTTTGTCTTAGTGGAATTTTGAGGATGCTACGGTTTGGCGGGGGGCCAAGAGCCCGATAAAAGTGTTGGTCCGAACCCAGTGAATTGATTGGGACCAGCCCTCGGCCATCCCGTAGTAGCGACCGGTGATACGCCCAGGCCATGAGCCGAAATGAGCCTGGTGCCCACACATGGGCAACCCTCGAATTGTATGCATACCTGGACATTTTCCTGGAACCGACGGTATTTGTGAAGCGCGATTTGAGCGAGCGGTGAGCGTCAAAGCAGCGACGGTCGCCTTGATCCCGATGGGTTACTGGTGCGAATCAGTTCTGCAACCAAGCAGACGAGCTATCGGACGCGTCATCTAGTAACGCGACACCATATGGCTGAGATCGTTTGCAACGACGCAAGAAAATGCGTCAGGGAGACGTTTTTCCCTTTTACCCTGGCTTTTCAAGGGGTGACACCTTTATACGCGGAACGGTGACTGCGTTATCTCGGTTGCCACGAGACCGGCATCACGGCGTTTGTTCCCAAGACGAACACCCCGGGTGCGACCTTCGACGGCCGCTTCGGCAAAGAAAATTATATTTACGACGCTGAGAAGAACGAGTATCGATGTCCGGCGGGCGAGTGTCTCATATGGCGCTACAGGACAACTGAACGTGGCCTGAAGTTAGATCGCTACTGGAGCTCGCAGTGCCAACAGTGCTCATTGAAAGATAAATGCACCCCAAGCGCCGCACGCCGGGTAACACACTCGGAGCACGAAGGATTGCTCGAAGAGATGCAGGTCTG
>NZ_AEJF01000108.1 GCF_001028175.1 Caballeronia mineralivorans PML1(12)
GCAGGTCTGGCTTGATCTAGCCCCGGACATGATGCGTATCCAACGACAGACCGTCGAGCATCCCTTCGGCACGATAAAGGCCTGGATGGGAGTGACTCATTTCCTAACGCGCACTATCGAGCGGGTGAGCACGGAGACGAGCTTGCACGTGCTCGCCTACAACATGAGCGGGTTATCAAGCTAATCGGTTCAGAAACGGTTATGAGGGCGATGCGGGCGTGAAGCCCGCCCGGGGCGGACGGGTCCTTGCAATACGTTCAGCTCTGATCTGACCTTTGTGGTGCCGCGATCGATAAGCTGCGATCTGCTCTGAGAAAGCGTGCCGTCAAATTTCCAGCGGCTACGCGTTTTGACACATTCTGGGCCATCTACGGCCGCTCGTCGAGAGAGACATTTGGACGTTGGTTCCACCTTGGTAGAGTACGTTGGATGGTCGTGAAAATTCGCGGGCCAGTGTGCGCTTTCACGTAGGCGGCCAGCGGGCAGTTCGAAATGAGCCCGCCCAGGGCCGCCTGACAACTAACAGTGCACCCGCGTTTGTTATCTGGGAGTCCGCGATCAATGAATGTGACTGCCGCCGTTTACGTCGATGGTGGCGCCCGTCACATAACCTGAAAGATCGGATGCGAGGAAGAGACACGCGCCGGCAATCTCGACGGGTCGTCCAGCGCGCTGCAATGGGATGCTCATTTCGATCTCTTTCTGCCTCTCCGCAGTCATGCCATCCAGCATCCCAGTTTCCGTCATCGACGGACACACGACATTCGCGCGAATTCCCAAGGGGCCGAACTCGCGGGCGATAGTGCGTGTAAGGCTGATCACGCCGCCTTTGGAAGCGGCGTAGTGCGCACCGCCGACCAGCCCACCGCCACGTTGCGCGGCCACTGAAGCCACGTTGACGATCGTTCCGCTCTTGCGCTCTGCGAATACTTCCAGCGCGCTCTTGCAGAGATTAAAGGCGCCCTTAAGGTTCACGCCCATGATTCGATCGTAGTCGGCTTCCTCGATTGTCAGCATGGACTGCGCCTTTACAATCGCGGCACTATTCACGAGGCAGTCCACCGTTCCGTAGCGCGAGAGTGCCTCCTTAAACAGTTGCCTGCAATCTGCACTATTCGCAATATCGCAGCGGATACCTGATACATACGCGTTGCGTCCGGTTTTGCTGTCAATGGAAGCTTTGATCTCGCTGGTGATGATGTCGTTCATCAAAATATCGACGGCGATGATCTTTGCTCCGTGCTCCGCGAACAGCTCTGCCACGGCATAGCCAATCCCTCTGAGCGACGCCGCGCCGACGATGACACAGACCTTGTCTTGTAAAAGCATGTTTTTACACTCCAAATGCTGCCAGTGCGTGTCGCACGAGCGTTAACGTTTAATATCCAGGTGCCGTGTCTCAGGACTGGCAATGATGGCGATCAGCGAGGCGCCTATGACAACTGCGCAAAAAGCGGTAATTACCCAGGTCTGTCCGCCCGCATGCTGAAGCAGCCATGCGCAGATAAAAGGTGTGGGGCCGCCCACCAGCAGATTCGCACCGGTATATGCAGCGGCGGAGCCCGAGTAGCGGACGTTCGTCGGGAACGGTTCCGCAAAGAGAGCAGGCTGTACTCCGGACTGGATCTGAAGCGACCCGACAAACGCCGCTATCGCGAAGAAGATGACGTACCAGTTCTTCGTGTCGAGCAGCGTGAAATAAGAAAGCGCGATCGCGAGCGTCAGCACCGATGCAATCAGCATGGTCGGCTTGCGGCCAATCCGATCGCTCACGGCACCGCCCAATATCACCGTAAATATTGCTATGAGGTTCGCGCCCATCAGGCAGAGAAACGCGGTCTGAGTCGGAAGGCCCAGATTCTTTGTGATGTAGCTGAGCGAGAAGACAGTAATCACGTAGAAACATGCTGTAGGAGCGCACCAGATTATGAGCAGACGGAAAATCGTCCCCGGATATTGAGCGAATGCCTTCACGAGTGGCACGCGTTCTTCCGCGCCTTTGGCGTGCGCCTGAATGAAGGCGGGGGTCTCCGAAACCCGCAGGCGAATATAGATTCCGACAACGACGAGCAGGAAGCTCAAAAGGAAAGGGATACGCCACCCCCACGCCTGGAATTGCTCCGCACCGAGCGTGCTCGTCAGCACAAACAGCATTCCGCTCGCCAGTGCTGCGCTCAGGGACGAGCCAGTGTTAATGAACGATCCGTACAGTCCCCGGCGGTTCTGCGGAGCATGCTCCATCGTCATCAGTTGAGCCCCGGTCGCCTCGCCGCCCAGCGCGAAGCCTTGCAGGAAACGTAGGAGTACGAGACACAATGGTGCCGCGAAGCCGATGGTAGAGTAGGTCGGCAGGCAGCCAATCAAGAACGATGCGGCTCCCATGAGCGACAACGTATAGAGCAGGATGTTCTTTCGTCCAATGCGATCACCCAACATTCCGAAGAAGAGCCCACCAAGCGGGCGTGCAAAAAACCCAATCCCAAACGTAGCGAACGCGGCGAGGATTCCGATGTTCGGATCCATTTGAGAAAAGAAAATCTTGGGAAAGACGGTTGCAGCGACCGCGCCGTAGGCGGTGAAGTCGATCCACTCCAGCGCTGAACCGACGGTACTCGCGACGGTTGCGCGCTTCGCCATCGAGTTCTTTGGAGTGGTTGGCGCCTCCATGGTTAATGTGTCTGTCATCGGGATGTCTCCTGGTGGGTGATTGATTTGCTTTATAGAGAAATGGCTGAGTAATCTCGATCAGGAATGTCTGGGTTAAGCGTTGGTCACACCCAACCGGGGAAACGGGAGGACAGAGTTTCCTGCGAGAGGCGCAGCACTTGATCCTGACCGTCTACCGGAGATGGATCCGTCGCTGCACCTGGCGCAACCTAGCGCCCGAATACATTCGGTTGATGCACTTCGATCACGTTTCCATCGGGATCCTGCAGGAAAACCTGGTGCCAGCCCGCGATCGCCCACCGGCCGTAATCGGAATATCGGATGCCCTGTTGATCGAGGCGTCGCTTGAAACCCTCGATGTCATCGGTGCGGAAGCAGAAGTGTCCACGCGCCATAGGATTGACGATCTGGTTCATCTTGAAACCAGTATCCAAGTCGCGCTCGGCCCAGTGAAACTCGATGTCCCCATCGCTCAAAAAATCGACTTTGCCGTTGTAGCCGGTGGTGGTGCTCTCGGCGTTAACACGAGCGTGTTCCTCGTCGTTGATCGTGCCGAGATCGAAGAGGGTTTGATAGAACTTGGTCAGCCGCGGAAGGCTGTCAGTGCACAGATTCAGGTGGTGGAATTTGAAGTTCATGTCGGGTCCTTATCGGTTCGAAATGGGTGGCACCGCGCGTGGCGGTGCTGTGATTTGCTCCAGGGAGCTACGCACCTTCTCGTCCCTCCCGAGGCACGCTTGCCTTCAGTGAGGTGGCTGAATTGCGCCGGCCCCAGAGCGTGATGTCAAGGTAAATGGTTTCATAGGTGAAGTCAACTATGCATAGGTGCAAACACCTACAAGTTTTTTCAATGAGTGATCCTCCATTCCCCCTTAGGGCGCTGGAACCCACGCCCTACATCATCTGATGTCCAAGGCTGGGCTTTGCGCGATCAGTATGCGATGCAGCGTAGCCGACGAACTGGGCGTGAGTCGGAAATGCGGTCAATGCCGAGGGGTTGACCAATTAGGGAAGAAATCGCAGTTGAAAATCGTAATTTCACATATAAAATGACGATGATAGACGGAAGTCGTCAGTGAACCATCGCGTGCCGCAGGTGTGCCGGGACGATCGGGGACGATTGTGCGAGTTCACAAGTTCATTTCACGCGGCCCGCTTTTCCAGCCAGAGGGCTAAGCGATCCAATTGCCGCAATAGAGGAATTTGCTATGAAAGACGATTTCAGCGTGGCTGAGAAATCAACCGAAGCCAACGCAAGAAGCTATTCCGCGCCTGCGCTGGAGAAGGGCCTCGATATTCTCGAGGTGCTTTGCCGCAGTCAGAGTCCCGTGTCGCTGAAAGACCTCGCTGGGCAGGCGGGCAGGAGCGTGGGCGAGATTTACCGCATGGTCCTGTGTCTGGTAAACCGCGGCTATGTGGCTCAAGTCGACGACAGTTACACTATTACGACCAAGCTTTTTGAGCTTTCGCAGCTGAATCCGCCGACTCACAAGCTGCTGCTGGAGGCGACGCCGATCATGAACAAGCTCGCCAGCGAATTGGACGTGTCGTGCCATCTAACGGTGTATAACCATGGCAAGCAGGTGGTCGTTGCAAAAGTCGATACGCCCAGTGGCATGGGGTTCAGCCTCAGGGTTGGCTCTGATCTGGATGTGTTGATATCCGTCTCCGGTCGGGTGCTCGTTGCCTTTCAAGACAACGAGACCAGGAATCTGCGAATTGCCGAGTCGCTGCAGCGCAGGGCTGACCAAGAGGACCCACAGATTGCGGTCGTCCTCGACTTCATCCGCGAGTGCGGCTATGAATCGTCACCTAGTTCGCAGGTGCGAGGGCTGTACGCTGTGAGCTTCCCTATCCTTGACTCTCAGGGTCACGCGAACGCGGCGCTCACCGTCCCCTACGCCGAACGGATCGACCAGGCGCAACGCAAACCAATTGCAGTCATACACGAGGCGCTGGCTGAGGCAGCCAAATTGCTATCTGAAAAGATAGGGTGCCCCTCGCGATAGTCAGGCCCCGCTCGAGCGGGTCGAAACCGGTACGCGGCTGACTTATGAATGACCGATACCCTCTAACAGGAGAGCTGATCCACGGCTGTGTGCGGCCAAGATCCGCTCCGACTAGGCGCGGGACTTAGCTTGTGATGGTCCGCCAATGCGCGCGCAGAGCAGACGTGCTGTCTCTCCCAACGCATCTTCGATGTCGGAAATTGACTTGCGCCGCGCCTGGTCGATCCGTTCGGCGTAGGGAACGGTCAGTGCAGCGATGGCATGGCTTTGTGAATCAAGGATCGGGTAACTCACAGCGTATAGTCCACGAACCTGAACGCTGGGCGCGGATTCATACCCACGTTCCTTGATGAATTCAAGGAGGCCTTCGATTTGCGGATCTGTCTGTTCAGGGCGTCGACTGAGCGACTCGTCGATACGAAACTGTCGGGTTTCACGATCCTGAAACGCGAGAAGCACCCGGCCGGATGCGGACACCAGTACGTCCAGCTCGGAGCCCACCCGCACGCTGAAACCCATTCCACTTGGCGTGTCCACCTTGGCGATAACGATCTGCCGGCCTTGTCCGTACATCGTCAAGTGGCACGCCTGATCGAGCTGGCTCGCGAGCTTTTGCATAAGCGGCCGCGCCTCGGTGAGCAACCGGTGCGTGGGTGGATTGTTGTGCGAGAGTTCGAATAGCTTCGTTGTAATGTAGTAGCTATCGTCAATCTGCGTCACGTAATTGCGACTCACCAGAACGGCAAGCATCCGATAAATTTCGCCGACACTACGTCCGAGGTGATGCGCAATCTCTTTCTGTGGAAGTGGCGTTTCTGTGCGGCAAAGCATCTCGAGAATATCGAGGCCTTTCTCGAGGGCGGGCGCGGAATAGCTGCGGCCTTCCGCTTCAGGCGCTTGCGCGGTGTCAGTCAAATCATCCTTCATGGCGGCCCTTCTGGATTTTCGCGTTGCTGCCGCCCGGTTTTCCCCACATTCACTTCACGGTAGGCGGCGTTTCATCATCGAAGCCTTGGCGGCGCCTGTCAAATCGATATGGCAGCGCTCAAAGCGGAGCCGGTCACTTTACTGGATCGGCTTGCTCACTTCAATCATGTTCGCGCCCTCACTACAGTGTTGTCGCGGGCGCTACGTCGGCCTTGCGCTCCGCGCGAACGCGAAAAAAGTCAGCTGTTCAGGCCTGCATTCGTGCTTTTTCACTGTTTTCCGTCATCAGCGAGTCGTTTGTGGCCGTTTCCCGCATTCATCGGGCAATTCATCCAGCCAAAGCAGGCGCGTTGTGTTCGAGCGGCGCAGTGACCAATCGCTACGAACTTCCAACCACTCGTACATTGCTGATTTTATATACGAAACATGACATAGCGTTAACCATGGCTTACGTTAGTTCGATAAGTGAATATAATCACCAGTGAAATAATAAATTCATATATGCAATATAGACGTTGCTGGCGAGAATTGAAACACGCCGGCATAACCCTCAAGGCTAGAGAGGAATCGACAGATGTTTGATAACGGCGAATATCAGCCGGTAACGCGCAGCGAAGTCTGCTCTCTTTCCGCGGCTCGGCGCGTTGCTGCGATGCTGGACCTTCCGACCGAGTCCATCTCAGAAGGCGATCCGCTTCCGAAAGGTTGGCACTTTTTGCTAATGGCCGCCGACACGCGCCGCTCGGACCTTCGGAGCGATGGTTTCCCAGGATTGGGCGTGCCGATGCCCGACCTTGGGTTCACGCGTTTGCTGCTCGGTGGCCGAAGCACCGCGTACCACACTGAGATCCCGGTTGGCGCGAAGGTGATTCGGACCAGCGGGATCACGAGCCTGACGCAAAAGAGCAATGCGTCCGGGCCGATGGCCGTCGTCATCATTGGTCATCAAATTCGACTCGAAGGGGCCACCGAAGCCGCCGTCACTGAGACGCAGACTTATGTCCTGCTACCGGGTCAGTCACGCTTCAAGGAGTCGGTGCAGGCGGTTCAGCCCATAACAGCGGCGAGGACGCAGGTTGTTGTGCCTGACGAAACCCTGCTCTTCCAGTACTCAGCGCTGGGCTTCAACTCGCACAAGATTCACATCGAAAAGTCCTATGCGTGCGAGGTCGAGGGTTTCCCTGATCTGGTGGTCAACGGTGGTCTGACGACGCTCCTGCTTACCGAGTTCGCGCGCAGGGAACTCAAACTTGACCTGCGCAATTTCAGTATGAAAAACGTCGCGCCTCTCTTCTGCGGCCGGCCGATCACGCTTGCGGCCGATCCTCACGGTGAAGGATGGACCCTGAAAGCATACGACGACACAGGAAAACTCGCCGCTGAGATGGAGGCTAACGTCAATGAGTTTTGAACCGCTGAAGGGAATCCGGGTTCTTGATCTGACCAGTGTGGTGGTCGGCCCGGTATGCAGTGCGAGACTTGCACAATACGGTGCCGAAATTATCAAGGTCGAAAGCCCGGATGGCGATCTGATGCGTGGCCTGGGCGGACTATCGCCGACAGGCCAGCACTCTGGCGCATACCTGCATCTGAATCGCGGCAAGCGGAATATCTGCTGTGACCTGAAAAAGCCTGGTGGCAAGACGATCATGGAGAAGCTGGTCGCCTCCGCTGACGTCATCATTGCAAACATGCGTCCTCAGGCACTCAAGCGCCTGGGACTCGATGCGAACACTATCCGAGAAAAGCACCCGGACAAGATCTACTGTCTGATTACCGGTTACGGGACCAACGGCCCCTATGCCGGTCATCCCACCTACGACAGTGTGGTGCAGGCAGCCACGGGCATGACCGGCCTCACGCTTGCACGCGACGGCGTGCCCGCTTACGTGCCCATGCTGATCTGCGATCACGTCGTGGGCGAAATCGCAGCCGGGTCGATTCTTGCCGCCATCATGAATCACAAGGTGACGGGCAATGGCTCCAGCATTGAGGTTCCAATGTTTGAGACGATGGCTGCATTCGTGTTGCAGGAACATTTGGCGCAGCAGAGTTTCGATCCGCCTGTCGGACCGCCGGGCGACCTTCGTCTACTGAGTCCGCACAACAAACCGGTGAAGACTGCGGACGGCTGGGTAGCTTTCACCATCAATACCGATCAGCAGGTCCGCGCATTCTTGAAAGCGGTCGGGAGAGACGAACTCATCGATGACTCGCGTTTCGCAACGGTCGCTGCTCGTGCGCAAAACGTCGCGGAGTGGTTTGCAATTCGAGGTGCTCCACTGACCGACAGGACGACAAAGGAGTGGCTTGAGATACTTCAGGCAGCAGATATCGCCGTTAAACCGTGTCATACGCTCGAAACCCTGCCTCACGATCCGCATCTTGAAGTGGTCGGGCTGCTGCAGTACGAGCAGCATCCGACCGAGGGCAAGACAGTGGCGATCCGGTCGACCATCAGCTTCGACGACGCCTACCCGCCGCTTCGATCGTTCTCGCAGCCACGCGGGTGGGAGACGCTTGCTGTTCTTGAGGAGATCGGTTACTCGTCCGGCGAGATAGAGAGCTTGCTCGCGGAAGGGGCCGCCGTCGCGAACGTCGAGCAGCAAAGCTAACGCCGATGAAATGGGGATGGCCGGCGGTAGCCTGTGGTGATGACCGAGGTTGAGCGATCGTGCAAGCCAACTTACTATCTGGATGAGGACGAGCATGACTGAAGCATTTTTGTGCGACGCGATTCGTACCCCGATCGGCCGTTATGCGGGCGTGCTCTCGTCGGTGCGCGCCGACGATCTCGGCGCCGTGCCGCTGCGTGCGTTGATGGAGCGCAACAAGGATGTCGACTGGGACATGGTCGAGGAAGTGATCTACGGTTGCGCAAACCAAGCGGGCGAAGATAACCGAAATGTCGCGCGCATGTCGTCGCTGCTCGCGGGCTTGCCCGAAGGCGTGCCGGGCACGACCGTGAACCGCCTCTGCGGCTCGGGCATGGACGCGATCGGCATCGCAGCGCGCGCGATCAAGTCGGGCGAGGCGAGCTTCCTGATTGCTGGGGGCGTGGAGAGCATGAGCCGCGCGCCGTTCGTGCAGGGCAAGGCCAAGTCCGCGTTTTCGCGTCAGGCCGAAATCTACGACACGACCATCGGCTGGCGCTTCGTCAATCCGCTGATGAAAAAGCTGCACGGTGTCGATTCGATGCCGGAAACGGCCCAGAACGTGGCCGACGACTACAAGGTCAGCCGTGCCGATCAAGACGCGTTCTCCGTGCGCAGCCAGCAGAAGGCGGCCCGCGCGCAGAAGGACGGCACGCTCGCCCAGGAGATTGTCGCGGTGACGATTGCGCAGAAGAAGGGCGATCCAATTGTCGTCTCGAAGGACGAACATCCGCGTGAGACGAGTCTCGAAGCGCTGGCGAAGCTGAAAGGCGTAGTACGTCCGGACGGCAGTGTGACGGCGGGCAACGCGTCTGGCGTGAACGACGGCGCGGCGGCGCTGATCCTCGCGGACGAGGGCAACGCGAAGCGCTTCGGGCTTGTGCCGCGCGCACGCATTTTGGGTCTCGCAACCGCAGGCGTGCCGCCACGCGTGATGGGCATCGGCCCGGCGCCCGCGACGCAAAAGCTGCTCAAGCGCCTGAATATGACGATCGACCAGTTTGATGTGATCGAACTGAACGAAGCGTTCGCTTCGCAGGGCCTTGCGGTGCTGCGAATGCTCGGCGTTGCCGATGACGATCCACGCGTCAATCCGAATGGTGGTGCGATCGCGCTCGGACACCCGCTTGGCATGAGCGGCGCACGACTTGTGATGACTGCGAGTTACCAACTCCAGCATACCGGTGGCCGCTTCGCGCTCTGCACGATGTGCATCGGCGTCGGGCAGGGCGTTGCTATCGCCATCGAACGAGTCTGAGCGAGCCATGAAAAACGTTGAAGACGCGAAGATTGGGATCGTGGGCGCGGGAGCGATGGGTCAGGGTATCGCCCAGATCGCTGCGCTTGCGGGTTTGGAGGTGCGGCTGATGGACATCGATGCCGCCGCGTCAGCACGCGCCATCACTGCGATCGGCACCATGCTCGACAAGCTCGCAGCCAAAGGCAAGCTCACCTCGGGGCAGGCGCAGGCGGCACTGCAGCGCATTCAGCCGGAGGACTCCGTCGGCGGACTTGCCGATTGCGATCTGGTGGTCGAGGCGATCGTCGAAAAGCTTGAGGTGAAGCGGCTCCTGTTTGCCCAACTTGAGGAAGTCGTGCGCGACGACGCGGTGCTCGCTTCGAACACGTCGTCGTTGTCCATCACGGCGATTGCCGCGGGTTGTCGTTACCCTGAGCGGGTTGCAGGCTATCACTTTTTCAACCCGGTGCCGCTCATGAAAGTCGTGGAAGTGGTGCGCGGACTGCGCACCAGCGATACCACGATCGAGTGGCTCGCATCGCTCGCCGCGCAACTGGGACACACGGCGGTCCGCTGCCGGGACATGCCGGGTTTCATCGTCAACCATGCAGGGCGCGCGCTCAACACCGAAGGCTTGCGCATCGTCCAGGAGGGCGTGACCGACGAAGCGACCGTCGACGCCATCGTGCGTGAGCAAATGGGTTTTCGAATGGGACCCTTCGAACTGCTTGATCTCACAGGTCTTGACGTGTCACATCCTGTGATGGAGTCGATCTATCGACAGTTCTATGACGAGCCGCGGTTTCGGCCATCGCCGATAACGGCGATTCGTCTTGCGGGCGGTGTCCTGGGACGGAAAACCGGCTCAGGGTTCTATGAGTATGCGCAAGGCGCGAAGCTCTCGAAACCGGCCGTCCTTGAACCGAATGCCCCGCAGTGGAAAAGCGCGCCGGTCTGGGTGAGTGGTCGACACTCGGACGAAGCCCGGCTCGTGCGCGATTTGCTCGAGAAGTTAGCTGTCGAAACGGAGTCGGGCAGTGCTCCCAGCGACAACGCATTAATCCTGGTTACGCCGCTCGGGCACGACGCGACCACAACCGCAATGTCCGAATCGCTCGATGCCACACGCGTGATCGCGGTCGATACGCTGTTCGGCTTCGATGAAGGCATTAGGCGCGTCCTCATGCCTACTCCGGCAGTCCGGCCGGACATGCTCGCGAGAGCGAAAGCGCTGTTTGCAATCGACGGCTCGGCAGTTTCCGTGATCCGTGACTCTGGCGGCTTTGTCGCCCAGCGCGTCGTCGCCAGCATCGTCAACACTGCGTGCGAAATTGCCCAGCAGCGGATTGCCACGCCGGCTGATATCGACGCGGCCGTCCGTCTCGGACTCGGCTATCCGCTCGGACCACTGACGCTCGGCGATAATATCGGCTCCAAAAGGATCATTGGGGTGTTGCAGGGGCTTGTCGAGGTCTATGGCGATCCGCGGTACCGCCCGGGCGTCTGGCTGGCGCGCCGAGCGGCGTTGGGACTGCCCCTCTCGCTAGTGGACTGAGGCGGCACCTCGATTGCCAGCCATTTGGGTACCGCATGGGCGGCATATATTGCAGCGCAGGCTGCCAGGCCACGGTGAAGGAGAACGGCGCATATCTGGACCTTGTCTGGTTCGTCTGCGTCGAACATGCGGACTGTGGACCGAGACTCGGCTCTTGGCGTAACCAGCCAAACCGGGGACGAGCTCGAACGGCCAGTTCAGCCAGTTAGCCGCCGCTGATTCGCTCCCGGCTTCAACGTGTCAGATGGTCAATTCTGTTAAGAGGTCTTTTTTATCCCAATGATTAGGTTCGTTTAAATATTGAAGGACGAGAATTAAACCGTCATGACGGGTCAACTGGATAGCGGACAGGGCAAGGTTTTCTAATCGTTCAATCTCGATAATCACGTTCCTCACTGCCACCTGCTGCGAGGCATCGACCGGGCTATCGATCTCGGCGACTTGCGTCAACATCTCGCGCCGTTCTACAGTTCGATCGGTCGCCCTTCGATTCATCCAGAATTCGTGATCCGCATGCTCATGCGTGGGCTACTGCTTCGGCATTCGCTCCGAGCGCAGGCTGTGCGAAGAGGTCCCTATCGGAGATTGAACTCACCTATGTATCTGTGGACAGGCGGACCCGCTTCGCCGGGGGAAGCTGCAGCGCCGAAAGATCTATTGATACGCTTCAGGATCTCCGCATATTCAAGCAGGTGGTCAAATATGCGAGCTTCACGGCCGCGGGAGTGCCGCCGGATGTAGCTAAGCGAAGGTTTCGCGCGCCGGTCTTAGAGTGCGCTTGCGCACCCGTCTTCTGCATATAACAACCCGTCGTATCGCGCTTACCGAAGCTGGCGAGTGATGCCGTGCGCCTTGCAACATATTTATTTGTTCACGCTATCATGACCATTTCAATATCAAACGAAGAAGCCATGCCTCGATTAAATACTGTCTCTGATTTCGTACTCTCAGGTGTTTCATTACGCCAGTCCCTTTACAAGGGAGAGTCGGCGTTCGAATTGAAGATGCTGTCCTCTTCCTACCAAGATCCGGCGAAGGAACAACTGAGCGATCGAGACTTCATGGCATGGCTCCCGATTGATTTTCGCAACGGGACAATAGAGGTCGATCTCGCCAGCGACTTGGCGCCCGACGCGCCCGACTATGCAAGGGGCTTCATTGGGCTTTCATTTCGAATTGACGACGCAGCGCGATTCGAGAGCATTTACCTGCGCCCGACAAATAGCTTGGCTGACGATCAGGTTCGGAGGAACCATACGGTGCAATATGCTGCCTACCCAGACTTTAGGTTTACTCAACTTCGGACTGATTCCCCGGAGAAATATGAAACTTATGCCGATATCGCTCTCGGGCAATGGATTCACATGAAAATCGTGGTGGACGGCAATCGGGCGCAACTTTACCTCGATCACAGCGACAGGCCGGCGTTTCTCGTAAATGATCTTAAATTCGGGAGCGCACAGCGCGGTGGCGTCGGCGTTTGGATCGAATCCGGCACGGTCGCGCATTTTAGAAATCTGCGCGTCACGAATTTCAACTAGGGCCGCGACCGTACATATCGAACGGGGAATGCGGTTCGAAGACAGAAGCAACGCTGGTGACGATATTCTTCATTACAGGGTCCTTTGTTGTCGGAAATTTTTGCGCCCACGTGTGTCACACTGACGATCGCCCACCACAACAAATGCTTTTCAATTAGGATAACTTTGTACGTGAGACGAAGCTGGTCGTACCCAATGACCGTTGGGCTGGTTTTAACGGGAGACGATGACGTGCTGTTAGGCGCGCTTGGGTGCGATCCGTGGGATTGGAACGAGTAGGCCGGATGCGATGTAGCGGTCGTCTGACCAGGCGCAGCCTGGCCTCGGGGAAGCATTCAGACAGGCAACTTAGGTTATTCAGGCGACCGCGAAAATCGGCTTGGACGAAGCATCAAGGGATACCTTGCTAGCTGGTGCCATCCCCGCCATTTGCTGCCGGTAGCGGATGAGATCGCGGATAGTGATGAGGGGCAGCCCATGGAGTCGCGCAAAGCTCTCCAACTGTGGACGGCGCGCCATACTGCCATCGTCGTTCACTATCTCGGCAAGTACACCGCCTGGTTGCAAGCCGGCCAGACAAGCTAGATCGACGGCAGCTTCCGTGTGTCCGGGCCGCTTCATCACCCCGTCGCGAACTGCACGAAGAGGAAAAACATGGCCTGGGCGAGTGAAGTCGGCGGCACGGCGTGCGGGATCGACAAGTGCCCGAATCGTCGCGGCGCGCTCGCTTGCCGAGATTCCGGTAGTGGTCCCGTGACGGAGGTCGACCGATACAGTGAAGGCAGTGCGCATGGAATCAGAATTCTCTTGCACCATCGGCGGAAGTTGGAGTTCCGATGTCCGTTCGCGGGGCAAGGCTACGCATAGAATGCCACTCGTCCAGCGTATCATGAAGGCAACGGTCTCAGATGTCGCCATCTCTGCTGCGACGATCAGGTCGCCTTCATTCTCGCGATCTTCATCATCGACAACAATCAGTGGGGTGCCGTTGGCCATGGCCGACAGCGCTTCTTGAATTGTGGTACTGGTCATTTCGCCATCGCTGGTGACGCGTGCAAGGTCCATCATGTCTCCTGTTGAGGTGTGTTTATTCTCAACAGGAACATTGCAGATAACATGCCAGTCGGTAGTTCCTTGAAAATCAATGGGTAGAGTGGGGCAGCACTGTTGCAGATGACGCTCATTGCGACAGTCACTGTCGCGTCATCCCCTTACGTCGGTGCGATTTCGTCATCGGGACGATCGATCCCGAGTGCTCTCATTTGCCGATGTAACGTGGATCGCGAGATGCCGAGACCAGTTGCTGCTTCGGACACGTTCCACTGACTGCGTTCCAATGCTGTCTCAATTGCATTTCGTCTACCGCGGCCCGTTGCCGACATATCTGTGCCACCGTGGGCATTCAAGGGTGGCGGCAGATCACGTTGACCGATCACACCATCGGTATCGACTGCGATGGCGAAGCGGGCGGCATGGTGCAATTCACGGAGATTTCCCGGCCAGCGATGTGCCGAAAGCGCACGCCGAGCTTGCTCATCGATGCATGGCGTGCGTTTCCTTGCATTCTGCGCGGCCTGTTTAAAAACCTGCTCGAACAGGTGGTGCCGGTCATCGCGCTCCCGCAGGGCGGGCAACCGAACAGTCGCCCCGGCCAACCGGAAATACAGATCTTCTCGAAACTTCCCTTCGCGAACGAGCTGGGGAATGTCATGCAGGCTTGCCGCCACCAGTGCGAAGTTCACTCTCACCGGACGTGTAGCACCGATTGGAACGAACTCTCCATCGGATAAGACCTGCAAGAGTCTCGTCTGCAGCCCGAGGGGCATGTCGCCGATCTCGTCAAGAAAGAGCATTCCACCATCGGCATCAAGCAAGCGCCCTCTGAAACCTTGGCGAGAGGCGCCCGTGAACGAGCCCGGGCGGTAGCCAAAGAGCTCGCTTTCGATCAGCTCAGCCGTGATTGCAGCGCAGTTGATAGAAACGAACTTCGCATCGTCGCCACCCGTGTCCATATGAATGGCGCGTGCCAGAGCACTCTTTCCCGTTCCCGTCTCGCCTTGCAGCAGAATTGGAACGCGGTTGGCAACGAGCCGACGAGCAATCTCAGTTGATTCTCGAATCCCTTCATCGTCTCCAATCAGCTCGTCCAGAGATGGACGAGCTGATGCAATTTCATTCCCTGGACGCTGAGCTCGCAGGGGAGATGCAACTGACGAGGCGCGGCGTCTGTTCTCCTCCATGCGCAGATATACGCGGCCGTTCACAGTATCGAGCGCGGCGGTCGGCTGAGCCGCGGCGTCGAGCCACGCCTCCATGCCTTGTACGCTCGATAAAGGTTGTCCTATGAGCGGGAGCGCCCGATTGCGCAACAAGAGATGCGCGGAAGGCGTCGCTTCGACAATGTGACCAGTCGCATCCAGCGCCACACGCACTTCGGCGGCTGTGTCACAAAAATCGTTGTGCTTGGATAATCGTAGGATGAAATTATCTGCGTTACGTCGGTCGAAATAGAGATTTTCGATGCGACGCGCGGATGCCGAAACGATGTTTCGTACTATCGCCTGCGCCAGATGGTCAGAAGGTCGCAATGTTGTGACATTGAGCACGGCGATAATCTCGCCAGTCCCGCCGAAAATTGGGGCAACGGTACAGCTCACCGTTTCCAATGACGATGCGAAATGATCTCCCATCACGACGGACACCGGGCGTTGTTCCCGGAGGCAAAGGCTCACGCCATTGGTGCCCTGAGTTTCCTCCATCCACATGGAGCCTGGTAGTACCCCTGCAGCATCGCAGGCATCGAACGTAAACACATTGGAGCGAAAATCTAGCGCTACGCCATTCCCGTCGGTCAACATTACGACGTAGTCCTGCTCCGCAAGCACCTCGAAAAGTCGATGCACTTCTCCCTGCGACAAGGCGAGCAGATCTGCGACAGGCTCCCGGTGATCCTTGAGTTCCGGCGCGGTCAGCACAAGGGGACGCCCGATCCGATCAGGACTCAGGCTATGCAGCGTAACGCAGCGTTCCCACGACACAGGGACGCTGCCGTCAGAATGTGGTCCAGCTTGCAATGGGTGACGCTCGACGGCCGTCAACACCGCGCGATTATGGCGATCTGGCTCCATTGACATTGTCTCCCTATCCGAGCCTTGTGGCTCGTGTCGTGTATAGGCATGATACATGCCCGCCGGCATTTCTTCTCGATGCTGACAAACGCCACGTTGCATGCTGGTTCCGCTCAGAACGGCCAAACGGCCGTTGATATTCGTTTCTTCTTTGGAAGGACCCTTGTTGTGCTCATCTACGACCGCTTAAATGCCGCAATCGCTAACATTAAGCTTAGCGAACGGCTCTGTTGGGGTTCGCCGCAGGTGATGCTTCGTCATTAAAGATGCTCAAACATTCGCGATGGTAATTGCTCGTACGTTCAAGTACTGGTCCAGAGCTTCAGGACCGCCTTCGGATCCGAACCCTGAGTCCTTCACTCCACCGAACGGCATCTCGGCGGAGGTCGCAGCGGCCATGTTGATCCAAAGCATTCCAATCTCCAGGTTTCGCGCAAGCAAGTCTGAGTTTTTCAGCGAGTTCGTAAACGCGTAGCCCGCAAGTCCGAACGGAAGGCGATTGGCCTCCGCTATCGCATCCTCAAGCCTGCAAAATGGACGAACCGCCGCGATTGGACCAAAAGGCTCGTCATTGAATATCGCCGCAGATGTCGGTACGTTGTCGATAACGGTAGGCTGCCAAAAATTACCCGTTTTGCCGATGCGCTTGCCACCTGCCACTATTTCCGCACCTGCGTGGATGGCGTCCTCCGTGAACAGGGCCATTGCGTCAAGTCTACGCCCGTTGGCCAGCGGTCCCATGTTTGTGTCCAGGGCCAAACCATCCCCGACTTTCAAACTTCCGGCGTATGAAGCCAGCGCGCACACGAAATTTCTATGGACGCTCTCATGCACGAGAAAACGCGTTGGCGATATACATACCTGACCTGCATTACGGAACTTGGCGGCGCCAACCGTCCTGACCGCTAGGTCGATATCAGCGTCCTCGCAGATGATCACTGGCGCATGGCCGCCGAGCTCCATGGTCACGCGTTTCATATGTTGGCCCGCCAGCCCCGCAAGCTGTTTGCCCACGGGAGTCGAGCCCGTGAACGTTATCTTGCGAATCACGGGGCTGGCAATGAGATGGCGGGAGATTTCTGCCGGGTTACCATAAACGAGACCTAACACGCCTGGCGGAATCCCGGCGTCAACGAACGCTCGGATAAGCGCCGCCGGTGAGGCAGGCGTTTCCTCCGGTGCTTTTACGAGGATAGAACACCCAGAGGCAAGAGCGGCACTTACCTTTCGCACCGTTTGGTTGATCGGGAAATTCCACGGGGAAAATGCCGCAACTGGGCCAACCGGATCCTTCACTACCATCTGCCGAACGGAGAGACTCGTTCGTGAAGGAACGATGCGTCCATAAATGCGAAGGCCTTCTTCAGCGAACCAGTCGATGATGTCCGCCGCCGCGAGGCACTCGGCTCGTGCCTCAGCCAGCGGCTTCCCTTGTTCGAGGGTGAGGTGCCGGCTAGTCGCGTCGACTTGACTGCGCAAGGACGAAGCGGCGTCGTGCATGATCCTGGCTCTCTCTGAGGCCGTCATCGAGCGCCAGCGTTCGAAACCTCCCTGGGCGGCCGCGAGCGCTCTGTCGAGATCGGCTGTGCCCGCGTAGGCAACTTGCCCGATCTCTTGGTCGGTGGCTGGGTTTAAGACGGCCTGGGTTCGCCCGTCTTCTGCATCCTGCCACCGCCCGTCTACATGGAGTTGTGTGTTCAAGTAGTTCATGAATTATGCATCGGGAGGAGGACGTTGAAGCGAGAGCCATCCTGACCAGCTTTCGTGTTGCTTCTGGGCGAACAACAAGCTGACAGGATGACCGTGTGACCGAGACCCGGATACGGCTGATCTGCCAGGTACACCCATTGCGTTGTCGGAAACGATCGCATCGTCGTATCGCGGTCAGACAAACAACATGCCGCCGTCGATCAGGAGCGATTGTCCCGTCATATAGTTCGAGTCAGGTCCTGCGAGCCAGGAAACGAGCCCGGCAACATCACCGCCCGTCGAGACGCGGCCCAGAGCGATTGCTTGAGCCATGGCTTTCATCGATTCGCCCTTGCCAAGCTTGTTGATGGTGCCGAGGTCGCGATCAACCTCAACCCACATCTGCGTGTCGACGATACCAGGACAGTAGGCATTGACAGTAATGCCATGACTCGCCCATTCCTGCGCGGCCGTTTGAGTTAGCGCGCGGACGCCGAACTTCGACGAACAATAAACGCCAAGAAGCGGAAACCCTTTATGCCCAGCGATGGAACAGGCACCAATGATCTTGCCGCCCGTACCTTGCTTGATCATGTGCCGGGCCGCTTCCGTGTAACACAAAAAGACGCCCCGACCATTGACGGCATGTACCTTGTCATATTCTTCGGGCGAGACATCGAGAAGGGCCTTGGTCTGCACAATTCCCGCGTTAGCGACCATCACATCGAGCGATTCCAACCGCTTGGCCGTATCTTCAATCATAGTTCGGACCGACCGATGGTCGGAGATATCGCCGTACAGACTGATTGCTTTGACGCCTATTGACTCGATCTGATTGCGGGTGTGCTCGAGTTCCTTTTCCATCGAAGGAAGATCTGAGACCGCAATGTGGAAGCCATCTTTGGCAAGCCGAAGAGCAATGGCTTTTCCGATGCCGCGCGCGGCACCGGTAACGTGTGCAACTGTCATGGTTTGTCTCCTTGATTCGAATAGATCGAACTTGACGGCTTGATAACGACCAAAGCGCAGGAATCACGCCGTTGGATCGACGAGCACTTTCATCCTTCGCCCGGCGCGCAATTCCGCGAAGCCCTCCGTCAGAACACTCGTCAGCGGAACAGTTTCCACCCAGCCGGTCGTCTCGTAGTGGCCTTTCGACATGAGGTCAATAACGGCCCTATAGTCGTCGCTGGTGTAACAGATCGTTCCTTGGATGCGTCTTTCACGTAGCACTGCGCTGAGTAACGGCGTCTGTATGGGCTTGTCATAGATTGCAACGCTGACCAGAGGCCGACGTTCGCCCAAGCAGTCAAGGGCTGAAGCGACGGCTGCCGGGACCCCTGCTGCGTCATATGCAGCGTCCACGCCATCCCCGTTCGTCTGTTCAGCAATTAACTCTGTGACGTTCACGCGGTTCGGATCGAGTGTGCGGGCGCCAAGCGTTTCAAGGGTCTTACGACGGAATTCGGATGGTTCGACAATCTCAATCTCGGTGAGACCCATACTGCGAAGTGCGAACCAGAGACCAATACCTATTGGACCACCCCCAAAAATAAGCGCCCGGCTTTGATCGTTGACCTCACCGAGCTTTGCTGCGTGATAGGCGACAGACATGGGCTCTACGAGAGCACCCATTTCCACCGGCACCGTTTCGGGAAGCTTGTGGACCATATTGCGTGGAACGACCGTGTATTCGGCCATTCCGCCGTCCGCCATCAACCCATGGAAGCCTATGCAGTTGCATAGGTTGTAGTAGCCGCCTCGACACGGTCGACATCCTCCGCACCGATAGATGGGTTCGATCGTAACGCTGTCACCTTCGTGTAGGTCGGTTACACCGAGGCCTACCTCAGTGACGATGCCAGAGAACTCGTGGCCGAGGACAATCGGGATTTTCTTTCCAGTCAGTGGGTGTGGGTCCACTTTCGGCACGAATATTGGGCCGTCGTAGTACTCGTGCAGATCAGTTCCGCAAATCCCGTTGCGACTTACCTTAATCTTGACAGTCCCTTCAGATACTGACGGCTCAGGAACATCCTCAATCACCAGGTTATTGTTGCCGTAGTAAACCGCTGCTCGCATGCTGTCTCCTGTTTCCGTGCCCCGGTGCTAGAGGCAATAACTTGAACGTTGTGCGAGAGGTCCATTCAAACTGGGCCTCTCGCAACGTGCTCATTGCAAAAAGCATCATTCAGGTTCTGATTCTTTTATGCCGGCTGTGCGGCTTTATCCGATTGAGTTGCGGCACTACGCAGACCAGGCATGACTTCGGTCGCCAGACGCCGCATCGATTCCCATTCCCACTCACGGTTCTTCCCAGATCCGTCCATCGAAGCCATCATCAGGCCGCCAAACGGACCCACTCGCTCCCTGAAAGCGACGAGCTTGTCGAGAACGGTCTGCGACGATCCATAGATAACCATGCTGTCGATCAGTTGTTCTACTGTCACCTCATCGTCTGGCTGTTTCGGGTCGTCCTTCATCACCGCCGTATAGTCAACGGCCTTCAAGATTCGCCACATGTAGTCGAAGTAGTAGTAGCTACTTCCTTTGGGATCCATCACGCGATCACGCGCTTCTGCGTCGCTTTCAGCAATCACCAGATTGCGCGCCACACGCCAGACATCACCCGATGGCTCACGACCGATCGCGTCACAACCTTCCACGTATTTCTTCCAATGGCTGGCAACGACATACTCTGGGCAGAAGTTTGCTGTCATTGCGCCGAAGCCCCGCATTGCAGCAACCTTGACACTGCCTGAGAAGGGCGACATCGCTGTCATCGAGATCTCTGGATGAGGCTTCTGAAACGGCTTGGGCATGAAACCGACGCCTAATTCGGGGATCACCGACTTCTTCAGCGAGACGTTCCAGTGTTTCCCCTGGATGTCATAGGGGGGATCCTGCGACCAGATCTTCAGGATCGTGTCGATCGATTCCATCATCCGTTCGGTGCGATAGGCAGTATCCTCGACGTCAAACATTTCCATGTCGCTGGAGAGACCACCGGGGCCGATGCCGAAGATGAACCGCCCCTGTGACATATGGTCGAACTGTGCGACTTCAGCTGCAACGAGCGCGGGATGATGGTTCGGCAACGCGATGACGCCAGTGCCGAGCTTGATCCGCTTCGTTTGGCGAATTACTGAAGCCAACAGGATGAGCGGCGAAGCAATCGGCTCAGTGGTGCAAGAGGTGTGTTCGCCAAAAAAAGCCTCGTCAAAGCCGATCTCGTCGGCGTAGATCACCTTCTGAGCGTTTTCTTCGGCGGTATCGCCCAACGAACGAGTGGGGGGGTGAAGCGGCATGCCAAACAGACCGAGTTTCATATCGTCTCCTTCTCAGTTGTAGCGAGGCGGTTTGCCTCGAAAATCAAGTCATGAATCTTGGGAAATAAATCAGGCGATTGCTGCTTCACGCGAGACGCCTGCGCTGGCACCGTTGAACCAGAGAAGCGGATCAACGTCCTGGTCGAAAAGACGAACACCGGTGACTCGGCCGATGAAAAGCGTGTGCGTGCCGTAATCGACGTGGTGATCGAGTTCGCAGAAGATGGCCGCCGGTGCACCGGTGAGGTAGAGCAGGGAGCTGGTCCCTTCGCGCCATTCGTCCGAGGCAAACCGTTCGCTGCGTCTGGAGGATTGCGAGAACGGCGGCAGAAGATCCAGGTGCGATTCGCCGAGGAGGTTGATGCAGAAGTGGCCCGTTGACTGGACTACCGGGTGCAGGCCTGAGCTGCGATTGGCGGCGACCAGCATTGAGGGCGGGTCCATCGACACGGGTATGACGGCCGAAGCCGCCATGCCATGAGGATTGCCATGACTGTCTCGGCTCGTTACCAAGGTCACCGATGAGGCGATACGGCGCATTGCAATGCGAAAGTCACCTGCAAGCGCCGGATCAAACATGGCGTCGTTAAGATTGGAGGTCTGGCTCATGAGGTCACCTCGTCAGTGAAGGGGTTGAAGGCCCACCACATAGAGCACGACCCTTGCCAACTGGTTCTGTCTTGTTAAATCAATGACTTGGGTTCTTCCGATATGTCGCAGATGCGACACCATGCGACACCGCGGGACACCGCTGTCGCGCGCCAAATTCGGCCGCCGCTTTAGCTCTGATGCACCCCCGTTCATGCTCGACCATTAGGTGTTTAATGGTTAACCAGGAATACGCTTTGAGCCCTGATGGGAGCTTGCTGCACACACAAAGCATCCACGTTCTTCGTCAAAAGTCGCGGTCGTGCTCCGTGCTTAGTGGCCACCACTACACTGCTCAATGTTCAGCACAGAAAGCCGCGACTATGAGCGCGGGGTCGAGGAGAATCTCAAATGGGCATTCGGTATCGGCGGGTGCGGCCGGAAAAGTGATCGCAGCGTCCACCGTTGGAGCTAGAAAATCCTTGCTACGCGAAGTCGTATGCTCGAACTGTCTGACTTCGCGGCCACCTCGGCTTCGAACCGGTGCTGAAGTTGGGGCATGCAGAACTGACGTCCTGGCCGCTAAGGGGTGCAGTGGGGTTGGAGGATCCAACTGCGCATCCAAAACCGCTAGTTCAAGCGGAAACTCTCCGGAGTGAGTCTGCTCTCGTGGGGGTCGGCCTTGCGACACCCGATCCCGCACGAATCAAACTTTAGACGCGCATGTCTGCTCCCGAACGAGAGGACTAGCTTTGTTTGAGGTACTGGCAACTACGGCATGTTCGGCGAGAAGTTGTTCGATTTCGATTGAGAAGTATCCAATCTCTTCCAGAACTTCGGAGGTCTCCCATCCGCGCGGCTGTGAAAATGTTCCTGGAGAGGGATAGGCGTCATCGGAGCTGATGGTCGACCGGATCGCCATTGTCTTGCCCTCGGTGGGATGGTCTTCGTGTTTAAGTAACCCGACCGCATTCAAATGCGAGTCCAGAGGTAGGGTCTTGAGCGTGTGGCAGGTCTTGACAGGCATGTCCGCCCGCTGGGTCTTCTCCCACAGTGGCCATGTGCGCGCCACTGACCGACAGCATCCTTTCCCTTGCGTCTGCGGCACTATCGCGGGCATCGGTGTTCTCATGGGACGGGCGACCACAGATGTAGATTTATTTGCTACCTGGGTGGCGACTATCTACCTGCGGCCCGCGCTATGAGCTTTGTCAAGCATAAACTCTATGAAGGTTAGCGTCGCGCGGGTGTGGTGGCGATTGGGCATGTAAAGCATGTACATGTGAGTGCCGAAAATGCTGAGGCGCCACTGGTCCAAGGCAGTGACGACGTCGCCTCTAATGATGTCTTCCTGGACCACATAGTCCGGCACGATACCAACGCCAAGTGCAGCGAGAATTGCCTTACGCAGGAACAAGAAATTCTCCGAAATAAGGCCCGGCTCAAGCAATACCTCGTGCCTATCATCGTGCAGATAAGCAGCGACGCGAAGTTGGCGTCCGACGACAGCAGAAGTGATCAGGGGCGCAGTGCGGAGGTCTTCGAGACGGACCGGCATGCCGTGTTGCTCCGCATAAGCAGACGAGGCGCAAGCGACATAACGCACTGGCCCCAAATCGCGCGCGACGAGGTTTTGTGGTGGGTCTGACATGACGCGTACTGCAATGTCCACTTCATCACGCAACAAGTCTTCGACCCGGTTCTCGAATATCACGTCGAGCACGATGCCAGGGTATTGACGTCTGAACTCTATCAACCAGTCGGACATGACGATCTGCCCGTAGCCGCTTGGCACTGAGAGGCGAACGCGTCCCTGGAGACTTTGGCCGAGTGTTGACACAGATTCGTTTGCCGCAAGCAAAGCGTTCTGGATAGTCCGGCCGTGTTCGTAAAGCTTCAGCCCGATCTCGGTCGGTTCGACCCGCCGCGTTGTCCTGCGCACCAACTGTAATCCGATCGACTTCTCGAGATTGATGAGGTGATAGCTGACATTTGCTCGGCTCATTTTGAGTCGGCGCGCGGCCTCGCTGAGGTTGCCGGCATCAAGAATCTCGACCAACAGGGTAAGGGAGTGTACGTCCACCATCTACCTCAGTGTCAAAAAATACTTGACAGTCTGTCAATGACTGATGTGATTGTCAATTCCTGCCGTCGACGTGAGAATCATCGAAACGCTTCGCAAGCTAGGGATACACGGCCGATGACGCCATCCATCGCTTCTCAATCAGTCGTCGTTACGCACGAGCTCCATGGAAATATTCTGCTTGTCATCGTCGACAATCCGCCCGTCAACGCACTGGGCGTCGAAGTGCGACAAGGTCTCCTGGCCGCGGTCGAAGCAGCAGAAATGAACGATGCCGCGCGTGCAGTGTTGATCATCGGTGCGGGCCGCAATTTCATAGGTGGCGCGGACATTCGCGAGTTTGGCAAGCCATCGCGACTCCCGACGCTGCCGGACGTCTGCAATGGCATCGAGTCGTGCCGTAAGCCGGTTGTCGCGGCGATTCATGGCGCAGCGCTTGGCGGAGGCCTGGAGGTGGCTCTGGCATCACACTATCGGATCGCGGTGGATGGTGCGAAGCTCGGCTTGCCGGAGGTGAAACTGGGACTGTTGCCCGGCGCGGGAGGCACTCAGCGCGCACCACGCCTGATCGGCGTTGAGGCCGCATTGTCCTTGATGCTGAGCGGACGTCACGTTGGTGCACAGGAGGCCTTGAGCCTCGGTCTCGTCGACCGTGTTGGCCAGAGCGACGACATCCTCGCGGAAGGACTCGCATACGCGCAGGAGTTGCTTCTGGCACACGCACCGGTTCGTCGCACACGTGATGCACTGGGACTCGCGCATGGAGAGTCAAGCGCTCCCGCGCTCTCCGCGGCACGAGCAGACATTGCAAGGAGTTCGAAGGGTCTTTTTTCGCCGTTGAAGATTGTCGATTGCGTCGACGCCGCCGTAACAATGCCATTTGAAGAAGGTCTGCGCTTCGAGCGGGAGCAGTTCCTCGCATGTCTGAACAGCCCGCAACGTGGCGGCCTCGTGCACGCATTTTTTTCTGAACGCGAAGTGCAGAAGGCGCCTGAGACCCGCACCGCGGTGCCACGCCCGATTCATGCTGTCGGCGTGGTCGGCGGCGGCACGATGGGCGCAGGCATCGCAGTTGCATTGCTCGATTCAGGATTGCCCGTCACGATGATCGAACGTGACGACGCATCGCTCGCACGCGGTCGCGCACACGTCGAAAAAGTCTACGACGGACTTATTGCAAAAGGTCGCCTGACAGACAGCGAGAAGGGAAAGAAGCTTGCTTGTTTTACCGGCAGCATCTCCTATGACGCGCTCGCGGGCGGCGATATGGTGATCGAGGCCGTATTTGAGGATATGGCTGTCAAGCAGGCGGTCTTTGCGGAGCTAGAGCGCGTGTGCAAGCCCAGTGCGGTGCTCGCGACCAATACGTCATATCTGGACATCGACGCTATCGCCGCCAGCATTTCTCGCCCTCAAGATGTGGTGGGCCTGCATTTCTTTTCTCCGGCGAACATCATGAAGCTCTTGGAGGTCGTGGTGCCAGCACGTGTCAACGCTGAGGTCGTCGCAACTGCGTTCGACCTTGCGAAAAAGCTCCGCAAGATTCCGGTGCGAGCCGGAGTGTGTGATGGTTTCATAGGAAACAGGATTCTCGCGGTCTACCGCGCGGCCGCTGACCACCTGATGGAGGATGGCGCCTCGCCGTACCAAATCGACAAGGCGGTGCACGACTTCGGCTTTCCGATGGGCCCTTACCAGGTCATGGACCTTGCTGGCGGCGACATCGGCTGGGCTACCCGCAAGCGCCGCGCGGTCACGCGAGATCCGAACGCGCGCTATGTGCAGATCTCGGACCGGCTGTGCGAACGTGGCTGGTTCGGCCAGAAAACCGCGCGCGGTTTCTATCTCTATCAACAAGGCAGTCGCACGGGTACGCAGGACCAGGAAGTCAAGGCCATCATCGCTGCGGAGCGCGAACGCGCGAGCGTCACGCCGCGCACTTTCAGCCATGAGCAGATCATTCGCCGCTACATGGCCGCGATGATCAACGAGGGTGCGAATGTTGTGCACGAGCGAATCGCGCTGCGTCCACTCGATATCGATGTCACGCTGATCAATGGTTTCGGCTACCCCCGGCATCGCGGGGGGCCGATGAACTATGCGGACACCGTTGGTCTCGCGAACGTGCTTGCCGACATCCGCGAGTTCGAAAAGGAAGACCCCTTGTTCTGGCGTCCGTCGCCGCTCTTGGTGAAGTTGGTCGAAAGCGGAAATAACTTCGCCAGTCTGAACCAAACTGCGTGATTGTTGCGCGTTCACATCTTCGAAGAGACTTATCCAATGGACCTGAATTTTAATCCCGAAGAAGAAGCATTTCGGCTAGAGGTACTGCGTTTTTTGAGCGAACGGCTGCCGCGGCGCATCGCCGACAAGGTACATGCGGGAAAGCGCCTTACGCGCGATGACATGGCCGAGTGGCATCGAATTCTGAATGACAAGGGCTGGCTCGCAAATCACTGGCCACGAGAATATGGTGGCCCCGGCTGGAACGCGGTGCAAAAGTTCATCTTGGAGAACGAATGCGCAATCGCCGGGGCTCCACGCATCGTGCCCTTCGGCGTCAACATGCTCGGACCAGTGCTTATCAAATATGGAAGTGAAGCGCAGAAGCGCTACTGGCTACCACGCATTCTCGATGGATCTGACTGGTGGTGTCAAGGTTACTCCGAGCCCGGTGCAGGGTCCGATCTCGCGTCGGTACGCACGACAGCAGTGCGACGAACCGATAACTGCGGAGACTACTACGAGGTGAATGGCCAGAAGACCTGGACGACACTCGCGCAGTACGCAAACATGATCTTCTGCCTCGTGCGGACCGCCACGGACGTGCGCAAACAGGAAGGCATCAGCTTCCTGCTAATCGATATGAACACGCCGGGCGTCGAAGTGCGGCCAATTATCACCCTGGACGGCGAACACGAAGTGAACGAAGTGTTCTTCACTGACGTCCGGGTGCCGGCAGAGAATCTCGTTGGAGAGGAGAACAAGGCCTGGACTTACGCGAAGTACCTGTTGACGTACGAGCGAACGAATATTGCGGGCGTCGGCTTTTCTGTAGCTGCGCTCCAGCGCCTTAAGGGAGCTGCGCAAACGGTCAAGCGCAATGGCCATCCTCTCCTCGATGATCCGCAATTCGCTGCGCGGCTGGCGCGCGTCGAGATAGACCTTCAGAACATGAAGACGACCAACCTTCGGGTGATTGCAGCCGTCGCAGGCGGCGGAGTACCCGGCGCCGAAAGCTCGATGCTGAAGATCCGCGGCACCGAGATCCGCCAGGAGATCTCGTCGCTCCTACGTCGCGCGATGGGTCCTTATGCGCAACCGTTGATCGAGGAAGCGCTTGAGGAGGGCTATGACGGTCCGCAGGTCGGCCCAACTGAGGCCGCTAGCGCCGCATCGCAATATTTCAACAATCGCAAGCTGTCGATCTTTGGCGGCTCCAATGAAATTCAGAGAAGCATCATCTCGAAGATGATTCTCGGGCTGTAAAGGTACCTCAATGAATTTCCAGCACACTGAAGAGCGCCGGATGCTCGCGGATTCGCTTAACCGTTTCATCGCCGAACAATATGGCTTTGAGACACGCGACCGGATCGCGACTTCCGATGAGGGATTTAACGTCGACATGTGGCACCAGTTCGCCGAGTTGGGCGTGATAGGGGCGTTGTTTGATGAGGAGGACGGCGGCTTTGGCGGAGACGGCTTCGACGTTGCCGTTGTATTTGAATCCCTTGGGCGCGGACTTGTCGTTGAACCCTTCCTGGACGTGCTGATCGTCGGGCGTGCGATTGCGCAGTGCGGCAATGAAGCACAGCGCATGCAGATTGGGCGGATGATCGAAGGAACGCGCATTGTCGCTCTAGCGCATGACGAGCCTGGTTCTCATTATGAGGCGTCGCAGGTAGCGACTCGTGCGGAGAAGTACGGTGAGGGCTGGCTTTTAAATGGCGCGAAGGGTGTCGTCCAACATGGCGAGCACGCAGATATGCTGCTCGTTTCCGCACGGACCTCTGGGAGTGCCGGCGACGAGACAGGGATTTCTTTATTTCTTTTGCCCAGCGACTTGGAAGGAATGCACGTGCGCGGGTATAGGAAGATTGACGGCGGGCGCGCGGCGGAGATCGTACTTGAAGACGTGGAAGTCGACTCTGGCACTTTACTTGGAAGCGAGGGGCAAGGTCATGCCACGCTTGAATACGTTATTGGTTACGGCCTAGTAGCGCTCGTTTCTGAAGCGGTCGGCGCAATGGATGTCGCGAAGGACCAGACGCTGGACTACCTCCGTACACGCAAGCAGTTTGGCGTTCCTATCGGCAGTTTTCAGGCCCTTCAACACCGTATGGCGGACCTGTTACTTGAGATTGAGCAAGCGCGATCGTCAGCGATCAATGCCGCTGCGGCGCTAAGCGCAAATCGCACCGACCGTGAACGTTCGCTTTCAGCTGCGAAGTACACCATCGGTCGGGTCGGTGCGCTTGTCGCCGAAGGATGCATTCAGCTTCACGGTGGAATCGGAATGACGTGGGAGCTTCCGGTTTCGCATTATGCCAAGCGTCTCGTGCTCATCGATCATCAACTAGGCGACGAGGACCATCACCTTGATCGCTACATCGCATTGTGCCGTGCGTCGAGAGAATCCTTCATGGCAGGCAATCGATCGCAAGAAGTGGACAAATAGCTTTCGCTGCTACTGTCAGTACCGGAGTTGAGCAATGAAGATGCTGATCGCTGCGAGGCGGTTGATCGACTATCACGCGAAGATTGCGTGAAATCGGACAATTCGAATGTCGAGTTCGCGAATGAAAGATATCAATGAACCCCTTCGATGAGACCAGCTGTTGAGGAAGCGGTCCGCTTGCGCGAAGCCGGTGTGACGGCTGAGGTCGTTGCTGTGTCGTGCGGCGTGACGTAAATCAGGAGATGCAGTGTGCCGCGATGGCGACCGCCGCGGATCGAGCGATCCTAGTCGAATCGGCCAGGGCACACCAGTCCATTGGAGCTAGACATGTCGATTGTCCGTCCCGGACAGGTGCGGTCTGACGCAGCGAAGATTGCTAACGAGGAAGACGCATCTCTTTGGCGGTGGTTCTCCGGCCTTTACGATGAGGGCCGTATAAGGTGGTGTAGATCAGCTCAGGGGTGGCTTGTGAGTGTAGATCACAAGCACCTCGCGACCGAACCGGACTTTGACTCTGCTATTCGAGTGTCTCGGCGCCGCTATTTCTCTCGAGGTCGGCACCGACTGACAAAGCCCCCTTAATCCCTTGCCGGAACTGCCACTCAACAGTGTGCGATTTGCTGCGGCATCCGGGATCAGAAAGGGACGTGGCGTAGCCAGATTGCGGGAAATGCCGCGTCGTTCAACGTCTTCGCCACCGCGCGTGATTTTCCAGCGAGGATCATTGCGTAGTTGGGGCGTTCGCCACAGGGGATGAAGCCGAAAGTCAGCCATGCAGCACACGACGTCCAGTGCGATCGATGCAAAGTACAATGTCGACGTAAGGTGCGATTCGATTGCCGATCGTGAAGCAGCCAGGCTCCGGTTAGTCCAGAGCCACGTGCTGACTAACCCAGCGGCAGAAGTCGCTAATAATGTCCGCTGCCTGATCGATTGCCTGTCGGATGCGTTTCGCGCGCCGCCACGGGAGACGCAATTGCTCGTGCCGAGGTGCGAGCACGGCGGCATATGCGCAACATGTCGAGCTCAATCGAAACGTCCCTGACTTCCTAGCTCGATGAGCGCATCGACGACATGCCGGACTTTCGGCCGCAGGTGAGCCACCTTCGGCCATATAGCATGGACATCTACGGGATCGGGCCGATAGTCGTCGAGGACCGTGACGAGGTGGCCCGCTTCGATAGGCTTGCGGAACAGCGACAGTGGCATTTGGCACAGACCGAGCCCGGCCGCGGCAGCGTCGATCATCGCCTCGCCATCGCTTATCTGATGCGTCGGTGGAGGATGCAGCCGGAATGACTGGCCATCTTGCTTGACTCGCCACGATAAGGGCAGGCCGCGGCGGTAGCCAACAACGCATCGGTGCTCGTCGATATCGTCGAGGTTCTGTGGCGTGCCATGACGTGCCAGATACGCGGGGGATCCACAAATCACCCATTGTTGCGATGCCAGTCGCCGTGCCACCACGCCGCTCGAGTCTGCCAGTTCGCCGAAACGAATGGCGAGATCGACTCCCTCCTCGACCGGATCGATCACGTGGTCGGTGAAGGTCATCGTGAAGTGCAACCCGGGGTAAGCGTTCCCGATCTCCAAGAGGATCGGCAGCATAAACTGCCGGCCGAATGCAGACGCCATGTCGATCCGCAAGCGCCCAACAGGCTCACGGGAGCGCGGGCCGAGACCGGATTCTGCCGCGGCGATTTCATCGAGCGCCGACGCGCATGCGGCAAAGTAAGCCTCGCCGTCGGCGGACAGGGTTATGCGCCGAGTCGTCCGGTGAAACAGATTGGCGCCGAGCCGCTGCTCCAACCGGGCAATCGATTTGCCGACCGCCGATTTAGAAATGCCGAGTTTTTCCGCGGCTTCGGTGAAGCTGTTCGAACGTGCCGTCGCGACGAACGTGGCGACCCCGTTGAGCGATTCTAATGGAATCATAGGATGGCCTAGGACGAAGATAGTCGACATATTTTCTACAGAATGTCGCATTTTAGCGTGTTTATCAGCGGTCAATTCGCCGATAGCATGATAGCCGTGTCAGCTGCAACGAATTCGATGCAGTGACCGCTTGCGCCCGATCCGCCCGAGATTGCGATGCAGTCAGCCTTTCTTTGGTCTACCATTCTTGAGGTGCCGTATGTCTGAAGTTCAATATCAACCGTCTATCCTAATTGTTGGCGCATCGCGCGGCATCGGTCTGGGTCTTGTTCGCGAATATCTCAGCCGAGGATGGAGAGTGATTGCGACCGAGCGCAGGCCCTCAGTCGCACTGGCTGGCTTGGCGGCGAATGCGGACAGCAGACTGGTCGTCAAAACGCTCGACATTAACGATCGCGATCAGATTTCCGCGCTGGCCGACAGCCTGCGCGGCGAGTCGCTCGACGTCCTGATCGTGAATGCTGGCGTCAGCGATAACGCAAACCAGACGATCAACGAAATTACCACGGAGGAATTTGCGCACGTGATGGTCACGAATGCGTTGAGCCCACTGCGCGTGATCGAAACGCTGAGTCGCGTTGTAAAGGCCGAGGGACGCGTGGCCGCTATGTCGACAGCGCTCGCCAGCATCTCCACCAACACGGATGGCGGCTATGAAACGTACCGCGCCAGTAAGGTCGCGCTCAATATGTTACTGCGCAGCCTCGTTGTGCGCGCCGGCGGTCAGCGTTCGTTCCTGGCCCTGATGCCGGGTTGGGTGCGAACCGACATGGGTGGACCGGATGCGCCAGTCGAGGTGAAAGAAAGCGTGCGTGGCCTCGCCGATGTGATCGATCAGCATGCTGGCAAGCCGGGTCTTGTGTTCGTCGACTATCAGGGCAACACGATCCCTTGGTAAGGACGCTGTAGCCGCGAGAAGCAGGGTGTCGGCGGTCATACTTCGGGCGGCGACCGGTATTTCCTGGGGCATTCGCGATCATCGCGGCGCTGTGGGCGGTATTGACTGTCCTTAGCCCCGCTTGCGTTTGCGCTCTCGTCGGTGGAATGAGCGTTGCAGGGCCACCTTGCGGTCAATCTTTCAGCCGGAGGGAGGGGTCGTGATGGAGGGCTGTTGTTCGATCGTATCTGAATGTGGGGGAGAGCCTATTACATCGGCTCGCGCAAACCGGCGCTGACGAAGTATTGACCGACGCTCGTGTCAAGGCGTCAAGCATCACGATGCCGATCTCTATCGCTGGCATCCAGATACATGGCAGATTTGCTTAACTAGCTGATGTCATGTCTGTTCGAGGAACACCGCCGCGCCCACACGGTGGGGACAAAGCGTGGCAATCCTATCGAATTGTCGCGAGCGGCGAGGGGAATATTAATCCCAGCGCTTGAAACCGTCGAATTGGGAGAGGTAGATTGGGGCGAACGCGTTGAGTTTCTGGCGTGCCCCAGTGTCGGGATTGCCGTAGACGACGAGCCCCTTGACCTTTACGAGGGATAGAAACCGCTCGGCGTAAGGTCCGAACGTCTGTTCGACGTGTTCGACGATCGCCCGGGAGTCCCGATAACGCTCGACGATATGTGCGGTATTGCCATCGTGACTCGCGCTGTATTCGTACATGATCGTACCGGGCTCAGCTCCGGCGAGCGGGACTATTTGCGCTACCAGTTGCTTGAACTCGTCGAATTTCCCGGGTTGGACTTCGAGGGAAAATACACAGGTGATTTCGTTATGCATGGTATCTCTCATCGCGTTAAATTTTGCCGCTCGTCACGGCATCGAGGCGTTGCCAACCTGATCCGAATGTCTGCGAAGACTCGCGCTATCGACCTGTTGTCGGAGAGGGCATCGCATTTAAAGATACGGCTGCCGACTTTTCAAAGGCGAAGAGCGCGATAAACGCGAACTCTCGCGTCCCAGCGAACGCAGAGACGAGAGAAACGGCGGCCGGACAAACCCGCCCGTTCTGCAGTGATGGCGTCAGGAGGACTTTGGACCTTCTCCAAACAGTTGACCAGCACCAGCCCAATCTGACGGGGCGATGTCTTCGAAGATGACATAGATATACTTCGGATCGGTACCGGTGTTCTTGACAATGCTTTCGGTGATTTCGGCGGCGACTGCCTTTTTGGCGGTAGTGTCCTTGCCTTCGAACCAGCTCACACGTACGACGGGCATGACGGAGTCCTCAAAGAATATGCGGTGGATGTTGCGCAGTAGCAGCGGTATGGGTGAGCCGCCACGCCAGCGGGTGAACTTCGAGAAGCAGTCTATCGGAGTCGTCAACGAGGATAAACAACCGGAATATACGATTAGAGTAGAAAAAAAGTCGACAATGAGCGTTTTGAGATTGAAAATCACCTGGGCAGTTTGATAACAGCCGGCCGGTAGGTTGCGGGTCAGCCACGGCCAACGCGGCTCCGAGCGCGTTTCGTACGAGTGATCAGATTGATTGTGTCCGCATATCGTCGGCCTGCGATGAAGTTCTGCCAACGACGATATCAAGCTCGCCGCGTTTGGGCTGTTGAATCAAGGCTACTGTCGCAGATCGTCAGCGCACTGCCGATGGATTGCGATTTGATAACTTATCCGTGCGGCACGGGCGTGTGATAGCACGCGCTGAAAGTGAGCAGAGGGGTCCATAGGCCGAACGCCATACGTCCTAGTAATGGCGCTTAACTCCGCCCAGGTGCGACTTTGTCATTCACCGGGAACCAGTAGAAAACGGGCGCTCCCTTGCCCACTCTCTAGTTGCTGGTGGCCGAGTGCGGCATCACGTAGCGGCAACGTACGATAGGGGATCGAAGCGAGTTTGCCGGAAAGCACCGCCGATACGATCATTTCGATCGCAAGGCGTAACCCGTCACCGTCAAGGCTCTCGGTCGAGTAGCCGGTCAAAACGATGGGCTTGATGAGGTGCCAAGCGTCAAAGCCGACGTTGCCACCACCCACCGCGCCCACGAGCGACAACCTACCTTTTGGGCGCAACGCGGCGCATAGTTTCGGGAACAGAACACCACCTACTGTATCGAGCACACCGTCGAACTGATCTTGTCCGAGCGGTAGATCGTCCCCCTTCGGTATGACAACCACGTCTCGTGCGCCCAGTCGGCGTACATGTTCCTCCTGCTCCTGTCGCGCGATTAGCGCAACGACCTCTGCGCCGGTTGCGCTGGCGATCGCGGTGGCGGCGGAACCCACGCCGCCCGCCGCACCGGTCACAAGGATGCGCCGATTCGTCGAAGTGCCGATGCGCTCCAGTCCATGAAACGCCGTCACGGCAGCCAGACCAAGTGCCGCTATTTGCAGAATATCGATATCGCCCGGCAACGGGGCAATCGATCCTTCCGCCACGTCGACGTATTCCGCATACGCGCCTGGACGCCACGCGCGAACGCCACCCAGCCCCTGCATCATTGTAATGACACGCTGGCCAACCCTAAGACCCGTCACGCTCTCGCCGATGGCCTCGATCGCCCCCACCACCTCGACACCAGGAACGTAGGGAAACGGAGCCACCTTTGCAATTGGCCAGTTCCCAGCGCGGATTTTGAGATCCGTGTGATTGATGGCGGCCGCCATTGTCCGGATCCGGATGTCGTTGGGAGCGAGCGGGGGCAAACGGGTGGTTTCGAATCGCAATACGGCCGGGGGGCCGTATTGGCGCATGACGATCGAACCGCTGACTGATTGCATGACATACCTCACTACATTGCAGGTTATGGCTGCCAGAAATGGTTGCCTGTACTCTATGGGTTAGCAAGGAATTGTCAGGCTGTAAATCGAAGAATTTTCTATCACGATAGGAACACCGTGGCCGACGCCAATGCACATTGTGCACAATGCGAAGCTCCCTTGCGTGCGTTGCAATTGATTCGTCGCGGTCGTCACCAGACGAGCGTCGCTCATGCTGAGCAGATGCCCAAGTGCAACTCCGTCGCCGTTCGGGTTCACGCGAGCGGCGCCATCCGCGACATTGAGTGTGAGCATCATAGCGATGCATTGCGATGCGAACGGCTTCGTTGAGTTCGATCTCGTCGAACTGGTCGATCGTCATGTTCAGATCCGACAATGACTTTCGCGTCGCGTCGCGGGCGCCGGGCCGATCTCTATCACGCGCGACGCATCCGCGGCCGTTGGCATGCCGTGCAAGCGTGTACGCGGCGTGAAGCAAGGCTCTTCGCGGTTTTCTCGTTGGCGAGCAGCGACGCCGCCGCGCCGTCTTTGACGCCCGACGCATTACCCGCATCATTGGAGCGCGATTTTCTGGCCTTTTCTCCAGTAAGTAATTGGTAAGTGCATCAGACATACAGTCGATCCCGTCTCGCTTCATTTTGTCAGGAGCGACTGTGAAAAAAAGATGTTACCGGAAGCAACCTTTACTGTCGGCCATGGCATTGGCCATTCTGTGTTCGGGAACAGCTGCGGCCGAAGCTGAAAATGCGGAGCTCGTCGGCAGGCCGGGAGACGGATTTACGTGGTTAAGCGATGCACCGAATGTCACCCATTGGAGCCTGGGTGCTGGACTTGGCGTAATGCCTTCTCGGTACGAGGGCGATCGTATGCGGTACCTTCCGATTCCCCTCCTCGTGTTCGATAGCAAATGGACGCGCGTTGCTACCACGAAGGCGGATCTGAAGGTCGGCACCTGGAGCGGCGCGAGCCTCACGTAGCCTCTCCACTGGCAAGGTGCCGCACATTACTCCGCTAGTCCAACGGACCATGAAAGCAACAGTTTCAGCTGTCACTTTCTCTGCACCGACAATCAGGTTACCTTCACTCTCTTGATCCTCATCATCGACGACGGTCAGAGGCGAACCGTGCGCCATCACCGGTAATGCGCGCAAGATCTATCGCCGATCTTGTTGGGGTTGTGCTTTTCTTCGTGCACAGTCGAGGCTAGAGGGCGAATTCGTCGAACACAAGTTGGCGCAGCCATTGATTGCTCGGCTCGCGATGATTTCTCGCGTGCCACAAAACATTGATAGTGATGTCCGGAATTTTGACCGGGCATGGCGCACTCAGCAGATCGAACGGCGCGAGGGTTCGGTTCGCATATGCCTCTGGGACGACGGCGACTAAGTCAGTTGTCTGCAGGATGTGCCCGACAGCTACGAAGTGGGGCACGCGCAGTCGCACGTTCCTCTGTATGCCTGCCCGCTGGATCGCAGTATCGACCATGCCATGTCCGGTGCCCTCCGCAATGATTGAGACATGCTCAGCGTTGAGAAATGACTTCATTGTCAGACCTGCTTCCGCGAAAGGGTGCCCTTTCCGGAACAGGCAGACGTAACGCTGCCGAAATAGTCGCCGCTGAAAAAAGGCTGTCTTGAGATCTGGTAGAAACCCGATCGCTAGATCGACCGCGCCGCGCTCCATTTCGTCACGCAGCGTGTCGGATTGATTCCGTACCGTGCTTATCTTGATTCCTGATGCCTCGAGTGCGAGTCGTTTCATTAGACCGGGAAGGAAATAGATTTCGCCGATGTCGGTCATCGCAATGGTGAAAGCGCGAGAGGTCGTGACGGGGTCGAACTCAGGCGTCACGTTCAGCGTGTTGTGGATCGTGCCCAGCGCATAGCCGATCGGTTCAGCAAGTGTCTCGGCGAACGGCGTGGGCACCATGCCTTTGGAGGTGCGAAGAAAGAGCTCGTCGCCTAGTACCTTTCTGAGCCGGTTTAGCGCGTTACTGATAGCCGGCTGAGATATCCCAAGGCTAGCCGCAACGGCCGAAACGCGCCGCTGCCGCAGTAGTTCATTGAAGACGACGAGCAGGTTGAGGTCGATTTCCTGAAGTTCCATCCCTTGTCTCCGAAAGCATGTCATATATTATTGATCCTGGTGATATCAAATATCAAGAATGTTCTATTTATCAATTTTGTCATTCGAAGCATCATGGGGCCATAAGTTGTCCAGATCGGAGACACTGGTTCCATGGAAGTTTCAATCCTGCCGCTTCAGCGCACGCTTGATGTACGTCCGGGCGAAAATCTGCTCGAAGCCTTGCGTAGCAATCAAATTCCGGTTTCATACAGTTGCATGGCCGGCCGATGCGGTACGTGCCGGTGCCGTGTCGTTTCGGGAAACGTCCTTGTAACTGGCGCGACTGATTCCAATTTGCCTGCCGCCAACGGGCAATCGGTGCTGGCCTGCCAGACGACGGTCGTGGAAGACTGTGTGATAGAAATCCCGGAGGTCGACGAGATCGTCGCGCATCCAGCGAAGATCATCAAGACGACCGTTGTGGGGATCGAGGACCTGACGCACGACATAAAACGGGTGCGGCTCGCACTGCCCAAGTTATTCGAATTCTCGCCGGGACAGTACGCCACCCTGCAATTCACGCCGCAGCATATTAGGCCGTACTCGATGGCGGTCACAGCGAATTCGGACGAAGTCGAATTTCACATTCGTCTGGTGCCGGGCGGCCGCGTCACCTCGTACGTGGCGACAGATCTCACAGTCGGAAAGACAGTGCGTCTCAGCGGCCCGCTCGGAACAGCGTACCTACGGAAGAAATATACCGGTCCGATCGTATGTATTGCAGGAGGGACGGGGCTAGCGCCTATTCTCTCGATCCTGCGTGGTATGGCCGATGCCCGCATGCGCAACCCCGTGCACGTCTATTTCGGCGTTCGTTCGTCCGAGGACGTATATGGCGTTCGTTGGCTCAATGAGATTCGCGAGGCGCTGCCGGACCTCATCGTGCACGTCGTGGTCGCGGCCGGCACAGCGGGTAGCCCGTATCGCGCAGGCGTTGTCACGGAAGCGGTGAACGCTGACTGGAAAAACATGACCGGCTGGCGCGCCTATCTGGCGGGAGCACCGGTGATGGTGGATGCTGCTTCCATCCTGTTGCGCCAAAAGGGTGTCGATCCCGACCATATCTACGCGGATGCTTTTTACGCGAGCGGTGTGTAGACACCGACGTTGTCAATTAATTCCGTATCAGGAGACAAGCCATGAATGAGGCCCCCATTGTCTTTACACGGCCCGAATGGAAGGGAGACGGCTCAAGCCGCATCCCGTTCTGGGCATATACCGACGATTCAACCTATCGCAAGGAGCTTGAGCGCTTCTTCTATTCGGGCCACTGGTGTTACGTAGGGCTTGAAGCAGAGATTCCAAATGCGGGTGACTTCAAGCGCACCGTGGTCGGTGAGCGCTCGGTTATCGTCACGCGGACTAACGACGGAGAGGTCGCCGTGGTGGAGAACGTGTGCGCCCACCGAGGCGTGCGCTTCTGTCGCGAGAAGTCTGGCAACCGGAAGGATTTTACATGCCCGTATCACCAATGGAACTACGACCTGAAGGGCAATCTCGTTGGTGTGCCTTTCCGTCGTGGTGTGAAGGCAGACGGAAGGGTCAACGGTGGAATGCCGGCGGACTTCGATCCTAAGCAGCACGGTTTGACGAAGCTGAAGGTTGCCGCGCGTAATGGCGTCATTTTCGCGTCGTTCGATCACGACGCGCCTTCGCTTGAAGACTACCTAGGTCCAATCATCCTTAGCTATTTCGACCGCGTATTCGACGGTCGCAAACTCAGGATCTATGGCTATAACCGGCAGCGCATTCCAGGAAACTGGAAACTGATGCAGGAAAATATCAAGGACCCGTACCACCCGGGCTTGCTGCACACGTGGTTCGTTACGTTCGGGCTGTGGCGCGCGGATAACAAGTCCGAACTCAAGATGGACGAGCAGTTCCGCCATGCTGCGATGATCTCGACCCGGGGTTCTGGCGGGAAGGGAGACGTCACGAACGGCGTGTCCAGCTTCAAGGAGCAGATGACGCTCAACGACGACCGTTTCCTCGACGTGGTGCATGAGACCTGGTGGGGCGGCCCGACTGCAGTTCTGATGACCCTGTTCCCGAGCGTCATCATCCAGCAACAGGTCAATTCGCTTTCCACACGGCACATTCAGCCGAATGGTCACGGCTCGTTCGACTTTGTCTGGACGCACTTCGGGTTCGAGGACGATAACGAAGAAATGACCCGCCGGCGGCTGCGCCAGGCCAACCTGTTCGGCCCAGCGGGGTTTGTTTCCGCCGATGACGGCGAAGTCATCGAGTTTTCGCAGGAGGGCTTCGAGCAGAAGCCATTCCATCGAACCATCGCTGAACTCGGGGGGCGAGAAGTCGCGGACTCGGACCACATGGTCACGGAGACCCTGATTCGTGGGATGTACGCCTACTGGCGCCGTGTGATGGAGGTCTGAGATGCTCGATTTCGAAACCTGGCAACAATTGCTTGCGCTATACACCGACTATGCCCTTGCTTTGGATAGCAACGATTGGGATCGTTGGCCGGAGTTCTTCGTGGACGATTGCGTCTACAAGATTCAGCCGCGCGAAAACTATGATCGTGGCTTCCCGCTCTCGACGCTCGCGTTCGAAAGCAAGGGCATGTTAAAGGACCGTGTCTACGGCATGACCGAGACCATCTTCCATGACCCGTACTACCAAAGGCATGTAGTTAGTATTCCAAAGGTAACAGCAGTCAATGCGGGGCACATCGAGGCGCAGGCCAACTACGCGGTATTTCGTACGAAGCCTGACGAACTCACGAGTGTGTTCAATGTGGGCCGCTATATCGACTCAGTCCGACGCACGCCTGACGGACTAAAGCTCGCCAGCCGCATCTGCGTGTTCGACAGCGAAATGATCGCGAACTCGATTATTTACCCGATTTGAGGTGAAAGATGGCAAAGCAGTGGACGAAGGTCATCGAACTGGTCGCCATACCGGCGGACGATGTGACGGCTGTAATCGCCGCCGGACGCGAGGTCGCTATCTACAGCGTCGATGGAGCGGTCTATGCAACTGACAACGTCTGCACGCACGGACACGCCCGTCTGTGCGATGGATTCCTCGATGACCACGAGATCGAGTGCCCGCTGCACCAGGGCAAGTTCGACGTACGCAGCGGTAAGGCCATGTGCGAACCGTTGACCGAGGATATCCAAACGTATCCGATCAAGGTCGAGAACGGTTCGGTCTACATCGAAATTTAGCCCGACACCGGGCGCTGAAGAAACTGTCGCTCGGCGACACATTCCGTGAGCTCTCGCACCGCGAGAGCGTAGATGCAGGGACGACCATCATCAGGAGACACGCATGACTGCTAATACGGTCAAAGAACAGCGCGCTGCCTATTATCAGCAACTCTCGACACAACAGCTATCTCCGCTCTGGGAGTCGTTGCACAACCTCGTGCCCAAAGAGCCGCGACCGCAGGCCAAGGCAGCTATCTGGAAGTACGCTTCAATTCGCGATCTGGTCATGCAGGCCGGCTCGATCATCAGCGCCGAGGAAGCGGTTCGGCGAGTACTTGTGCTCGAAAATCCAGGCCTGCCGGGCAAATCAAGTATTACACCGGCGCTCTACGCCGGCCTGCAGTTGATCCTTCCCGGCGAGGTTGCGCCGAGTCATCGCCATACTCAGTCGGCGTTGCGCTTCATCATGGAAGGCCGGGGTGCTTGGACCGCGGTCAACGGCGAACGCACCACCATGCATCCCGGTGATTTCATCATCACGCCTTCCTGGACCTGGCATGACCACGGGAACCCGGGCGTCGCCGACGGTGGCGAGCCGGTTGTGTGGCTTGACGGTCTGGACATTCCTGTCGTTGGGGCGCTTGACGCTGGATTCGCTGAAAGCTATCCCGAATCCAGCCAACCGGTGCTACGCCCGGAGGGCGACAGCTTTGCGCGGTTTGGGCACAACATGGTTCCTGTCCGTCATGTGGTCAGCGATCCAACGTCGCCGATCTTCAGCTATCCCTATGAGCGCAGCCGGGAAGCACTCGATACTCTCCATCGCAATGGCGAGCTGGACGCATGGGACGGCGTCAAACTCCGCTACCTCAATCCTGTGACGGGTGGCTGGCCGATGCCTACCATTGCGACATTCATGCAGTTTCTGCCAGCCGGATTTTCCGGGAAGACTTATCGCACGACCGACGCCACCATCTTTTGTGTCGTGGAAGGCAAGGGTAGCGTGCGTATCGGCGATGCACACTTCGAGTTCGCACCACACGATATCTTTGTCGTGCCGTCGTGGCAGCCAGTGAGTCTGGAGGCCAATGACGACAGCGTGCTTTTCAGCTATTCAGATCGCCCCATCCTTTCAGCGCTGAATTTGCTGCGTGAAAAGCGCGACTAAGTTTTCGCCTTCGGTGCGAGGGATGCGCTGAGCGTTCTTCGCACACATTCGTCCAGTCAGTTAGCTATCAGGAGACTCTTGTTATGGAATTCGTTTTTCAACCTGACGCACCCGTCGCTGTGCCTATTGTGGGTAGCGATGCGCATTATGCTGTGCGCCGCGTCTATTGCGTCGGCCGTAACTATGCTGCACACGCGCGTGAAATGGGCTTCGATCCCGATCGCGAACCGCCGTTTTTCTTCTGCAAGCCCACAGACGCGGTGGTGCCGGTGGCCTATGGCGAGTCGCTGGAGTTGAACTATCCGCCTCAAACTAACAACTTCCACTACGAGGCGGAGCTGGTCGCGGTGATCGGAAAAGGTGGGTCCGACATCGCGGTAGCCGATGCACTCGATCACGTCTGGGGCTATGCCGTCGGCCTCGACATGACGCGCCGCGACTTGCAGATGAAGATGCGCGAAATGGGGCGTCCGTGGGAAATCGGCAAGGCCTTTGATCGCTCCGCGCCGATTGGCCCGATTCACAAGGCGGGTGACGTCGGGCATTTTGAAAACGGCGGCATATGGTTGACGGTGAACGGCGAAACGAAGCAGCAGAGCGACGTCGCGCATCTGATCTGGTCGGTTGCTGAGACCGTCGCCGACCTATCGAAGTTCTTCCGCCTTGAGCCGGGCGACGTCATCTACACAGGAACGCCAGAAGGCGTTGGCGCAGTAAACGCAGGGGATTCGATCACGGTAGGCGTTGAGAAGCTGGGCGAGCTTCACGTCCGCGTGGTGTAGAGGGGGGCGTCATGGAACTGCACAGTTTTTTCAATAGCTCGACCTCGTATCGGGTACGTATCGCGCTTGAGCTCAAGGGCGTTTCGTTTGACTACGTTCCGGTCAACATCCGGACCGGTGAGCACCGCAAAGAAGCGTATGTCGAAGGGGTAAATCCCTCGGCTGCCGTTCCGGCGTTGACGGATGGTGAGTTCAGCCTGGGCCAGTCACTTGCGATCGTCGATTGGCTCGACACCCGCTATCCGGAGCCGCAGCTCATTCCTGCAGAGCCCGAGCAACGTGCGCGTGTGCTGGAAGTGTCACAGCTGATTTCTTCCGATATGCATTCGGTCAACAACCTTCGTGTGCTCAAGTACCTCGATACTGTTCTGAATGTCACGCCGGAGCAGAAGAGCGAGTGGTACAAGCATTGGGTAGCCGAGGGGATGAGCGGCGTTGAACGGCTGCTCTCGAAATATGGCAGACTCCCCTGGTGCTTTGGTGAACAGCCTACGTTGGCCGACTGTTGTCTCGTTCCACAGATTGCGAACGCGCTGAGGATGGGGTGCAACCTGGATGCGTACCCAACGAGCATGGCCGTTTATCGCCACGCGATCTCTCATCCGGCGTTTGATGCAGCGCAACCTGGACTTCAGCCCGATTTTGTCTCGCCGTAACAGAAACATGGCCAGGCGCTTGCCCTGGCCTGGTTTAGAGCTCCCATGGAATGGGGCGCGAGGACAATGTTATTTATCCTCGCGCCAGTTGGGCTTGAAATGCTAATCAGAATGGGTACGGCTGTCCCGCTGGCTCGATCGTAATCCACTTGAGTTCGGTGAATTCGTCGATGACCGCACGTCCGTCGAAGCGGCCGTACCCGCTTTGCTTCATTCCCCCGTACGGCGCCTGCGCTTCGTTTTGCACCGTAGCACCATTGATGTGTACGCAGCCGGCATCGATTCTGCGTGCGACAGCCAAGGCACGGGTCACGTCGCGCCCAAAGACGGCGGACGACAAACCATACGCGGTATCATTGGCTACTCTCACTGCCTCCTCGACTCCAGATACCCGTACAACCGTTGTGACGGGACCAAAGGTTTCCTCGTCGTAAATCGCCATCGTCGGATCTACGTGGTCGACGATCGTGGGTCGCATGACTGCGGCGGCTGCTTCGCCCCCTGTCACCACCTTCGCGCCTTTCGACAACGCATCGTTGATGAGCGAATTGATTCGCTTACCCGATTCCGCGCTGACCAACGGGCCAACTACGCATTCGGCACCGGTGGCCGGGTCGCTGACCGGCAGTTCGTTTGCGCGCGCGGCAAAACGGGTAACAAACTGGTCGGCGACCTTTTCGTCGACGACGAATCGCTCGGTCGACATGCAGATTTGACCCTGGTACAGAAACGACCCGAATGTTGCCGCATTGACGGCCGCGTCGATGTCCGCGTCGTCGAGTACAACAAATGGCGCTTTGCCGCCCAGTTCAAGCAGGCAGCGCTTTAGCTGGCTCGCCGCTTTCTCTGCAATGATTCGACCTACTCGCGTTGAACCGGTGAAGTTGATTCGGCGAACTGCGGGGTGAGCGATTAGCGCGTCGATGACTTGTGGTGAATCTTCAGTAGCGCAGGTGACAAAGTTCAGCACGCCAGGGGGAAAACCCGCTTCGTAGAGACTCTGTGCGACGGCTAGGTGAGTCGCCGGACTGGTCTCGGACGCCTTGAACACGACGGTGTTGCCGCAAATCAACGGGTATGCGATCGCGCGGGCAGCAAGGAGTACTGGACCGTTCCACGGGACGATGCTTAAGACGACACCTACTGGATGCCGCTCCGTAAAGGAGAGCGTGTCAGGCTTATTAGTAGGAATTGTTTCACCTTGAATTTGCGTCGCTAACGCGGCTGCCTCGCGAAAGAGAGCGGCGGACCCCATGACGTTGAAGTCGGACCACAGGTTAGATGCGCCTATCTCGTTGGCCATTGTCTCGCGCAGAGAGAGAAGCTTGCCTTCGAGAATGTCCGCTGCCTTCAATAGTAGGCGACGACGCTCTGAAGGGCCCACCTTACTCCAACTGCCTAACGCTGCTCGCGCCGAGTCCGCTGCGGCGATCGCGTCTGCAACGGTCGCCGCTGCGCCTACCGTGACCACGCTGCCCGAAACCGGGTGGTAACGTGAGAATGTTTTACCGTCTCCAGCGTCTTTGGTTTCGTTATCTATGACGAGTTGCGTCTTCAAGTTTCTGCTCCTGTAACCCAGATTGAGCCAGTTTTACTGGCCTTCAAACATCAGTACCGGCTTGATCGTCGCTCCGCTCTCACTGTCCTTCATCGCCTCGTTGACTTGGTCGAAACGATATTGCTTGATGAGCCTGTCGAACGGGAAACGTCCTTGGCGGTACAGCTCGATGAGAGTGGGGATGAAACGGTGCGAAAGGGCGTCGCCCTGAACGATGCCCATGATTCGTCGGCTGGGAATCATGACGTCGTTAATATTCAGCGAAACCTCAGTGCCGATTTTGGTGGCACCCACGATTCCACACGTGCCGAAGATTGACAGACTGTCAACTGCTTGACGAAGCACCTCGGGCCGCCCACTGCATTCCAGTGTAAAGTTCGCACCACCCCCGGTGAACTCGCGGATCGCCTCAACCGGGTTAGCCAGTTTCGGGTTGACAGTGTGTGTGGCGCCAAGCTGAAGTGCCAATTCGAGCCGATTTGGCACGATATCGACGGCGATAATGGTAGTCGCGCCTGCTACTCTGGCAGCCATGATGGCGGCCAGTCCGACTGCCCCTGTCCCGAACGCCGCAAAGCTTGAGCCCGCTGATACTTTCAGAGAGTTCAGCACGGCGCCGGCACCCGTCTGGATACCGCAACCCAAAGGGGCGAGCAGTTCCAGTGGGATGTCTTTGGGAACCTTGATAACGTTGCGATCGCTTGCGAGTGCATAGGTTGAGAATGAAGATTGGCCAAAGAAATGACCGTGGACGGAATGTCCCGCGCAATCGCAGAGGCCACTCGTACCATCTTCTCGCGCTCCTCCGAAATTCAGAGGTGCCATGTTTTCGCAGTATGCAGGGTGCCCGGACACGCATGTATCGCAATGTCCGCAAGACATGTATGTCATCACGACGTGATCGCCCGGCACAACTCGCGTTACCTCGCTGCCGACGGCCTCGACAATTCCGGCACCTTCGTGACCGAGTACAAGTGGGAGTGGCGTGGTAAACAACTGGTCACGGATGACCATGTCCGTGTGGCAAACACCAGTGGCAACTATCTTGACAACTACTTCGTGTGGTTGCGGATCTCCGAGAGTGAGTTGTTCGAGCGTGAGAGCACCGCCCGCGGTGCGGACGATGGCTGCAGTAATCTGTTGTGGCATGAAATGTCTCCTGGGGAATCGCGTCGGGTCGGCTTTCGGGAGCAGTAATTTTTTTGCGAATAGGCTGCCGCCGCTGCTCTGTTTCTTCGAGAGATCACTGACCGAAGTTTGACGCATCAATCGTTTTATGCATGCACGGCGTCAGCTTTGCTCGGTGGTGTCGACTTACAAATAATGGACGACAGTGGACGTTGGGCCAATAAAGCCACGCTTAATTGGCATATTCACGGGGTGAATATTGCTTCGTCGGGAGGAGCGCGATGGATAGGCCTCGCAAGGTTCGCCGTACCTTCCTGGCTGGCAGGTTTGGCGGTAATGACGCACGAGGCAAGCGGGACCTTGGAAGTAACGCGACCAGCCGAATTTTCAAGGATAGCGACCAAGTGAACCGATGAGCCTTTTCGTCTAGTTCAGGTATCTCGGCGTAGACGTCGACACATTGCCTCGTGCACCTAGCGGGTGAAGCTGCTGGCTCTAGTCGGCTCACCGCTCTGCTAGGTTGGCAGTTCGGGAGATGCACATGGGCCGCCCCATTGCAGGTACTGGTGTAGAGCCGCTTCCATATCTTGTGGCGATGATCTGCTGCGGTTCGTTTTAGTTTTCGACCCAATCCACCATCCGCAGCAGCATATCGTGAGCTTCGTCAGGTGGCACGAAACACGGATAAGGTTGACCTAGTCTCATGCCTAGACTATGGCCGAAATCGCTGCGGAGGTGGGTGAGGAAGACGTCTTCGTCGTCTGATCACGAAAGGGATACGTGTCGCGTTTCGCGCATGCAAAGCATGCCAATAAGGCCTACCGCTGAGGCTACGGATACATACGCGCCTACCCAACTCAAACCGCCGTGTGCGGCTAGCAACTGAGCGATATATGGCGCGACCGACGCTCCAAGGATACCGCCCAAGTTGTAGGAAACGCCCGCCCCGGTGTATCGGACGTTTGTCGGAAAGAGTTCTGGTAGCAGGGCGCCCATCGGGGCGAACGTTGCACCCATCAGGAACAACTGAATGACGAGGAAAAGCAGGATCAGCGTAGTGGAGCCACTTCCGAGAAGCGGCTCCATCAAGAATCCCGACAGAATAGCTGCAGTAATGCCCGCGATCATCACAGGTTTTCTGCCGCAACGGTCTGATGCCCACGCCGCGAGCGGTGTAGCGAGCGCCATAAATACCACTGCAATGCAAAGCAGGCCGAGAAAGGTCTGACGTGGCATGTGCAGCACCGACACGCCGTACGAGAGGGAAAACGTGGTGGAGTTGTAAAACAACGTGTAACAAGGCACCATCGCCAACGCCCCGAGCAGAGTGGGGAGCCAATGTTTCGAGAGGAGTTCTGCGCTTGGGACCTTTATACATTCGCGCTTCTCAATTGCGGCGCGGAAGGCGGGCGTTTCGGCAATCTTGAGACGGACGTACAGACCCAACACAACGAGGACTGCGCTGACGAGAAAGGGAACTCGCCACCCCCAGTCGCGAAACTGGTCGTCAGTCAGTGTCAACGATAGCGCAAAGAAAAGGCCGTTCGAAGCAAGGAAGCCGATTGACGGGCCCAGTGCGGGAAACATGCCGTACCAGCCACGCTTACCCGCGGGAGCGTTTTCTGTGGCGAGCAGTGAGGCACCTCCCCATTCACCGCCCAAGCCTATACCTTGACCGAAACGGAGCGCGCATAGCAGAACCGGTGCGAGACTCCCGATCGAGTTGTAGCCAGGTAAAAAGCCGATCAAAGTGGTTGACGTGCCCATCACCAGGAGTGAACCAACTAACGTCGACTTCCGGCCGATGCGATCACCAAAGTGACCGAACAAAAATGATCCTATAGGACGGGCAATGAAGGCGATCCCGAACGTCACAAATGCCGACAGGGCTTGCGCGGTTGCCGATCCCCGTGGGAAAAATACCGGGCCGATAACTAACGCAGCGGCTGTCGCATAGACGTAGAAGTCATAGAATTCGATGGCTGTACCTATAAAGCTCGCGAACAATATCTTCGTACTCCTATTTTGTTGTTTGACGGAGTTTACTTTTGTAGTAGGTACAGATGAGACTGACATTTTTAGGTTCTCCGAGGCGTGGCTACGTCTGTTCTTGTGGTGGTGTAGAGGTTGTCCGACCGGCGTGCCAGTGACAACGGTCTGCGATCGAATCAGGGCTGAACGAGGCAGATGTCGTCGACGGCGGATTCAAGTGTTCGCAGCGTTAAATTTATACATGAAATATATTGTGCATATGTAGAAATATGATCAGGATAGTTCCTGATAGGGTAAATGCGTATAACTGGCGCAGGCCTCGTTTTCCATGAAATATGGCGATTAGGTCTTGCCAACGTGCAAAGGCAGTGCCAGCAACTATTTCTTCTGGATTGGTATGAAACATAGAATTCGTATGTGAATACTTACCGTTTTCAAATGTTCGCGCAGTCTTCCACATGAGACGGCGATCTTGTTGGCGCGTGTCTTGCAGCTGTTGCACTGGCTCAGAAGGAATGCACCAAGTGGACGCCAATAGATAACCGCTAACCCTGCAGTGTGCGACGCGTTCATCTGACCAGTGTCTTACTAGAGGCGCGAAAGACGGGTTCAGAAACTTGCCGGCGCGTCTCGCGCTGCTCGACGATGTCAATCATTGATGGGGAGGCAGTGGTCGCAAGATCGAGCCGACGGAATCATTACGGTGGACTTGACATCCGGTTTCCGAGAACACTACCTGGCGCCCTGCATCAGACCGTTAGTGGCTTGTCAACGACTTCCTGGTTAGCGCTGAGCCTGTGGTTGCCTCTTCGCTGCTGATGGCGGAAATGGCGCGCGAACATCTGTCACACGGTTGGTTGCTTATTGTGTCGCACCCGATGCGGTGTTTCTAATCGGATTCGTGGTACCGACGATCGTCATTCACGTGGACGAATCGGCTCTTCCAGTGGTGAGCGACGTATAACCCCGTGCTGCGTCGAAGCCAGAGATGAGAGGCGTCCGTAACGAGCGTCGTCGATTGCGCGACGCAGTCTTGACGGTTTCTCGCTGTCGTCGTGCATCGACAATAGCAGCATTCCGCTGGCAGAAATCGCGTCGCACGTGTTTGTTCAACGAAGCACATGCCCACGTCGGACAGCGGTAATACGCCGGTCGACGTGGGGGTAAGGAGAGCCGACCGGCGGTTCAGAAACCAGCATGTCCTTTGGCGACTCGCCATAAGGCGTCGGAGCCATGTCCTATGGTAGATAGCCGCTTTCTTCCGGGCTCAAAGCGAATCAGATCGGGACCCAATTTCCCGCCGGCCGAAGTAGATCGAACGATGACGCATGCTAGTCGCAGCCCGCGACTAGCAATCTTCAATCAGACGATGTTGCGACGAGGTCGAAGTGCTCGACCTGAGGTGCGCAGGCGAAGTAGGGGTCGACAATGCTTCGCCACTCAACGGCTGCGAGGGTGCCCCGAAAGCCGAGTGTGTGGTCCTCCAAGCTATCCCATTCGATCTGAAGGATATAACGCTCCGGTGATTCGACGCTTCGCCGCAATGAGTAGTGGCGAAAGCCCCTTGCTTTTGCGATGACCGTCTCGACACCGCGTCGCACGGCTTGCTCAAACTCTGCTTGTTGGCCGGGATAGGTGAGCAGATCCGCTAGTTCGAGAATCATGGAGGGTCCTATTTGGTTCATGGGGACAGATGGGAGTCGTGTCGTGTGGGCATTTCGTTCAAGATCCACGATGTGACCGACGCGTGTTGAGGCGACCATCCCAGATCGTGCCGCGCGCGCTTGGCGCGGACGCGGCTGTTGCTGCCGAGCGAGTAGAAGGCAAGCGGTTCGCTCCAGCGGCTTGCGGCTTCTTCGGCGTCGAGCGACTCAACGGTGCCTAGCCCGAGCCTTGTCGCGATTGCCGCCCCAATCTCGGCGAAGGAAGCCTCTCCGTTCTCCACAAAATAGAATGCGCCGCTCGTCGCGTTGTCAAACGCGAGCAGATAGAGCGCGGTGACGTCGTCGATATGGACATTCGACCACCGATTTGCGCCTTTGCCGACGATCTGCACCACGCCATTTTCGCGCGCGTTCTGGACCAGAGAAGGGATCTGTATGCTGAGCGGATTGATTCCACGCCCAACTCCATAAATGAGGCTGGGACAGATCACAGCCGACCGGATGCCGCGATCTGCCGCGCCGAGAATGAACTGGTTCAGCGCATGCCTGGGCTGTTTGAGCGGCTCGACGACGAACGGCGTGTCTTCATCAAATATCGCATCCGCGGTCCACTCGCCGCGGGCATCGTCGCCGATCACACTTGACCCGCTCGTATGCAGAAATACTTTGCCCGACCCTTGTAGGGCTTCGAGCATGGCTTCTACCGATTCAAGGTCGTCGGCACTTGCGGTGTTGATCACACCGTCGGCGGCTCTTGCTTCGAATTTGAGCAGATCGACATCGGCAAGCGATCCGAAGACCGGCTCGATTCCGGCGTTACCGACCAGTTCGGCGTTAGCTGGCGAACGAACGAGTCCGCGCACACGATGCCCCGCGTCCTTCAGCGCCGCGGCGACGCTGCCACCGATGTATCCGGTTGCGCCTGTAAGGAAGATGTTCATTGGTGAGAATCCTTGATGAAGTTGCGGACGGGCCGCGCGCGGCAAATCTATGTTCGGGTCGGCAGACTATCAGCGTCCGTCGACAGCGTATGTTGACGCTGCTGCCTCCGCCCGCGCACCGCAAATGCCGCAGTGCGGCGGACCCGATTCCGCCGCCTCCGCCCGTGACGACCGCGATCTTGCCTCTGAGCCGCGGGCCATCAAGTTTCCTTGTTCTGTGTATGCAAGCCTCTCGAACGTTGGTCGGACGTTCGAGTCATCCGACACGTTAAAGTCTACATTAATTTATATGTGAAGTATTAAGTGTACTGGCAAACAGATCGGCAAGTGCGGATCGAAAATGTGGCGACATTGATGTTTTTATGCGAATTCCCTATTGTGCTCGGAGAGCGCAGCAATCTGGATGTCGGCCGGGTAGTACAGATCGCTGCCGCGGGCTGGGCTATAGCCGGCCTTTTCGAGTTGGGCCAGCTCGGCGTACTTGCGGGTGACAAGCAGGTCCGACTGTGCGAACGAGGCGACCGGAGCGGTGAGCACCGCGGCAATACGGCGGCTTGAATGAGCAACTTCACGATGACTTACTTCTGAATTCTTTCTGTTCATGCTGCGAACACGCTTGTTGGTAGCCAGTGAGCCATTCTATTAATTCATTTGATGCGGATAAACAGCTGTCGCCTAGACAATGAAACGAATGGTTCGCCGCCTCGCACATGGCCGTGACAATGCTCATTAAGGCTGCCGTCTTGCGCCACGTCAATTCCGTTGAACAGAGCGTGGGGTGTTTCTACACCCACCGATCCATCTTTTACTTTCCCGTTCACGTGACAGTCGGTGCGCTACGCGTCACTGATCATGAAGCCACAGAGGGTCGTTTTCGACGATCGCGCGGGCGCCAATCGTCGCCCGATTGCCATCCGCTCGCGCGGTTCGTCACAAATTCGAGCGCGTCCGGCACGACAGTCGGCGCGACTCGCATCTCCCTTCGCAGCACCTCCCCGTCTCATGGCACCTCTGCGTATGTAGTACCAGTTTCACAAGCGAAGCGCTAACCGAGCCCGCTCAGAACGCGATGCGCCGTCATCTCGCGGCACTTTTCGTTGTCGTCATAGGGTTTGCCCTAGCCGGTTCTCCACCTATAGAGTGTTTTATATGCGCACACTATATTTCTTCCGTAAAACTTGCATTGCTGGCCATCGCCTCATGTCTGTTCTGTCGGGTCGACCGATAACAAATAAATAGTACGAACATTATGGGATACCTGCCTATGTCTGCATTGCCCTTTTTCGACAACGCAGGCTGGGCTGTCGTGGGTAGGCGCACGTATCGATTGCATCGGCCGCCGGATTACTCGGCATGCTCGCAATGAACGAAACGAAGACCGTCTCCCTTTCCTGAAGCGGGAACGTTCAGCCATTGCTCTCGTATGCGTATCTTGCGCAGAGGTCATCTAGCCTCTCACTTATTGCCGCATCATCCTTCCGCATTCATCAACGTTCTAAATCGACGTAGGCCGAAATTTGCTGACGTCTGCTCCCAAGAAAATACCGAATTAAGTCAGCCTCAAGGAGACGACATGAACATGAGAAAGAGTGGCCAGGTTTTCGAGGCATCGCGGCAGATGGTGCCTGCTGTGATGGCATCATGCGTGGCCGCAGCAGCAATCGTTTTATCTGGCTGCGGAGGGCACGGCGACGGCGCGCCCGTCGTTAGTCCCGCAGGCCCCGTAACGAGTGCGCAGGTGCCATGCGAAACGCTTACAAACACGGCGATTCCTGACGGTATTGTGCAGAGTGCACAATCAATTGCAGCCGGAAGTTTCACTCCACCCGGTCAAGCAAGCGCGATTACGGGATTACCGGCTTTTTGCCGCGTGACGGTGCTGATGCAACCAACGCCGGATTCTGACATCAATGTCGAAGTCTGGCTCCCACAGACAGCTTGGAACCGCCGCTTCCTGGCTACGGGCAACGGAGGAGGTGCCGGATCAATCGCTTACGTCACAGGCATCGCGCAAGGACTTCAGCGTGGCTTCGCGTCAGCCAATACCGATTTGGGCACATCACCAAACATAAACAATATGATTGGTCATCCGGAGCGCTGGAACGACTTCGGTTACCGCGCGAATCATGAGATGACAATTGCCGGCAAAGCGCTCGTCAATGCTTTTTACAAGACAGGCCCGCAGACTTCCTATTTCTCTGGTTGTTCCACCGGAGGACAGCAGGCACTCTCCATTGCCCAGCGGTATCCGACCGACTACAACGGAATCATCGCGGGTGCACCAGCGTTCAACCGAACGCACCTGAATGCCATGTTTTCCTGGAACCTGAAAGCTCTTAACGCGACTGGAGCTCAGATGACACAAGGAAAGCTGAACATGGTCACCGCTAACGTTGTCGCATCGTGTGCGGGTAAGGACGGTGGAGCGCCGACAGACGGATTCCTCACTGATCCGCGCCAGTGCAACTTCAATCCAGACACGTTGCCGAAATGCTCGAGTAGCAACGACGACACCTGCCTGACGCCAGCACAGCTAACAGCGCTGGAGGCGACATACGCTGGCCCGACGAATCCTCGCACAGGGGAACGGATTTTTTCCGGCATGCCTTTCGGTACCGAGAACCTGCCCTTGGGTCTCGTAAATCAGCAAGACGCTTCCGCGTGGCCGTCTCAACAACTCTACGATTTGTTGTGGACGTTCGGCGCCGGCTACGACTACCTGTCTTTCGATTTCGACCACAACATCGACACGGTTGATGCATTGCTCGCGCCCCCGCTGAATGCCAATAGCGCTGACCTCAATGATTTCAAGTCCAACGGCGGAAAGCTGATCATGTACAACGGCAGTTCGGACCCAGGTGTTCCACTCCCATCTGAGATCGAATATTACGAGCGCGTCGTACAGGACCAGGGAGCCGATCTTAACGCGACGCAGAACTTCTTCCGCTACTACATCGTACCGGGCATGGGACACTGCGCCTCTATCGGCGGAGGAGCTGGGGTTGGTGAGTTCGGGCAGTCCTATGCTACTTACCTTCCTCCGGACAAGGCGCACGACGTACTTTTACAGCTGGTAGATTGGGTTGAGAATCAAACGCCCCCTATACAGCTTATAGCGAGCAAGTACAGTACGGGAGCAAATCCTCAGCCGGTGATGCAGCGTCCGCTTTGTGCTTATCCGCAACTGCCGGTATACCAGGCTGGGGACCCCACTGCGGCCAGTAGCTTCATTTGCAAAGATGGCCCTCGTGGCGGAGTTCCTACACCCGCGCCCCGCTACCTGAACTGAGTGCGCACATCGTGCCTCAATACCCGTGCATGAAGCCGTCGCGAGTATTAGGGCTCGCCTTGATCTTCCACGCCACGCGTATAAGTTCCTTTTACCGAAGTCCGCGAACGGTATTTGTACGGCAAGACGCTTTATCTGAAGCAATGACGACGATGAATTGCTCGCTAGATCAGCGACCACGGGTATCCTCGCGGGCTCCGCAGTTTCCGACACTTGCACTACAGTCATGATCGGGCCAAGTGTTTCCTCGTGGTAAGTCGCCATCGATGGAGTTACGTGTTCGATGATCGTAGGCTGCATCGTGTCGGCGGCCCTGGTTTGACCGCCCGTCATACCACCTTCAGCCTTTCGACAACGCGACACTGATTAGCGAACGGGTTCGCCTACCCGATTGTGTTAAGGGTGTCACTCTGGCCACTGATTCACGCTGCGGACTTTTGTCCGCACTCTCCAAACGGTGTGTTGATCCATTTCGGTAATGAAAAGGTAGCCGCCGTGAATGGTGACGTTCGACGGAACCATGCCGGCGCCAGCGGGCATACGGATGGCCCCGTAATAAAAGCCGTGGGAATCGAAGACATCGACCTCGCCGGCGCCATAGTGCGCGGCATAAACATTGCCGTCAGAGTCAATGGTCATGCTATCCGGGCCACGACCGCCGTTGAGATAGGCAAAGACCCAGGCTGAATCCACATCCAGTTCTCCCGGACTTCTGACCGGAACGGCAATTATCCGATTCGAGCCCCAGTCGTCGATGTACAGCGTTCGCTCATCCGGCGACAATACAATGCCGTTAGGAAAAGCAAGATTTCCCGAGATTAGCTTACGTACGTCGCCGTTTGTTGCGAGATAGAAAACCTGACCTTGTGGATGAAGCACACTCGATCCATATGCGTCGGTTAGATAAAGTCCTCCTGCGCGATCGAAATAGAGATCGTCGAGACCGTGAAAGTTCTCGGTTCGATATCTGTTTGTTACGTAGGTTACCTTTAGTGTCTTTGTGTCAAGCCAGAAGACACCAAGCTTGTTGTCTACGCCAAATAGACGACCATCGCGTGCGAATCGCGTTGCATTTGGAGCCGGAGTCTGAGCAACTACCTCACAGTGTCCGCTGGGCGTTACGCGAAAAATGCTGCCGGTTGCCGGGCTGACCATCCAGAGATTCCCATCTCTATCAAAACTCGGTCCCTCGAGGCGCCCAACGCATTCATCGGTGAACTTCTCAAGCTGACAGGAACCGCAGATAGCTTCCAGTCCGAGAGAGCGGCCCGGCATGCCTATCTGACTACCGAGACTGACGCTGGGTTGCGGCGATGTATAGGTAAAGTTCGACGACGGCATTGGATAAGCCGACGGTTGCGCCATAAGCAGTCGTGGCGAGGGCAAAAGGGCAATTAAAAAGCCTGCCACACCGGCAATCGCCCGATAATTGAGTGTCATGGAATTTCTCTGAAGACATGTCGGTAACGGGAAAACCCAGGATGAACGAGATGGAAAGACCCGGCAACGAGTCAACGAACCGTGACGGGTCTCAGCTTCGCTTAGAACTTGTGCCTTATCCCCATGATCACCGAGAGTTCATGATCGTTTCCAGAAGGCGCTGTACCGCTCGTGAGATCAGCTACAGCGCTCTTTCCAAGCGAGTTTGTACCGGAAGCTTTTTGATATGCAGCCGTCGCATAAAGTGAAGTTCGCTTTGAAACTGAATAAATGGCGCCCAGATTCATTTGTTGATACTTCGCGCCTTCACTATTATTCGCCCCGCTATCTCTCGTCTGACTGTAAGCAGCGCCGAGCAGTAGCGCTGGATTCACCTGATACGTTACGTTAATTTCGCCAGTGTTGAACGACGCCGAACCACGATACTGTGCCGCCGCGCCTGTCGTCACGCCTGTAATACTGCCGAGCCCACCGAATTTGACGTTGCTGTAGAGCAAAGAGACAATAGCGGGACCTAAGGTATATCCTCCACCGACCACAGCTATCTGTTCTGATTCGGCAGACGCGTACCCCGCGACTGTGACGTACGGGATGTTGCTTCCTGTCAGACTGTCGCTGGGCTTACCCCCCCAGAAAGAGAAGTTGGGATCCTTCGCAAAAAAATACGATGCTCCCATTTTGAGCAAACCATTGTCGTAACCTACTGCAACGTCATAAATATTATTTCGGGTGAAGTTACCCGCCACGCCCCCCAGGCTGTACATACCGGAAAAGATCAAACCGCCGAAGTTTGGGGACTGGTATTTGACGGCGTTGCTGATGATATTGATGCCGTCGAGGTTGTCGACATCCACTGCATGGGTACCATCCGCAGTTCCGCTTGATGCCCACGTGCCGCCCGCTGACAGGCGTAGATAGCCCGTCATCGTGCTGTAAGAAGCGTCATTCTGTCTGCCGAACGTCACCGTCCCATATTGATCGCTGCTAATGCCAACAAAGGCTTGGCGGCCGAAGAGGCTACCACCTTGCTTAAGTGCACCCGTGGTCGCACTGAACCCATTCTCGAGCGTGAAGATGGTTTTCAACCGGTTCCCTAGATCCTCCACACCAGTCAGTCCCCATCGACTTCCTGTCTCGCCGCCGCTTGTCAAAGCGACTTGATGAGATCCACCTACGTTCGATGTATATGTGATGCCAACGTCAACAATGCCGTAAAGCGTAACGCTGCTCTGAGCGTATGCGCTACCGGCAAAAAGTGTCCCAATGACGGAAGTTATGAGCGTTTTTTTCAACTTCTCCTCCTTTTTATTTTGTACACGGCTATAAAATATTCGTATTCCTAATCAACCTAAAAACTCGAGCAAGCGCGACCGTCTGGATATGGTCTACGTTTATCGAAATACCAACAACTCCCTTGCTAAATCTCGCGTTCCATTTCCGGGCTTTGACTCAACAGGGCGAACGAATGCCCCGCTTCATGGTTAAGTTCTAAGCTGCTTCGCTCCAGCGGCGGCCCTACTGCGCAGCGATGTACAAAGCCACCACATCTTTGAGATGGGCGATCTGAACGTCAACGCGTATCGTGTCGTCTTCAACCTTATTGTCGGAACGGACAACCACACCTGATGCATCTCCCGTTAGAACCTCAAAGGAATGATATTTACGTGCCGGAAGGTCCAAGGCGATCGATATATCCCTGACCGGGACGAGATCTACAACGGGACGCCGGGGCGAGGACGTGACGTTAATGACGTGCAGCAAAAACCCGCCTTCGTCATTGTCAACTTTCGAAATCGTCATCTGAACGCTAGCCGGCGCATTCGTGCTCAACCTGTTGGCATCGCCAAGCATGTACGACACCGTATTTCCCAGCAGCATCGAGTAATCCGGGTGTCCGTGATGCCAGACATTTCTGTCCACTTCGGTGGCGAAGTAAATGGACCGTCCGTCGCCGAATACGTTTTCGATGACAGTTGCGTACGGAGTCTCCATCGACGTTAGCCATGCTTTTTCCGGTGGCTGCGGATAAATGGCCGGAACATATGTGGCCAGTGATTGAGCGCCGCTTCCTTGATGCACTTCGACCAGCAAACATTCACCCCAATTAGCGATGAGTTGAGTTTGCTCGAAATCGCGCATGACCGGGTGCTCCCGTTGCCTGATCCACTGATATCCCCACTTCGATGAATCTTTGGACAGACCTGAGTAAGAGCAGCCGAAGACGTCGGTCAAGGCAAAATCGTCCCGAAGCTCCCCAACCTCATTGCGAAGCGCTGTAGATCCCGTCGAGATAACATGTCCGCCAGCGGAAACGAAAGCGCGAATAACTTCAGCATGCGTGTCCGATAGCAATTCACAATGCGGAATTATCAATAATTTCTTATTCGTAAGCTTCTGGGCCGAGAAATCAAGATCGAGAACGAAATCATATTGAAGGTGTCTATCTTGCAGAGTTTGCTCTAGACCGAGAATATTAGTGAGATAGTGGTCTTCCGCCCGATTTTGTCTGCGATGTTTTATATTTGTCTTTTGTGAATAGAATATTCCGACTGGCGCGATCGACTTCTGAGAGTGCAGCTTACCCTCGTGTCTCTTCATTACTCTGAATACGTCGCGAACCACAGCTTCGTTGCGCCGATCGTAGGTTGCGCCCGGGTGTTGACCGTTGAAGATAACATCCCACAGCGAGCCGCCAGCACTCAGTGCCTGCCACATCCATATCTTTAGTTCTGCCGGCGAGTTTGAGACGTAACGAAGTTGATTATCCATGCCCAAGTGACCGAAGAGAACGACCGGTGTCTTTTCTTCATCTAACGCCTTCAGAAACTTGGTGAGGGTCCCAGGTCCATTCAACGGCTCATGATTTCCTATAAAGAGCGGAGTAACCAGAAAGTCCATTGCGTCTTTTATGTTGTAGAGATCATGCCCCGCGGAGTTGTAGAAGTCATAGAACAAGCCGAATATTTCGGCGCAAAAAGCCTTGTCGTCTCCGAACTTCTTGATCTCCCGACGAAAAGCGGAGAGATGGCGGTGTAGCATTCGGGACTTCCACGCCCTATATGTATCGTATTTCGATTCAGCGAAGTGTCCGCCACGTGGCAATTCATCGTCATGGTCTTCCATAAACGCTGCCTGGCATCGCTTGCAGTAGCACACTCCCTCGTGCATTGAGGCGTTTTCCCAAATTCCGTCCACGTTGTATTCTTCGAACAGATGCCGCGCGAAGTCGAAGGCATGCTCATTGCGATACCAGCCAAGGTAGCACGGCGTGTATAGGGTTTCTGGAAGTGGATGCCCCAGGTAGTTGAACACTTGAGGTTGGCAAGCTTCGTCTACCGCAAACGCATCAGGTCGCTGTTCGAAGACTCTTTTTTCGGCGCCCCGAAAATCAACTCGCGCAATGACTCTAATGCCGCGCGAGTGGCACTCCTCTGTTAGCTCTTGAATGATGTCTTTCGAGCCGACAAATTTGCTAATATTTGCGAATTCGAGTTTATTCTGAAAAAAATCAATCACTCCACCTGCGTTGATGACGAGGCAGTTAGCATCGGCCGAGACGAGATACTCCACTACGCGTGCAGCGTCGTAATCGATTAGATCCACTTCACGCAGTACTGTCTGATATATCCTGAGCTGCTTTTTGTACCAAAGCTGTTCTTTCATGGATGCACCCTAATGTGATGTTTCTTCGTAAATTGCTTTTACGTGTGTATATCGAGAAGCACGCGCTTTGCAGCGTGCTCTCACACGTTATTTTCTTGAACTTCACTGATGGCTGTTTCTCCTACAACGTTCTTGACGAGAAGAAAAAGACTGAGGCCCGCAAGCATGCAGATGAACGCACTCAAAAATAGCGCGGACCGAAATGATCCTGTAATGTCGATCGACAGACCGGTGACCAGTGGCGAAAGGGTTGCGCCGAGGAACGCTGCGAATGTCGAAGTAGTAATCGCAGATCCCACCAGACTCTTCGGGAAGAAAATCGTCACAGCGGCCCATTGAGCGGTTCCTGCCATCTGCATGAAAAAGAGGGCACAGAAGCTCGCTGCGATAGCCAGTGCCGGAGCGTTCGAAAAGCCTACGACCGCGGTAGCCGCTCCTGCACCGCAAACGCCTACAAGAATCGGTGCTTTACGGCAATTAACACGCCCGATCCCCCGACGTTCGAGCCAATCGGAACCGATTCCACCGATGAAAGCACCGAAGATTCCACCCAGAAACGGAATCGCAGCAAGCACCCCTGTCTTGGCAATACTGACATGAAACTCTAGTTCAAGATAAAGCGGCAGCCAGCCCGAGAACATCAAGCCCACCCAGCCGAGGCTGAAGGCACCAATCATGAGTCCCCATGTCGTCCTGAAGTGGAAGAGCGCTTTCCAACGCGCAAACGTAACGGGTACGTGAGACGCCCCTTTTACTGATCCGCCTTCGCCATCCGAAAGGAGCCGTCGCTCGCCGTCCGAGAGCTTTGCGCGACTCAAATCTCGATACATGACGAAATAGACAATGGAAAAAACGATTCCAGCGACACCCATGCACAGAAACATGTTCCGCCAGCCGAGATGTAACATCGCGCCAGTCAGTAAAAGCGGGGCAAGAAAAGGGCCGAGTGAGGTGGAGGACGTGTATACCGCAGTAGCCAAGCCGCGCCTGCGGATCGGAATCCATGTTGAAACCATCTTGGCGTTCGTGGGCGCGGTTGGTGATTCAGCGACGCCAAGGACAATGCGAGTGGCTAGCATTGGAAGGTAGCCACGGACAAGACCACCGGCCAACTGTGCGCACGACCACACCATGATGGCGCACGTCATAAGGTATCGAGCGCCAAGCCGATCAACGAGGTAACCTGCCGGCATGTTGCACAAGGCATAACTGAACGACCAGGCTGAGAGAAGGGCGCCCAGTTGCACTGCCGTGAGGCCAAGGTCAGACCGCATATGAACAGCAGCAATACTGATCGTACTTCGATCAAGGTAATTTATAACAGTCATTGCCAATGCAAGAATGACAAAGGTCACCTGTTTTCTGCGGAGACTACTTGCAGCAATCCGATCGTCCGTCAATATTCCCAAATTTAATTCACTCATTATTTCACCTGAAACCGTTTATTCGTAACGCTTAAAATTAGATCCAAGCAAGCCGCGCGATGCTGACCCTCTTGGCTGCAAAACCAGATAAAACGTGTCTGTCCAGAAATTGGAAGCCCCCAATGACGGAGAAAGGTTATCTCCTAAACAATCGCTACGCGGCGATCTAACGATCGGATATTGGAAATACACACCTTTTTTATCAAAACATAGGACTACTTTACATAGCAAATACTACCTGTTTAGCCGGCCAATTTGCCTACTGCCGGCTTTCGAAGAACGGACCACCTCGATGATGCTGGGGCCACCCTCTATGTGTCAGATTTTGTACCATCGCCTGGTATTGCCAGCGATGCTTCTAAGTTTGACCAGGCTGATGGGAGCCCAAAAAACACTTCTTGAAGTTGAACTTGGAGATCGTTTTTCTCGGTCTAGGTTGTCCTGCAGATTTACCAGTCGATCGTGTTGGTGGGTTCTACGCGTTGCGCTGGCTTTCCTGGGCCGTTAGCGGATTCCAGCCTCAGCGAGTCTGCGAGCAGCGTTGTATAGGTGCGTTTGAACAGCAGTGCGTGCGGCCATTGGATCGCCCGAACGAATAGTCGCGGCGATAGCCATATGCTCTTCACGGACTTGCCGTGAAAACCGCTCGCTCATCGCTTCATTGTGACGCGTCACAATAACGCCGGCCTCGAAGTACTGATTTAGAAATGTCAGTGTTTTGATAAAATAGGGATTGCCCGCAACAACTGCGATGGAATGGTGAAACCCGACATCTTCGGCGACCCCATCGCGTCCCTCTGCGACCGCGTCGTCAATCTTGGTCAGAGCAGAATCAATTTCCAGCATTTGGGCGTCAGTACGGTGCGTCGCTGCCTCAGACGCCGCTTCGGCCTCTATTGCGCGTCGCAGCGCAAGTAACTGGAAAATGGAGCCGCCCTCCGTCGCCTCAGCGTAGTCGATTCGCAAAGGACGGATCGCCCCATGCACTGATATATAGATCCCGCTACCTTGCCGTGGCTCCACAACACCCTCGTTTTTCAGTCGGGAAATCGCTTCGCGAATCACCGTACGGCTAACGCCGAACTCCTGCGCCAAGACGGCCTCCGTCGGCAGTTTACTGCCTCGCTTAAAGGCTCCATCGGCGATCTCGGCGAGCAACTTCTGCGCAACGGTGTCGCTAAGTGCCACGATTGGTAATTTTTCTAACATGAAAGTTTCAGAGAGCGTGCGTTGGTAAGTCATATTGTTATAGTACAAATTCGCGGTTGTCGAAGCATTCGGATAAACCCTTTACAAGAGCGTCTGACGGGAACGTATGGAGATCTTTTAAGCAACTATCCGCACGAGGAATCTTCTGTCCAAGCCTTATCCCACCTTAAGTTCCACGACTTGTCTCCAAACGCACAATGCCCATTATCAATTTCAGTGATATTTGATATCACAGCGAATCAAACCCAATCTCGGGATCCTCGAGACAGGGATAGGACAACGTCGCAACGACTACCGCAGCATCAGGGAAGTGCGTCTGTGGATGCAGCGCCATGAGGGCGGCGGCTGTCCGGCTGCCGGGTGTTGATCTCGACATACTTGTGCCATACCTCAAGCACGATCAATTAGCGCGAGTTTGCGTGGTACTCACCGACAAACCCGCTGGAAAGGCGCGCAAGTGGGTCCTCGCGTTGCACCACCCCTGATCAGCGATAAGTGGCGTGTGTCACTTCAAGCGCGAGCGTCCCGACAACCCGTCCTGAGTTGCATTGACCGTCTCGGGAGTATCGCGTCCGCTTAACGAAGGCTTGCGCCCGATATGCCATGCACCCTCACGAGGCTGTTGCCGCCACGTGCGCAGAGTGGCGGTGCCGGCCACGCCAATCGAAAGCGCTGCGCGAGTCCCGTCTCAACAGGCGCCCGAGATCTTCAGGCGTTTGCACGAAGCCGATCCACGACGACCCATGCCATGAGTTGGTCAACGCGGTGATCGCGTGGTCGGCGATGCGCGCAAGCCCGAAGCGCAGATACGCCTCGGGATCGACATCGTTAAGTTTGGCCGTGCCGATGAAGCTGTAGATCGCGGCAGCGCGTTCGCCGTCCGAGTCAGCGCCAGCAAACAGATAGTTGCGGCGACAATGCAATTATGTGCACTGAAAAGGAAACGGGCTTCGGGTTCAGCTCGCGCGGGCCGGCGTCAGGTGAACCGGACACGATGCTCCCAAGGCTGCTACGTCGATGCAAGATGCCATCACTGGCCGCTTACGGCGCTCCGCGCCCACAAGATCATAAACGAGATGAAGAAGGCAAAACGACAACTACTCCTCGGGTAACATTCCCTCGTGAGGCAACACGAGCGGACTTCCTAGTTGTCGCGCACCACCGGCTTTGTAAGCGCATGCAGTCCAAGGGGTCCCACGTGGCGTTTGGCTATGAGGCCGGATCGTGTGGGTTCGGACTGCACCGCCAACTGACGGACAAAGGTCATACTTGCATGGTCTGCGCGCCGTCACTGATTCCCAGGACGCTTGGCGAGCGAGTGAAAACTGATTGCCGCGATGCGGCCAAGCAGGTGCGATCGCTGCGTGCCGGGGGATCTCTCGCCTGCGCACGTGCCGACGGTCGAGGACGAGGCGTTCCGTGATCTGGTGCGTGCCTGGGGCGCGGCCAAATAGGATCTGAAGCAGGCACGGCAGCGTCTGAAGACATTCCTGCTGATTCCCGACGTGCGTTACTCCGGCCGCGCTGACTGGGGCCCGGGACACCGACGCTAGACAGTGGCTATCCATTTGATTCACCGTGGCAGCAACTCGCATTCGAGGAGCACCGCCGCACGATCGAGTACCGACTGACCCAATGCGAACGGCTGGAGGCAGCCCTGCGCGAAGTGGCACCACAGTGGCGTTTCTTCCATGTGTGAAGACTCTGCAGGCACTACGTGGCATCCAGTTCACCACGGCGATCGGCCTGCTGGCCGAACTCGGTGTCGCTGTCCACGCAGAATTGACCCTAACAGCAATGCGCGCCGTTTGCTGGTCAAAGTAGCGTGGTCTTACCGTCACCCGGCCAAGATCAGCCAAGCGATCCAGAAGCGACACGAAGCGCTACCCAAGCCCATCATGGACCGTGCCTGGGATGATCAACTGCACCTGTGCAAGCGCTACCGCAGACTTACTCACGCGGCACCCCCCCCCAACGTTGCTCTGGCAGCCGTCGCCCGTGAGCTGGCGGGTTTCGTCTGGGACCTCGCACAGATGACGCCCATCACCGCAACCGTGCAGGCCACGTAAAACCATCGGCTCAGGCCTCAGTCACGCGAGGGAGGATCAAGAGTCTTCTGAAGGCGGTGCGGCGCGGTCGGCGAACAACCCGCGAAGATCCTACGAGATGACATCTGATGCTGACTCCCAGTCATAGAGCGCGGAAGGTTCGCCAGACGGAGCCCTGTAATGTGCTAGCCAACCCACGAATATCAGAAGGATCCACCGTCGAAGTTACAGGCTGCGCCGCCTTGAGGAGATTCAAAAACACAGTGATGCACTAAGACAACGCGACCCGCGGTTCTTGACTACGGAAGTCATATCAGGAGCTAGTAAAGATCAACGCAGTCGGGTGGGCTACCGTTCTTTTAAGACAGAGACTGTATCCGCTCGTTTACCAAGCCACTCCACTCCGTCAAGATTGCTCGCGACGGAAATTCGCTCTGTAATGTGCGGGCGACAACTTCATTGCCTTTTTGAACGCTGTGCTGAAGGCACTTTCCGATGCATAACCCAATTCGTTGCCGATGTTAGCGACGGATCGGGCACTTTGCGTTAAGTACACAACGGCGCGCCGCATCCGCAAATCGCGCAAATATGCCTGTGGGGTAACGCCCACGCTCGTGCGAAATCGGCTTGCATAGCTGGTGCGAGACATATTGCAAGCATCGGCAAATTCTTGAAGTGTCCATGGATGCTCGGGACGATCATTCATAAGCCGCAGTGATTTAGAAATCCGTTGATCTTGGGTCGCGAGTGGCCAGCGTCCGCCGAGCGCACCAGCACTCTCCGAGGCCGTCTCTCGGTAGGCTCGAAGCACTCGGAGAAAGATGATTTGTGTCAACTTATCTACGGTCGACTTAGCGCCGATGTCGTTAGCCCGGACCTCATTAACAAGTTCGTCGTAAAGTAAATGCAATGTAGATTGACTGTCGTGACGGGCTCTGATAACAAAATAGTTTGGCAGTACGTTCATTAACATGTTCCCTGCACTTTCTTCGAGGGAAACAAAACATGCCAACGCCACGCAAGCCGACGAATGGTATGCGTCGCTTGTCATTTGCGCATCCTGGTGAAAGGTGACTTCGCCGCCTAAAGGCGCATCAATCGCACTTGACATGGTGTACGCATTTCCGCGTCGCACCAGGAAGAAATCTCCCCGATCCGCAAAAATCGGAAGGCCCCCCTCCAATGCGAAATAACAACGGGACTTCATCACGAAGAGCTTCAGAGATTTTGGGGATGGCAGGCGTGCGGCCCATTGTCCGGATGCAAGTACGGCACCGCTGATGCTGCAGCGCGCCTCGGCCAAGTCGACAAGATCTGAAAATGCGTCGGACATAATGTTGTACGAAATAGCAAGAAATGCGTACTCAAGAGTGTGCAAGAAACAAAAAATCCCGGCTACGATCCATCCCACTGCAGCGTACCACCAAATTGAACAGCGAAAAGGCGAATGAAGCTGCCGGATGCCACTCGAAACCTTTGGCGGCCGCCACGAGAAAGTGTCCCCAACAACAATGCGTCGCTTTTAGGCGCCAATTTAAGATGCAGGAGAATTGACTTTGACCGGTCCGTCCACCACACCCGTACGTTCCGATCGCGAATTGCCTAAATCGGCAGATGTGGTCGTCATCGGCGGCGGTATTGTCGGGGCATGTATTGCGCTGGAACTTGCGGAGCGTGGCGTTCGGGTAGTGCTCTGTGAGAAAGGCAATATAAACGAAGAGCAGTCCAGCCGAAACTTGGGATGGGTGCGGCTCACAAACCGTGCACCCGCCGAGATTCCTCTCATGATCGACTCGATTGGCCTTTGGGCAGATATGGATCGCCGGTTAGGTCGCGCCACGGGCTATGTGAAGTGCGGGATCGTGTTCTCGGATCGCACGGACGCTCAGGCCACGCAACGCCAAGATTGGTTGCTCAACTTGCGCAATACCGGTTTCCGCGTCGAGGAGTTAACAAAGGAGGCAATGGGCGCTCGTTTTGGTGGCAGCTCATTTCCCGCAACCTACAGCATATTCAGCCCTTTCGATGGACGCGCCGAGCCGCAGCTTGCCGCGCCCGCAATCGCCGAAGCGGCGCGGGATCGAGGCGCACTCATTTTTCAAGATTGTGCAGTGACTGCCATAGAGAAGTCTGGGGGAAAAGTTAGCAGTGTTGTCACTGAACGGGGCACAATCGCCACATCGACGGCGGTGATTGCTGCGGGCGCGTGGAGCGGTGCATTGTGCGAGAGCTTGAATATTCCGCTGCCGCATCTGGATGTTCTGGCTACCGCCTTTCGCACCACCGCCATCAACGACGGACCCGACGTCTCATTTGGCACCGGTGATTTCGCGGTCCGCAGGCGGCTCGACGGCGGATATACCGTTGGAAGCTTTCGTTCGCGTGCCGAGCTCGTGCCGAACTCATTTCGGTACGGTTGGAGATTCCGCAGCGCCCTACGTACACCCAATATGGGTATCCATGTGGGAAAGCGCTTTTATCGCGAGCTGAAACACACTTTTGGCAAGGCCGGCATCTTGGATCGCCTCGCGGGTGGACGGACCCTCGATCCCACGCCATGGTTTTGCCAAGACGCGGTACTTGACGAAGTGGCCGCCTACTTTCCGTTTCTTCGACAAGCGCGGGTAGCGCAGGCCTGGGCCGGCTGTATCGACGTGACGCCGGAGCAAATTCCGGTTATCAGCACGCTTGGAAAAACGCTAGGTCTTCACATCGCCAGTGGTTTTTCCGGCCACGGCTTCGGATTGGCACCAGGTGCAGGCCGACTCATGGCCGACTTGATCACGGGAAGATCCCCTCGCGTGGATCCGGCTCCATTTCAATTTTCTCGATATCAACGATGAGGAAATCCGACGCCAGCGGGACGTCAGCGTCGCCGAGCGATTAGCACACCTTTTTAATGAGACTATCGAAAACATGGAAATAACCACCACTGTCGGCCGCAACGGCCGTGTTTACGTACGAACCCAATCGAAGACCGAGAAATGGGTTAAATACTCGCGAGCCATCAAAGACGGCGAATGGGTGTTTGTATCGAACACTTCCGGTTTCCGTTACGACGAAAACCGCATTGATGAAGGCATCGTAGATCAAACGCGGCAGATGATCCTGAATATCAAGGCCGCGCTGCAAAGCGTTGGCGCGGCGCCGGAGGACATTGTCCGTGCCGTGATTTATTGCCCGCGTCCAGACGAATTTCCAAAAGCGCTCGATCTCATCGCCGGATTTTTTTCCTCCATTGAGCCTGCCGTTACCGCAGTTTGTGCGCCGCTCGCGGAACCAAGTCTCCTGATTGAAATGGAAGTTACCGCGCTAATGAAGCGCGCATAAACTTTAGCGGGAGAGATGTCCTGCTGCGGCGCGGCGACGCGCGAGTGCGTCGGTTCAAGATGTAGCGATGAGTAACCCGGGGCATAGTGTAAAGAGCATGATTTCAATAAACGATGTATCTAAGTGGTATGGAACGCAGCGAGTACTCTCGGGATGCTCGGCGACCATCTCAGAGGGGGAGGTTGTTGTGGTTTGCGGGCCGTCTGGTTCCGGAAAATCCACTTTAATAAAGACATTGAATGGCTTGGAGTCTATTCAGTCGGGACGAATCATCGCGGCGGGATGTGACCTGGCCGATCCCAAGACTGACTTGAACGCGTTGCGTTCGAAGGTAGGGATGGTTTTCCAACATTTCGAGCTGTTTCCCCACTTGACCGTGGAGGAAAACATCCTGCTTCCGCAGGTGAAGGTTCTCAAGCGCTCTCGCTCCGATGCGCGAGAGCGGGCAAATACACTGCTGCGCCGTGTAGGTCTGTCGCAAGTGGCGATGAAGCAACCGTCCCAGCTCTCTGGTGGGCAGCAACAACGCGTCGCCATTGCCCGCGCGCTCGCGATGGATCCGGTTGTGATGTTGTTTGACGAACCGACGTCTGCCTTGGATCCTGAAATGGTCAACGAAGTGTTGGACGTGATGACCGAACTGGCGCGGCGAGGGATGACGATGATCTGCGTGACACATGAGATGGCCTTCGCGCGGAAAGTCGCATCGAGGGTGCTGTTCATGGACCAAGGGTGCATCCTCGAGGATGGCGCGACGGAAGCGTTTTTTTCCCATTCCAAAACAGATCGGGCAAGGAAATTTTTGTCACAACTCGCTCACTAGAGCTTTCAGGCTAGGAAGGAAAAACATGAAATTACCAACCCTACTTAAAGCAATCTTATTGCTGCCATTGGTCGCAGCATCTATTGCGAACGCACAGGGCCAATCGGACGGAACGCTGACGCCGGGTAACCTCCTGGTCGGCGTGGATGCCAACAATAAACCGTACACGTATGTCGAGGATGGAAAGCTAACTGGATTCGATGTCGAAGTTCTGCGCAGTGTGGCGGAAAAAATGAACCTTGATGTTGATTTTCGTATCCAGGACTTCAGTGGATTATTGCCTAGCGTCGCAAATCGCCAGGTGGATGTGGCAGCGGGATGTATCGGCATTACGGATGCGAGATCCAAGATTGTAGATTTCAGCGACGGGTACTTATTGGGCATTTTGAGTCTCGCCGCGTTGCCCCATAGTCCAGTCACATCAAACCCGAACTCTCTCAAAGGAAAGCGAATTGGCGTAGTTCAAGGCACGATCGAGGATACGTCGGCCGACACCTTTATCGCAGGTGCACAGATCGTGCGCTTTCCTAACGTCAACGCGGGATTTCTCTCGCTGCAATCGCGGTTCATCGATGGCTATCTTATCGACAAGTCGCAACAGGATGCCTTGGCAAAGAAATATCCAAAAATTGGCTTGATTAGCGTGATCGATCTGACCGCAACGACCTTGATTGCTGGCTTTCCAATGCACAAAGGAAACGATGCGTTTAAAACTAAGTTCAACGCTGCATTGCGGGCAGTGGTCGCTGATGGAACATGGGCCAAGCTTTACGAAGAATATTTTCCGAATTACCCGATTTCCAAGGCCCTTCCGCCTGGTCTTAAGTGACGCTTGACAATTGATAACCTCTGGATATCCTGAACGATGGATGAACTCCTGAACAACTTTCTCGATTGGTCCCTGCTAATCGAGACGTTCCCGGCGCTACTCAAGACCGGCTTGCTAAACACCCTTGTCCTGTCCATGGTGTCGACGGTGTTAGGGATTATCGTCGGAATGGTTTTGGCGCTTTTTGCAGTGTCTCGGAAACGATGGTTGACGATCCCGGCGTTGCTGTATGTCGACATATTCCGTGGTCTTCCCGCGGCACTGATAATCTTGATCGTTGGGCAAGGACTCGCGCCGGTCGGACTATCGCTTTTTGGCCCAAATCCTTACCCGCTTGCCATCGTCGCTTTGGCATTGATCGCATCTGCTTATATCTCGGAAATTTTCCGTGCTGGGATCCAGAGCATCGGGCCAGGGCAATTGAACGCCTGCCGCGCGCTGGGGATGAATTACTGGACCAGCATGCGCTACGTGATCGTTCCGCAGGGCGTTCGACGAGTCCTGCCTGCCCTTGCGAACCAATTCGTTTCAATAATCAAAGACTCGAGCCTCGTTTATTTCTTGGGCCTGTTGACGTCGCAACGCGATCTTTTCACCATTGGTCAAAACATTTCGGTTAACTCTGCGAATCTAACGCCACTGGTAACATCCGGCTTGGTTTATCTCGTCATAACGGTTCCGCTCACGCACGCTATTAATTACGTCGACAGGAGAGGTCCTTTGATCTCCCTTCGCAAAAAGAAACCTGCCGTTGCTGTCGATGAAAATGGTGGTGTTGTGGAAAAGTCGGTCGCTTAACCGGGTGAACTCGAACGTATCGGGAGAGGTGATCGTTAAATCTCGTTGAGTGAGCTCTAGTACGTTCCAGCATGACAAATCTCAACAATTGAGGACTACAAAATGAAAGATACGCCCCGGAATGGTATGTCGATACCAAGTATTCCAGGCGTCAAGATCGCGGCGGGGATTGTTGCGTCTTTGGTTTGTCAACTTGCGTCGGCTCAAAGCAGTGTCGTACTTTCTGGCCTCGTCGACGACGGCATCACCTACACGAATAACGTCAAAGGTCATTCGGTCTGGCGTACCGATCAAGGTTTCGCGCAAAGCGGGCGCTGGGGCCTGAAGGGCATTGAAGAACTCGGCGATGGCTGGGCCGCGAATTTCGTTCTAGAAAATGGCTTCGATATAAATAGCGGCCGCTTATCACAAGGAGGCCGCGAGTTTGGGCGGCAGGCTCGCGTTGGATTGACATCCGCGAAGTTCGGCACGGTGTCGATGGGACGACAATATGATTCGGTCGTGGATTTCCTCGGTCCACTTACTGCAAACGGTGGGTGGGCGGGTGCCCCATTTTCGCATCCGTACGATAACGACAACACCGATAATTCGTTTCGTGTAAGTAACTCACTGAAATATCTGAGCCCGAATGTCTATGGTTTCACTGGTGGAACAATGTTTGCTTCCGGCAATGACACTGACTTCTCTAATAACCGCGCCTGGAGCGTCGGCGCGCGTTATGACCGAGGACCAATCCTCGTGGGCGCAGCCTATCTCCGCGCAAACCGATCAGGGCAAACCGCTGCGGGAGCAATCAGTACGACAGATGCGGTTATTTCCGCACAAGGGCAGCAGATCTGGGGCGGTGGCGTCAACTATAAGGTCGGGAAAGGCGTAATCGGCCTCAGCTATACCAACTCCGTATTCTACGGTCCAGGGATGAATAATCTCACGGGCATCGAATACAACGGCTCGAAAATGTCGTTCCAAAATATTGAGACAAGTGTTCGGTTTTTCGTGAAGCCCAACCTTCTGGTGGGCGGCATGTACACCTACACGAAAGGCGAACACACGGAGTCCGCGGGTGAACAGCACACGCATTGGAATCAAGCGGGACTCATGGCGGATTACTTCCTTTCCAAACGTTCGGACTTGTACGCGATGGCAGTTTGGCAGCGCTTGGGGGGCGATCACACTGGCGCAGGTGGGATGCAGGGCGCGCTCCTACTCGGGGCAGCGGGCGTGTCGGCCACCAGCAACCAAGTCCTTGTTCACGCGGGTATTCGCGTGAAATTCTGACAGCTCGCTTGCGTTTCGCCAGCGGCTTGAAAGCATTTCCCCTTCCTCGTTGCCGAATGGGATTCCAGGCCACTCGGGCAAAAAAAGCACAGTCTTCACACAAACCCATGTTAGCCGGCATGATGGGCGCCGACCCGGTCGAGGACCTCGCGTCTGCCTGGAACGGATGCAGAAAGCTCGGCGAGCAATTCGGATGCTCGGTCGTTGTGACCGCCGGCCCGCATGGCGCGGCGTGGAAGGATCACGCGGCTGACTATGGAACAGTTGCGGGCGAGAGAGTTGACGTCATCTCATCGCATGGGGCGGGGGATACTTTCATCGGACATCTGGTTGCACAGTGGGCAAGCGGGGCGCAGCTCGGCCAGGCGGTCGCCATCGCGAAAAGGCAGGCTGCAGTTTTCGTGTCGACGCCTCGAACAATGGCAGTCGCAGCGTGAGCGAGCCGCCTTTTAGTCCATTGACCCCTGCCAACGGAGCAGTTCCGTTCGACGCGGTGTTATTCGATTGTGATGGAACATTGGTTGAGTCGGAACCGATTACGTTCCGCGTCCTCTCGGACATGTTGCACGCGGCTGGGTGGAAAATATCCGCCCACGAGTTCTCGGAGCTCTTCTTTGGACAATCGGTGAAAAGTCGGTTCGATCTCATTCGATCGAGGACAGCAGTCGTGGATATCGAGGCCTGGTATCTCGATTACCGCGACAGACGCGATCAGGCGTTATCGCGAGAGGTTGCTGCCACGCCTTTTGCCGGTGAAACCGTGAAGCATCTGGCGTGGCACTCAGTTCGACTTGCAGTGGTTTCTGCCTCGAGCCGATCCAAGATCACACTACAACTTGACAAGGTTGGACTGACTGACTGGCTGGTTCGGTGGCCACATCTACAGTGGACAACACTCGCGACGAAATAAACAAATAAACCGTGGCCGGACGTGTACCTTGAGGCCGCATCGTTGTTGGGTGTCGATATAAGACGGTGTGCAATCGTGGAAGATTCTCCTTCCGGGGTATTGGCAGGAGTGTCTGCGGGCGCGACGGTGTACGCGTACAGTCCGTCGCACCGCGAACTAGGTCAATGCGGCAGACTGCTCGCAGCAGGCGCGAAGGACGTGTTTGGGGATATGCGGATGCTTAAGCGCCTGTTGACCGGAACGAGGATGGTGTGACAGTCGGGCGGGGAAAACCAACCCTATCGTGCCTTCCGGACAACCAGCTCAACGTGAGGTGATGTGAGGTTGTAGCGCACGCAGCCAGCAGGCAATGGCGACCGCGCCACCATCCGGCGAACCGAGCGCGCGGGCACCAAGATAGCTGGCCCGCCCGGCGCGCGGTGACATGTGCGCCGTATCCTGCGCGCCGGACTCCGCCGCGCTCACTGCGGCCGCCCACGCTTCAGCGGCATTCAGGCCACGCTTTAAACCCCCATCGAAAGCCTCGATAGCTGGCACCAGGGCATCAAGCATGGTGCGATCTCCTGCCTTCGCTCCGCCCAGTTCACTGATAGCGTCGGCGCTGCTCCTGAATGCAGCGGCCCAATCCTGAGCGGTCGGTTCAGCTGCATTCGCCAAGCTGCGCGAAGCGCGCACCAGCGCAGTAGCGTAGAACGGCCCAGAGCTTCCAGCGATTGCCCTTCGCAAAGCAGTGCCCAGTGTTGCAAGTGCACCGCTCGGAGTCGTCAAAGCGGTCGTTGGGACAGCCACGATCGCATCCGCTGCGCGCTTCATGCTTGCTCCGAGATCACCGTCGCCGGCCTTCGAGTCGAGATCCGTCAGGATCGCTTCATTGGCGATCAGCGCGTGCGCAACCGCGTCCAGCGCGGGCTTCAATCTCTGCGCCCAGCCGGCATCGTTTTCATGGGTGACCGTGCTGTTGGGCTCGGACGTGAGGTTCGATGTGACCGCGATCGGAATCCGTATGCTTTGATTCACCTTCCCGCCACTGGGCCATGAACGAGCCTCGGTTTCCAAATCCAGCAACGCCAGCCGTTCATCGTCGACGCGCAGCACGGAGATGGAGCAACCGGGCATATTGAGGGCCGAGAGCAGCGTGCCGCACCACGCTCGCTCGACCGTCACATTGCGGTGGGTGAGATTGTCGAACGCGGCGCGAAGCACAACGGCCAGTTCCATATCGGGCGTGGCGCCAAGTCCGTTCACCAGCAGCACGACACGCTCGCCGCTCTTTACTTGCAGATCTTCGATGATGTTTGAAAGCAGCGTCTCGGTCAGATGGTTTGCGGGCATTGGGGCCCTGCGCTCCACGCCTTTCTCGCCGTGAATTCCAAGTCCGAGCTCGATCTCGTTGTCCGCCAAGCTGAAGCCGGCCTTGTCGGCACCCGGTAGCGTGCATCCGTCGAGCGCAACGCCCATCGTCCCGAGATCGGCACAAGCTTCGCGGGCAGTTGCGGCTACTTGAGCCAGTGAAACGCCACGCGCGGCCATAGCGCCTGCAATCTTGTGCACCAGTACCGTACCCGCGATGCCACGGCGCTGATTGCGCTGGGATTGGGCGCGAAGTGACACGTCATCGGCCACGGTCACTATTTCGACCGGAATTCCCTCTGCTCTGGCAAGCTCCGCTGCAAGTCCGAAATTGAGCCGGTCTCCCGTGTAATTCTTCACAATCAACAACGCACCGTTCGGACCAGACGTTGCGCGGATCGCTTCGAGAACGGCGTCGGTGGACGGAGAGGTGAACACTTCACCGCAGACGGCGGCACTGAGCATGCCGGCGCCGACGTAACCCCCATGCGCCGGTTCATGCCCGCTGCCCCCGCCGGAGATGATGGCTACGGGGCGTTGCGGGGGCGCCGGCACTCCCCGTCGGACAAGAACGTTTTCATCCCCGAGAATAGCGACGTGCGGGTCCAGGCGGGCAAGCCCTTCCAGCATTTCGCGGACAACATTCGACGGGTCATTGAGAAGTTTTTTCATGGCTGGAGGCAGTGACAGTTTCGGATCGATTGGCGCTGAGTTTGCGATGCGTACTGATGCACTTACGCACTGACAAGCGCAGCACGAGACTCGACGACCGCGGCCGCGAGCACCGAACGCTCTGTTGCGACATCGAACGCGTGGGGCGCGTCAGGCTTGTGTTGCAACGTGATCGTCTTGCCAATTTCCAGTCCGGGCTGCCGCTCGAACTGAGCAACGACCAAACAATTCCCGACCGTCACCTGGACCATGACCTGAGAACCCAGCGGCTCGACCAGCTCGATACGTCCCTGCATCCAGCCACTTGCGGAATCCGTGAGACCGTCGCCGTCCGCTGCCGGAAAGAGATGCTCGGGACGAACGCCGGCGATGACTTTCCGGTTCGACAACTCCTTGAGCGCCCGGGCCATACGGTTAGACCCGCGCAGCTGGAAACCCGCTCCTCGCATCATCTCGCCGTCGCCATCTATCGTTGCTTCGAGGAAGTTCATCGACGGGCTTCCGATAAAACCAGCGACAAATCGATTAATGGGCTCGTCATAGATACGCTGAGGCGTGTCGATCTGCTGGGCGACGCCATCGCGCATCACAATGATTCGATGCCCCATGGTGAGCGCTTCCAACTGATCGTGTGTCACGTAAAAAGTTGTGACCTTGAGTCGCCGGCACAGCTTCGTGATTTCGCCGCGCATGTCCACGCGCAGCTTCGCGTCGAGGTTCGACAGCGGCTCATCCATGATGAAGATGCGCGGTTCGCGGACAATTGCTCGCCCAAGCGCAACGCGCTGCCGCTGTCCGCCGGAAAGCGCTGCCGGTTTGCGCTGCAAAAGCGGCGTCAGTGACAGTGATTCGGCAACGGTACGCACGCGCTCGTCAATGCGCGCCTTGGGCCAGTTGCGCACCTGCAGGCAAAACGCCATGTTTTCGTACACGCTCAGATGCGGATACAGCGCATAGTTCTGGAAAACCATGGCGACGTCCCGATCAGTTGGCGACAGGTTCGTCACATCCTGGCCGTCGATGAGTATCGAACCATCGGTTGCCTCTTCAAGTCCGGCGATCATCCGCATCGTCGTGGATTTTCCGCAGCCGGAAGGACCGACGATCACGATGAACTCACCGTCCTCGGTCGTGAGATTGAGCGATTCAACGGCGTCCACGCCACTGAATGTCTTCTTGAGATTTCGAATTTCAACAACAGCCACGTTTGTCTCCTCAATAGGGTGTTGCCAGCTCTTTGCCAGTCCGTCTGGAACCGGCACGCTGGCCGCTAGGCGGTCCGCTTTTCCTTAAATCGATCAAGCCGCTCCCGGAACTCCGGGTAGTACTGCTCGTAGATCTCTTCCCATTCCGCGAGCGGCTGGATAAACCGAACGTGCCGCTGAAAGGGCAGCCGTGTCTCTGATGACTCGATCGCATCGCGGGCGATCAAGGCGGCGCCAAGCGCAGTCAGCTCGCTTTCCTCGACCGAGGCGACTGCCTCGCCAAACACGCTCGCGCGCAGTTGCAGGAGCGCATCGGAACGCGCCCAGCCGCCGACCGCATAGATGGGCGTGGCCGATGAGCCCGTGTCTCGGATCGCTTCAAGCATCCGGCGGGCGTACAGACATGCCGATTCAAGCGTTGCCCTAAGCTGCACAGCGTCGCCATATGGCACCGGGTTGATTGTCGGAACCAGACCACGTTTCAATGCCTCGGCAATGTCCCCGGCCTCGCTGGGCTTTCCGGGCAAACGGCCGCCGGCAAGAAATGATCGTAATGCGACGCCTGCGTCTCGTGCGCGGAAAGGCTCCAGTGCAGCCGAAAACTCATAAACCCCAAGACAGGCGACACCGGGCGTGCCTAAAGCCGGTACGGAAAACGCCACGAAGGGATCAGTGCGCGGCTCAACGCTCTCGATCTCCGTGTACATGAGATTGGCGGTGCCCAGGGAGTCCACCAATGCCTGCCCGTTCAAACGCCGTACCGCAGAGGCGGCGATCGGATGGTCATGCCCGCCGGCCACAATAAGCGTATTGCCGGAGGCCGCTCCACTCTCGAGCAACGGACCCGCTGCAACGGTTCCGACTACGGTGCCGGCGGCGAGAACGGGAGGCAGTGGAGGCGCGCCACACGCGCCGAGCATGGCGGGCATCCACGTGCGACTGAAGACGTCATAACAAGCGGTGCGGGTCGCAAGCGTTTCACTGATGAACGGCGTGCGGCTCCACCAAGCGGCCGCGTAGTCCGTCAGCGTCAACCACAGTCGGGCGTCCCGCATGACCTCAGGGCGATTCTCGCGAAGCCACAGCCACTTCGCCGCCGTGCGAGACGAATCGATCGAAACGCCTGCGCGTGAAGACTCTCCAGCGAAGTCGCGCAGTCTTTCGCTTTCGTTGTCGGCACGCTTGTCAAACCAGGGGATCGCCAGGTCAAGCGGCCGCAAATCGTCGGATACAGGAACCCCATCTTCGCCAACGCCCGTGATCGAGATCGCGCGCAGAGGAGTCGCGGCACCGGTAGCACGCCACCCTTCGATAACCAGGCCTTCAAGCGTGGCAACAAGCGCCGAGGCGTCCGTTGCTGGCAGGCCGCCCTGCATGCTCCGCGGAACAGGAATCGCCTTGGTCCATACGGACCGCGCTGACCTGTCAACGAGGATGACCTTTACATTGGTCGACCCAACATCAATACCACATACAAGGGAATCCATTGCTAGCCTCTGCCTCTCGTCTTCCCTTGCGTAAATGGCATCCGGGTAAATCGCTTCGTGGCCATTTAAATCCCCATTGACGACTTAGGCGAAGCTAAGCTGCGTCTTGACCGCGTGCCCCGACTCCATGCTCTTTACAGCCGCGGCGAAGTCCCATACAGAAAAGGTATCGCCGATCAGTTTCGCGGCCTGTTGGGAAATGTCGGACATGAGGTCAACTGCCCCCGCAAACTGATTCGCCAACGAGTTCGAACCGATAATGCGCAGTTCGTGTTCGTAGACAGTGAACGGGTTGATATCGACCTTTGCGTCAACACCATGGACGCCGACCTGCACCAGCACGCCCGTCTTGCGGATAAGACCTAACGCTTGGCGCAGCGCCGGCATTGCGCCCGCGGCCTCGAAAATCACTTCGTATCGCTCATCGCGTAGTTCGTCGGGCGATGCGGCCCTGTTCGCACCGACTTCAAGAGCGATTGCATGCTTCGCAGGGTTCGGGTCAACGACGGTCACATCGGCCGCACCGAAATGCTTCGCGATGATCGTAGTGAGCAAGCCCATTGTTCCCGCACCCATCACCAGCACGCGCCGGTCCTTGATCCCCTGAGCGGACTCGACTGCGTGCAGCGCGCAAGCAAGAGGCTCGATGAGCGCGGCCACGCCATGCCCGATGCTCTCCCGCACGACAAACGCGTTGCCACCGGGAACGGCCACTTGCTCGGCCGCCGCACCGGCGCGACCGACCCCGATGGGCGTGAGCGCATTGCATAGATGCGGTTTGTTTTCCCTACACCATTCGCAATGTCCGCACGAGACATTGGGGTTCACCGCGACAAAGTCGCCTTCCTTGATACCGTTCACATTACGTCCGACCGCCAGCACGTGTCCGGCGAATTCGTGCCCAGGCGTGACCGGGTAATTCGTTCCCGGAAATCCATGTTGGCAGATGTGCAGATCGGTTCCGCAAATTCCACACGCAACGGGTCTGACAATGAGTTCGTCCGGCGTTAGTGTCGGAGCGTCGAGCTCGACGACGTCGATCATGTGATTGCTTCCAATACGGACAGCGCGCATTTCGAATCCTCAAGTGTTAGATCAGGAAAGACCAATTACCGAACCGCGCCGAACGTCAGACCGCGCGTGAGGCTCTTCTGAGCCAGCCAACCCGCCGCGACCACCGGGATGTTCAAAAGCGTTGCGACGGCGGCGACCTGAGCCGTGTACAGCTGACCGAAACTCAAGAACTTTTGCAGGAAGACCGGCAACGTGCTGACTGTCGTCGTGAGATTGACCGCGAGGAAAAACTCATTCCATGCAAAGATTCCGCATAGCAACGCTGTAGAAGCGAGGCCCGGCATGATCAGTGGGACGACGATCAGCAACAGCTCCCGAAAGAACCCCGCGCCATCAACACGTACCGCATCGAATACTTCAACCGGGATCTCGTTCATGAACGATCGGATCATCCATATCGCAAGCGGCAGATTCATCGACGTGTAGACGACGATCAGGACCGAGGCGCTATTCAAAAGCCCGAGGCTCTGCGCGACAAGGTAAATGGGTACGATCCCCGCTGCAATCGGCATCATCTTCGTCGAGATGAAAAAGAACAGGACATCGCGCCATTTTTCCACCGGCCTCACACACAGGGCGTAAGCTGCCGGGACCGCAAGACAGGTCACGATGGCGGTTGATATGCCCGTCGCCAGCACTGAGTTGATCGCGAACGAAGCAAACTCATTGTCGAAGATCTGGCGGTAGTGTGCCAGCGTAGGCTTGAAAAACAGCAACGGAGGTGAGCTGACGGCATCCTGCTCGGATTTGAAACTTGTCAAAACCATCCACGCGATCGGCGCAAACATGGCGAGAGCGCCCAGCCACGTCAACACAGTTATCAGCGCATTGAATGCGCCCTTGCCGACTTTGGAGTTCATGCGCGGCCTCCGGTGCGGAAGATACCGGCAACGACTTTCAGCATCGGCATCACGAGCGCGATGGCGATGGCAAGCGAAATGATGCCGTAGGCCGATGCCTGGCCAAGATCAAAGGCGCTAAACGCCTCGAGATAAACGTAGTAGGACAGATTCGTCGTGGCGTACGCCGGGCCCCCAGCGGTGAGGGTGGCGATAGCAGCGAAATTTTCGAGCACATACATGGACGCAAGAAGCGCCGTCAGCTCGAAGAATGGTCGCAGATGCGGCAACATCAGGCGACGAAACGTGAGCCAGCGGCCAGCGCCGTCAATGGCGGCCGCCTCGGTCACTTCAACGGGAAACGACTGCATTCCGGCAAGCAGGATCAGCAACGCGAACGACGACCATTGCCAGGCGGTGAGAATAACGATCGAAAGGCGAGGGTATTCGCTGACCCAATTGATCTTGCCCAAGCCAAGCGCCGCAGTTGACCAGCCAAGGAGGCCGAAGGTCGGGTCGAAGAGGCCAGCCTTCCAGAACAGTGCGGCGGCCACCGGCATGACGAAAAACGGCGTGATGGCGAGGGTTCTGGCAATGCCGCGCCCTCGGAAGTTACGATGCAGGCCGAGCGCAAGGAGCGTCCCGATCACAATGGCGCCCGCGACGATGCTGAGCGTCATGCCGGCCGTATTGGCGATGGCTTTCAAAAACACCGGATCGGTAACGGCACCCAGGTAGTTCTTGATGCCGACAAACCGCCTTGAGGAGGTCGACACCAGATTCCATCGGAAGAGGCTGTAGTAGAGGGTGATGACAAAGGGCGCCTGGGTCACCGCAATCACGACAAGCAATGCCGGCAAAAGCGGCGCCCTGAGCCGCCAGACCTTCAGTTGTTTTCTCTTTCCATCAGTCATTGGTTGCGCGACTTTGGGTGGAGCAGTAGTAACGCTTGAATAAGACATGACCGTTCTTCCCAGGTTGAAACAGCCGGCGTCGCGGACGCCGGCTCCGTTCTGATGAACTCAACGTGACTTTCGCATTACTTGGTGTATCCGCTGTCCTGCATGATGTCGACGATCTTCTTCTGGGACGCGTCGATCGCCTGGTCAACTGTGATCTGCCCGCTGATGGCGCCGGCAAGCTGCTGCGACGTGAAGTCGCCAATCTGTTCAAACTCCGGAATATCGACGTACTGCACGCCGGTGTAAGGGACTGGCATGATGGTCGGATGTAACGGATCGGCTGCGTTGATCGATGCGAGCGTCAGATCGCCGAATGCAACAGTGGCTTTCTTGTATTCCGGAATCTGGTAGGTTGACGTACGTGAACCGGGAGGCACCTGATCCCAGCCCGCTTTCGTGCCGGCCAGTTTGATGTACTCGGGGCTGGTCAACCAAGCGATCAGCTTCCACGCCGCTTCCTGGTTCCGGCTCGTCTTCGGGATGGCAAGCCCCCATGCCCAGAGCCAGCCGGAGGCCTTCGTCGCGTTCACTGGCGCCATCGCAAAGCCGATGTTGTCTTTCAAGCCCGGGGCCGCTTGTTCGAGGACCGGACCGGCAAACACCGTATCGTCGTACCACATCGCCGCATGGCCCTGAGTGAACAGTTGCAGACATTCCTGCCATCCATCTTTTGCCGCATCTGGTTGCCCGTGCTCGCGAAGCAGATTGACGTAGAAATTGATTGCGGCCTTTGTCTTGGTTTCGGAGAGTTGCGGCTGCCATTTCTCATTGAACCAACGGCCGCCGAACGTGTTGATCACCGTCGTCAAAGGCGCAAGATTCTGACCCCAGCCAGGAACGCCGCGCAGGCAGATTCCGGCTACCCCCGCGCTCTTGTTATCGAGCTTGGCTGCGTACTGGGAGACCTGGTCCCAGGTGGGCGTCGGCAGCATCGTCAAGCCTGCCTTGGCGAAGAGGTCTTTGCGGTAAAAGACAAATGATGACGATCCGTAGAAGGGCGTCGCGAAGAGCTTTCCCTGATACGAGACCAGATTGCGGATCGGCTTCAGAAGGTCAGCCTGGTTCCACGCGGTATCCGCGCTTGCATGGGTACTCAGATCGGTGATCCAGCCCTTCTGCGCCCACAGCGGTACTTCATACGCGCCAATCATCACGACATCGTACTGACCAGACTTCGTCGCAACATCCTTAAGCACCGCTGGCCGCAACTGGTTCTCGGGAAGCGTCTGGAACCGCACTTTGATGTCGGGGTACTTCTGCTCGAAATTTCCGATCAACTTCGCGGCCGTCTGCATCTGCGGATTCGCCGCGAGGGCGACCGTCAATGTCACCGGCTCGCTGTAGGCGAGGGTGGAAAATCCCGCAATCGACGTCACGGCAAGGACAACCGACAACGTCAACGAACGCAACTTCGCTTGGCTAACCATTTAAGTCTCCTAACTTTGTTGTTTGATGACGTTGAGCGGATCAACGTCTGAAATGACACGAACACTGGTCGTTATTTAATCGCTACTTAGTCATTCCCTACGGCTGCCTGCGCTTCCACCGTTACCTTCACCACATCACTGCGCAACCACGACGTGTAGAAGTCGAAAGGTTTGTTATTTCGATCCCATGAAACGGACGTAATCAACAACAGCGGCGTGTGAGCCGGAACGGCGAGCAACTTAGACAGCTCTTCGGTCGCCGCAACGGCCTCGACACTTCGGCGTGCGCGGAATACTTCGAAACCCGCCGACTGCAATACCTTGTTCAGTGAGCCGCCGCCGGACATCACCTCACTCGATCGCACTGCTTGTTCAATCTCCGGAAGCATGTAATTGACTGAATAAAGCGCGAGATTGCCGTCAAGACGTCGAACCCGTGCGAGCTTGAATCCGTCGTCTCCGCCCTCCAGATCGAGCGCCACCGCTGCAGCATCAGGTAACGGACAGCACATAGCTTCTATCACTCGCGTTTCAACTTCGCGATGGTGATGGTCGACCTCGGCTTCAAAGAAGCCCTGGGCCACCTGTAGCAGCCAGCCCGAACCGGTCTGCTCGGCGACAAACGCTCCACGACGCGGCACTACTTTGATGCGGCCCTCGTCGACCAGGTGACGCAACGTTTCCCGGACGGTTGAGCGCGCGAGGTCGTAGTCGCGGCAAAGGTCGCTCTCGGTCGGCAGCCTGTCCCCGGGCGCGTACTCGCCACGGTCGATTGCCTGCTGCATCAGCGTTGACAGTTGCAGGTAGTACGGGACTGGCGAGGTTCGGTCGATACCACGCGGCGGACGAATAGCTTTATTCATAAGATCCGTTTTGTAGGTGTTGTACGTACAAGACGTACCAAGTATATGCGTGTGTTTTGGCCAAGGGTAGGGAGGGATAAACCCTATCTTGGTGCGACGAAATTCGTGTGTAATATGTTGTACGTCTTGTACGTACAGTACGTATTTAGTCATCAATTCATCAACCGGGCCGCGTCCGCACTGCGCCCCAACAGCATTCAAGGGAACCGTCATGTCAATGGAATATCGCCTGCGCCGCACTCTCCCCAGTGATCGCGTCGCCATCATAATGCCGGTGGATCACGGCTTGATTTTTGACCGGATCGAAGGACTGGAGACGCCGTCTGCGCCTTTCTCAGCATGGGGAAAAAACGATGTGACAGGCTTCATGATGACGCCGGGCCAAGTGCGGCAAACGGCAGGTTATTTCGCGGCCAATCCGCAGCTGACGCGCGTGCTCACCATCGACACCTACTATGACTACCGAGAGATGGACGGCGGCGGATCACACGGCCTGATTACCGATATTGAAGAAGCCGTGAGAATGGGCGTGGACGCGGTAAAGATGCTGTTTCCATGGAACATGTCCAATGCAGAGCGCGTGGCGATGTGCACACGTGTTGGGAAAATCGTCAATGAATGCAACCGCTGGGAGATTCCCTTGGTTCTCGAGCCGGTGATTATTGGCGCGCCCCGTACTGAGGAGGTGATCGAGCAAGAGGAGAAGATCGCGCGAATCGCATATGACCTTGGCGCGCATATCATCAAGATCGCGTTTCCGGGCGAAGATCGCACGCGACGTCTCGTCGAAGAACTGAAGGTCCCCCTCGTTATTGCCGGCGGGCCCCTCGCGGGGAACCCAGCGGACACCGTCGATGCCGTTGCGCAGACAATCCGTTCGGGCGCTCGCGGCGTGATTGTCGGCCGTAACATATGGCAGCGCGAGCGTAGCGAGGGAGAGAAGGTGCTGGCTGATATAGCCAAACTCACGCGAGAAGTAAAGTTCAACGACTGACATTTGCTCGAGAAGTCGAACCGCGCTACGAGGATTAACACGCAGAAGTAATGCCCGCGATGCTATCTGCGTGTTTTTTCAGGAATTCGCAGCTCGCTTTCATCGATTACCGCTTCTGCGCCAACTGCCCTCGCAAGAAGCCGTTAATTGTCGACAGCGCATCCGAGTGGACGGAGCATGCGCTTCGTAGTATCCGACTATATATTACGGACGTCGAATCCGGTTGGTGACCGAACGACAGCGCGCGGAAAAGGGCCTTGATGCGCGTCGGATTTTCAATCTCGTGCGTGCGTCATGGGGTGCCCTTCTATGACCAGGAAGTTGTCAAGATCTTTTGTAAGCGCCCGGTGATGGCACTGATAAATCAACCTGACAGCGCCGTACGGAGGCATGTCGATTTTCAATCTTGCCTATACTGCGCCCCAATTCGGTGTGTCTGGCGGTGTCTGCATAACCGCAGGAGGTGTGGTGAAGGTCGCCTTACGTAGAGGCGTTTTCGTTGAAGGTACGCACCCTACCCTGAGAGGCGGCGGCTGGTTGACGGTCATTCCCGCGGACGGAAACCTCTCTACAAACCTTGGAACATCAGCAGAAAAGACCAGGGTGATAACAAGCACACTTACCAGTGCCGTTACGATCGGAACGATCCAGATAAGCAGTGTTTGATAGCTGCGCCTAATGACGGTACTGGGTGGAATGAAGGAATTCATAAAAAGTCCTGCTGATTGAAAGAATGCCATCCTGCGGATGTTGATGAGACTTCCCGGTGCCAGTCCATTCCCTCGCCGGGGAAAAACTTTATCGTTAGGTTTGCACACATCCAAGCGGCAGCGCTCAAGTGGGACGTAACCCATCACCACGGCATCCATCATCGTCTTAGTTGCTCGCCCGACGTGACGGCACGGTGCACATTGGCATCGTGAATGTCGGGGTATATGCCAAAAACAAACGTGATGTACAGCAACCCCGCAAATATGCCGGCTAGTGAACCCCAAATATCTCGAGACAATGCGCCTCGCAGGAATTGGAGGGGAACGCCGACCAGCAGGTACACGGCAACGAATATCAGCGCGACCATCAAAGGTGGTGGCGCGCTCAGTGCAAAGAAATTCGCAATCGCGAGCATCACAACAAATCACCAGGCGGTTCGAGTTTGTGCGGGGCAGGTGCAAACAAGGCACAGGCAGTCATTTCGAGCCTTGTGCGTCGGGAGGTGCATGTTCGCGACCTGCGCCAAAGACCGGGGAGCGGCCGGAGTTAGCGGAGCTGGGCGAGCAATGCATCTGCTCCCTTGTCAACGCCAACCTTAGCCGCCCCAAGCGATCCAAAGCTGGCAGTGATGTTCATCGCATTCGGATACTGCCTGGTCAAGTAGGCGTTCAGCAACTTGTTATTCGACGCATCGTAGATCTCGACGACGTAGGACACCGATCCGCCAAAGGCGCTCTTCTCGCCTCGAACCGCCTGCACGCCGTTATAGATGTTGCCGAAAATGTCGAAATGGGTGACTTGCCCGGCCACTAGTTTGGTCGACTCGGCGCCAGTCAGGATCAGTTTGACCCGAAGTGTGCCGGGTGCCGCCTTCACTGTGGGCTCGAACATGGTCCCCAGCTTTTTCATGAACGTCGTCCTCAGATACTCAGCAAGGGCCGCCTTGTCCTCATCACTCAGGTTTCCGAACTGGCTATCTTTGCCATCGTAGATTTCGACGGGATCAACCATCACATTCGAGTAAGACCGCCAGTTCACGGCCGTCGAATAGCGATAGGGGACGCGGCTGGAATCGTCCTGAGCGTTCGGCTTCAGGTACGACGACGACGGAATGCCAGAGTAAGGAACGGGCTGTACACCCGCACAGCCTACCAACGAAAAAAATGCGATACCGCACAGTAGTGGGCGAAGATTTTTGATGAGATTCACTTTGGAGTCCAGGTTGGGCGCTCGCGAGCGATTGCGCCGATCGGATGGCCATTTGCCAGCTTGCGCCAGCACGCGATTAGGTATAAAACCGTCTAGACGGTTCGCAAACGGGTGCATCAAAACACGTAGTTGGCAAAAGCACCATAGGTAATCTGGTTCTTCTTTTCCACGACGGGGCTGCTGCCAACTGCTCCCGGCAGCCTCGTTGCGACAACCCGCGCGCCGAGGTTCCAGTGTTTGTTGAACTTGTAATTAGCACCTACTGAGAAGCGGACTGCAGCGATGCCCGATCCCGGGTTGTACTGCGGCAAGCGCGATCGGGCGCTATCAGCTTCGCTGATGCCGAAGAAAGTCTGGTTGTACTGGCTGCTCGCCCAGGTCACGCCCGGTCCTGCAGTCAGAGTGAGCTGGCTGACGGGGCGATATGCGCCAAGCAGGTCGAACGATGCCGTCGTGCCCTGATGCTTTCCGCCAATGTCCTGCGAGACAGCAGCGACTGCGGAAAGCCACTCAAGGTTGTAGCTGGCGAACAGCGTCGCGTGCGCTGTTCGGTCGATATCCCCCAGCCCATGCAAATGTGCATCGTCAGATTCTTTGCGGGGCTTGACGAAGTCGTAGGAGACGGCAACGCCCACACGAAAGCGGTCGTCTCGGTACAAAAAGGCCCCAAGCCCAAAAGGAACGTTTGCGTCTGGCACGGACCCGAAAAAGAATCGTCCATAGCCTACCCCGATGAGAGGGGCGGGCGTAAACCGGTAATCTCTTGCGCCAGGATACTTTGGGACCATGAATGCGCCAGCACCTAGCGAGAAGCGCCATCCGTCGGCAGTGAGCTGATCGTTCGTTGATGACGCGGCAGCAGACGGTGCGGTGCTGGTTTGCGCCATGGCCTGGCCGAAAGGCAGGGAAGTGGCCAACAAAATTAGGTATCCTGAGCATACATGTCGCTTCGCAGATCGCATTTGCTTCCCCATGAAATGTGAAAAGGTACTGGCCGGTCGACTGGCTATTTGATCGAGCCGGGAGCCGGGAGCCGGGAGCCGGGAACCGGTCCGGAACATCCATTGACCAAGAAAAGCCGTCTGGACGGTTTTTATTGGTCTTGTAAACATTACGGAAGGAAGTCTATCATGAAAGTTCAGGGAAAAAAACGTCTGGACGGTTTTTGTAATAGAATTATCGCTACGGTCTTCACGCCATGGCCTAACGCACACGGTCTGATCGCTTCCAATGTTCCCGTGTCGTAGAGTAGGTGTGTTCGTCCGGACCCCTTGGGGGCCCGATCAACACTGTCTCCGTTTGGGGGGGATCGGAGTAGCTATTTTTGGGAGACAGAATTTTGGAAAGTCCTACGCGTTCAGAGCAAACCCGAAACGCAATTGTCGAGGCGGCGTTGACAATTCTGGATCGAGACGGTGCAGCCAAGCTAACTTTCGAGGCGATTGCCCGTGAGTGCGGTATAAGCAAGGGTGCGGTGACGCACCACTTCCACTCCAAGAGTGCTCTGCTCAAGGAAGTGTTCCAATATCGAAGCGACAGTTTCGAAGTTTTCCGGCGCAATTACCTTGCGTCCCGAACGCCGGAGGATGGGCAGCAAGCACTGGCGTTACATATCGCGACCACGCGTGAAATGGTGGAGCGGTCGCGGTCGCCCGCTCGCGCCATGTTGTCCATCCTTGCGGATGATCCAACCCCGATGGAAGTGCCCAGGAAAATGTTCGCGCAGCAAGTGGAGCAGATCAGGAAGGAGGCACCGGACCCGGATCTCGCATTGTTGCGTTGGGAGGCAGGATGGGGACTCGCACTATACACACTGTTTGGCCTCTCTCCGTTGTCTGACGAAGAGCGAAGCCGTCTGTTCGACCAATTGCTTGACAATAGTCGATGGACGTCCTTCGAAAGGCCATCCCGATCGGATTGATGCGATTGTATCGGCTCTCCCTTCTGTTGCTTGACGCGCAATGATTCAACCTAGTAATTTGTTGTGCCTGCCGGCATCCGCCGATGCACACTCAATCAGGACAAGATGGACAACTCGACCCGTTCGGAGCGCTCAAGAAACACCGCGATCAAGGCGGCGCTCGCCATCCTTTCACGAGACGGTCCCGGTGGCCTCACTTTTGATGCGCTTTCACGTGAAAGCGGTATCAGTAAAGGGGGGCTGCTGCATCAGTTTCGTACAAAGACGGGCGTCCTGAAGGCACTGCTGGATTATCAGAGACGATACTACGGCGAGGTTGAAATTGCTTATCTTCGATCCCACCATGTTCCCGAAAGGGCCCAGCGTCTTGCTGCGCATATCGCGACAATGAGGGAGACCATCAACCAGCGGTATTCGGTCAATCGGGCCGTTCTTGCCGCGCTTGTTCAGGAACCGGAACTTCTCGATAGCATTCGCGAGACTCACGCGGTGAACTTGACGAGGCTTCGAGAGGACGCGTCTGACGGGGATCTGGCGGTGTTTCGTTGGGCTGCAGCGATTGGTCTCGCTTTCACCGATCTGCTAGGCATGTCTCCACTTTCAACCCAGGAGCGCGAAAGACTGTTCGAACGATTGCTTGACGAAGAATGTTGGCAGGGCGGGGCACCGTCAGACACATCGACGGCTTGAACGGAGGCTGCGGATGGACATAGTTAGTCTATGCTTTTCCCAGTCGCGGTTACAGTGGCCTCGGCTTGACAGTTCAGATCTTCGGAGGGCGCTGTTCAGCCATTTCATCCCGTGCGGCGTGCATGAGGCCGTCTACATTCTCGACGGGTTGATCAGGAATACATCCGACGTGCAGCCCGATACCGCTCACGGCGCGACGCAGGCGCAAAGCACGCCGGTATTCGGTCTCACGCACCTGCTCGGAATCAACCTGATGCCGCGCATTCGCAACATCAGGGATCTGAGGTTCTACAAGGCCGACCGCCTCAGGTGCTATAAGAACATCAGCTCACCGTTTCGCGAGTCCATCGACTGGGCACTGATCGAACGACATTTCCCCGACATACTGCGCGTAGCCATCTCGATCAAGGCGGGCAAGATGAAATCCTCGACGATCCTGCGCCGCCTGGGCTCGGAGACCCTGAAAAACAAGTTGTATTTTGCGTTCCGCGAACTCGGCCGTGTAATCCGCACGCTGTTCCTGCTGAAATACATCAGCGATCCGCAGATGCGCCGCACGAGTGACGCCGAGACCAACAAAAGCGAACAGTTCAACGGTTTTGCGCAATGGCTGATGTTCGGCAACCGGAGCGTCATCGCCGAAAATATCCGGCACGAGCAGCGCAAGGTCATCAAGTGCAATCAGCTCGTCGCGCACATGGTGATCCTCTACACCGTGCAATGGATGTCGCGCGCGCTCAAGGCACTGCAGGCGAACCTCGTAGACCGACGAGTGGACGCAAACAATTAAGGTATGCCCATAGATACAACATTCTTCGCGTGAAACCGTGAGTTGGACTTACGGCCGACACCGAGCATGCGCCGCAAATTCGGACCATCTGGCCCAGCAGCAAGATTCCGACGCCTACCCGCTGTGGATGGCGGTCGATCTATATCACACGAAGCGATCGATCGCTGAGCGAGTTGAGGGGACGCTTAGGCAGTGGCACATACGGAAACTATCCAAGTTAGCGTATTAATTCGGTAACCTAATTAATTTGACATAAAAAGAATGATCGAAATTTAGTTCGCATTCCTATGCGTATTAAGGCGAGCGGGTTATCAATTTATGCAGTGGGCCGCTGCACAAATTCGGATATATGGTGCCTCCAAGGTGCGAGGTGACAGTCTGCGCATGGCGGGGAGGGCTGCTGGTTAGATGCAATGTCCGTGCACGATGGGGCGGCAAAAGGGGGAAGTGCGTGAATGCTCCTCACGGACCTGGTGTCGTGCAGAGGCTGTCAATGAGTCTCATCGTCGTTGCTCTCCAGCCAAGCCGGAATATCACGCTTGCCGTTGAGCACGCGCCAGACTTCCACATGAGCATCGCGCTCAATATAGAAGATTAGGTGCGGATACCGATCCAGTGGCCACGACCGCAGGTCTGGGATACCCAGCTCGTACGCGTAACGGGGAGATCCGATGTTCGGGTGCTTGGAGAGACGCTCGTAAGCCTGCTCGATCTCCGCGATGAATCCGAGCGCAGCCTGCTCCGAGCCTTCGTCTACGAGGTAGTGCGTCACCTCGTCCTCGACGTCCTGCCTGGCTAGCCTTGTCGGTATGACGGGCTTAGCCCTCATTTGCGAGAAGTACGCACGCGAGCGCGCAGCGATTCGAAGTAGTCGGCGTCAACCGGGGCGGCGAGGCCGGACGTTGCGCCCTGCAGGATTATTGCGCGCAGACGCTTGCGATCTTGGTCTTTTCGGATCAGTTCGCGGACGTATTCGCTACTCGTGCCGTACCCGCCCTCGCCAACCTGTTCGTCGACGTAGACCTTCAGCGAATCCGGTAGGGAAATGTTCATAGTCGTCATAAAACAACTCTAGCACGCTTTGGCAAATTTTGCCAAAGTGATGCGGTGTTATGAGCGGCTGATACAGAGTGACTGCTACGGCTTTGGTGCGCATAGACTATGAACGGTAGTTGACGTCGGGCGAACAAAGCACCGGATATGCGACCGTGCGCGCGGTGTTCGACCGTACGCTTGGTCAATTCATAACGTATTCATTTGACATAATGCTAATTATCAACTTTTAAGCTGTAGAGGCAATATCCTAATGTCGTACTTAGGCAAAGTACAAATGTCGTAGCCAAGCCGTTTTCGGGCCATGCTGGATGCCGGTTCTTCAGACTGCCGGAGTTCATCGTGGCGCTTACCGGGATGATCACCATGACGATGCGCGAGCTGGATCGGTTCAAGGTCATTCAATCGGTGGTCGGCTACGGATCAATGGGCACGCTCGCGGCTTGAACCTTCTAGTACGCGCGGCGCTCACAACGGCGCGCACAGGAGTTGGACGCCATGTCGCGGTCGACATCCGCCTGAGCTAGGGCTAGGACTCACACCCCTATCTGCACAGCGCCTTAGGATCTCCCGGTCTAACCGTTGCATCGAGTTCTGGCCGTCAGCCTCAGATGCGCTTCGCAGCTTCGCGTTCGCTATCAGTCACGCGCGCAAGGAATCGCTCGGCCGCCAAGGTAAACGACTGTTTCCATATCTGCTCCGCGTGATCAAATTCGTGTTGTTTCAGTGCTTTGGCCAAAGCATCAATGCGCTCGACAGCATCTTTTTCACGATCCGTATAAGACATGTTCAGCAGATTGTTGAAGCGCACCACTTCAGCCGTCAACTCTTCAAAGTAGCGCGCCGTCTTCTCAAGGTGACTTGCCTTGACGATTGCTTCCTGAAACTCGAGATGATTGTTGATCGAGGCATTCTGGTCCGACTCCTTCGCAAACCGTAGCGCGTTGCGAGCCAACCGCTCCATGTCACGGAGCACGGTACCGGTCAACAGTTCCGGGTTTGCCGCGAGCGCACGAAGGGCGATTGTTCCCAATGCGGACCGGAGCGCATACACCTCAAGGATGTTCTCCGGATTGATCTCTGCCACAACAGCACCCCGGTTTGGCCGTACCTCGACAAAACCCTCCCGGCTCAAACGCTTCAATGCCTCTCGCACCGGATGGCGGGAAACGTTCAATTGATCGGTCAGCCGGGCCTCGATCAGGCGCGTCCCGGGCGCAAATCGCCCGGAAACGATCGCGTCGCGGATCTGCATGGCAGCATACTCGACGCTGTCGACCGCCAGCTTGGGAGCGAGAACCCCTGCCTGCGTCTTTGTTCTCAGAGTCACCGAAAGTCGCCTTGAAAAATGTTGATAATCGACATTGTACGGTAGTCTGAGCAACCCGAAAATGATGGCCAGCAGGCGCCGGCGAAGCATCCCGGCATCGCAGGGTTCAGGGTGTCTGGACACCCGCCGTATTAAGAAACACCGCGTAGAGTGATGTGCTAGCGGTAATAAACAAGCGATTTCGCCGGGGGCCGCCAAAGGTCAGATTTGCCACCGTTTCTGGTGTCCTTATCTTGCCGAGCAGCACACCGTCAGACGAATAACAATGCACGCCGTCCTCGGCGGCCACCCAGACGTTGCCGAGGACATCAACTCGCAAGCCGTCCGGCACACCCGGTTCGATTTCGGCAAACACACCGCCGCCCTTCAACGTACCGCTACTCTCGACCTCAAACACCCGGATGTGGTGAGGTGCATGTGGATCGTGCGTACGGCCTGAATCTGCCACATACAGCAACTTTTCATCTGGCGAAAAAGCCAGGCCGTTCGGCTTATCGAAGTCGTCGCATACGATCGCAAGCTGACCGGACCGTGGGTCCAAGCAATAGACATTGCATCGTCCTATCTCGCTGTGCGCCTTGTAGCCTTCGTAGTCCGTCAAAATCCCATACGTCGGGTCAGTGAACCAGATGGTTCCGTCTGATTTGACCGCTACATCATTGGGAGAATTCAGCCTGCTGCCTTCATAACGTTCCGCCAGTACCGTGATCTTGCCGTCCAGCTCGGTACGCGTGATGCGCCGGCCGCCGTGTTCGCAGGTTATCAACCGCCCGGACCGGTCGCGTGTATTACCGTTACTGTAATTCGACGGGAACCGAAACACGCTGACGTTTCCGGATTCTTCTTCCCATCGAAGCATGCGGTTATTCGGGATGTCGCTGAAGAGAAGATAGCGCCCGTCCGCGACATACACCGGCCCCTCCGCCCAGCGCATGCCAGTATGAAGCTTCTCGAGACTACAGATAGGAATCAGGAAATCGGAAAACCGAGGATCGTGCACTTCAAAATAACTCATCGTGCCTCCTTCTTTTCTACGACCATGCGCCCATGATGGTGACGCCGGACTGTCAACATCCGCATCTCGCGCCCCCATCGCCCGTATGGTCAGAGCGAGATGGTCAGCCGCTTCTGTTCCTGCTCACCTGCGCCCCGGTACGCCGTGATTTCGATCTCGAACAGATATTCCGGGCCGCCCAGCGGCGAGCAGGTGACGCAGCTTGCCGGATCGATACCCCGGAAGCGCTCACCGATGAAACCCATCACGTCGACCACGTCGGATTGACGGGGGATAAACACGCGGGAGCGCACCACGTCCCCAAGCGTTGCACCCACAGAGGCCAGTGCACCCTCCACATTCCTGAAAGCCTGCTCGGCCTGCCCCACTGCTGTCTCCGGCATCTTGCGCGTCTTGTAGTCCCGCCCGGCGGTCAGCGACATGAAGATCCAGTTGTCCACTGCGACCACTCTCGAATAGCTTTCACGGTCTTCAAGAATGCTGCCAGATTTGACTTTAGTAATCTGCGCCATCTTTCTTTTTCCTTGATTTCACAAAAATGATTAGAATGCCGAACAATTCCTACGAAGGCAAGGGAGTCGACAACGCCATGTCAGCTCCAGCCGCCGTCCACCACGAAGCTCTGTGAGGTGCACATGCGGCTGTCATCCGATGCCAACCAGAGTGCCATGCGTGCGATGTCGTCCGGCATGACCAGTTCCTTGAGACACTGGCGGCGCTGGATCTCGGCCTTGCCTTCTTCCGTTACCCAAAGTTCGAGCTGTCGCTTCGTCATGACCCAGCCCGGCACAAGCGTGTTGACACGGATTCCCTGCTGGCCGAGGTCTCGCGCCAGACCGCGGGTCAATCCCTCGATGCCGGCCTTGGCCGCGGTATAGATCGGCATTCCGCCAAGCCCCACCCGCCAGCTGAAGGAGCCGACATTGATGACGGATCCTCCTCCACGTCGAACCATGCCAGGCACGACCGACTGCGTGCAGAAGAACAGGTGCCTCAGGTTCAGCGCAATGCGCTCGTCCCAGTACTCGACCGAAACACTATCCAGTTCATGCCGTTCGTCATGCGCCGCGTTGTTGACCAGCACATCGATATCGCCATACGCCGCGCAGTGGTCCGCAATAACAGCCCGGATGACTTCTATGTTGCGCAGGTCTGCGTGGAGGAAAACGGGCTTCGTGCGCCCCTGCTCGTCCAGCTTGTCGAGAAGCGAACGCGCCGCCGCTTCGTCGCGTTCGATAAAGACAACCCGGGCGCCCTGACGGTAGAACTGCTCGACGTGCGAGGCGCCGATTCCGCTGCCGCCACCGGTGACCAGCACGTGGCGATTCTCCAGGCTGGGGTACTGTGCAAATTTCATCACGATTCCTCCGCTACCATTTACAACGGCGCGTACAACGCCGGCATCTTCCCTACGCTGACATCAACACGCTCAACAGCGAGCCTCGGTGATTGCCTGACCGGCAAGCCGTTCCCGCCCGACATTTCCGATCGGACCCATTTCCTTTTCCACCAGCGGCAAGACTTCAGAGACGAACCGCTCCATCGAACGTCGTGCCCGGTTGAGCGGCATGCATCCGAACTGAAAATTGCACGCATAGTGCGTCGGATTCAGCCGGCGCAGATCCTTGATGATCCGCGCGGCCACTTCTTCAACATCGCCAACAACCGTATTGGCCGCGTATTGCTCGATCGTCTGCTCCCCTTTGAACGGCTCGTCACGAATGAAGCTGCCATCCATGGGAAGGTCGTTAAATCGGAGGTGGTGAGCCATGCGCCCAACATAGCGCGCCCGCTCACCTGCCTCGAGGGCCTCCGCACGGCTGTCGGTGACATGCACGTACTGCATGATCCCGAGGGGTTTCGTTTTGGGATCGACACCGATTGATTGCCAGTTCTCCTCGAGCTGATCGACCATCTTGTACAGGACCTGCGATCCGAGCGTACTGGCCGCGAGAAACGGCGTAGCGTTGCTGTGCTGGATACGCTTGAGCAACGGAACCTGGCTCGTTGTCACGTACACCGGAGGCATCGGGTTTTGCAGCGTCCTGACTGCGAACGTCGATTTCGGCACCTTGATGTACTTACCCTCGAACTCGACCTCCCCGTGGAGCAGCACGCTTTCAACGACGTTCCAGTACTCAAGGAACATCTCGATCTTTTCTTCGATGGGCAGGCGAAATCGCTCGAATTCGAACTGCTGGTAACCCGTACCCACACCGATCACGGCGCGCCCTTCCGACTGGATATCAAGCAGCGCGATTTCCTGGGCAACACGCACCGGGTTGTACAACGGCAGTACGATGACCCCGGTGCCGAGTTTGATGCGCTTCGTCCAACCCGACGCGTACGAGGCCATCATTAACGGCGACGCACACATCGAGTAATTGCAGAAGTGGTGCTCCGCAAACCATGCAATATCGAAGCCCAGATTTTCCGCAGCCTGGACCATCGCCTTGGTGTCGCCCATCACACCAGCGGCTCCCTCGGGATGATCACGCAGCGTCATGAGACTGAAAATTCCTAATTCCATCAAATTCTCCAGATTACGTTCCAATCAATACAGCTACTGTTCAGCAGCCTTCGCGCATCGCTTAAGACAATCCACCGTGGGAAGGCGCCGATGCAGAACCCATCACACATTCGCTAGCGCAGGAAGCGCCGCCGTAGCGGCATACGCTCCATTTTGGTAAATGAGGGGACTAACCTCTTCCGCGAACCGGACATCTTCAACCTCGCCGATCACGACCACGTGTGTGCCGTACTGGACCGTGTGTCCGACACGGCATCGCAGATTGGCCTGCGCGTCGGTCAGGTAGGGAATTCCCTTCTCGTCGCCTTTCCAGTTGCCCGCACAGAACCTCTGCTCGCCCTTGAACTTTCCTCCGAACGCGCTCGAGACTTCCACATGGGATTGCTTCAGCACGTTGACGTAGAACCGCCCCTCAGCCAGCAGCGGTCCAATCACGGACGAAGATGCATTCATGCATATGACCATCGAGCATGGTTCGACCGACAAGGATGTGACGGCAGTGGCGGCCATGCCAAACCAAACTCCTTCGCGTACGCAACTGATCACGCTGACGCTCGCAGCCAGCCTGCGCATGCATTGACGGAAGTCGCTGTGAAGATCGACGGTACTCATGGCCTGTCTCGATAGAGTGTGAACATGCTTAAATATTGCAGATTATCTACAATCCGTCAAATGAAATTTCCGAGTTCGCCAATACTTTCAGACCTATGGGCAAGCCCTTTATCTCCCTACGCAGCCACCTCCCGCCGCCCTGCTAACGCAACGGCCAATGCCGGTGGCCCGGCAAGCGCTTTGAATATCAGAGGGTAATGCCGCCGTCGATAATCACCGTCTGACCGGTCATCATCCGCGCACCGAACCCCAGGTAGGCGATGGTTTCCGCCACGTCGCCCGGCGTTGCCCAGCGCTTGAGAGGCGTCTTTTCGATTGATTCACTTCTATGCTCTTCCGTCCAGCCTATCCCCCATGAGCTTTCCACCACGCCCGGCGCCACGGCATTCACGCGAACGTTCGGAGCGAGTGCACGGGAAAGATTTTTGGTGAGATTGATCACCCCAGCCTTCGACGCGCTGTAACAGATACTGCTGCTCACTGACCCGAAGCCTGCGATCGATGCTGTGTTCACGATCGCGCCCTTCGCCTCAGTCAGCGCTGCGGCAGCGAATTTTGAGCACCGAAACACGCTCATGAGGTTGGTGTTCATGATGAACGACCAGAGATCTTCGCTGATAGAGTCGAGATCAGTAACCGGAATCGGCTTCGTGAGTCCGGGTGCCCCCGCGTTATTAACCAGCAGATCAAGACGTCCCAGCTCCTCGACGGCCTTTTTGACCATCGCCTCGACGCTTTCTGCTTTGCCAACGTCACCAGGCGCCGCGATCGCGGTGCCCCCTGCGGCCAGGATGCCCTGCACGGCTTCCGGACCACGCGGATCGTCTGGAAGGAAGTTGACCGCCACCGCGGCCCCGGAGCGCGCGAGAAGCTTTGCAGTTTCCAGGCCGATACCCGACGCCGCGCCCGTAACCAGTGCTGCGCGATTTTTGAGGTCAAACGAAATCATGGGAGTCCTTGCTTATTCAAGTGGATGTTGCTCAGCGAGCACGCAACTGGCGCGCCAGCCGCTACGATTTATTGCCTGTCTTTCAGGCTCTGCTCAGGCTCTATATTCTCGCTGAAGGAAACGCTGCGTTCTCTCGTCGCGGGGATTCTCAAGGACCTCCGCCACCGTCCCGATTTCGCAAACACGCCCCGAATGGAGGAAGGCGACGCGGTCTCCTGACTGGCGCGCGAATGAAATGTCGTGCGTCACTACGACCATCGTCATTCCCTCCGATTTCAGCAGGCGCATCGTGTCGAGTACCTCTCCCACCAGTTCAGGATCGAGTGCCGAGGTGACCTCATCGAACAGCATGTAGGTAGGTTCCATGGCAAGCGCGCGGGCAATAGCGAGACGTTGCTGCTGGCCACCCGACAGGCGGGACGGGAACAGGTTCTCCTTGTCGCCGAGACCCACATGCGCCAAGTGCTTCTTCGCAATCACGCTGGCATCAGTGCGGTTATGTTTTGCAACCAGCCGGAGCGCGAGTGCGACATTTTCGAGAGCCGTGAGGTGCGGAAAAGCGTTGTATTGCTGGAATACGATCCCAAGCTTCTGCCGTAGCCGGTTCACGTTGGTGTCTCTTGCGTGAACGTCGATACCGTCGACAAGGATGGATCCACCCTGAATCGGCTCAAGCCCGTTGATACACTGGAGCAGCGTCGACTTCCCGGACCCACTGGCCCCCAGCAAGCACAGCAGTTCCCCTTTATTCACGTCCAGATCAATCCCTTTGAGGATTTCGACGTCTCCGAACTTCTTGTGGACCGAACGGATTTCGATCATGATGCGAGGCCTTTTTGCAAATGAGCGCTGTAGCGCGAGACGGGATAACAGATCACGAAATAGAACAGCCCGACGCCGAGCAGAAGCGGCAGGGTCTCGTTGGTACGAGATATGAGAATCTGTGCCGATTTCATGAACTCCACGTATCCGACGACGCTCACGAGCGCGGTATCTCTCGTCAAGCCGAGCAGAAGCCCGATCCACGCACTGAGACCCGTGCGAAACGCCAGCGGCGCGGAAATATGGACGAGCGTCTGAAAATACCCGATGCCTAACGAGCGTGCCGCACGGATATAGGCGTAGGGTACCGTTGACAGCGCGCCTCGGACCACTTCGGACGTAACCACGGTCATGGACGAGCTCAGGACAATGATGCTCAACCAGAAAGTGCTGAAGCCGGTTCCCGACATCGAAAGCGCACTGTTGACTAGAATCAGCTGGATGATCAGCGGAACGCTGCGCGTGATATCGACGTATGGCGCCGTGACGATCCGGACTCCCGACGATGCGTGTCGAAGCCATCCGAGCATGATTCCTCCGATCGTCCCGATTGCCCCCGCAAGAATGGAAACCATCAGGGTATGGACCGCTCCGACGAGTAGGAACTGCGCGTCGCTCCAATGAAAACCTTGGTCGATTAATACAAACTGCATATGTTATGTCCTCAACGCACGACGAAACACAAGCCTTAATCCGAACTCGGTGGCCTTCGCAAGCACGTAATAGATTGCAGCAGTCACGATGAAGAATTCGAAGCTGCGGAACGAAACCGATTGTGCGGCATTAGCGGCACCGCTCAGCTCCCTCAGACCAATGAGCATTCCCAATGACGAATTCAACAGTGCCCATACCGCCTGGTTGGTGAATGGCAGGATCACGTGCCGGAAAACCTGCGGAAATATCACTGTCCGGTATGCCTGCCACTGACTCATGCCCAGTGACCGAGCCGCCCTTAGCTGCTGAGGAGGAACAGCGGTCAGGCCCCCGCGAAAAATCTCTGCGAGGTAGCCCGCGTTGTTGAATGTCAGTGCGATGAGCACCGAAGAGAAGCTCGAGATGTTGATGCCGAGCGCACCGGCACCGAAGTACATCATGTACACCTGAAACAGCGTCGGCGTATTTCTCGCCACCTCGATCCATGATGCTGAAAACGCGCGGGCGACTCCCCGTGCGTTTTGTCTTGCGATCGACAACGGCATTGCCAGCAATGTTCCAAACAGCACTGAGAGACACGTGATCTCGATCGTCAGCCACGCCCCGGCCATCAGTTGGGGCCATGCATCCCACACTAGAGACCAGTAAAAGGTATAACCAAACACATGTACTCCCAATAAGGCGTGATCCTGATGGCGTTTGTATCGCTAGCTCAGTAATCGACACTCTTAAGGCTGAGCGGCGCCGGCTCGCCCGGTGCAATGTACTTGTTATAAAGCTCCTTATACCTGCCCGATGAGACCTGATTCCAGATGAACAGCTTCACCCACTGCAGAAACTGGTAGTCGTCCCGCTTTACCGCAATCGAGTCCATATCAGCCAAGTCGGCTGTCGCGCCAATGACGAACGTCGGGAATTTGCCACTCTTGACCAGCAGGTTGGCGGTGGACGCCGACACCAGGATTGCGTCGACCTTCCCCTGCTGAAGGGCGAGATATGCTTCGGTATCCGAGCCGAAACCCGTATAGGTCGTCTTTGGATCCTTCCACTGTGCAATGGACTTATTGATGAACTGCTCCGTTGACGTGCCGTTGACGCCTCCTAGCGGATGTCCCTTCATACTGCCGGACGACTGGATGTTCGTGCCTTTTCGGGTAAGCACAACGGTAAGGTAGTTGATATACGGTTGACTGAACGCCACAGAAATTCCGCGTTGTGCTGTGTTCGTCGTCGAGGCCACCAGGACGTCAATACGATTCGACACCAGCGCGGGAATACGGTCGGGAGATGGCGTTTCGACGATCTCCGCCTGTGCGCCGAGTGCCTGTGCCATATCCTGGCAATACGCCACATCAAAGCCGTCCGGCTTGTTATCCGGCGTCCGAAAACCGGCAGGCGGCGAATCCAGCATGACACCGCAGCGCAGCTTCTTCGACTGGATAACAGAGTCGAGCGTTGATCCGTAGCTCGGTATCATGGCCACCGCAAGGGCGGCCGCCATCATGGCGCGTACCAACACATTAACCTTTGACATGTCCTGTCCTTTGCTAAAAAACAGGCCGCGATTCTTCGCGGTACTGTTTACTGGATTGATTCCGGGAGGTGAAGCGCGTGCCTGATACTGCGCTCTCTTTCTTGCTGCTTTGCCACCACCAACCGTTGGCTATCTGCACGCGGTAAACGCAATGCGACCCCACGGTAACGCTCAGTTCGCATCTTCGACGCACCCCGACGCCTGTCAACTTCCCCGTTTCAGGGACATCGGAGAAGTTGCGCAGTGACACTAAATTAAGTAGATTATCTACAATTGTCAACTGAACAAAAACCCTACCGAAGCCGGCACTGGAGCAGGTTAATGTTCATAGATCGTTTCCCCGCCGCATTTCCGAGATCCCCAGGCGTCGGTCTGCTGACCGCCACGGCTGCAGTGGCGGTTATCGGCAACGCGCAGGCATTCAGGTCAGGTCGCGAATTTGCGGCTTATCTTGGACTGGTGCCGCGACAGAACAGCTCGGGTGGCAAAGTAAAGCTTGGCAGCATTAGCAAACGCGGCGATGTGTACCTGCGTACGCTGCTCATTCACGGCGCACGAGCGGTCATCTCGAGTGCGAAACATTTGCCTGAGCGGCTACGAAACATGCTGGTTCGACGCCCTACCAATGTCGTGGCCGTTGCATTGGCTAACAAGCTCGCACGAACTATCTGGGCATTGCTCGCGTACGGTCGACGCTATCAAATTCCAGCGCCCCTACCGGCCTGACACTTCGTTGGATCACGTACAAATCCACTCACGGTTGCATTGGTGATATTGAGCGGTGGCAAGACAGGTTGGACCGCGCAAGGATAAACCTGGGACATTTCTCGGACTTCGAGTCCGTTAAAAGTAGATTAGGATCCTTGCGGCGAAATCCATCGGGGCCGGCGGGTATGTTCCGCGATCGAGTCCGGATATAAGTCCGCAATCACCCTCCTCGCCAAACACAATATCTCCTTGCAAATGGGAGGCGACCATATAAGAAATGTCGTAGCAAGGCTGTTTTCGGTCCATGCTGGATGCCGGTTCTTCAGACTGCCGGGGTCCATCGAGGCGCTTACCGGGATGATCACCATCGGACCATCAGATCACTGGATAACGCGGGACGCTCGCGATGTCTTCTGCGATCCGTCGCGCTTCGATTCCGATTTCGCGCAGCATTCCCGTCGGCGAGACGATAAAGCCACAGTAGTGTAGTCCGGCTTCTGTCCCCGCTGCTCTCAGTTGCCCGGCCTCGAGGACACTGCTCTGCTGTGCCAGAAAACAGTCGACTCGTGGACGGAAACCCGTTGCGACGACGATTGCATCAAAGCACCGCGAACGTCCGTCATCGAATATCACGTCGGTCTTACTCATCTCGCATACGCCTCCGAGCACCTCAATGCGGCCTGCACGGACCAGCTTGACCGTGCCAACGTCGATGAGCGGGATTCGCGCCTTCGTCTTGATCTGCGCGACGGGACCCATTGGAAGCTTGCGGAAGCCGAGCTTGGTAATGTCTCCGACTGAGAGCCGCACGAGTGGCGCAGCTAGCGCATCGACGAACCGGGCGGGGAAGCGGCTCAACGCAATGGACATGACGAGTACGGGTAGGCCGAGGATCTCGCGAGGGATGATGTTTACCGGGCCGCGCACCGCCATTGTCACTTGCGCTCCGTGTTCGTGCAGATCGATTGCAATCTCTCCGCCGCTGTTGCCAAAGCCGATCACGAGAACGCTCTGGCCGCGAAACGGCTCGCCATTGCGGTACTCGCTACTGTGTATGATGAGGCCGCCAAAGCGCTCTTGGCCGGGCCACCGCGGCACGTAGGGGACGCAGTTGTAACCGGTGGCCACAACCACGCTCCGTGAGTGGTAGGTACTGATCGTAGTCGTCGTAATCCATCCACCGTTACCGGGCCGTACAGTCAGGACCTCCTGGCCTAGATGCGGCGCGAGCTCAAAATACTGGGCATACTGCTCAAGATACTCGACCACCTGTTGGCGCGACGGGTAACGCGGCGTTCCAGCGGGAAACGGAAGGTAAGGCAGGGCCGAATGGTCTCGGCCAGTGTGAAGATGCAAGCGGTCATAGTGACGCCGCCAGCTCGAACCGACCGCGTCCGCCCGATCCACGATGACAAAGGTCACTCCCCTCTTCTTCAGACACGCGGCAACCGCGAGGCCTGCGGGCCCAGCACCTACCACGAGCGTATCTATCGGGTTGTTCATGTGCGCTCTCATGAAACGGATTTTCGCAATGCAGTGGGCTCTCCCTATCCCAGATGCGAAGATGTCGACCAGGTGGTGGACGGCATCCAACCCGCGTCGCCGCTCGTCGCGAGCATGTGTCGGGCGGCACTATCGATGCTGAAACCCTGGTTCCCGTGCTGATGAACGGAGGACTACCATCCGAGGGCGCATCGCATTGTTGAAGCGCGACGCATCGATGACGATGGCGGCGTCGAATCGCTCTCCCTGTGCCTCAAGCTTTATTTAAGGTCGGCGGTCGCCGAGCTGCGGGCGTGATCGCGCTGGATCAGCAAATGCCGCCGTCTTCCCGGTCTTGGCTGCCAGCGAAGCTTGCACATCCTGCGACGCGACCAGCGTACCGTTGAGCGGCGGCTCTTATTGTTGGCCGGGGCGAGCCGGCGAGTGCCGCGGCGAGAGTGATGCTGTTGAAAAAGTCGCCGCACGCTGTTGCCACACCATAGGCAGGAAAATCGACCTTTCAGTCCGGGATGGGACGTTCAAGCCCTCTGTAGAATGTCCATCGCCTTTTCGGCATCGTCCAGCGAGTCAATCGCGAGATAAGCAATGAACTGTGTGCCAAGTACAGCCGCGGAAACGCCGCGGAGGTTGATCCCCCCGTCTGCCAACATCTGGCTCAATTGCGCGATGATCCCCAACTGGTCCAGACCCATTACACGGACGGAGTGAAGGCTCGGGGTGACATTGAACCCCACCTGTGTCGCTGCATGGATCTCCTTGTCCCCATGCAGCGGTGCGACAAACACGACCCCCTTGCCCGATGCTTCCGGCGTGCGACGTGCGACGACGAACTGCAAGTCTGCGCCAGCATCCCGCAAAGCGCTTAATACTCGCGCAAGCCCGCCCGGTTTGTCCTCGATGGTAGCTGCCCAAACATCGACGCGTTCTACGCTCAGTTCCATGGCAGTCCCTCCCGCCTGATGCATCTTCCAATGAAAATCTACTCCACCAACGGCACGCGAGCAAGGCCGGCAGCGTAAGCGACACACACCCATGAAACATATGACATGACGAATACAGATAGCGAACCCCTTGCGATCCTCAGTCTCCTGTATTAACTTAATGGCATCCGGGGTACCGCTGTCATCCTCTTCTCAACGTTCGGTATAAACGTTGAGGTAGCGAGGATTTGTATGCCCGCGATTCAAATCGCATGGATTCTTCTCGGCGTCAGTGTTGCCGCTGAAGTACTCGGCACCATCGGCCTCAAAATCTCCGCTGGCTTCACTCACCTCCTTCCGGCTGCCTTCACCATTACTTGCTATACGGGCGCAGTGTGGCTCATGGCGATCTCGACCAAACATATCGAGATCGGCATGGCCTACGCCGTGTGGGCCGGAGCTAGCACAGCCCTGACCGCTCTTGCCGGCATCGCGTGGTTTGGCGAATCCGTCACCGCCCTCAAGCTACTGGGTCTAGCCTTGGCCGTCGTTAGCCTGATTGTGCTCAGCCTTAGCGAAAGCCCTCCATAGGGATTATCGGTTCGACTGCGAGACAGAAAAGCGTACCGCCTTCGAGCGGTATCACATCAAACGATCCTCGAGCCTGGGCATGCATTCATCCTCGTCCTTGAGCCGGCTTTTGGCGGATTGTTCGGTTACCTTTTGGGCAGTGATCGCCTGAGCGTCATCAATCTTTTCATAGCAGTCCTGATCATTATCGCCATGGTCATGACCGAGTACAGGCCAAGGATGCGTGCCGTGTCGAGTTAGGATAGTGTGACTGCGACACTGCCGCTTGTTGTGGATAGTCGAGTTGACGTTTGTAAGCAAATGACATGTCTACGATTTCTGCAAAACCGACTTTTACTTGCTCCAGGTATAGAGATCACTCGGGTCGAACTTCTCTGGCGGCCATCGCCATGCTCATTGTGACGCTTAATCACCTCCATCCCTATTCTTGACGTAGTCCGTCAGGACAAGCTAAATACACCTACTGCACTCGGACCACCAAAATTAGTGCCGCAAGCGGAGGCTTGTCTTTTTCCCAGGAGCGCCGCTGTGCCAACTCGATGTTGACTTTTCCCGGCGAGACGGCCGTCACGACCAGTTGTTCTTGCACGCTTCCTGCAGCAGGACGATCGTCTGATAGACGAGGAGGCTCACTCAGACCCTCGATTCGAACCTCCACCGCATTGCGATCGCCCGAGACTGTGTACGACCAGGTATAGCCGGATGATCCCCTGCCTTGCAAAGGAAGGGCATAGGTCTCCCCTGGTCGAAGTACGATCTCTGTAGGCACGGCTTGCCCCTCCCCTATGCTGCCCCTATGACAGGCCCGGTATGCCAGCCAGCGCCATCGCGCCAGAAGTGCTGCAACTGGCCATCAGTGCGCAAGGCAACCACTTCCAGGTCAAAGCCATAGGATCCCTCGATCAGTGCTGTCACGGCCTGAACATTAGAGCCGAAGGTCGCGCTTGTCCGCCACTGCATGTCACCTTGATTATCACGCCACCAATGCTGCACCTGGCCGCCGGCAGCAACGCATAATTCGAAATTGCCAATATGATTCTCGTCCGACGCTCCGTACTGGCCTTCGATCATGCAGGGAGGGCTGACAATTCCGGATCCGAATATCAATCCCGGTTTCCAGATGTTGCCACTATCGTCGTCGCGCCACCAATGCTGCATCTGGCCGCTGTTGAGCACAGCAACGAGTTCCAGATTACCTTGGCTTCCGTAGTGAGACTGAATCAGCGAAGCGCCGCTCAAGGCAATATTGCTCCCAAACCGGCCACCGTCATTCCAGGTCCAAGGCGGACCGTTGAGGCGCCACCAGTGGTTCAGCTTGCCATCGGCGGTATGCACTACGACCTCGAAATTACCCGGAGCGCCGTAGTTTCCCTGGATGAAACCAGGGACTCCGTCCGCGTCCGTCGGTCCGAACACGCCGCCGTCGGTCCACTTCTGGCCGCTCTGGTCGAAGTAGAAATGATGCAGGCGTTTGCCCGTGGTCAGATACACGCATTCGAAGTTGCGATTATAAGTAGTACCGGTGAGCGTGGGGCAGACCGCAGCATCGTTGGCGCCGATGAGTCCCGCTGTATTCCACGTGAGAGCAACCCCATCGCGCCAGTAGTGCACGACCTGGCCGCCAGGAGAAGCAGCGAGTAATTCGAAATTGTCGTGGGCCGCACCGTCGCCGCTTTCGATCATGGATCCGTTATGCACTCTCCGTTTTGTCCACGGATCAGTATTCGTTCCTTGAACGCCCAGTTTTGCCCAACTATCGATGTCGGCCTGACCATATCCGATCCAGCAGTATCCGCTCATGCCCCAACTTGTCCCCCACGAGTTTTTTATCAGCCATGCCTGTTTGGTATCGTCATAGCCTACGATGCACACGCAGTGGGTGCCGCGGAAGTAGTTGGTGGGGCTGGTGGGCCCCTTGATATATACCCCCGTCGCGTAACCATCGAAGTCGTGGTAGACGGAGAAAGTGACGCCAAGCGGACCTACGGCATCGAGCCATTTCTTCTGGTCGTCGATACTGCCGAGTTCCACGTGAGGAGAGATCTTGACGGTTCGTCCACTGCGATCGGCCGTCGGCGTGTAAGGCGGATCGTTTGTGCGCCACGGGTAGCATGCGGGGTCGCAGATTCCGTTCGAGGCGATCCAGTTGAGCGCCGCAGCGGGGTCACCACCGTTCGCGCATTTGAATCCCATGCCATCGTGAACGTCTCCCTCCGACCGTTTGCTCCAGACGAAATGTTCAATGCGCGCCATGCTCTCGACAACGGCAGTGGCGCAGAAGGCCCAGCAGGATTCGCAGCCATCCTGGTCCTGCACGGTCGTGATCCAGGGCCATCCCCAACGAACGCGCCAGTCAACAGCGGTCGCGACACCCGCACCGGCAGCTGGCGCGGCGGCGCCCGGACTGATCGCTGCATCAAGCGCAATCTGAAGCGGGCCCAGGATCGGCGACCGTATAAAAGCTGGGGCGACGACGAGGCCAAGTTCCTTGCGACGTGTAACGATAAAATTGTTCGGGGCGGGCAACAAAATCTGCTTCAGATCAAGGACGGGAACGTCTGTGGCGCGGCGCAGATTTTTCGTGTCGCCGCCAAGCGAATGGGTAGCAATTGGCGCGTTGTCCGCTAACTTGGGGTCGGCGCTCCATGGCAGCGCTACCCCCCCAATGTGATCGCGCAGCGTACCGGCAGTGAATTGGTTCGGCATGTATCCTCCTTGGCTATAGTGCGAATTTCTCCCTTAACGCATCTGTTTATTGCTTTACAAATTAGTAGGTGTGCTAATAATATAATTATCATTTCTTGATCTACAAACGTTCAGGAAACAGGTTATCTATCTATTGAATCCGTGATCATTTCCATCGCTCGGAACGCAAACATGAACTAAAGCGACCGAATCATCGGTGGCCGTTGCGGCAGTGGAGTGCCGACGAGTTCGAAAGACAATCGCCACGAACGCACTGTGGACGGCGTTTTGGACGCGCAGGGAAGGTTTATGTCGGCGTGTTCAGCGCAATGCTTGCTCCCTCTCGCTTAGTCACTAGCTGAACCAGAGTGCGACACTGCCGGGCGGATATGCAAAGAGACTCTTAACGGGTTAACTTATAGGTCAATTTTTAAAGGCGAACGGTAAAGTTACAAAAAATATATGCTGGCTTGTCAAGCTGACATTGGGTCTTCACGTGACCTTTTCGTGACATTTAAAATTATTGCGCTTAGTGCTGTTTTTGGCACGATTGCCTGCCCACTCGTGAGTCGTTCATTTGAAATCCCGCACGAATTTCTTGGGGTGAGTGCATCAGGAAATTCACGTGTAACGCGGCGAGTGTTCGCCAGAGAAAATGTCCGTGCCAGTCCGGCGCCGTTTATATGTGCGCGGACAATTTTTCCTTGGACAGGACGTAGGCGCCTTCGAATACCTGTGGGCGCTCCGTAAAGAAATTGAAGTAGCCGCGCGGGTGACCGGTACAGACCTCAATCAATTAGGTCAAGACAACTGTGCTGGTAGGCACGACCACGCTGTACATGTCAAACAAGATTCTTCCCCGTCAGAATAATCTGTTCTTAAAAGCCCCAAGCGATGTCGGCGTTTCGTAAGCCAGCGGCAGGCTTTTGCGCGAGAAAAAACACGAGGAGACCCGATGAAAAAAACGACACTGGCCGAGCCTCCGCCTCCTGGCTCCGCGCTGCGATCCAGTGCCTCGCCGACCGGACGTAAGCCCACCCGCATGGCAGGAAACGCGGCCCTGTTATGCGTATTGTCGATGTCAAGCGTGCAGTTCGGCGCGGCGCTTTCTGCGCCGACAATGAACACCTTTGGCTCGTTCAGCACGACGTGGATCCGGCTCTCCTGGGCGGCGATCGTGCTCGCTCTGATCGTCCGCCCGAAGATTCACACCTACTCACGCTCGCACTGGTTTGCAGCAGGTTCACTGGGTGTCGCGATGGCTGGCATGACCCTATGCTTCTTCCTCGCCATCCAGCGCATACCACTGGGACTGGCGGTGGCTATCGACTTTCTCGGACCGCTCACGGTTGCCACCATCGGTGTGCGCCGCATGCGGGCACTGATCTGGCCGCTGCTCGCCTTAGCGGGTGTGCTGTTGCTTTCGCGGGATCGAGCGGGCTGGGTCGGGGAGCCGCTCGGCGTCCTGCTCGCAGTTGGCGCGGCAACGGGCTGGGGCATCTATATCGTGCTGATGAAAAAGACCGGCGCGATGTTCAGCGGCCTTGAAGGTTTGTCCGTCTCGCTGATCGCGGCCGCCATCGCCGCCATGCCCTTCGGCTTGCTGCAAAGCGGTGGCCACATACCCTTCGCTCAGGTGGGTGCGACCGCCGGTCTTGCACTGCTCGTGCCATTGCTGCCGTACGCGCTCGAGATGGTCGCGCTACGGCATATGCCGGCCTCCTCGTTTGGTATTCTGATGAGCGTCGAACCAGCGATCGGTGCGCTCGCCGGCTTCATCGTGCTGCATCAGCCGATGACCGCGATGCAGTTAGCCGGCATGTTTCTCGTCGTGTGTGCAAGCATCGGGGTGGTGGTGTTAGCACCCTGAGCAGGATTGCGGCAAACCGTCGCAAGGAAGGTAATCGTAAAACATGCGATTGCCGCGGGCTCACAAACCCCGCTTTGCCCGCCAGCAATCTGTCCAGCCAACTGCTAACATGCGAGTCGCCGAGGCGGGAACGCGCACGCGTCAAGCCTCTCTCACACTCTCTAACCTGCCATGTCTCTGCTCAGCCTGCTCGTCCCATGGGAGCCTTCTTTCGGGCTCGTGGCAGTTTTCATTGTTGCGGCGGTGCTGTTTGCACGAGGGTCGCGCCGTGTTCATATCAGCGTTGCCCGACGTGCAGCGTTTTGGGTCGGCCTTGCGCTCTTTTACATAGCGCTTCACACACGGTTCGACTATTACGCCGAGCACGAGTTCTTTGTACATCGGCTACAGCATCTGGTGCTACACCATCTAGCTCCGCTGATCCTGATGTCCGCCTATCCAGGTAGCGCGCTTCGAGCCGGCTTGCCGTTGCGATGGCGCAGTGCACTGCGGCGTTGGCAACATCGCCGGCCAGTGCGCATCGTAGCCGCGGTCGTGCTCAACCCCACCTTCATCTCCGCGACCTTCGTCATCTCGGTTGTCTTCTGGCTGATTCCATCCGTACAGTTCGTTGCGATGCTGGACTGGCGTATCTATACCTTCATGAACTGGTCAGTCGCGGTGAGCGGCCTGCTGTATTGGTGGATGCTGCTCGATCATCGGCCCCATCCGCCAAGCCGTACCCGGCCGGGCTTGCGGGTTCTGTCGCCTGTCATCACGATGACGCCCCAGATCCTGGTCGGCGCGATCATCACGTTCTCGTCGCACGACCTGTATCCGGTTTTTACGCTTTGCGGCCGTGCGTTCACATCGGTTCCGCCCGCGCTCGACCAGAGCCTGGGCGGCCTGATCATGTGGGTGCCTGCCGGTGTACTTGAAGCCATTGGCGCAATGATGGCCTTGCGCCACCTGATGCGCCTGTCCGAACTCCCTGCGCGAGTGCCGCCCAAATCAAGGCCTGCGAAACGCGGGGTGAAGCCGGTCCTTAGAGATCTTTAACCAGCCGCAGCGCATCGTAGATAGCCGCGTGCGTATTGCGAGCAGAGACAGCATCGCCAATTCTGAATAACTGAAACTTACCCTCGGCATTTGAACTGCGCGTCTGTACTCTGCCCTCAATGAGCTGATCGTAATCGACTGCACCCAGGTTGCTCGATAGCGGCTTCAGGTCAAAATAGAGGTCATCCATGGGGATGGTGCCGTGATTCACCACGACCTGGTCATAGCGTTGCTCTTTTCGAATGCCACCATAGTCGCTTCCCACGACCGCCACCAATTCACTCCCCTCTCGATAAACCGCCTCGAGCCGATAGGTAACCGTGAACGTGACATCGAGCTTCTGTAGCGAGCGCATGTACGGCACCAGGTTCATGCTCATCACTTCAGGCGAGAAGGATCTGTCCGGCGTCATGATCTCGAGCTTGCCACCGGCTTGAGCGATCACCTCTGCTGCCTGAAGGGCGGAATGGTCACCGGCGTCATCGAAGAGCAGGACGTTCGATCCGGGTTTGACATCGCCTGAAATAATGTCCCACGCCGACACGACAGGATCGTTACCCGCGCTTAGTACGTCCGTGTGCGGCAGACCGCCGGTCGCAACGATCACAACGTCTGGGTTCTCCGCAAGAACGGCATCGGATTCGGCCCACGAGTCGAATTTAAACTGCACGCCATGACGCTCGCACTGAGCCATGCGCCAGTCGATGATGCCGATCATTTCCTTGCGTCGCGGGCTTTGCGCCGTCAGCCGGATCTGACCTCCGGGATAATGCGCCGCCTCATGGACGACCACATCATGTCCACGCTCACCGGCCACGCGAGCGGCCTCGAGTCCTGCCGGCCCTGCCCCGATGATCACCACCTTTCGCCGGACGTCGGCGCGCGCAATATGGTGAGGCATGGTGAGCTCACGCCCGGTCGCCGCGTTGTGAATGCAGAAGGCAGCGCCGCCTTGATAGATGCGGTCAAGGCAGTAATTCGCCCCGACGCATGGACGAATATCGTCCTCGCGTTTTTCGATGATCTTCCGGACGATATGCGGATCCGTCATATGAGCGCGAGTCATACCCACCATGTCGATTTTTCCCGACGCGATCGCGTGCCTTGCGGTCGGGACATCGGAAATTCGGGCTGCATGGAAGGTCGGGAAAGCGGTTGTTTCGCGAATCTCCCCCGCAAAATCCAGATGCGGCGAACTCTTCATGCCCTGAATCGGAATGACGTCGGTGAGTCCCGCGTCCGTATCCAGATGACCGCGAATCACGTTGAGAAAATCGACCAGGCCGCTTTCCTTTAGCTTCCGTGAAATCTGCAGGCCATCCTGTTTCGTCAAGCCGCCTTCGATCATCTCGTCGGCCGTGTATCGCACGCCGACCAGAAAATTCGCGCCCACACGCTTGCGAATTGCCGTGAGTACCTCGAACGTGAATCGAAGGCGGTTATCGATAGAACCGCCATATGGTGCATCCAGCGTGTTGGTCAAAGGCGACCAGAACTGATCCATCAAATGACCGTAGGCTTCGAGCTCGAGTCCATCGAGCCCGGCAGCCATCATCCGTTCCGCCGCGTCTGCATAGTCCCGGATGATGCGCTCGATGTCCCAGTCTTCGAGCTTCTTCGGAAAGGCCCGGTGCGACGGTTCGCGGTTATGCGACGGTGAAATCGCAGGTAACCAGTCGCCTTTGTCCCATCGGGTGCGCCTGCCTAGATGAGTCAACTGAATCATCACGGCCGCGCCGTGCTCATGGCATTCGTCGACCAGTTCCTTCATCCAGGGCACGACCTCGTCCTTGTAGGCCAGGACGTTATTGAATACCGGAGGGCTGTCGCGCGATACCGCCGCCGATCCTGCCGTCATGGTCAACGCAATGCCTGCCTTGGCGCGCTCGACGTGATACGCGCGATAGCGCTCCTTGGGCAATCCATCTTCTGCGTAGGCCGGCTCATGAGATGTCGTCATGATCCGGTTACGCAAAGTCAGGTGCTTGAGTCGATAGGGTTGCAGAAGCGGATCATTCGTCATGGCAGTGCCTTCAGACATTGTTAGGGACAGTCGCCGTTCTATTGCGGCAATTACAGCAGCAGGCGCGGGATCGTTTCGTCCCAGCTACGCTCGCGCACCATCTGCCCGTTTTCCTCGGCGCCTAACGTGCCTTTCAGATAAAAGCGTTCCTTATCGGAGGACATCTGCACTTCGCTGCGCACAAGGATGTCCCACCCTTCGCGTCCCATGCGCAGCGATTGCGTCAGCGTATATCGGGCGCTCAGTGGATCGTTGCCTTGGACTTGCAGGACACGCTTCAGGTTGTGCTCAACGGTTGTATCGATGTCGGTGAACCGCTGAACGCCTTCCCCAAAGAGGCCGCCAATGCCTTCGGTAACGTACGTCCATTCGCCTGTTGTCAGGTCGTAAGACGACGTGCGCGTCATGCTCCCGGTACGTACTTGCTCGGCGGGCGTCGCGGGACCCCGCACGGGGGCGTGGAACTCGAGCGGCGGCTCGTCCGCTTTCGCTTCACGTATCGGCAAATGAAGCACTGTATTGCCGAGCATAACGTCAACCGTCGCGTCTTCGGGCGCGGGCCAGATCAGCGGCCAATAGGTCGTCGCCAACGACAATCGAATCCGGTTTCCGGCTCCAAATTCATGGGCGCACGCATCGAGCGTCAGCCGCACGCGATACCGTTCGCCCGGGGTCAACGCGGCAGGCTCAACGGACCCGTCACGGTGCGTCAGGTTGAAAACGCCATAACAAACGCGTGTTACCGCGCCGTCCGGCATGACTTCGGAGAGCCGTGCGCAGAGGTAGGCGACCGGCCGGTCGCTCGATACATCCACTTCCAGTTCCGGCATGCCAAGCAGCGCTAGTGGTTCGGTCAGCGGGGCGCTGTCGAATACTTGTGCGAGGCCATCGTCGATACGCTGGTCGGCCGGGGACTCCCCTGCCACGCCCGTTCCCATCCATTCGCCGGCAGCCACGCCGTGTCCTTGCGGCGTATGAATAAGCACCCGCGTCGCAGTCTCAGGAGCCGTGCGTGTCAACGTTCCATTGCCCAGGTACAGGGGCTGCATCGTGACCCCAAGGCTCGGCCATGCTGCTTCGGAAATCCATCTGCCTGGTGTCGTGGCGTAAGTCGTCTGTGGAGCACGCGGTGTCTCCATCCATACGCGCAGCGCCGGGCGGTCCAGCGCATCATGCGCGTCATCAGTGCGCAGCCATCGGTTCCACCACTCCAGGGCTTCCTGCAGAAAACCGACGGCAGGTCCGGGTACGCCGTCATGCGGATAGATATGCGCCCAAGGTCCGATCAGGCCTTGCCTCGGCACCTGCAAGCCGTCCATCAGGCGGAACACGGCATTCGTATAACTGTCAGCCCAGCCGCCGATCGCAAACACCGGGCACTGGATAGCGGACCAGTCCTCGCATATCGAACCATGACGCCAGTAGTCGTCACGGTGCGGATGTTCCATCCACAGCGCGGGAAAGAACGGCAGCGTGTCGAGCCGCTCGAGCCACGCAGCACGCCATTCGTCTCCATACAGCAGCGGGTCCGGCGGACGGCCCTGATAGGCGAGCATGATGCTGCCCCACCACAGGTTGTCGTTGAGCAGGCAACCGCCTTTGTAATGAATGTCGTCCGCATAACGATCGTCGGTCGAATAGACTGTGATGATCGCCTTCAATGCAGGCGGCCGGCGCGCGGCGACCTGCAATGCGTTGAAGCCTCCCCACGATTTACCCATCAAGCCGACCGCTCCGCTGCACCACCGCTGCCGCGCAATCCATTCGATGACCTCGAGCGCGTCGTCCTGCTCTTGCAGCACGTATTCATCCGCCATCAACCCATCCGACTCGCCGCTGCCGCGCATATCGACGCGCACTGCAGCGAACCCTTCCGATGCGAAGTAGTGATGCATCGGCTCGTCGCGCGAACGAGTGCCGTCACGCTTGCGATACGGGATGTATTCGAGGATGGCGGGCACGGGCGCTGCGTCGGTCCCGGCGTCGCCGGGCAACCAGATGCGCGCTGCGAGCCGCGTCCCGTCCGCAAGCGGAATCCAAAGGTGCTCGATCACCCGCACCTGCCCCGCCTGCTCATTGTTCCGCTGCATACTTCAACTCTCCCGTGAACGTCTTCGATTCGGCCGGTCGTGCACTGTGCAAGAGATTTTCATCGAGCCATCCGATCCGCAGTTCGGGAACCGATGACAACAGTCGCTTCGTATAGGCATGGGCCGGCGCATTGAACACATCGGCCGTGGCGCCTTGCGCGATGACTTCACCACGCAGCATCACCGCGACGCGCTGCGCAATGCGCCTCACCGTGCCGAGATCGTGGGTAATAAAAAGGTACGACAGCCCGATGCGTTTTTGCAGGGACTCCAGCAACGAAAGAATTCCGTCTGCGACCAGTGGATCGAGGGCGGACGTGACCTCGTCGCAAATCACCAGATCGGGTTGTGCCGCCAGTGCGCGCGCAATACAAACGCGCTGCTTCTGTCCGCCGGATAACTCAGTCGGTTTCCGGTCGATGAACGTTTCCGGCAGTTCAGTCAGACGCAGCAATTCCAGCACACGTTCACGAACCTTATCCTTATGGATACCGAAATAAAATTCCACCGGACGGCCGATGATCTCTCCGACGGTGTGCATCGGATTGAGTGCGACATCGGGTGACTGATAAACAAGCTGGATGCGTCGCTTTAGTTCACGTGAGCGTTCGGCCAGATGATGCGGCAGCAGAGCGCCGTCGAAGCGCAACGTGCCGCTCTGCTGCTCAATGAGCCCCACGATCGATCGTGCAACCGTGCTCTTGCCGCTCCCGGATTCGCCAACGAGCGCCAGTGTTTCACCGCGCGCAAGCGTTAGCGCAACGTCACGCACGATCGCCTTGCCGTGATAACCGGCATTCAGTCCTTCGATACTAAGCAGCGGCTCGGTCGCATGAGGAGGACCGGCGCGCAACGTGCCAGTCACGCTGCGCTCAGCGACCAGACGCTGGGTGTATTCCTCACGCGGCGCGTTCAGCACCGCGTCCGTCGTACCCTCCTCGACCATCCGTCCGTTGCGCAATACCATGATCTTGTCTGCAACCTGAGCCACCACAGCCAGATCGTGCGAGATGTAAAGCGCGGCCGCGCCGAACTCACGCACGATCCTGCGCAACACGACCAGCACCTCTATCTGCGTGGTGACATCGAGCGCCGTAGTTGGCTCGTCAAGCACAAGGATTGATGGCTTGCACGACATCGCCATGGCGACCATCGCACGTTGCAATTGCCCGCCGGAGACCTGATGCGGATAACGCCGCCCGAAGGTGTCCGGGTCAGGCAGATCGAGCGACGCAAACAACTCGCGCGCCCACTTCTGCGCTTCGTCTCGGCCCATTAATCCATGCCGCAGCGGTCCTTCGCAAACCTGCTCGCCGATCGTCAGCGCCGGATTGAATGCCGCGGCCGCGCTTTGGGCCACATAGGCGACCTTGGTAGCGCGTAGCGCACGCTGCCGTTGAGGCGTTACGTCCAGAATATTCTCATCGTCCAGCCACACTTCGCCACCGGTGATCCGGCAGCGGCCCCGCGCATAACCGAGTGCTGCCAGTCCGATAGTCGATTTACCCGCGCCGGACTCGCCGATCAACCCGAGCACTTCTCCTTGCGCGAGCGTCACGTCGACGTTGTCGACCAGCACCTGGCCATTGGGCGCCTCTACCCGCAACGCACGCATCCTCAGGACCGGATTCATGCGATCGCCCCCGCCTGCCCGACCGCTCGCACCGACAACAGCCAGTCGACGATCAGATTAATGCCTACAGTCAGCAACGCGATCGCCGCAGCCGGGACAAGTGGTGCGATGCCGCCGAAATTGATCACCTGCGCGTTGTCGCGGACCATGCCGCCCCAGTCGGCGTACGGCGGCTGGATGCCCAGCCCGAGAAAGCTCAAGCCGGCCACGAACAGGATCGTGAATCCGAAGCGCATGCCGAACTCCGCGAGCAGCGGAGGCACCGCGTTCGGCAGGATCTCGCGGCGGATGATCCACGCGAGCCCCTCTCCACGCAGCCGCGCCGCTTCCACATATTCCTGCACGGCGATCCCCTGTGCGACGAGCCGGGCGAGCCTGAACACGCGCGTTGAATCGAGAATAGCGATCGTGCCGATCAGCACCGGCATCGACGTGCCCAGCACCGACAGGATCATCAGCGCGAAGATCAGCACCGGCATCGCCATGAGCGTGTCGACGACGCGCGACAGCACATGATCGACCTTGCGTCCCAGCACCGCCGCCGCAAATCCCGTGACAATGCCGAGCGAGAACGACAGCAGCGTGATTGCGAGTGCGAGGCCAAGCGTCGTGCGTCCGCCGTACAGCAGCCGCGAAAGCATGTCGCGCCCGATGCTGTCGGTGCCCAGCCAGTGACCCGTACCCGGCATCATCCATATGTCGCCGACGGTCTCAGTCTCTCCGTGCGGTGCGATAAGCGGTGCACACAGCGAGGCCATGGCGATTACCGCGACAATCGCCATCCCAATCGCGGCGCTCATGGGCATCTGCTTGCCAAACACTTTCATTGCCCCTTACCTCGCATGCCGCAAGCGCGGATTTGCCCATACCGCGAGCACGTCGGACACGGTATTCAGTCCGACATAGGCCGTTGCAAAAAGCATCCCGCACGCCTGGACCACGGGCAGATCACGCTTCGATACCGCGTCCACCATCAACTGCCCGACGCCCGGATAAACGAACACGACCTCGACCATGATGACGCCGACGATCAGATAAGCCAGATTGAACGACACAGCGTTGATGATCGGCGCGAGCGCATTAGGCAGCGCGTGGCGTACCACGATCCACCACTTGGGCAAGCCCTTCAGGATCGCGGTCTCGGTGTACGCGCTGCCCATTACGGCGAGCACGGATGCTCGCGTGGTGCGCAGCATGTGCGCGGCGACGACGAACAGGAGGGTCAGGGTCGGCAGTGTGGTTGCATAGATACGCTCGGAGAACGCCATGTCGGGCGACACGGCGGCCAGGCTCGGCAGCACTGGAAACTTGACCGCGAGCAAGAGCAGCAGGATGTAGCCGACGAAAAACTCCGGCATCGATACGCTCGCGAGCGACAGCACGCTGGCCGCCCGGTCGAACACGCTGTCTTGCCAGATCGCCGACGCAATGCCGACCAGCACCGACAGCGGCACCGCGACGATCGCCGCGTAACCCGCGAGAAACAGCGTGTTGTACAGCCGCGGCAACAGGTCCTCGCCAACCGGACGTCCGTTCGTCAGCGACGTCCCGAGATCGCCGTGGATGAAATGCACGAGCCATTGCGCATAACGTTGAAGCGCTGGATGGTCGAGGCCGAGCGACGCACGCAACGCCGCGACGGTTTCCGGCGTCGCCGACTGCCCCAGAATGGCTGACGCTACGTCACCGGGCAACAGCTCAGTGCCCACGAAGATCAGCACCGAGACGAGCCACAGTGTCAGCACACCGGCCAGCACCCGGTGCAAAACAAGACGCTTCATTACGACTCCAGCCAGACGTGTTCCGCGAGCCGACCACCCATGAAGTTAAACAGCGGATGCGGCGTAGCGCCGCGAAGCTTGTTGCTGGTTGCATCGATATAGTCGGCGAAGAGCGGAATCATCGCGCCGCCGTTATCGCTCACCATGAGCTGCATCTCGCGGTACAACTCGCGGCGCTTGGTGTCGTCGAGCATGGCGCGCGCTTCGGAAAGCAGCGCGTCGAACTTCGGATCGCGCCAGTGCGTGTCGTTCCACTTCGCGTCGGACTTGTACGCAGTCGAGAGCATCTGGTCCGCAGTCGGCCGTCCGCCCCAGTAGCCCATGCAAAAAGGCGCCTGCATCCACACCTTGTCCCAGTAGCTGTCAGCAGGCTGGCGGCGGATTGAAAGCTGGATGCCGGCAGGCGCGCATTCCCCCTGAAACAGCGCAGCCGAATCCACCGCACCGGCGAACGCGGCATCCGACGTAGACAACTCGATCTTCAACTCCGACAGCCCCGCCTTCTTCAGATAGAACTTCGACTTGTCGGGATCGTATGCATGTTGCGGCAAATCCGCGGCGTGGAAACGGTCGGTCTTCGGAATCGGATGGTCGTTACCGATCGACCCGTAGCCACGCAAGATCGTCGTCAGTTGCTTCTGGCGATCGATGCCGTATTTGACGGCGAGCCGCACGTTGTTGTCGGAGAACGGAGCCGTCGCGCAATCCATCAAGAACGTGAAATGCTGCCCACCCGCGGAGCGAACGATGTTGACCGTCGGGCTGCGCTTGAGCAGGTCGACGGTCTTGAAGTCGACCCGGTTGATTGCATGGACCTGGCCCGAGATCAGCGCGTTCGTGCGAGCGGTGGCGTCGTTGATCACGATCAGCTCGACCGCATCCACATACGCCCCATCGGCCTTCCAGTAGTTCGGATTGCGCTTGAACAGCGAGCGCACCCCCGGCGTGAATTCGCCGAACACGAAGGGGCCCGTGCCGATCGGATGGCTCCAGTCCTTGAAGCCGTTCGGCACCACCAGCAGGTGATAGTCGGACAGCAGGTAAGGCAGGTCCGCATTGCCGCTTTTCAGCTTCATCGAAATCTGCAGCGGATCGATCTTCGTGATCTCGGTCACGAAGGCGAGACTCGACTTGATCGCCGACTTCGAAGCGTCGCCGCGATGCAGGTTGATCGAATAGATCACGTCGTCTGCATCGAGAGTCTTACCGTTGTGAAATACAACGCCCTTGCGCACCTTGAGAATCCATTCGGCAGCGCCCGGTTTCGCTTCCCAGCTTTCAAGCAACTCGGGCTGCGCGTGCATCTTTGCATCGATCTCGACCAGGCCGTTCATCAGCATGTACGCCTGATTGAGCGGCACCCAGTCGGGCAGCAGTGTCGGATCGATGGAGTCAGTTGTGTTGCCCCCGCTCATGCCGAGCTTGAGCAGGCCACCGCGCTTGGGCTGCGGTGCGGCAAGCGCGCTGGCCGGGAGGATCAGGCCAAGCCCCGCGCCTGCGCCGAGCGCTGCGGCACCCTGGAGAAACTGGCGGCGGTTCAATTGGCGATCCGGATTCTTATGCAGCGGCAGGTCAGGCAAGTCCCCTTGATCGTCGAACGGCTTCATGCTTGAACTTCTCCTCAGGGTGTCAACGCGTGGGATTGGGGTGCTTGCGGGCTCGCTCAATGCAAGCGCTTTTTTAATCGGGCAACGGGGTCAGAGCGGTGACCTCGCGGCGAGTATCGGTAGGCAAAACTATGCGGTCAACGCACTTTATTTTCACTCTCGCATAACAACAGGTAATATGAACGCCAGCACACTGGACGTAAGTTGCCATGCGAGCAACTCAAGCGTGTCCCCGCAGAAAACTGGAAGCGCGAGAAATGAAAGGTTACCGTCGCCTGATTCCTTCGCTAAACGCATTGGTCGACTTTGAAGCCGTTGCGCGGCTCAAGAGCTTCACGCTGGCAGCCGACGAACTGGGCGTGACACAGGCCGCTGTCAGCCGGCAGATCCGGTTCCTCGAAGACGCCATGAAGCTGCAGTTGTTTCATCGTCTGCACCGTTCCATCGCGCTCACGAAAGAAGGCGAAGACCTGTTTTTCGTCACGTCGGAATCGCTCCAGAAGATCGCGGGCACCTTCGACAGTCTCAGCAGCAATACGCGGGAGCAAGAGTTTGCAATCCTGGCGACCGCTGCGTTTTCCCAGTTCCGTATCTTGCCCAGGCTGCCCCTGCTGAAGCGGTTGCAGCCGCAGCTCAAACTACGCCTGACCACGCAGATGTTCACCGCGGACCTGCGTCACAACGAAGTGGATATCGCCATTCGCTACGGGTCAGGTAATTGGCGTGACGGTCACGCAACCCTTCTCTTCAATGAGGAGGTGGTGCCCGTCTGTTCACCGTCCTGGCTCGAGGCGCACAGCCAACCTCAATCTCTGCACGACCTGAGCCATGCCCCGCTCATTGCGTACGACTCCACCTCCGAAGGCTGGATGGGCTGGGAAGACTGGTTCGATACATTAGGCATCAAGCGCAGCCGCCTGAACTACGTGCTGCGTTTCAGCCTCTATACCGATGCCGTTCAAGCCGCGCTGCAGGGACAAGGCATCGTGCTGGGCTGGCGGTGGATGCTGGGCGACCTGCTGACCTCGGGACGCCTCGTTCCGCTCGGCGATGCCTCCATCAAGATGACCGACGCGTATTACGCCGTCGTGCCGCACGGACACGCTGTCACGCCGGCGGTGGATGCCGTGATCGAGTGGCTTCGCGACGAGCCAGTCGCATGAAGCGCTAACAATCCGAACGCCGGGTTTGCTCGCCGCTGCTATTACCTATAGTTATGCGAGCGAGAAAATAAAGCGCGTTGACGGCTCGAATTGGCCTATCGATACTCGGTTCACTTCGCGACTCAGGTCGTGCCAGTCAACGTAGAGAATCTGATAAGGACCGGTGGATGTCGAGCATCAATGGCACTACGCACGGCGCTTTGTTTCGCAGTCGGGCTTTAGGTCACGGCATGCCCGGCGCCCTGTTTGGCCGGCAGGATGTCTTCGAAAACGACGTCGATATCTTCTTCCACAAGCACTGGATCATGGTCGGCGTATCAGCCGATGTACGCGAGCCGGGCGACATCTCGACAGTCGACATCGGCCGGGCCTCGATCATCATTGTCCGCGACGACGACAACATCATTCGCGCTTACCGCAACGTGTGCCGTCATCGCGGCGCGCGCTTGCGGGAGCCGGGCAAGGGGTCGGTCGGTTTGCTCGTCTGCCCTTACCATCAGTGGACCTACGGACTCGACGGCGACCTGAAACATGCGGCGCACATGGGACAGGATTTCGACCGCACATGCCGCAGCCTGATGCCTGTCCGTACGCGCGTAATCGGTGGCTTGATCTTTGTGTGCCTGAGCGATGACGCGCCTGCGGACATCGCCGTGTTCGACGAGACCATGACACCGCGCCTCGAACCGTACGACCTGTTCCGCACAAAAATTGCCTTCGAAACGGACATTATTGAAAACGGCAACTGGAAGCTGGCAATCGAAAACAATAGGGAGTGTTATCACTGCGGCGCGACGCACCCCGAGCTCACCGTATCGTTCCTGGCTGAAGATTTCGGCTTCTGCCCTGACGGGTTGAGCGAGGAGTCCGAGCGCGCGCTCGACGAATATCGTGCGCTCAATGCGGCTTCATTAAAGAGTTGGGAAAAGGATGGGCTGCTAAGCTCGACCGTCGAGCAGATGGATAACATAGCAACGCTATTCCGAACGCAGCGCCTCGTCATTGCCGGCAACGGTGAGTCACAAACAATGAACACGAAGGTCGCCAGCACGAAGCTTCTCGGCAACAACACACGTCGGGATCTCGGCGATACTCATCTGTGGACGCACAGCTCGTGGTCGCACTTCATGAGCGACCACGCGGTCGTTTCGTACCTCATCCCGCTTGCGCCCGATCGGACGCTGGTACGAACCAAGTGGCTCGTCCACGAGGATGCAGTCGAGGGCGTTGACTACTCACTGTCGAATCTCATCGAAGTGTGGCAAGCGACCAATGCGCAGGATGCCCGTCTTGTCGAGATCAATCACCAGGGTACGCAGGATCCGGGTTACAGGCCCGGACCTTTCTCGCCGTTCACCGAGTCGTATCTCGAACGATTCTCACGCTGGTACGCGGCGCGGCTGGAAGCGCACGGCCTTTGAATACCGTGCGATCAACCGTGGTTGCCGGATATCGCCCAATCGATAGCGGCATCGAATAACGCTGAGCCATCGGGACTCAGTTTGTCGAACGTACGGTTACCGAGGAACAGCCCGACCCGGCGCGCCGGAGCGATGAAGTCATAATCCATCGTCGCCCCTTTTTCATAAGCGAACACGACCGCGTGTTGCGGCTCGCCGGGAATCGTGGCGATGATCGTTGCACCGGGCGCAGGTTTGCCCCAACCCATCTCGTCGTCGCGTGGATAGACCCAGCGCTTTCCTGCAGGCAAGCCGCCTGCTAACGCGCTAGGTGCGTTGACGACGTTGATGTAGTGCTCTTTCTCGACCTCGCCGAAATCCTCGCCTTTCTTCGCACCCGTCAGGCGCAGCGAGTCGAACAAGTCCGATTCCCACGTGACCAAGGGGACGTTCACGTTCTTGTATGACGTTCCTGTCATGTCGCGGGCACTGACGACCGACGAGATGACCACCAGATCCTCACCCTCGGCCGCTGTTGCTGGCGCGCTTTCATCGACCATGGTCACGATCATGCCGCGCTTCTCCAGATGCTCGCGGACCTTGTCATCGATCTCCCGATCCTTGTGTTTAAGCCGGGTGACGTAAAGCACCTTTTTCTGCGCCGTCACCTGCTCGCCGGCGGCCTGCTGGGCAGGGACAACCGGCGCGTGCAGCAAAGCCGCAAGCAGCACGAGCGGAGTCAGTCTGCGAACGCGCCTCAGGAGGCGATCACGGACGGTGAGCACAGGTGGAATCGTGGAGAAGCGTTTCATTGGCGGAGGAAGAGAGTTCAGGAAATCGTTATGGTTAGATAATGCGACTCATTCGCATTTATAAACCAGACATCCCTATAACTCAACTATTTTCCGGATTAACCCCTCCTCTCCCGGACGGATCGGCTTACAAAAGCACCATTCGGATACATCCCGTCGAACTTATGCAACCGCCTTCTGCGCAGTAAGGTAGGCGACCCGTTCCGCGCTGACGAACTGGCGCGCTTCGACCCGTGGGCGAAAAATGTGCTCGAACCATTGCCGTTCTTCCACGGTGAATTGTTCAGCGAGAATCACGCTAAGCGGCGGGGCCCACGGATGCGGCGAATGGCCGAGAAACACGTCCCAGGACGGCACCATGGCCGGCCGCACATCGATATGAAATTCCAGGTGGATCTCGGCGAAACCGGCATCCAGCGCAAAGCGGACCAGATCGCGCTCACCGAAATTCGTGATCGGGCTCCTGGCAATCTTCTCCTCGGTGTCAGGAAACTGCGCAGCTTTCCATCGATGTAGAAAAGGAAAAAAGCGGTCTTCGGATCCCGCAGGCAGGGAGTCGACCATTATCTTCAGGGAGCTCGCTTCGAACGCATCGTCGCGAAAGATGGGCTCGGCTATGGAAAAACGTCCGCCCGGTTTAAGAATGCGGTGGAACTCCCGCAATGCGGCCATCTTGTCGGGCACGTAGGCAAGCACTGCGCGAGTGGTCACGACATCGACAGACGCGTCTTCGATGCCTGTTAGTGCCTCGGCCGAACAATTAAGAAAGGTGCATTGCTCGTGGACGTCATGCTGAATCGCGAGCGCTTCGGCGTGCCTGAGCAACGGGACAGAAATATCGGTAAGGAGCACGCGAAGCGATGCACCAATGCGATCGATGGCGCGGAACGCAACAAGACCATCCCCGGCGCCGATGTCGGCCATGACCATTCCAAGGGCTAGCCGTGCGCCATTGATCACGCGATCGGCGTAGGGTTCTATCGCCGCGCGGACAGCGCGTTCCTGCTCCGGATCGCCTGCGTGACGCGTGTGCAAAAGCCAATCGGACCATAGGTCGGATCGAGACTCGGGTGAGTTGTTATTCATCGCTCGCGGTCGCCCTGGCGTAGAAATAAAAGGTATTTGCCGCTAAAGACCAAAGGCGGAGAACTTGCGCTTAGGGATCCGGGCCGTGTCGCCAAGCGAACCCCGGGTCGCTGCGCGCGAGTCTAAAACACTAAGCTTAGGGGAAGCTGAGGGAACCCTGTCTCAGGGCGAAAAATTGCGGCCTTAGCGCTTGCGCACCCTCGCTAGCGACATCTGCCGCCAACTCCAGCGCAATACACCGCCTCACGCTAAACTAGGGGGTTAAAGCGACGCGACATGTACGCGGTCAGCAGCAGTTGGCTAGACACTGGGACCACCGGAGACATTCGTTCGATGAACGGCGCAGACTTACCAGGCATGCTTCCCGATATGCTGCCGCGACTGTGGGCATTCGCGCTTCGCATTTCGGGCGACCGGCACGACGCCGAGGACCTCGTCCAACGAGCATGCGTGCGGGCGCTCGAGCGCGCACATCAATTGCAACCCGATACATCCCCGTTAAGCTGGATGTTTTCGATTGTCCACTCCACCTGGATCAATGAATTGCGAGCGCGCAGCGTACGCAAGCGCTCCAGCATGGAATGGGACGACGACTTCCTGGAAAACGTCGCCGACCCGGTCGACAAGGGTCCGGAAGCTCAGCTCATGCACGGCCAGATCATCAGCGCCGTTGCGCGGCTGCCCGAAGCGCAGCGTGTGGTCATGCTGCTGGTCGCGGTCGAAGGCTTGAGCTACCAGGAAGCTGCGGAGGTTCTGGAGGTCCCCATCGGCACCGTCATGAGCCGTCTGTCGCGCGCGCGGCAGGCCGTCGGCGCACTGTTCGGCACGCATGATCCTAAGCCCAAGGCTTCGGTGACGCGAAAGGACTCCATCGCATGAAAACCGATGACCTTTTGCTGATGGCTTACGTAGACGGAGAACTGCCGCCCGATGAGTGCCTGGAAGTCGAGGAGCACATCCGTGCGTCCACCGAAGCGGCGGAGCTGGTAGCGCTGCTGCGAACGTCGCGTCTCGATTACAAGCAAGCGTTCGCTACGCAAAAATTACCACCGGTCCCGGATTCTCTGACGCAGAAAATCGAAGCAATGGCCCGCGCGCATAGCAATAAAAGCGCGGCTCAGGGTGCAAACGACTCCTCTATTCCGACACCGTCCGTAGCTATCGCCGCCACACCGGTTCGCTCACGTTTGCGCTCGGTGCCCACCTGGCTGGCGGCGGCGTGCGTCGCGGGCGCGTTTTGTGGAGGGCTATTTCTACGGCTCGGGCCTCTTCTCAAGACGGGTGCACCGGGTTCGAGCAGCGCCGTGATGGTGAGCGCCGGCAAGCTGTCGCCATGGGTCGCCGCGGCCGTTGGCTACCAGCAGCTTTACACACGCGATACGCTGGCTTATGTCGAAGACAATCCCCAAGTGTCTTCAAAAACAGTCGAAGATATTCGCCGTGACGACGGACTCGCGCTGCATATCCCCGATCTACGCAGCGCCGGCCTGATCTTCAAGTCCGTGCAACGCTTGGTGTTCAATAACAAGCCGCTCGTGCAGATTGTTTATCTGCCCGAGAAAGGGCCGCCTATTGCGCTATGCGTGATGAAAGACGTCAAGCCGGATCAAGCGGTCACCGCACAGGTGGTCGACACCATGCACGTAGTCACATGGCGGCAGGCGGAACTTAGCTATGCGTTGATCGGCAAGCCTGAAGGCGTCGACCTGGACGCACTCGGCAAGCGCATTTCGAACCGCGAGGTGGATCAGTTATTCAGCAATGCGACGTCGGTTTTAATAGCGCTAGCGGGATAAGCACTAATGGGCTTAAGGCTTAGGCGCTAAGTCCTGAGCCTTAAACCACGCGTTTTCGCCAAGAATCCGCCGCAAGCGCTGCGCCTGTTGGTTTTACGTAAGCGGAATGCTTAGTCGATCGAACCACATCCGGTTGCGTGAAACGCACAATGCGTCGCTCATCGACGAAACGCGGCTACACTTGTAACAGGCTTGACTCGTCGTTTTCGCCGGTTCTTGAATCGGCGCACGGGAAAAGCGAAAATCTAATCATCAGCGAAAGTAAAGCTCAGTCTTATTTATGAAATCGGACGATATCCTGCTGATGGCCTACGTGGACGGCGAACTGCCGCCGCACGAACGCGAGGAAGTCGAGCGCGAACTGCGCACGTCTGCCGACGTGGCCGAGCGCGTTGCGCTTTTGCGGGCTTCGCGGCTGCCGTATCGCGATGCGTTCGCCGGGCAAACGCTGCCACCAGTGCCGCCAAGCCTCAGCGCGAAGATCGAAGAAATGGCGCGTGCTGCAAAGGCTAAAGCTACGCAGCCGGGTGCAGGTGCGAGTGTCGGTCCCAACGTTGGCGTCAATGATCCCGTGGTTCCCCGCACTCCCGGGAGCGCGTCCTCCTCGCCCATCCGCTCGCGGTTGCGCGTTGCGCCGGCGTGGCTCGGCGTCGCCTTCCTGGCGGGTGCTTTTGCCTGCGGCCTCGTGCTTCGGCTGGGCGCCGGTGCAGGTCCGGCATCGAATGCGGGCGCTTCGCTTGCATCGGTCGGCACGGGCGTGTCGCCTTGGGTGATGGCGGCGGCCAGCTATCAGCAGCTCTATTCCCGCGAGACGCTTGCGAACGTCGATACCAACACCGATCTGTCTATCAAGACCGTCAAGGAAATTCGTCAGGATGATGGTCTCGCGCTCCGCATTCCCGATCTGAGTGCAGCCGGACTCACCTTCAAGCGCGTTCAGCGTCTGCGCTTCAACAACAAACCGCTCGTCCAGATTGTCTACTTGCCCGAGAAAGGCGCGCCCATTGCGCTGTGCGTGATGAAAGAGGTCAAGCCCGATGCGGCGGTCGCCGATCAGCGCGTGGCCTCCATGACGGTCGTCACGTGGCGGCAGGCCGAGCTCGGCTATGCGCTGATCGGCCAGCCTGACGGTGTCGACCTGTCGGCGCTCGGCAAGCAGATCTCCTCCGGCGAGGCCGCCCCGCTGTTTAGTCGCGAAACCTCCCCGGCTTCGATGGCTCCCGCCCTGGCATCAGCAAACGTGGCCGCCGGCCCCCGCCCGTTTATTTTGGCTAGCGCGGAATAAATTCAATGCTTAGCTGTTGTGTTAAGCGAGCCGGCTTTGTTCCGGCGCGTCTGACACTTAGCGGAATGCATGAAATACCCGGTAGGGGGAATTTCGTAGTATTACGCTCCGGCACGCACGCGTTCCACTTCTGTGCTCTGCACGTTGTCACGATGCTTGAACAGCGTGAAGTCAAAAGCGATCAGCACGAACTGTCCTTCAACACCATACGGTTTCCCCTCGACTCCCTCCGCCTTCTTCAGTGCGGGTACAAGACCGTCACGCGTAGCAAACGCGAAGTCATCCCACAGATACGGATCACCGTCGATATTGATCTGCGTAGTCAGCTTGCGATAACCAGGTGCCGAGATAAAGAAGTGAATATGCGCCGGACGATGACCATGTCGTCCCAACTGATCGAGCAGTTGCTGCGTCTTGCCCGCAGGCGGCACGCTGTATCCAACCGGCACGACGCTCGTAAAGCTATAGTTACCCGCGCCGTCGGTGCGGATGGTTCGACGCAGATTGAACGCCGGTTGCGACGGGTCGAAGTATGAGTAGTTACCCAGATGATTTGCGTGCCACACCTCCACCAGCGCGTCCTTCAGCGGCTTGCCGTCCTCGCCCACCACCCGCCCACGCATGACGAGCGTCTCGCCCGGATCAGTGCCGTCATCCAGACGCGCATGCCCCACCGATTCCGGCGCACCCGCTACATACAACGGTCCTTCGATCGTGCGCGGCGTACCGCCCCCTATCCCCGCCTTTGCTTCCACCTCGTCCAGACGCAAGTCGAGGAAATGCTCGAAGCCAAGACCCGCCGCGAGTAGCCCAAGCTCGCCGCTCTTGCCCGCTTCGCCAAGATAGTTGAGCGCAGTCCAGAACTCATCGGGCTGCACGTCGAGGTCTTCGATCGTATAAAACAGGTCCTGCACAATGCGGTTCACGATCGCCTTCGTGCGAGGATTGCCCTCGCTGGTGGCACTGTCGTTAATGGTCTTGAGCAGCGCGTCGATGGCTTGGCGGTTCATGTTTGTCTCCGTGTGTTGTATGGGGTCGGTGTAAGTCAGTGTGGATCGCGCCGCAGCCGTTCGATACGCTCCCAGTCGAGCGTGATGCCCAGTCCCGGGCCTTGCGGCAGATGCAAGGAAAAGTCTTCATAACGCAGGGGCTCCGTGAGGATCTGCTCGGTCAGCAAGAGCGGACCGAACAACTCCGTACCCCACTTCAACGAGCCGAACGTGCTGAAGAGTTGCGCCGACGCAATTGTGCCGACCGCCCCCTCCAGCATCGTGCCGCCATACAGGTCGACATGGGCTGCAAGCGCGATCGATGCGACGCTCGCCGCACCCAGCAGCCCACCGGACTGGGCAATCTTGACGGCGAAGACATCGGCGGAACGAGTGCTCGCAAGAGCGAACGCGTCGGCGGGACCATGGAGTGCTTCATCGGCCATGATCGGCACGCGGGCGAGGTCAGTGAGGCGCTTGAGGCCTGCGTGATTCGCGGCTGATATCGGTTGCTCGACAAGGCTTACGCCGGCGTCGGCGAATCGCGGCAACGCCCAGATAGTGTCCGACTCGCTCCACGCCTGATTCACGTCCACCCGCACATCGCCGCGCTCGCCGAGTGTCTGCTTAATCGCAACAACATGCGCCACATCGTCGGCCACCGCGCGCGAACCGATCTTCAGCTTGAACACGCGATGCCGCCGCAGATCCAGCATCTGTTCTGCTTCGTCAATATCGCGCCGCGTGTCGCCGCTCGCAAGCGTCCATGCCACTTCAACGGAGTCTGTCACGCGACCGCCGAACAACTCGGAAAGCGGCACGCCGATCCGCTGGGCGTGGGCGTCGAAGAGCGCCGTTTCCACCGCACATTTCGCAAAACGATTGCCCTGGAATAGGGTGCGCAGCTTCGCCATGGCCGCACCGGGCCGCGTTGCATCCAGCCCTTTGAGCAAGGGTGCGAAATAGGTATCGATATTGACCTTGATGCTTTCGGGACTCTCCTCGCCGTATGCGAGACCGCCGATGGTCGTGCCCTCGCCCACGCCGCTTACGCCATCCGAGCAGTGAACCCGGACCAGCACCAGCGTCTGACAGTTCATTGTTGCAACTGACAGGCGATGCGGACGGATCGTGGGGACATCGACGAGAAGCGTCTCGACGCTTTCAATTTTTACCGTTGTTGCCGACATGCGCTTCCTCCTGGAAGACACATGGTAGAAATAAACGGCCTGTGAAGTCCAACACCCGTTCCGACTACTTCCATACCTTGAAGGTATGGAGTCGGCATTCTTCCAATAGATACATATAAAAATCAATGACTTACATTTCGACGCAACAAGCTGGCATCCTGAATTAGTCGTTGTACCCCCACTTTACCCCCACTCCAGATGCGGGCAAGTTCGAGAGTCTTCGGCAATGTCCGGCATCACCGGCAACATGAATCGCCCTAGAATCTCTGTCCGCCGGACACTTTGCTCAAGTTCCAAGTGGTCGCTAAATTCACGTACCAGTTGTAAAGGGAGAAGTCACATCCGCTTTGCTTGCGATAGCAATTTCGTTATTGACCGTTCTTCGGGCTTGTTCGGAAGCTTGTTCGCGCAATATGCGACCCTCCCAAACAGCCAAATTGGTAGACGCACTCTTCAAATCCTGGCGGTCATGCGGTGAAGGTTCGGGTCCTCTCTTGGCACCAACACGTAGTCCGGAGCAATCCGAAGAAGTCCGGAAAACCCCGCAAAGCCTTAAAATTGCGGGGTTTTTTGTCTTTTGCGTTCCGATCAGGTCCAGTAATATCCGGCGTTTTTACGTATACTGGTGCGTATACCCGTTTCGGGGGCAACG
>NZ_AEJF01000109.1 GCF_001028175.1 Caballeronia mineralivorans PML1(12)
CGATCTCGACGCGGCCGAATGGCATATTCCCGGTGAACGCATGAAGATGCGGCATGACCACATCGTTCCACTTCCCCGGCAAGCGCTGATTGTTCTGCACGAACTAAAAACAATAACGGGCGATAGTGCCTATGTTTTTCCGTCTCCGGCTAAGCAGAAAACACCGCATCTACACCGTGACGCCCTCAGCAAGGCACTGCGCGATATGGGATTTCAAGGCAAGCACGCAACGCACGGCTTCCGGGGCATGCTCCGCACCGTCGGCCGCGAGCGCCTGGGCATCGATATCGACGTGCTCGAAGCGCAGTTGGCCCACGCGAAACGGGGCGACGTGCAGAAGGCCTATGACCGCACGACCTTCGATGGGGACCGCCGCCGGGTCATGCAGGAGTGGGCTGATTACGTCGACAACTGTGTACGGGGCAGAAAGTGACGAGAAACCTCACTGACTGGGTATCAATATCGCGCCGACCAATGTGGACCTTGCGAACCTGCTAGCCAATGAACTGGACCAGTTTCGAGCAGCGCATCCGGAACGCCGGGTCGCGCGAGGAGGCGGCCAATTCCCAAGGTGTTTGAGATGGCCGAGGCGATCGCGATCGGAGCACGCTGGGCATCTCGCGCCCTGTGGCCGGGCAGAAGCCATGCAGACAACCGAACGGGTGACGTTTCACGTGCGTAAAATCAAATCCGATAAATCCGTTCCGCATTCTCGACAAACAGAGCCCGCTGCTCGGCGGCTGTCGCGCCTGCGACGATTTTCGCATACGCATTCCACAAAGCCGCATAGCTGGCGTGCAACCGGTCGACGGGAAAGTTCGACGCGAACATGCAGCGCGGCACGCCGAACGCATCCATTGTTTCGAGCACGTAAGGACGAAAACTCTCCACTGTCCAGTGGTGATCGAACATCGCGAGGCCGCTGATCTTCACCGAGACGTTCGCATGGCGCGCAAGGCGACGCAGGCCGTCGCGCCACGCCCGATAGCCGCCCACTGAGTCCCGGTCGACGAACATGCCCGCATGATTGACGATGAACGACGTCTGCGCGTTGGCCTCGATCAGCGCCAGCGCGGCATCAACTTGAGAGGGGTACAGTTGCAGATCGAACGACAGTGCGAATTCGTTCAGCAACCTGAAGTGTTCGAGCCAGCGCGGCTCCGTCAGATAATCGACCGCGACATAGTTGTACCAGGGATCGCTATGCCGGTTGAGCACTTGGCGAATGCCCCGCACGTTGCGGTGGGCGGCCGCATCGGCCAGCAGCGTGCGGGCGTCCACGCGCAGCAAGTCGACGCCCGCGACGATTCCCTCTGGCTTGCCGGACGACAGCGGATCGTCCGCGAGTGCCTGCAACCAGTCGACTTCCGTTGGCGACGTCCATGCATCGTGGATCGCCTCGACGTGTACGACCTTCAGCACGTCGATCTCCGCACTGTCGGCGGACAACGCCTCCGGTCCATAGATCCTGGGCAACCGGGCGGTGTGGCCCGAGAACACCGGCCGGGCATGATCCAACCAGCTATAGCGCAGCGTCTCGGCGTCCCAGAAGTGAATGTGCGGATCGACTACTTGCATGGCATCTCCCGGTCTGCGGCGTCATGCCAGGTGGAACATCGGTTTGAGCGAGTGCTGTCGCGGGCGTCGGTCCGGATGCGTCGCCATGAGGTCCGCCATGTGGGCCCACCAGCGTTTCATCACGTCCTCGTCGGCAAGCCGATCCATCGTGTGATCCGCGGATCGCTTGAGCACCGCGAACAGATGATGGGTCTCGTCGTCGAAAAAGATCCAGTAGTCGGCGATGCCCGCGTCGCGCAAGGTCTGCGCGAGTTCTGGCCAGATTGCGTCGTGCCGCGCGCGGTACGCTTCCTCTTGGCCCGGCCTCAATTGCATTCGGAACGCGATCGTTTCCATACGTCCTCGCTCATTGCAGATTGACGAACAAGCCGCCGTCGACCAGCAGCGCCGCGCCGTTCACGTAGCGTGCCATATCGGACGCGAGGAACACCACGCAATCGGCGACCTCGTCGGGCTCGCCAAGCCTGCCGAGCGGAACCCTCCCCTCGAAATAGGCGCGCTTGTCGGGCGCGCTCAGGTCGGCCTCGTTGATCTCGGTCCGAATCGTGCCCGGCAGGACCGAATTGCAGCGGATCCGGTGCGGCCCGAGCGCGACCGCGCACGACTGCATCAGTGCATGCACGCCGGCCTTGGTCGGCGTGTAGTGGGTCTGCAGACCGCCGCCGACGAGTGCACTGATCGAGCTCGTCGCGACGATCGCGCCGCCCGTGCCCTGCCGGACCATTTGCTTGGCCGTCGCCTGCGCCACATGGAACGCGCCATGCAGATTGACTTCCATTGTCCGCTGCAGCAGCCCGGGCGGCAGGTCGAGAAACGCGTGGAACGGACAGATGCCGGCGTTGCTGGCGAGCACGTCGATCCGCCCGAATGCATCGACTGCGCTAGCCACCAGATGCGCGGCCGTCTCCGGCAACGCAATGTCTCCCGGCACGGCGATCGCTTCGCGCCCGGTGCCGCGGATCTCGTCGAGCAGGCTGTCGATCTGATGGTCGACCTGCCCGGGGAGCAGCGGGTTGCTCCAGTAGTTCAGCACGACATCGGCGCCGTGCCGCGCGCAGGCCAGCGCGATCGATCGCCCGATGCCGCGCGAGCCGCCCGTCACTACCACGACCTTGTGTTCCAGCAGCATGTAGTGCCTCCTGTGCTCTATCCGAGGGCGGGATCAACGCGAATACGGGCGCTGGGTGCGCACGTCCGGATTCAGCCTTACGCCGAATCCAGGAGTGTCGGGCACCTTCATCCGCCCGTTGGCGGGCACGGGCTCGTCCAGCAACAGCGGAGCGAACATCGGGACAATCCGGTCGGCATCCGGCGCCATCATCAGAAACTCGGCAAACGGACTGTTGTGGCGCGTCGTCACGAAGTGATAGCTGTAAACCGACGATCCGTGCGGGATCACGAGCACGCCCCGCGCATCCGCCAGCGCCGATATCTTGAGCAGTTCCGTGATGCCGCCGCACCAGCCGACGTCGGGCTGGATGATGTCGCAGCACTCCATTTCCAGCAGCATCCGGAAGCCCCAGCGCGTGGCTTCGTGCTCGCCCGTCGTTACCAGCATGTCGCGCGGGACGTTGCGGCGCAGCTGCGCATAACCCCAGTAATCGTCGGGAGGCAGGCATTCCTCGATCCACTTGAGGCCGAACTCCTGCGCACGATGCGCGAGCTTAGTCGCGTACGGCAGGTCGAGGCTCATCCAGCAGTCGTACATCAGCCAGAAATCCGGACCGACGCGGCTGCGCATCTCGGCAAGCTTCTCGAGATTGCGGTGCAGCCCGTCCTCCTGCTCCGCCGGCCCATGCTGCAGCGGCAGCTTACCGCCGATGAAGCCCATCTCCTTGGCGAGATCCGGCCGCGCGCCTGTCGCATAGAACTGCAATTCCTCCCGGACCTTGCCGCCGAGCAGTTGATGCACGGGTTCTTGGCGGATCTTTCCCAGCAGGTCCCAGAGCGCCAGATCGACGCCGGATATCGCGTTCAGCACGACGCCCTTGCGTCCGTAATAGAGCGTCGCGTAATACATCTGATCCCACATCTTTTCAATGTCGGTCGCGAGCTGCCCCTCGATGAATCGCGCCAGGTGTCGCTCGACAATGAACGCGCCGATCTCGCCTCCCGTCGTCACGGCGAACCCCACGGTCCCGTCGCTCGCCTCGATCTCAATGACGAGTGTGCCCAGCACATTGATGCCGAACGACTGGCGGCTCTGCCGGTACTCCGGGTAACGCGCCATCGGCGTGGCGATGTGATCGTCGATCCAGTGGCCGCTGCCCTGATCGTGATAGTCTGCGCCGCCGCCTCTGATCGTCAGCGCGCGGATGTGTCGGATGGTGGGCATGCTCATGAGCGTCGCTCCAATTGGGAAGACCGGATCACGGCCAAGCGGCCGGGCTCAACGAGCCCAGCGCAGCACGAGTGCGTCGAGGCGCCGGGCGATCTCGACGAGACCCTGGCGAGTGGCCGGATGAAGCGGCGCGAGTGGCCGACGTAGTGCGTCCGAGCCGATGATCCCCCCTTCCTTCATCAAGGCCTTGCACGCCATCAGGCCGCACTGGCGGTTCTCGAAATTGATCAGCGGAAGCCATTTTTCGTACACGCGTACTGCCTCGTCGCGATTGCCGGCGAGGTATTCGCGGATGATCGGCTGCAGCCCGTCCGGATAACCCGCGCCGAGCAGGCTGCCGGTCGCGCCCGCGTCAAGGTCCGCGAGCAGCGTGATCGCCTCTTCGCCGTCCCACGGGCCTTCAATGGCATCGCCGCCCAGCGCGATCAATTCGCGCAGCTTGGCGGCCGACTGGGGAACCTCGATCTTGAAGTAGCGCAGATTGGGAATTTCGCGAGCCATTCGCGCAAGGAACGCCGCCGATACTTGCGTGCCGCTCATCGGCGCATCCTGGTACATGATCGGAATCGCGATACGCTCTGACACCTCGCTGAAGAATCCGTGGATCGCCTGTTCGGCGCACCGGATCGTCGCCCCGTGATAAGGCGGCATGATCATGACCATCGCCGCCCCGCGAGCCTGCGCGTCACGGCTGCGTTCCGCGCAGATGCGCGGATTGAAATGCGTCGTGGTCACGATCACCGGCACGCGCCCGGCCACATGGTCGAGTATCGTCTCCGTCAGACGCTCCCGCTCCGGATCAGACAGCGAAAACTGTTCCGAGTAGTTCGCCAGGATGCAAATGCCGTCTGCACCGGCGTCAATGATGAAATCGATGCACCGCTTCTGCCCGTCGAGATCGAGTTCCCCCTGCTCAGTGAAGATGGTCGGGGCGACGGAAAATGCTCCCGTGTAACGGCGTGCATCGGACGATATCTGGTTCATTGCGGTTTCCTCACATTGATTAGTATTCCAAATCGATATATCCGACTAAATCCGTCTCGCGGCATGTTGAAGAGCCACGATAGAAACGAACCGCTCCAGCGAATGTCAGACGCGGCCGTACCGCCCGCGCAACCCATCCGTCACGCCGCAAAGGATCGCCTTCAGCTTCGTACGCTTTTCCTTACCGTGGAGCAGCACAAACGCGACATGCTTCAACGTGATCAGATTGATCAGCAACATTGCCGGATAGCGGCGCCAGTAGTCGCGCGCGACCAGGATGCAATTGCGCGCCGCGTAATAGTGGCGCAAGGCGCTTTGGTCGAAGATCTCGACCTGCGGCCAGTGCTGGCGCACGGGCGGCTTGCCAAGCTCGTGCGGCAGTGACACATCGGCGTTCACGCACACTGGCACCCCGTGGGCCTGCGCCCGCATGCAGTATTCGGCATCCACGTGGTCGATGAAGAAATCCTCGCGAAACTGGCCGAGCTCCCGGTACGCTTCAAGCGAGATGGCGGTTCCCGACGAGATGATCACCGAGCAACGCAGCAGGCCGTGCGCGCCGTCATTGATTCGTGTAATCTGCGCCGACCAGCGGCGCACCGTGAAGAGCGGCAGGTCGCGATTGAAGTTGAGGTTGAAGATCCGCGGCCCAACCAGGAACCGGGGATCTCCCACCGCGGCGCAACCTTCGAGCATGCGGTCGAAATAGTCGTCCGGGATATAAGAGTCCTGATCGAAAATGAAGAAGACATCGCAGCCGCGATCGATCAGGAACTGAACGCCCGCGTTGAACGCCCCGGCAATGCCGCCGCGATTCCGGTTCACCACTACATCCACGCCGTGCGCCCGTAGCCGCGCATGCAACTGCTCGTCGACGGCCGGAGAATTATCGACGGCCACTACCACCGGACTCAATCTGGGCAAATCCAGCAAGTGCTCGACCTGCTCCGTGGTCGGTTTATAAAGCGTGATCAGTGTGCCATGGTTCATGACGGCGCCTCGTTGCGAAGAGATGATGGTCTCTCGCCCCTGTCCGCGGGCGAGTCCGTCCTCCTGTCTATCGACTGCGTCCCATGTGCCGGCGCGGTGCTCCACGGTGCTTCCAGTCCTGGCTGGAAGCACCGCGGCCCGCCCGTTATTTCGCGTACAGCTTGACCACGCTCGCATGCACGACGCGCGTGATCTCTTCCATCCGCCAGCGGATATGCGTGTCCGTCAGCGCAACACAGCGTGTGACGTCGCGCTCCGCCAGCGCATCGAGAATCTGCATATGCTCGGTGAACGCCTCGTTGCGCCGCTGGTCGACGTCCACCCATCGCACGTAGTGAATCCGTGCATTGATCCCCTGCAGCACCCGGCCAATCTCCGCGTTGCCCGACAGCGCGGCCAGTTCCAGGTGAAACGTCTCATCTCTGAGGACAAGTTCGTCGGACGGCGTGCGCTCCGCGCTCTTCATCACTTGCTTCCACGACCTGCGCAACGTTTTAATGTCGTTGTCCGAGGCCCGTTCGCAAGCCAGCATCACCGCGGTCGATTCGATCGTGCGGCGCAATTCAAAAAGATCGAACACGTCTTTCCCATCCAGTTCTCGAATGAAAAATCCCCGGTTCGGCACGAAGGTCAGCAAGTTCTCTGCCACCAGACGATTCAGCGCCTCTCGGATCGGCGTACGACTGACGTCGAGGCGCTCCGCCAGTTCCAGTTCGTTGACTCGCTCGCCGGGACGGATCTTGTACAGCACCGCCATCTGCTTCAACTGCTCGTAAACCTCATTGACCGTCAGCCCTGCCCGCTTGGGCGCGCCGGTTTCCCGCACCATCACGGAATTCGCTGCCATTGTGTCTCCTGGTTCGTTTCACTACCGCTTATTATCGACTACACCTGCTGGCGGCCTCGGGCCACCGCCTCCATTCATTCAAATCGTGAACAGCCGGCCGAACTGCGGCAAGCGGTCCTCGACATTGCCGAGCCGCAACGCATGCCACGCCAGTGCATGGTTGCTCGACAAAACCGGCTTGCCAAGCTTCGCCTCGATATCCGCCATGGCGTCGACCAGTCGCAGGCTCGTGCAGGAAACGAATACCGCGTCGACGCCCGGATCGCGGCCCAGTTCGAGCACGGCGTGTTCAAGCGAGGCGCGATCAATGCGCGCGACCTCGTTGTCGTCGCGATGCTCAAACGACCCGACACTGACGACGTCGACGCCGCGCGCCCTGAGATAGCGGCTCATCGCGTCGTTGATCGGGCGCTCATAAGGCGTCAGTAAAGCCACGCGACGCGCGCCAAGCGCGGCGAGCGCGATGCGGGCGGCGGTAATCGGCGTCGTGCAGGCGATTCCCGGGCGCGCTTCCCGGATGCGCTCGAATACCCGCTCCTCGCCCAACACCGCAGACGCCGACGTGCAGCCGAACGCAACCACATCGAGATGCTCGCCCGGGCGAATCAGTTCGACGGCTGCCCGGATCCGGCCATCCATCAGGGCGAGCGTCTCGGCGGTAATCTCGGCCGAATTGGCGATCCGGCTTTCGTAGAACGCCACGCCGTCGAGTGCCACCATGCGACGCCATTCATACTCGATCGTGTGATCGGTGGCCAGCACGACGAGGCCGATGGCCGCGCGCCTCGCGATTCCCTCGTCCAGCGAAAAACCAAAACGCGCGTACGCGCCCGGAGGAGAGTCGATGGGGCTAGATTGAAGTTCGCTCACTGCAGAGTCATCCCTGTGATGTCGATGTCGGGCCGGCGACCGCTCATCATGTCGACGAGTATCTTCGCGGTGCCGCACGACATGGTCCAGCCCATGTGGCCGTGACCAGTGTTGAAGAACAGGTTGCCGTGCCGGGCCGGGCCGATCAGCGGGGTGCCTTCCGGTGTCATCGGCCGCAGGCCCGCCCAATACGACGGCCGCCGGTAATCCGCGCCGTTTGGAAACAGCGCTTGCGCCGTCTGGAGCATGTGCGAGAAATCCGCTGGCGAATGATTCGTGTCGTAGCCGCAGAACTCCGCCGTCGCCGTCAGCCGCAGGCGCTGCCCGAACCGCGCCCACGCAACCAGCTGGTTCTCCTCGACGCCGCCCAGGGTCGGCGGCTCGTGCCACTCGTCGATCGGCAATGTCACCGAATAGCCCTTGACCGGATAGATCGGCAGCCGGTAACCGAGCTGGCGCGCGAGGAACGGGGAATACGAGCCCAGCGCGAGCACGTAGCGGTCGCCGCTGACCCGGCCTTGCGACGTGTCGACGTAGTCGATCCGGTCAGCGCTCGCATGCACTTTGCGGATCGTCGTACCCAACTGGAACTCGACACCGAGTGCCTGGCAGCGCAGCGCGAGTTCGCGCGTGAACAGATGCGCGTCACCGCTTTCGTCGGACGGGCAATAGATGGCGCCTTCAATGCTGTTCGCCGAAACCGCGAGCGCCGGTTCCAGCGCGACCACCGCGCGCCGGTCCAGCGTCTGGAGCGGCAGCCCGTTGTCGGCCAGGATCGACATGTTCGACACGCCGCGCTCGAACGACGCCGGATCGCGGTACAAGTACAGTAATCCGCCACTGATGCGATCGAAGATCAGCCGCTCGTCTTGCGTCATCTGTTGCAGCAGCCGCTGCGAATAGCGGCACAGCCGCACCTTGCGCGACGTGTTCAGGCGCGAACGTTCCACGGTGCAGTTCTGCAGGAACAGCCAGCACCACGCCCACATCCGCCAGTCCGCGGTCAATTTGAGCCGCAGCGCCTGCCCCTCGGCGAAGAGCGACTTCAACAGGATCTTGGGCGCACGCGGCGACGCCCAGGTATACGAATGCCCCGGCGCGATCAGCCCCGCATTGGCGAAGCTGGTCTCGAGCGCGACACCGTCGCACCGGTCGACCACAACGACCTCGTCGCCCGCTTTCGCCAGGAAATAGGCGGTGGTCACGCCAACGATGCCACCACCCAGAACGACCGTTTTCATGCGCTTGGTTCCTCTTGGTTCCTACAGGGCCGCTATTGCCGCGATTTCCACCGTGTACTCGGGAAACGCGAGCTTCGATTCCACGCAGGCCCGCGCCGGTGCATCGCCCTTGGGCACCCATGCATCCCAGATGCGGTTCATGTCCGCGAAGCTGCGGTAGTCGGCCAGCCAGATGCTGGCCGACACGATCCGGCGCTTGTCGGCGCCGACGCTTTCGAGCAGACGATCGATCTTGTCGAGGATCTGCCGCGTCTGGCCCGCGACGTCGAGCCCGCTATCGTCGGCAACCTGCCCGGCGATGAATGCCAGCTCGCCGGCCACGACCAGTTGACTCATCCTGTCTCCTGCTCCATAGCGCTTGATGTCCATCGGTCCAGCCTCCGTCAATCGATTCATATTGAGTGCATTCTATCCATCATAATTCACGATTGCATACACTTTTTTATCAATTTCGTTCGATTCCCCATATCGGTTCATGGTAGTTTCCATGGTGCATGAGGTGTCTCCAATGTTGTGCAAAGATGCTTTAAAACAGAGCTATAAACCTAAAAACAGGCATGTCTAAAATTTTTCTTGATGGCTCAAAAAAATTATCCCAAACTATTTTTGTTCAGTAATTGTGTAGACACTTGTGTATATCAACCACTGATTTTCGATGCTTGGGAGAACGACAATGAAGCTACGCCACTGGGGAATCGAAGCGCTCGCGACACTGTGTTTCGGCCTGTCTCATCTGCCTGACGCGCGAGCCGACGTCAGCGTCGGCGCCGTGCTGCCGCTGACGGGTTCGAGCGCGTCGATCGGCGAGGACCAGCGCCGCGGCATCGAGCTCGCCGTCGCGAAGATCAACGCCCAGGGCGGCGTGCTCGGCCAGAAGCTGCAAGTCAGGATCGAGGATTCCGGCGGCGGCGCGAACACCGCGCTGGACGCCACCCGCAAGCTCGCCACGGTGGATCGCGTGCCGGTCGTACTCGGCGAATTCTCGTCGTCGATCACGATCCCGATCGGGCAGTTCCTGGTTCGCCAGGGCGACGTGCACGTGAATATCGGTTCGTCAAGCCAGCAGATCCGCAAGATCGGCTCCGGCTCATTCAGCGTGATCGGCCTCGACGACCTGTCCGCGCGTTTCGCCGCGCAAGATGTGTTCGACCGGAAGCTGCGTCACGTCGCGTTCATCGCGCCTAACAACGGCTACGGCCAGGGCATCGCCAGCGAATTCAAGAAGCGCTTCGAGGCGCTGGGCGGCACGGTCGAGGCCCTCGTGCTTTATACCGAGGGGCAATCGACCTATCGCCGGGAGCTGGAGCAGATGGCGCGCGCCAAGCCCGATGCGTACATCTACAGCGCGTACGGCCAGGAAGCGGCGACCATCAACCGCCAGGCATACGACATGCAATTGAACAAGAGCCCGTGGTACGGCATCTACCTGACGATGTGCACGAGCGATACGCCGCCGGAGATCGCGCGCGGGCAGATCGGCCTCGAGGTGGCGTCGAGCGGTGCGGACGCGAATGGCTACGCGCAGGCGTACGAGGCCGCCTACAAGGAAGCGCCTCGCTCCGCCTTCGGCAGCTACGCCTATGACGCGACGATGCTGTCCGCCGCTGCGATCAACCATGCGCACTCGACCGACCCGGCCAAGATCCGCGCGGCGTTCGACGCGCTCGGCAAGTCGTATGCGGGCGTGACGGGCACGATTTCATTCGACAGCGACGGCCAGCGGATCGCCCAGCCTTACGAGAAAGTGTCGTTCAAGCAGACTGTCGCCGTCGCCGCGCAGTAAGGGCAGCGACGCTACCGGAGCCCACCATGCTGCAGTTTCTTCTCGACGTCCTGATCCGCACGTCCGATCTGTTGCTCGTCTCGGTCGGCCTCTCGACGCTCTATTCGCTGATCCGTTTCCCGAACATCGCACACGTGCAGTACGCCATGCTGGGCGCGTTCCTGTCGCTCGCCGGACAGCGTGCGGGCCTGCCTTTGGCGCTCGCGGCCGGCGTGTCGTGCGCGCTCGTCGGTTGCCTCGCCGTGTTGCTGAACGTCCTGGTCTTTACGCGGCTGCAGCGCTCCGGCAGCGCGGTCGCGATGATCGGTTCGCTCGCGGTGTCGCTAATCGCGGTCGCGCTCATGCTGGGGACGGCTGGTTCCCGGCCGCTGCAATACACGCAGGATCTCAGAGTCCCGTTGACGATCGGCGGGGTGGCGATCTCGGACGCGCAGGCTTACTCGATCGCGTGCGGCGCGCTCACGCTGCTGATCTTCTCCGTGCTGCTGTATCGAACCAACCTCGGCCGTTCGATGCGCGCACTGGCGTCGAACCGGCCGCTCGCACTCGCTTCCGGCATCGACGCGAACCGGGTGACGAACCTGATCACGTTCGCGAGCGGCGTGTTGGCGGCGCTGGGTGGCACGATGCTCGGTCTCACGGAAAGCGTGCACGTCAATCTCGGCAACAACCTGTTGATTCCGGCGTTCTCGGCGGCGATCCTCGGCGGCCTGGGCAACCCGCTCGGCGCCGCCGCCGGGGCGCTCCTGATCGCATTGGCCGAGACCGTGGTCATCAACGTCGATTTCGGCTCGCTGGTGGGCCGTTCGATGCAGTTCTTCCCGGTCGCCTACGTCAGCGCGGTCTCGTTCCTGATCCTGCTCGTCGTGCTGATGGTCCGCCCGTACGGCATCTTCGACCGGGAGGTGCGACGTGTCTAGCTTCCTGGTTCACCTGCTGACCTCGGTCTGCCTGTACGCGATGATGGCGCTCGGCCTGAACCTGCAGGCCGGCTACGCCGGGATGGTCAACTTCGGCTTCGTCGCTTTCGCAGGTCTCGGCGCTTATGCGGCCGGCATCGCGTCGCAGTTAGGTTGGCCGATGCCCGCGGCGCTGCTGCTGGCCGTGACGGCCGCTGCCGTGCTT
>NZ_AEJF01000110.1 GCF_001028175.1 Caballeronia mineralivorans PML1(12)
CCACCTGCCCGCCGCGTCGATCTCGGGCGGGCAGAAAAAGCTCCTCAGCATTGCCTGCGCGATGATGACCGAGCCCAAACTGCTGCTGCTCGACGAGCCCACTGCGGGCGTGCACCCCAACCTGCGTGGCGAGCTGATCGGCGAGCTGCGGCGCATTCACGGCCAGGGCGTGACGCTCGTCGTGATCGAGCACGATATGCACTTCATCCGTGAACTGTGCGATCGCTGCGTGGTACTCGACCGCGGCGCCGCGATCGCGAACTGCAAGCCGGCCGAGCTCGACAAGAACCGGCGCGTGCTCGACGCCTACCTGGGACGCTCGCACCGTGCCCCCCGGCCGCTGGAGGCGTCATGATCGAGGTCCGGGATCTCTTTGCGGGCTACACGCCGGAAGTCGACATCCTGCATGGCGTCTCGCTGCAGGTCGGGCCGATCGACATCGTGACGATCCTCGGGCCGAACGGCTGCGGGAAATCGACGCTGCTCAAGGCGATCGCGGGGTTCCTGCTGCCGCGCTCGGGAACCATCACGATGCACGGCCGGGATGTCGCGCGTATCCCCGTCAACCGCAAGGTCTGCGAGCACGGCGTCGGCTTCGTGCCGCAGACCGACAACGTATTCGGCACGCTCACCGTGCGCGAGAACCTGATGCTGGGCGGCCACGCGCTGTCGTCGTTCCCGCGCGAAGCGCGCATCGAGGAGCTGTGCGAGCAGTATCCCGTGTTACGCCACCGCTATCGCTCCCCCGCCTCGGCGTTGTCGGGCGGCGAACGCCAGATCGTGTCGCTCGCTCGCGCGCTGATGCCGAGGCCCGTGATGCTGCTGCTCGACGAACCGTCGGCCGGCTTGTCGCCGAAAATGGTCGACGAGGTATTCGACGCCATCGTCCAGATGCGCGACGCCGAACACATCGGTGTCCTGATGGTCGAGCAGAATGCGATCGAGGCGCTGCGCATCGCCGATCGCGGCATCGTGCTGACGATGGGGCGCGTCGCGCTCGCCGGGCCCGCCGCCGACCTGCTCGAGAGCGACGAGATGAGCCGGTTGTATCTCGGCGGGAGAGCCGCATGAATCCGTCCGCGGCCGATGCCGCTCCAGCCGGGACCGGCGCAAGTGGCGCCCGGCCGGCCACGATCATGGTCGCGGTCGCGTCGGGCTTCGTGATGGCGATGCTCGACGTCACGATCGTCAACGTGGCGCTGAAGGCAATGCAGGACAGCCTTTCCCTGTCGTTGACGACGCTCGTCTGGGTCGTCGATGCCTATACGCTGAGCTTCGCGGCGCTGCTGCTGCTGGGCGGTGCGCTCGCCGACCGGTTCGGCTCGAAGACGATCTACCTGACGGGTCTCGTGATCTTCGTGGCTGCCTCGCTGCTGTGCGCGGCGGCCACGACCTCGGCAATGCTGATTGCGGCCCGGCTGCTGCAAGGCGTCGGCGCGGCGCTCTTCATGCCGAGCTCGCTGAGCCTGCTGACGCTCGCGTTCCCTCCTGGAGCGCTGCGGGTCCGGATGATCGGCATCTGGGGCGCGCTGGTGTCCGCGGCGATGGCGTTCGGCCCGTTTGTCGGCGGTGTGCTCGTGAACGCCATCGGCTGGCGCAGCATCTTCTGGGTCAACTTGCCGGTGGGCCTGATCGGCCTGTGGCTGACGCATCGGCATGTCGCGCGCTCGCCGCGCCATGCCGGCCCGCTGAACGGTTTCGGCCATCTGTTCGGCGCGGCCGCGCTGACCGCGCTCAGCCTCACGCTGATCCAGCGCCGGCTGGACTTCGCCGGTGATCGTGGGCTGCGCACTCGCGACGCTCCTCGCGCTCGCCGCGTTCGTCGTGCGCGAGCGGCGCGCGCGCCACCGGATCTTGTCGATAGCCCTCCTCAACAACCCGCAATTCGTGGCGGGCAGCATCCTCGGACTCGCGATCAATTTCGCGATCCTCGCCGAGATTTTTCTGGTCAGCCTCTACCTGCAGCAACAACGCGGCGAGACTCCGCTGCAGACGGGCTTCCATCTGTTTCCGCTAATGGCGATGTTCGCCGCCGGCAATCTCGCCTCG
>NZ_AEJF01000111.1 GCF_001028175.1 Caballeronia mineralivorans PML1(12)
CGGGCGCGGCACGCTGCTCTCGGGACTCGCGCTCGCAACACTCGGCGCGGCGGCACTGATCGACATCCCCCGGATGCCCTACTGGGCGCTCGCGCTCGCGATCGGGGTAGCCAATTTCGGCGCCGGACAGACGATTCCCGCGATGAACCTCGCCGTGATGCAGGCGGCCGGGCCTGCGGAGGCCAATCTCGCGGCCGCTTCGCTCAATGCGAGCCGGCAAATCGGCTCATTGCTGGGTGTCGCGATCGCCTCGGTGATCCTGCATGCGATCGCCGACTCGGAGCTCGCGACAGCGGCCGGCTTCGCCGTTATCGCGGCCGCCTACGCGGGCGGGCTCGGGCTCGTGTTCAAGACGTTGCGGCCGGGTTAAGCGGATCACCCGGTCTCCTTGTGCGCCATGCACACCGCCCCGATGGACCTTTTGCTCTTCCAACAGCGAGGACTTCATGAACACAGTGACCGGCCGGAAAGGAATCATACTCGCGGGAGGATCCGGCACCCGGCTTCACCCGCTCACGCATTCGGTATCCAAGCAGCTGATGCCGGTGTACGACAAGCCGATGATCTACTACCCGCTCAGCACGATCATGCTGGCCGGCATTCGCGACGTGCTGATCATCTCGACGCCGCGCGATCTCGAGGCGTTCCAGCACCTGCTCGGCGACGGCGGCCAATGGGGCATGAATTTCTCGTACGCGGCCCAGCCCAGCCCGGACGGCCTGGCCCAGGCGTTCCTGATCGGCGCGCCGTTCATTGGGCACGACGCCGCGACCCTCGTGCTCGGTGACAACATCTATCACGGCCCGGCGTTGTCGGCGCTGCTGCAGCGGGCCGCAGCGCGCCCGCATGGCGCGACCGTGTTCGGCTATTACGTCCGCGATCCGCAGCGCTACGGCGTCGTGTCATTCGGCGCAACGGGCCGGGCCATCGATCTCGAAGAAAAACCGCTGCATCCGAAATCGAACTATGCGGTGACCGGGCTCTATTTCTATGACAACGATGTGGTCGATCTGGCGAAGGAGGTGCGCCCGTCGGCGCGCGGCGAACTCGAGATCACCGATCTGAACCGCGCCTATCTCGAGCGCGGCACACTGAACGTGGAGATCCTCGGGCGGGGCTATGCGTGGCTGGACACCGGCACGCACGAATCGCTGCTCGACGCCGCCAACTTCATCCAGGTCATGCAGGCGCGGCAGGGCCTGCAGATTGCCTGCCCGGAAGAGATCGCATTCCGGCTCGGCTGGATCGGCGCGGATCGTCTCGAAGCGCTTGCGCACAAGCTAGCGAAGAGCGGCTACGGCCAGTATCTTCTCGACACCCTGCGCAAGGAGGTGGTCGCATGAACATAGTGGAAACACCGCTGCCGGGGGTCCTGTTGTTCGAGCCGAGTGTCTTCGGCGACTCGCGCGGATTCTTTGTCGAAAGCTTCCGGGAAAGCTGGCTCGCTCAAGCCGGTATCGACGCCACCTTCATTCAGGATAACCAATCACGCTCACGGCGCGGCGTGCTGCGTGGCCTGCACTACCAGCTCGTCAATCCGCAAGGCAAGCTGGTGCGCGCCGCGCGCGGCGAGGTCTACGACGTGGCGGTCGACATCCGGCGCGACTCGCCGTATTTCGGCCGGTGGTTCGGCACCCGTCTTGACGATATCACGCACCGGCTGCTGTGGATTCCGCCCGGATTTGCGCACGGCTTCTGCGTGCTGTCGGACGAAGCCGATTTCGCCTACAAATGCACCCAGTACTACGACCCGGCCTCCGATGCGGGCGTGCGCTGGGACGACCCGGCGCTCGGCATCGACTGGCCCGAGCTCGACGTCGCGCCGCAGCTTTCCGACAAGGACCGGCGGCATCCGTGCCTCGCCGAGCGGCCGCC
>NZ_AEJF01000112.1 GCF_001028175.1 Caballeronia mineralivorans PML1(12)
GGTTGCAGCGGCGCTGTCCGCGCACCGCGTCAGGCTCGTGGTCAACGCCGCTGCCTGGACTGCCGTGGATCGCGCGGAAAGCGAACCGGACGCGTCCTGGAGCGTCAATCGCGACGGCCCGGCTGTGCTCGCGGCCGCGTGCGCCGCGCTCGCCGTTCCGCTCTTGCATATTTCCACCGACTACGTGTTCGACGGACGGTCGGCGAACCCGTACGACGAGGCCTCGGCCGTCGCGCCGCTCGGCGTGTACGGCCGCAGCAAATGGGCTGGCGAACAGGCGATCCGCGACGCGCTGCCCGACCGGCATGTGATCCTGCGGGTCGCATGGGTGTTCGGCGCACACGGCGGCAATTTCGTCCGCACGATGCTGCGCCTCGGGCGGGAACGCGAGGCGCTGAGCGTGGTCGCCGATCAGTACGGCGCACCGACCCATGCGGGCGCCGTCGCCGCCGCGCTGCTGTCGATCGCGGACCGGTACGACGCGGAAGCGGCGCTGCCATGGGGCACGTATCACCTGAGCGGCACCCCCGTCACCACCTGGCACGGCTTCGCGGAATCGATCTTCGCCGAAGCGTGCGCCGCCGGCTTGCTGGCGCGAGTGCCGCTCGTTCATCCGATCCCGACCGAAGCCTATCCGTTGCCGGCGCCGCGCCCGGCTAACTCCGCCTTCGACTGCACCTTGATCCGTGCGCGGTTTGGCATCGAGCCGACCCAGTGGATGGCGGGTTTGCGCGAAGTTCTCAACACCTGGAAACAAACCTCATGAGCTATCGACCCAAACAAGTCCTGGTCACGGGTGGCGCCGGTTTCATTGGCGCCAACTACGTCCGCCACCTGCTCGCCACCGATCCGCAGGTCCGCATCGTCAATCTCGACCTGCTGACCTATGCGGGCAGCCTCGACAATCTCGCCGTCCTGCCCGACGACGCCCGGCATACGTTCGTGCGCGGCGACATTGCCGATCAGCCGCTCGTCGAATCCGTGTTGCGCGAGCATGCGATCGACACGATCGTCCACTTTGCGGCCGAAAGCCACGTGGACCGATCGATCACGGGGCCGGGAGAGTTCGTGCGGACCAATGTCGTCGGCACCTGGACGCTGCTCGAGGCCGCGCGGCAATACTGGTTGAACGAGCAGCGTCTGAGCGCGGTCGATGCGCAGGCGCAGCGGCGCTTTCATCATATCAGCACCGACGAGGTCTTTGGGACGCTCGGGCCGGACGACGCCGCGTTCTCCGAACGCACACCCTATGCGCCCAATTCGCCCTATTCGTCAAGCAAGGCGGGTTCCGATCACCTCGTGCGGGCGTACTTTCATACGTATGGCCTGCCGGTGTCGACGACCCACTGCTCGAACAACTACGGCCCCTATCAGCATGGCGAGAAGTTCATCCCGACCGTCGTCAGAAGCTGCCTCGAGGGCACTGACATTCCGGTGTACGGCAACGGATCCAACATCCGCGACTGGCTGTACGTCGAAGACCACTGCCGTGCGATCGAGGCCGTCATCGGCCGCGGCACAGTGGGGGAAACCTACAACATCGGCGGTTGCAACGAATGGACGAACATCGATATTGTGGCGCTCATTTGCGCGCTGATGGACCGGCACCGGCCGCACGACGCGCCGCACGCGCGTCTCGTGACGTTCGTCGCCGACCGCCCCGGTCACGATTGGCGTTACGCGATCAATGCCGCGAAGATGATGCGCGAATTGCAGTGGCGACCGGTCGAGAGTTTTGAGACGGGAATCGCAAAAACCCTGGAATGGCTCGTGCGAAGGCAATCTTGAAGGTTGGTGCAAATAGAGCGTGCGAGCGGTAAGCCGTCGTATTGCCGGTCATCTCAGCCAGGCTAGCACGGTCATCCAATTTGCACCATGACCGCCCAGCCGGATCTGGTGCAAATAGGTGGGATGGTCGAGATGTTTCTGATAGATATGGATACCTTATCGATTGAACAGGACAACATTCCAGGCAGAGGGCGCAGAGATGTCCCCGAGCGCGAGAGCGGAGAGGTCGAACTGCCGCTTGCGAATACGATGTATCAACTCAATGCCTGAAATCGTGGTCGCGGCACTCCTGAACCGTTTGAACCCGAGCATCACGTTTGTTCTGGACTTGATGTGACGATGGTCCTGGTCGGGTAGCAACAGCGCATTGCTGCGCTGTTGCCCCCTCTCAAGAAACCATTTTAAGCACATGATTTGATTGGTTGTTTTTCAAGCGGATTATCCTTGTGCCTGGATTGGGACGAGTTCGAGACCCATGGCTGCGGCTTTTCTCCTGAGGTGGTAGATCACGCGCTGCTGGTAGCGTTCTTCGTAGTAGGCCTGCCCCTGATCGACATAGGCAGTGCCTTTGGTCAGCATGGCGTAGACCAGGCGGGCGAGCTTGTGTGCGACCGCTGTCACGGCCTTGCCCTTGTCCAACCGCCCGCACATTCGACGATAGTAGGCGCCCAGAGCCGACTGGCTGGGTCGGAGTGCAGCGGCAGCCAGTTTCAGAGCTTGAGCAGCGCGATTAGCGTTGCCCTTGGTGGCCCCTGACAGGCGCTTGCCTCCGGAGATCTTGGTGCCAGGAGACAAGCCCAGCCATGAGGCGAAGTGCTTGGCGTTCCGAAAGCGCGACAGATCTGGGCCGATCTCGGCGATTACCTTGAGTGCGGTCGTGATGTCGATGCCGTCAATCGCGGTCAGGTCAACGCCGCAGATGCGGAAGAGATAGGTGCGTA
>NZ_AEJF01000113.1 GCF_001028175.1 Caballeronia mineralivorans PML1(12)
GTTGTCAGGTTGTTGGATTGGTCGCGTAAGATGGTGCGATGAAGAAATCCAAATCGCTGTATCACGGTCACCGTTTTCCGGCGGGCGTTATAAGTTGCGCAGTGCGCTGGTACTTTCGCTTCCAGTTGAGCTTGCGCGACATCGAAGAGTTGCTCTTCGAGCGCGGCGTGATCGTGACGTACGAGACGATCCGATGCTGGTGCGATAAGTTCGGCGCGAGCTTGGCTCGCCGAGTGAAAGCCGCGCGACGCAAGCCAGGCAGCACGTGGCACCTTGACGAGATGTTCGTCACACTGCGCGGCGAACCTTATCTGCTGTGGCGTGCGGTCGATGAGTACGGCACCGAACTTGACATTCTGCTGCAAAAGCGGCGCGACAAGGCGGCTGCAAAACGTTTTTTCAAGCGAGTACTGCGCTCGAGCCCGGTGCCGCGCAAGATCGTCACTGATCAGTTGCGCAGCTATCCGGCGACAAAAGCCGAAATCCCGGAGCTGGCGAGCGTAAAGCACGTGTTCGTAAAAGCAGCGGCCCGGCTGAACAATCGGGCTGAAAACAGTCATCAGCCAACACGCGAACGCGAGCGTCGCATGCGCGGCTTTCGCGACCCGAAACGCACGCAAAAATTCCTCTCGAGCTTCGGGCCGATCCGACAATTCTTCGCGCTCAAGCGGCACCTCCTACGCGCTTCACTCTATCGCAAACAGCTCGCGGAAAGATTCATTGCGTGGCGCGAATTCACTGAACTCGCCCAAGATCCGTCCTACGCTTTCTGAGGGATGCGCCTCCCTTCCGTCTTTACGCCTCACTCACGACAAGTTGACAAAGCCTAGGGATGGCATATCCCCCTGAGTATGTGACGCGGGGCCCAGTCGCGCTTGATGCGCCTGGGCACGTACGCGACGACGCTCCGCCTTCGGCAACGCCGGCCGTACATTCACAACAAGGTTATTAACCATCACAGGGCGGCTGCGCCGAAACACCTTGTGCTTCGAGCGTTTAACCGAATACCCATATCCCTGGAGGAAACCTATGGCGATGCGATTGATGGTGGTCAGCTCATTCGGCAGCGCATCGATGTTTTTCGAGATAGTTATGTCGTCGACGAGACGCGAGTACGTCCAGCCACTTTTTCGCAGTCGTTCAACGAGACTATGCTCTCGTTGCCAAAAAACCAGGTTGGCCAGGTAGCTGCTGGTCCTCGCCCCTTGTGGAAGGAAGCCACTCTTGGTCGTTAGCTGTGTGAGTATTTCGGCAACTGGCGACGCGAATCGGAAGAAATTTTCCCACACGTCACGGACAAGATCCGCCTGAGTGCTTGGGAAGAAATCAGCGATGTCCAGCGTGATGGCGATGCAAGCACCTGCATGAATTTCTGCATTCCGGACATAGTCTCTCGGGTATGCCTTGTCCCGGATGCTTCCTTGCAGATACAGCGGAAATCGCACTTTGTGGAAGAAGAGCTGGTTGAGCCGGCCCTGGATATCTTTGAGCTGCGTATGAGCGTCCCAAGTGACCCGTTCCGTTCCATCTTTCTTCGGGACAGCCTTTCGCCGATACATGTGCCCCGCGTTCGCAGCTACGCGAATCAGTTGGCGTTCGCTCATACCAAGAGACGTCGCCAACGTTGCCACGTCCTTGATGGGCGCGAAGCTATATGAGGGCTTGTTCGGGCGGTTGCTCATTCAACAGTTGTAGTGCTGCGAAGGAGAGCTTTTCTTGCAGGTCGACAGGCAAGCCAGAAAGCTCCGTCTGGTCTGCCGCGAGAAAAAACAGTATGCCCGACGGAATGGCCAACGCTTCCGAGATTTTTTGGATGACAGAGAGAGTCGGGTCCTTTCGCTTGTTCTGTTCGAGCAACGACAGATACGAAATCGAAATGTCCGCCTTTTCGGCAAGCTGCGCTTGGCTGTATCCACGCTGCTTCCGGCAGAGTGCGATGGCGCGACCGAGATTCATGTCAATGTTCCTTGGAAAAGGGGTTTGCTGTGTCACTGGGAGCTGAAGAGCAGATGAACGAGAGTAGCGAGATTGGTCACGATGCTGAGCCCTTGCGCAAGTACTAGTAGTGCCCGCTGGCTGACGCGATGTGGTACCTCGACTTCGTCCGTCCTTTCTTGCAGGCAGTCTTCTAGTTCCTGAACGACGGCCTTCAACTCTTCACTGACACGGGTGCCTAACTCTTGGTGCTTGTTCTGATGAAGCGCCTTGAGCGCGTCGATGCAGGATTTCAATTGGTCGTACTTCATTGGAGTCTTCTCCGAAAACGGGCACATGCCCAGCTTCCACAAGCAAATAACCGAACGGAGAAAGAGTTAGACACCACAAACCACATCCCAACAAAACAGCTTCCTTCAATTGCATTGCGAACCGCACAACGCATACATCGCAGCACGAGGCGTCGATGCGATGCTCGGCATCCGGACTCGGTGCTGACCAGCCTGCTGTAATGACCACGCCATCGACGCGCACGGGCCAGGACGATGCCCCGCTTCCTCGGTCTCGGGGATGCAGCGCAACGATGAGGCAAGCTCGGGCGGTGACGTGGGAATTGCCCGCTACGCGGGTACTTCGTCCAAACAAACGAAGCGGTACTCCCACGCTACTACTTGGGGGAGCGATGAAGTCGACCTGTTAAAGAGCACCGGGGGGCGAATCGCCCCTCCAAGACGAAATATACCAGATTTCCGACGCATGAACCAATTTTTTGACTATCAGTCAATATTTGACCGGGTTGGGTCATCTCCGAACAGGAATTGCGATTTCGGTTCAGAGTGGCAACCTGCCAGATCCAAACAATCGAACGACCACGCGCAGCGTAGCGGTAGCCGGTAGCCGGTAGCCCTTGACATCCAGCGCCGAGGCAGAATCTTGACATCCTTTCCAACCTTGACAAACTTGACAACCTTTCCTATTCTTGATCTTTTAGGAGATGGCCATGACGACTGCACAGAAAGAAAAAGCCCGTTCTGTGAAGGTACTCGCGAGTGCGGCGAGGGAAATGGAGCGCGCTGGCGCGACGGCTCGTGCCCCCATCGACAAGGTAGTCGCACGCGCGTTCGTGAGCGGCGTCGAATTCCTCCCGGTGACCGAGCGCGAGCACATCTTGAAGTCGTTCCTCACCGGCCTGACCACCGCTATCGAGGAGGTCAGTGCACCGAGTGACAAGGTGTTCGTTAATCCAAGAACGAAACGTCCATCTGTCGTCATCGCAGCCCATTCCCGAAAGGCAAAGAAGGGGCCCATCGCCAGCGGGAGCGCTACCATTGCTCGCGATGCCGAGGCCAGGCGTGCCTCGATCGATGAGAGCGATAAGACGCGGAACGCAATCATCGCGCAGGCTTATGCGACCCGCAAACATCTCGCTGACAAAGGTGAACTCCTCACCTCTTCCGAGTTGGCAATGCGACTTCAGGTTTCCCGTCAAGCGATCAATCAGCGGGTTGGCACCGGTTCATTGTTTTTCCTCGACGGGCCGAACGGGGTGACGTATTTTCCGGCGTTTTTTGCTGACGAAAAGTACGACAAACGCGCACTGCGCAAGATTGTGCTGGCACTCAATGGGCAGTCGGGCGCGAACAAGTGGCTGTTTCTCACGAGCCCCAGGGTGTCGCTAGGGGGGCTCCCCCCCCTCGATATCCTGGCTGGAAAGAAGCCGGCAGCACGCGCCGGCTTTGGACCAGGCGATCGTGAACGGATCGGAGTGGACACAGTTTTGAAAGCCGCAACCGCATTCGCTGCGGAGTAAAAATGGCCCGAATTCTCAAAGCGCCAGACCTCGATAAGGTTCGCAATATCGCGCTGAAGGTCATCAATGTGGAAACAAAGCGCCTCATACGCATTTCCAGCCACCAGACAGGCGAGCCGTATTTTGGGCGAGCGGCTAATCACCGGTTTGATGACCCTGAGCAGATTTACGGAACCTGCTATATGGGCCTCACCCTCGGAGCCGCCGTAGCTGAGTCCATCCTTCACGATCTGGAGCCTGTGAACGGTGGTTACGATCTCACACCGGACAAGGTGTGTAACACCTTCGCACACAGTTTCTCGGGCGCACCTGTACGGATCGCAGACCTCACGGGCGCCCCCTTGAGTCGCCTTGGAGCGCACGCAGAAATCTCCACGCCTGTCTACGACATCACGATGCTATGGTCACGGGCCATCTTTGAGCACCCGGATGCGGTAGACGGCTTCCAGTACATGTCGCGCCTTTACACCAATCGAAAAGCGGTCGTTCTATTCGATCGAGGTACAAGTGGGGCTATTGCCAAAGCCTCTTCCGTCCCTCTCTACAGGCATAGCAGGTACGCTTCGGTGGTGAAAGATCTGGCGATCAGGATGACATAGTCGGGCAAGAGATGGGGTCATCGGTCTGGCTGCTGGACCTCGGACGAGCTCACGCTACGCGGCGAACGCCGCTTCAAAGCCGCATGGCCGCGAGCCGGAACGAGGCGCGGGGCACGGCCCGCACGCCATCGGCACAAATGTGGCGGGACGTGCCGCAATCTTTGTCAATCGTACCCATGGTGAATACCGTGTTGTAGGACAATTGGCATCGCTCGGCAACCTGCCGCAACGTAAGGGCACGTTCATCGTCCATGACTGCTCTCCATTGGCCACGGCGCGCGGTAATGCTCCGGGTCGTTCAGCCACTCGATCACGTCGGCCGAACGCCAAAGGGTGCAGCGCGGTCCGAACCGCACTGCGCGCGGGAAACGCCCGGCCTGCTCCAGTGTCAGGACGGTTTGCCGGGACAGACGAACATGGGGGCGCAGATCAGCGAAACGCAGCAGGTATCCGGGCGCGAGCGGCACGGCCGGCCACGGGACAGAAGTTTTCCTGGCCATCGGACTGCCTCCTGAAAACAGGCAGCCTCTTCAAGGTCAACAATGGGAAACACGCCGCGAGCGCGGCAAGAGGCGAGGAAATCCGCGCAACGCTCAGGCGTACGCGGATTCTGGTGGGACGAGACGGAATGCTGTGAGATTGGGATCTATCAGCCCGAGGCGGATGCGCAGGTAGGCCCTCAGACGGCTCAGGATGGCCGCCAGCATGCTGACCCGCACGCGGAAGTGCTGCTCAACGACGCGCCGGACAGATAGCATGAACAGGCTGAGCATCGCGAGCCATGCGTTCATGCGGCCTGCCTGAAGCACGCTCGCCGACCTGATCCGCTCCCATTGCATCTGGCCTGACAGACCGTAGAAAATCACGATCCATCCGATCATACCGATGAAGCACTCCAGCGCGGGAATCGCATGACACTGGAAACCGAATAACAACGTGAGGACGGCCAGCACTACAAACGGTCCCAGCGCAACAGCGAGGGCAAACCGACACCGGCGGGCTGCCCGGTCCATATGCAGGCGAAATCCTTCGCGGCACACGCGGATAGCATGTGCCGGCAATGCGCCTGCATTGCTGTTGCAGCAGCGCAATTGCAATTCAAGGGGGTAAGGGATCGCACCAGGGATCGCGCTCATGACAAAAGACCTTATGCCTCGACATCCCAAAAATCAAGGGTGCGCTCGAGAAGGAGCATTGGCTCGCGAGGCATCTGGTAAATCTGGTAAACCGCCGCCGGGGCACATCACATTTACTCGGACGCCGCCGCATCCTCGACGTCCACCTCGCCCTCCGGCGGCGTACCGATGATTGCGCCCACCAGTGCCAGAACTCCCCTCTTTTCCCGAAGCTTCAATTCACGGTAGCTAGCAAGGAGTCGCTCCTCGTCACCATTAAGAGCAAGGGTTGCAGGATCAGACGTGCGCCCGGTCAACAAATACAGGACATCGACACCGACCTCCGCAATCCCTGCGAGGTAGCTGGCGTCCGGATACCTCAAGCCCTTCTCGTAAGTAAACTGCGCCTGCTTCTGAACCCCACCGGCATTGGCGAGTTCCGTCTGGTTCATGCGTAGACGCCGCCTCTCCTGCTTCAGGCGAATCGGAAAGTTATCCAGTTGCGTGATTTTTATTGACATAGACGTTTTTGCTTACTAATCTGTGGATGTACGCGACTGAGTACCAATGGTATCGCGCCGTGGGCGATACACGTCCGCTCACGCCCCTGCTTTCATCGTCCCGCTGAGGAGAGACATCCGTGTCCGCCAACTACGAAATCCGTGGTGCACTGCCTGTCCGGGCAAGTTTCAGACACGCCCACGTACGACAGCTCACTGAAAGCCTAGCCAATCCGGTCGACGTCTACTTTGCAACTGACGCCGTTACCCATTCACTCGTGATACGCGTACGCGGAGCGCTTTCAGAAGATGAACAGCAGTCAGTCGAAGATGCGATCGCACAGTTCTCACGCAAATGGGGGGCTGCGGGTGCGATCTTCAGCCGGCAGCGGTACGGCGAGCCCTCGTTCTTCCCGCTCGGGCTTGCATCCCACGTCGATCTGCTCGACGAACTCGCCGATCTGCACGTGCAACTGGACGCGCTACTGGCGCGCCAGGCCGCCATCCTCGCCCGGTTCGGCACAACGGAACTGCCGTCGGCAACAAAACCTGTTTGCCGATGACGCATATCACCCCTGCCAGCGTACACGGAGGTTTGCAATGGACACAGGAACGTACGTCATTTCGGGTTCACTGCCCGTGAATGACGACCTGGAAACGGAACAGCTCGAACGGGTCAGGCGGCACCTGAATGGCTTTGCCGGGGTGTATCTCGCACACGACCAAATCGCGCATACCGTATCCCTGCATGTTTCAGGCACGATGCTTCGGGACGACGCCCGTCTCATCGAACGGCGGATCGAAAAGTTTGCTGAAGAAAATAGCACCGCCGGCACAATTCTGCTGAGCGAATGGAACGGCCTGACGACTTGGCTCGTCGTCGGAATGAACTGGCACGTCCAGTGTCTTATCAAGCTCGGAGCTGTACAGGAACAGTTCGCGAGGCTCGTGGAACGCGATTTCGATTTCCTCGTGCGACTTGAGCCCCCGAATGGGAGTGCGGTCAGCCAGAGCCAGCCTTTGATGTGCGTTTCTGTCGCGACCTGAGAGCGGAAACGATACGGAGAAGCGCTCGGAAACGAGCCGTCGCCACTTGCCGCTTCTCCGGCCACTACAGTTCCGGCCCATCTGGCGATGGTTCCGGTTTCGGCTCGGGCATATGCGGCTCGCCAGCCGTTCGCTGCGGCTGCATGATAGAGGAGCCTTTCTGTGCCGCACGCGCCGGCTGTAGCTGCAGACAAGTGCTGTGCGGTACAGGTATCGAAAGCCGTCCTGCTGGATATTAAACCGTCTTCTCGCACGGTGCTGCCATAGGTCGGCGAACAATGAACGTCTGCTGGCGGACTGAAAACGGCCGGAGTTGAGCATCGTTGTTAGTTCTACACAGATACAATGACCGAATCCGGTTTATCGCTACCTTGAAATGAATGAGCTAATTGTTGGACTCAATGCGTGGATTATTCAGGATGGGAACTACGACGAATTCAGATGCAGTGAGCCGTACAAACTTGCACTTGAGTTCAATGGTTTAACATTGACTCCTTCTGACGAGCGTGCAATGCGGTGCCAGCACAAGGGAACTTCCTTGTACGACGTTGTGGCGAAAATAATATTCTCGACTCCTGAAGTCTGGGTGATTGACTTCGGGGTAAAGGTCTTTTGCGAATCCCGACCACCGAGGTTTTCAAAGATTGGGCAGTGGGTGCAGGGGGAAATATGGCTCGGTATTGACCCATTCTTTTACAAAGAGCGTCTGCATCGAATACAAGGAATGCCGGACCTTTTCATCGATTGGTTTGTCACTCGAATTCAGTTGGAAACCACGCCTTGGATCGAAGACAGGTCAGGCGTCAGGACGTTAATGAACCGTGACACTCAGCGCGAAGAGTGGACCGACAAGGCAGTGACAGACGCGTGGACAGATGACGCAGGGAGAGCCGACTATCTTCTGTCACTGTCGAAATAGATGCTTGGTCAAGACGGCAGCGGTGCACTCGAAAGCTGCCGTTCGATCGTCAACTCGCAATGTCAGGAACGAGTCGGACTGCGCCTCCTGCGTTCGGCAGAGTCCGGCCACGTACCGGGACGAACTCGTCATCGGCCACATTGTCAAAGTAACACTGCTCGAGTTCACGCCATCATGAAGCCCTTTTGCTTCGCAGCGGCCTTCGTCGTGCTCACCGCCGGCTGCTCCTCGACATGGTCGCCCGCGAATAATCAGACCGCCCGGCCAAGTCCGGCCGACACGGATACCTACATTCTGCACACTACTAACGGTGCGATGCCCGGTGACTCCACGTCAACGCCACCGAGGCTCAGCGTCGGTGTCAGCTATCCCGATACGCAATTGGTTCTGCCGTGGTTCCTCAATGACATCATCAACTTTATTAACTATCGCTAGTCTGGCAGCGACTTGCTGCGGTGTGACTGGGAGCGGCTCCTGACGATTGTGTCTGGGGCTGCCAACGCGGATCGTAGAACTTGCCAGTGCGGCCAATAGCAGCCAGCCGCGGACACATTCGAATTCGGCAAAATTCTGCTCCAACCCGTCAGGCCTATTTGTTTATATCGCTTGGCACGGTGCGCCCTTAGTAGGCGCGGTGCAGCGAGAGATCTAATTATGCCGGGTCTTGGTGAGCACATCAGCACAAGCCGAAAATGAAAGCCGAGGCGTTCGAAGCGAACAGAGGCCGTCGAAGCCTCACTTTGGAGACCGCGAGTCATCAACCTCCCCTCTCCCGGAATGGTTCGCACGTCTCATCGAGGCGCGTCAGGGCGGAGACGCCGACAGCTAGATGGACAACGGGAACACTGTTCTGCGTCCGCTTCCCGCTCAGCGATGTGTGCGAGTTCGAAAATCGGGTCGCTATCGGATGCCGTCTTGGTGTATCACGGTCGTTTCCGTGCGGGATCCGTAGTGCTTCGTGACTTCGGCGCCGTTCATCAGTTTGGACGATTTCAGGATTGGACTCACCGCCACATACATCCGATCGGGATCGGAGCCGTACATATACAAATAGCCATCATTGCCATCGATGTGATATTCCGTTTCACCAAGTTCGCCGACACCCGCGCGCTTAATTGCGCTTTCTAGCCGATGTTCCAGAACGCCAATTCGCGCCCGGTCCTTAGGGTAGAAATCGAAATGGACCATCATTACCGGTCTTGGTGGCCTCTGTGGTTGTTCCTAAGCTGCGCTGCCTGCGAACAAAACTGCGCATAGAACCGCGATGAATACTTTTATTCTCAACATGGGTGCGATATCGTCTGCGAAATAAAGATCAATTGCCGACGATGTAGACAGTCCCGTCGAGCATCCCGAGCGCCCTTGTCCGCCCACCACCGACCACCGCGTCGACAAAACCTAAGTGTGCTCAAACTAACATGTAAAAGGTACATGTGCCGCGCTGCGCACGGCTGTGAAACGCTTCAGTTCCGACGGCGCGTCGAAGGCACCGTGGCTCTGGAATTCGATGTTGGTCGACGGCATCAACATGTCGGGGCGTGCGCGAGATGCGTCGCATACCGAGTAGGCTGCGACGATCACCGTACCGCGCGGCGGGCAGCGACCGGTTTTACCCACTACCCCGATAGAACAAAGCGGTGAACCGTGCGCGGAACCAAGGGCTAAGGCGCGATGTGGAGAGACTCGCGTCCGCGACGTCGTCAACCGGATACCATCTCAAACAGCGGCTTATTCACGCGTTGCATCTTGTCTGACACTGAGCTCAACGAACGTGTACGCCCGCTCCAATTTCGGTCGCCGTCCTGGAATATTTCCTCTTCTCAATCGTTTACCATGCACGCCCTTCCAGCGCCTGGTTCGCCAGTTGACTGTTCGATTGCATCGGACGGCGCCTCCGCGTGTGCATTGAGCGGAAACGTGCTTATCCTGCGGTCCATTTGGAGTCCCTGTCATGAAATCCATCGCATATGTAGTAGAAAGGGAAAACATCGGCTGCATGCCATTCAGGCTTCAATATGGCACATCGCGTCGCACGCGCAGCGTGTTCAAACGCCTGCTGCTGTCTATACTATGCGGTGCGGGCTTTGCGCTGGTGCTGCCTGAAGCCGCTAGCGCGGGCGGCGACCTCACGCCGCTCTTGCCACCGTCTTCGGTGACGTCGTCGACGGTCCCGCCCAATGGCGATTCCAACCCTTACGGTGTCGCATTCGTCCCTGAGGGCTTTCCGCGCTTCGGAACGATTGGTCCCGGCGACCTGCTGGTATCCAACTTCAACAATCAAGCTAACCTGCAAGGCACCGGCAGTACCATTGTCAAGATCGTCGCCAACAGCAAGCCGGTTGTATTCTTTCAAGGAGATGCCGGCCTTGGCCTGAGTACGGCGCTAGGCGTGCTCAAGGCTGGCTTTGTGCTGGTCGGCAATGTGCCGACCAGCGACGGCACTTTCACGACGATCAAGGCAGGTTCGCTGCTCGTCCTGAACCGGACCGGCGACATCGTCGCGCAGTGGACACCTGCGATGGCCAAGATCGATGGCCCGTGGGACCTCACCATCTTCGACCAGGGCAACCAGGCGAAGGTGTTCGTATCGAACGTGCTCAACGGGACAGTCGTGCGACTCGACGTTGCGGTCAGCGAGGACGGCGTGCAGATCAAAGCCGCAACGCAGATCGCGTCCGGCTACCCGTTTCGCGCCGACGCGGCGGCTCTCGTCGTCGGTCCGACCGGACTGGCATACGATCCGCAACGAGACGTGCTCTATGTCGCTTCTACCGTCGACAATGCCGTCTTCGCCCTATTCGATGCCGGGAGCACGAAACACGATGGAGGCAAAGGTGTCCTGATCTACGCGGACAACACGCATCTGCATGGCCCGCTGGGACTGGCGCTCGGACCGAACGGCGATCTGTTCACGGCCAACGGCGACGCGATCAACGCCGATTCGAAGCAGCCGAGCGAGATCGTCGAATTCACACCGCAAGGTCGCTTCGTTGCCCAACTTTCTGTGGATCCAGTGCAGGGTGGCGCATTTGGACTTGCGTTTTCGCAGACGCGGAGCGACTTCGTGCGCTTTGCCGCGGTCGATGACAATGTGCCGAACATCACCGTTTGGAGGCTTCCATTCGACGACTCCGGGCGCTGAAACCCGATCCCACGCAAGACAGCATTCGCTGCAAAATGAATCGAGCATACGACATGCGCGCTGCCCGCTTTGCTCGACGACACGAACGCAGCTCAGGCTGATCCGGGCCGGTAACTTCCGACAAAAGAGTTTGACCCAACCTGTTAGGCAGGTAGCGCTGCAATGGCAGACATCAAGCGCCCTACTCGCTTGACACATCCGATCAACAGCGACCGAACTCAGAGCGGCGTCGGTCACAACTGTCGAACAGATGAATGAAATCCCGGGTCGAGATTGAAGTCGACTGTCGTCTCATACGTGGCCACTTGCGCAGCGTGGCTATCTGCCCGCGCCGGTCCCTTCGATGCAACTCAGTACGAGTGTACTGCCTGCCCCCGCTTCAGGACTGAGCGCTGCGGTGTGGAACTCGGTGTCGCTGCACCGCCATTCGGCAAGAAAGTCCTTCGGGCAATTCTTAGCCGGATCTACTGTGAGCGTCCTGTTCAGCACGTAACTGCAGGTTCCCCGACCATCGCACTGAGTGGCAAGGTCAAGGGTCGCATTTCCCCATGGTGCTCCACAGTTCTGGCCATAGGTACCTGATACAACCTGGATCGCCCGCGCGTGTACGCCCGAGCTTATCGCCAGAACAATGACGCTCAAGATCACGCGGGTACAACGGATGTCTCCGACGAGGGCGGTTAATGTACCGCGCCTGCTCAAGGTCACTTGGTTCATCGCACCTCCTTCCGATCCACCCTAGAAAATGGAGTCAGACTGCAACTAGAAGTGTATGGCGGTTAATTGCAATTGCCAGGGGTTGGATGTCACGCAGGAACATCGTTCCCAATGCCAATGCGGACCGCTCTGAGGTACGGCGAGTTGCCGATGGCCCGTGCAGACATGTTACATTCCGCTACCGTCGCGGGCCGCTGTCATCTTTGAATTGACTGTCGACTTTCCGGTCCGCCGCTACCGCTGCTCCCACTGTTCGACGTCGCGTCACTGCCATGCGAGCCCCCGTCTGATGGGTATCTCGTTAAGGCTATCAAAAAAAATATTATGACTACTAATAACAGTCTAGTTGCTTTCATTGTGATCTCCTGTGAGCGCGACCAGCCCGCGTTGCCCGATTACTGGCTTCGCCATTTGTCATATGCTCTCGAAGCGATCACCGTGTGTGTCGCCGGTTTATTGAGGCTTGCGCACGCAGGCAATAAGATCGACGTGCTCAGTATCGTAGGTTTCCTTAGTCAGCAACCAATCCGTGCCGCGGAGAATACTCGACGCATTGCGGGACTGCGCATAGTAAACGTCCGACGGAGCCACGATATTCCGTTCGGAACGGTCAGCGGTTGGCTTGGGGAAACCGACTTCGTTTTCGCCGCGAAGGCGCGACGTTAAGGTCGAGGCCCGAACTTTTGTTCATCGATTGGACTTCAGGCTTGTCCCGCGTGCACCGAACCACAAAAAGAGCCCGCGAGACCTTTTGCGAACGGACACAGCGATCGGATAGCGGTCGATACAAAGATAGTCCTGAGACACTGGAATAAATTGGCTGTGCTGGACGTTTCGTTACGGTAACGAGGAGGTGAGCTGAATGATCAACGCTCGACAAGCGTTCGCGCTTGAAATCCGCCGCCGTGCGCGGCGGCTACGACTCGGACAGCGGTGTGAGCCACGGGCAAAGATCAGCTACAGACGCATCTTGATGTCGATCGACTGCACGCCGCTCCCCGCATCGCACGCAGAGCGATCAGCCACACGCGGATACTCGCGATATTCGTAGAGGAAAACATCATGTTCTCAAACCCACGCACTGCAGTCTTCCTTGGTGTGGCTGCGCTCGGCCTTGTTTGCGACCCTGGTTACGCAGAGGAGATGATAAAAGCCAAGGTGCTCACGAACGCGATCCAGCTTGATGCTAACCACGTCAAAGCGGGCACTGTAACGTTCGAGGTAAGCAACGCACCGGACACTGGTCTGACACATGAGTTCGTCGTTCTTAAAACGGACTTGGCCGAAGATAAGCTGCCAGTTAAAAATGGTCAGGTGTCGGAGAGCCGGTTCAAAAAAATGGGAGAGGTGGAGAACATCGACCCCGGCAAGAACAAGCGCTTGACGCTCAAGTTGGCACCCGGCCGCTACGTACTAATCTGCAACCAGCCAGGCCACTACTCGATGGGCCTGCATACGTCCTTGCGCGTCACGCCCTGACCGGCTTGGGTCCTACGTTCTTTGACGCACCACGTTTCACTGACCCCGGTGGCGTGAGGGTGGTCGGAGAAGGTTGACGCGAACGGATTAAGCAATGCGTCGATTCAAAGCCGCTCCTGCGACGGGAGATATGTCCGGCCGCCACGTCAGAGAAAGGTCAAGGGATTCTTGTAAAGTAAGCTACATGCGTGTAGCTTACTTTACATGGATACTCTAACTACCTGGTCTGTCCTCGTCCTGACGTTTCCCACGGAGAACGCCACCGCGCGCATGCGGGTCTGGCGGGCGCTAAAGGCAAAGGGATGCGTCGTCCTACGCGACGGCATCTACCTGCTGCCCCACACCACCGAACGCGAGGACGAGATGCGCGAACTCGCCAATGGCATCGACGAAGCCGGCGGCACCGCGCATCTGCTGCGGGCACAAAGTCTGAATGCGTCACAGGAGGAGGACTTTCGCGCTTTGTTCGATCGACACGACGACTACGTGGCGTTCGTTGAGTCGCTCGGCGCTGCCCGGAAAACCTTGGGCGGTTTACCGCCGGCGGAGGTCACCCGGCTGCTGCGGCGCTTGCGCAAGGACTACGACGCAATCCGGACAATCGACTACTTTCCGGGTGCCGCCTCGACCGACGCCGAAATCGCTTGGGAAGACTTCATGGCGCTCGCGGATACGGTCCTTTCGCCAGGCGAGCCGCATGCGGCCGAGCGAGCTATCCGGCCCCTGCGGCGCGAAGACTATCAGGCCCGGACGTGGGCGACCCGGCGACGTCTCTGGGTCGATCGCGTCGCGAGCGCCTGGCTGATCCATCGCTTCATCGACCCGAAAGCACGCTTTCTTTGGCTGACTTCTCCGGATGCCTGTCCGCCGGACGCGCTCGGCTTCGACTTTGACGGTGCCGCCTTTACGCACGTGGGCGAACGCGTGACGTTCGAGGTGTTGCTCGCGAGCTTCGGACTCGACGAAGACGCAGCACTGCTGCGACTCGGCGAGATGGTGCACGCGCTCGATGTCGGCGGCGCGCCGGTGCCCGAAGCGATCGGCTTCGAAGCGGTGATGGCCGGCGCGCGACAACGCGCGTCAGATGATGACCAACTGCTCGACGAAATGAGTCGTGTGCTCGACTCGATCTACGCGCACTTTGCATCGAGTGCAAAAAACAGCAACACAGGGGGCCGCTCATGAACACCATCACAGCGACCGCGCCGGGCTATACGCTTGGCCAGTTGGTCCTTTACATGCTTCGCCTCGGCACCTTCGGTTTTGGAGGCCCGGTGGCGCTGGTCGGCTACATGCACCGCGACCTGGTCGAGCGCCGGGGCTGGATCAGCGAAGAGGACTACAAGGAGGGGCTGGCACTGGCTCAAATGATGCCGGGTCCGCTCGCCGCACAGCTCGGCATTTACCTCGGCTACGTACATTACCGCGTGCTCGGTGCGACGGTGGCCGGCATCGCCTTCGTCCTGCCTTCGTTCCTGATGGTGGTGGCGCTGGGCTGGGCCTACGCCCATTTCGGCGGCCTCTCCTGGATGCAGGCGGTCTTCTACGGCGTGGGTGCGGCGGTGGTCGGCATCATCGCGATGAGCGCGTACAAGTTGACCGCAAAGAGCATCGGCAAAATCAAACTCCTATGGGCGATCTACCTGACGCTCGCGGTCGTGACCGTTGTCACCGAATCCGAAATCGCGTGGCTGTTTATCGCGGGTGGCCTGCTCAACTGGTTCTGGCGTGCTCCGCCGAAATGGCTCAGCAAGGGCGGATTGAATGCGCTCGCCGTGACTCAGGTGCCGAGTATCAGCGGCGTCCTGAGTGGTCTTGATCTTCCACTGCTCGGCCAGATTGGACTTTTCTTCGCCAAGGCGGGCGCATTCGTGTTCGGCTCGGGACTCGCGATCGTGCCGTTCCTCTATGGGGGCGTCGTGACCGAACACCACTGGCTCGACGACAAGCAGTTCGTTGACGCAGTGGCCGTCGCGATGATCACGCCCGGACCGGTCGTGATCACGGTCGGGTTCATCGGTTATCTGGTAGCGGGTTTCGGGGGCGCATGCGTCGCTGCACTCGGGACCTTCCTGCCCTGTTATCTCTTCACGGTGCTGCCAGCGCCGTACTTCAAGAAATACGGCAAGTTGCCCGCCGTCAAGGCGTTCGTCGACGGAATTACTGCGGCCGCGGTCGGTGCCATCACGGGTTCCGTACTCGTCATTGCAAAGCGATCGCTCATTGACATGCCCACTGTCGCGTTGGCAATCGCGACAGTGCTACTTCTCTGGCGTTTCAAGAAATTGCAGGAGCCCGTCATCGTTGTGGCGGCGGCCCTGTTTGGTCTTGTTGTGCATCCGCTCATCCATGCGCACGCCATCTAACAGTGTGCGCGTGCGCGCAATCTACGAGGAAAGTAACCATGGCAACACGTCGTACCTTCCTGCACAACACCGCTGCTGTTGGCGCCGGAATCATGCTGGCCCAAGCACAAACCGTCCATGCCGCAGACGACCTTGGCTACAGCGACAAGCTGACAGACGCGGACGGCAAATATGCGGCTGGTCCGTTGCCATTTACCTATGACGCGCTTGAACCGGTGATCGACGCGCGCACGGTCGAGCTGCACTACAACTTTCACCATAAGCCTGCAGTAGTGGCCGCCAACAAGGCCGAGGACAGCCTGGCGAAGGCGCGAGAATCCAACGACTTCGCGCTGGTGAAATTCTACGAGAAAGAACTCGCGTTCCAGCTATCCAGCCATATCTTGCACACCATTTACTGGACCAGCGTATCGGGCAAAGGTGGCGAGCCGAAGGACGAGCTGGCCAAGGCGATCGACAAGAATTTCGGTTCGTACGCGAAGTTCAAGGCCCAACTGGTCGCGGCAACGATCGCGGTGGAAGCGTCTGGCTGGGGCATCGTTGGATACCACCCGGCGACGGGCAAACTCATGATCCTTCAGTGCGAGAACCATCAGAAGCTCACAGCCTGGGGCATCCAGCCCATCCTGATCCTCGACGTTTTCGAACATGCGTATTACTTGAAGTATCAGAACCGGCGTAACGAATACGTCAGTCAGCTTTTCAGCGTCATCAACTGGGACAACGCAGCTCTCAGAATGCAAGCGGCAATGCCTGCGCGGAGACTGACCTGAAACGGCACCGCATGAGCAGGGCGCTCGCGCATTCGCCGTATGCCGATCGGCGAGATGTTGCGGATCTCGGCGATGCCTGGTTACTCGGTTTTGAGTGTAGCCGCGCATGGAGGATGAAATGACCGGAACCGAAACACCCAAGGTGGCTGTGCTTTGGCGTGGCGATCGCGAGGCGCGTCGCGATGCGACCCCTGAGAACAATCGTTTCTATCGCATCTTCGAGGAGCTGACCGCGCTAGGCATTCATGCGGAGCCTGCGGTCTATTCCGACGAGATGGCAAACGAAGTGCGTAAGCAGCTTCTGAAGGTCAACGGCGTACTGGTCTGGGTCGACCCGATTCACGAGGGGCAGACCCGAGTGGTTCTCGACGCGCTGCTGCGGGAGGTGGCGTTACGCGGGCCCTGGATCAGCGCCCATCCTGACGTGATCCTGAAGATGGGCGTAAAAGAAGTTCTACATCGCACGAAGCATCTCGGGTGGGGCACGGATACCTATCTCTATCGCACGACGTCCGTGTTTCGGGCCGAGTTCCCGTCCCGGCTGGAATTGGCTGGGCCGCGTGTCCTCAAGCAGAACAGGGGCAATGGCGGTCAGGGCGTCTGGAAAGTAGAGCTCATCTCCCCGCCGGCCAGCGAAAGCGCTCTAGTTCGCGTACTACATGCGCGACGAGGAAGCGTGCCGCAAGCGATGGCCCTCGGTGATTTCATGGCGCGCTGCGAGGCATACCTTACGCCTGGCGGCTGCCTGATTGATCAGCCTTTTCAGCCACGCCTGCCCGACGGCATGATCCGCTGCTACATGGGAGCAGATAAAGTTGTCGGTTTTGGACATCAATTGATCAAGGCGCTGATACCGCCGCCACCCGAAGGCCCCGACTCTGACGCTGCACAGCCTGGCCTGCGCATCATGTCCCCCGCCTCGGCAGAGCCGTTCCAGGCGCTGAGGGCCAAGATGGAACTGGAATGGACGCCTCAGATGATGGATGTCCTGAATATCGACGTCGCTTCCTTGCCGATTATCTGGGATGCTGATTTTCTATACGGACCTCGCACCGCAACGGGCGAAAACACTTACGTGCTGTGCGAGATCAACGTCAGCTCGGTCTTCGCCATACCGGACCAGGCACCGGCAACCATTGCTCGCCTCGTGAAGGAACGGCTGCGGCGTTGAGATTCCCCGTACGACGATGAAACATTCTCTATCCGAACCATCACCGTTACGGCAGGCAGAGTATTCGGCGCCAGGCGGCAGTGGTGGAAGCAGAGGTGCCTATGCCTTCGATTCCCTGCGAGGACTCGATTTGTTCACCGTGCGGCCCGTGCAGTTTGCAAGGGTTGGGCTGAGAACTGAACATTGGCCTGAGGCCCTTCGGATATGCGGCCAACTCCGGGGCGGACATCTGAAGCATCCCGTTTCGCAGTTCCGTCTGCGAGACATGCGCGGCTGCGGGACGGTCGCGGCCGCCGGCCGCCCGACTGGCCGATGCGCACTGCCCGTATTTACCGGAAACAACGAAACCGGGCCGCGGTCGCCTGTCGAAGCGGCGGGATCAATTTAGCGTCCGCGCTACCGAGCATGCAGCGCGAGAGCGTCAAACAGCTTGTGCACAGGCACGGCCAAGGTTTCCTGCGTGCGCGATACGAGTTTGAGCTCACGGCTCGACCATTGCTCGTCGAGCTCGACCACGGAAAAAGGCAGCGTATCTCGCAGCCGGCGCGTTGTCGATTCAGGCACTATCGATACGCCGACGCCCGCCGCCACCATATGACAGACCGCCTCGAAGCTTTCGACCTGCGTGCGCAGCCGAATGCTCTGGCCCAGCAGCAGCGCAGTCTTCGATACGTATTGCTGATGGGATGAGCGCTCATTCAGCCCGATGTATTTCCACTCCAGCACCTGATGAAAACGAATCGCGTGCTCGCGCGCAAGCGCATGATCATTCGGGACGATGACGACAAATCTGTCGTCGCGAAACGGCATCACTGCGAGTTTCCGGGTGTTCACGAGCCCCACGATAATGCCGAGATCAGCACTGCCTTCGTCGACCGCGCGCACCGTTTCCGGACTGGTATGTTCCTGGACGTCGACATTGATTTTGGGGTTGTCCGCGAGGAATCGTGCAAGCAATGCGGGCAGGAATTCGTGGATGGCATTTGTGTTGGCAAAAAGCCGGATGTTGCCTCGCATACCTTCGCCGAACTGCGACAGATCGTGACGTAGCTTCGTCGTTTCCCGCAACATCGTGATCGTATGCTGCAGAAACACTTCGCCGGCCGGCGTCAACTCGACGCCACGGCTGTGGCGCAACAACAGCGTCGCGGCGACGGATTCCTCCAGCGCGCGAATGCGCGAACTCGCCGCAGCAACGGCAATTGGCAGACTCTCCGCCGCTTTTGTGATGTTTCCGTACGCGGCGACAGCCGCGAAAAGCCTCAAATCGGTCAAATCGAACCGCATGGTGTCTCCATCGTATTGCTGGCGGAGCTGCTCCGTTGCGTCTTCGGTCTCGGCCGCGCACGCGTCGGCAAACCGTCGCCAAAACCGGCGCGCTGCCACTGGCGCGAGTCCCGGTATCGCGGCGACGTTACCACACGATGCAGATATTCGTGATCCGGCCAGATGTGCTGCGAGCGTTCGCGAACGGCGAATGCTCCGTCAAAGAAATAGCGACGCGAGCCCTAACCAGCTCGCGCAGAATACGGATCATCAACGGGCGATGTGGCCAATACTGGATTGCAGCGTCCCCGTATGAAGTGATGCCAGTATCGCCGGCTTCGTACCGACAATGAGGAGACTGATCTGATGACATGGAAACCAATCGCACGTGTTGCCGATGTCCCGTCCGGCACCGTCAAGGCGTGCCGCATCGAAAACATTCCAGTTGCTCTGTACAACCTCGACCGCGAATTTTTCGCTACGCACGATATCTGCACGCATGCTCACGCGTGCCTGTCTGACGGTTACCTCGAAGACGGCAAGATCGAATGCCCACTGCACCAGGGACTATTCGACGTGCGGACTGGCAAGGCCTTGTCGGGACCGGTGGACGTGGACCTGCAGACGTTCGCAGTGCGCATCGAAGGCGATGAGGTGCTTGTCAATGTCGAATGACTCTACAGGCGGCCGGCCGTCATATGCGTTCGCGCAGCGGGTGACGACGTGAGCGGGCGAACCGTCATCGTCGGTGCGGGACAGGCCGGCGCGAGAACCGCCGCAGCGCTGGGCCGGCTGGACGATGCCGCCGAGATCATACTGCTCGGCGAAGAACAGGATCTGCCGTATGAGCGGCCACCGCTGTCGAAGGAAGTACTGAACGGCGGTTCGCCGTCAAAAGCGACCATCTTTGCGCGCACGTGGTACGAGGAGCATCGGATCGCGCTGCGTGTTGGCATGCATGTCATCGGGTTCGACTGGCGTGCAAAGCAGATCTCGCTCGCTCACGGCGAGTCGCTTGCCTACGATGATCTCGTGCTTGCGACGGGTGTGCGACCTCGGCCGCTTGTGGTGCCGGGCGCGACGCTCGATGGCGTGCTGACGCTGCGTACGATCGGGGACAGCACGAACCTGTCAGCACGGCTCACGGCCGGCGCGAACGTCGTCGTGATTGGCGGGGGCTTTCTCGGACTCGAAATCGCGGCTACGGCCATCGCACGACACTGTGCTGTTACCGTGCTCGAAAGCAGCAGCAAGCTGTTGCCCCGGATTTTTGGCGGGTTTCTGGGTCAGTATCTGGCGGACCTCCATCGCACACATCAGGTCGACATTCGTACCGGCGTGACAGTTGCCGCGCTCGAAGGACATACCTTTGTCGAGGCAGTCAGGCTCGGAGACGGTACGTTGCTCGCGGCCGATGTCGTTGTCGTGGCGATCGGCGCGGTAGCGAACGACGAACTTGCCCGGACAGCAGGGGCCGAATGCGCTGACGGCGTGCTTGTCGACGCGCAGGCGCGCACGTCGCTGCCCTCGGTCTACGCCGTTGGTGACGTCGCGCGACAACGCACGCACCTGCTGGGCCAATCCGTACGCGTCGAGTCGTGGGAAAACGCGGAGCTGCAGGCTCAGATCGCCGCGAACACGATTGCAGGCATCGCACCTGCCGCCGCCGCTGCGCCATGGTTCTGGACCGACCAATACAACCGCAACATCCAGATGCTGGGTCGCCGCCGGGCCGACGATGTCGTCGTGATGCGGGGAGACGTCACAGCGCCTTCATGGTGCGCGTTCTTCGTTGCCGACAGCACGATTCTCGGCGCAGTGCTGATGAACGCGGGACGCGAGCGGCGCCATGTCAAACGGCTGATCGATACGCAGCAGCGCATCGACTGTGTAGAACTTGTCGATGTGGGACAGCCACTTTCCAGTCTGGCACACCACTGAACCGGAGCTGCATCCGCACGCCACGCGCGCGGGTGCAGCTCGCCCTGCATTCCTATTTTGTGGAGACGAAACATGGAAACCGAAATCAAATGGGCCCCTCGTGCCGCAGCGGCTGCCGGCGCCAGCGATCGCGGCGCGCCCGACTATGTCTGGCCTGACGGCGGCTGCTCGCGCATTCCGTTCTGGGTCTATACGGACGAGGAAATCTATCGCCGCGAACAGGAGCGGATTTTCCGCGGGCCGAACTGGGCCTACGTCGCGCTCGAATGCGAGATTCCGAACCCGGGCGATTTCAAGCGCAGCTTCGTCGGCGATCTGCCGGTCGTCGTCGTTCGCGACACCGATGGTAGCGTCAATGCATTCAGCAACAGTTGCGCGCATCGCGGCGTGGCGTTCTGCCAGAGCGAGCACGGCAACACGAAGTCGTTCTCGTGCCCTTATCACCACTGGAGCTACGACCTGAAGGGCAACGTCACCGGCCTGCCCTTTCGCCGTGGCTACAAGGGCAAGGGCGGCATGCCAGCGGACTTCGATCTGAGCCAGCATCGCGCGCAGCCTCTTGCGGTGAACGTGCGCAGTGGGGTGATCTTTGCGTCGTTCGACCCGAGCGTCGAGCCGTTTGAAGACTATCTCGGCCCGCGGATGCTGTCGTACTTCGACCGTGTGTTCGACGGTCGCAAGCTCGAACTGCTCGGCTACATGCGGCAGCGGATCGACGGCAACTGGAAGTTCATGTTCGAGAACCTTAAGGACCCGTATCACGCGAGCCTGCTGCACGTCTTTTTCGTGACGTTTGGCCTCTTCCGGATGGATGCGGAGTCGGCGATCGAGATGGACGAGACCGGACGCCACGGCGCGATGATCAACCGGCGCGGCGGCGAACTGGACGAAGTGGCCGCACATGAAATGCGGCAGACGCTGCGCAGTGACATGCAGCTAAAGGATACGCGCGTGCTCGACCTGATCCGCGAGTACCCGGGCGACGTGACTGCGGTGATGTGCACGTTCTGGCCGAACCTGATCATCCAGCAGCAATCGAACACGCTTGCGATGCGTCATCTGGTCCCGCGCGGACCGGGCAGCCACGACCTGCACTGGACGTTCTTCGGCTACGCGGACGATACACCGGAGATGCGCGCACACCGGATCCGTCAGGCAAACCTGATGGGACCGGCGGGCTTCGTGTCGGTTGACGACAGCGAAGTCATGGTGATGTCCCAGGAGGGCGTGACGCCTTACAACGACCGCGCGGGCGTGGCCGAGATGGCCGGACGCACGGTCGAGGACCACGACCATACGATTACCGAGGTGGCCGTACGCGGCCTGTACCAACACTATCGCAAGGTGATGGGATTATGAGTACGTTGACTCATCAACGCGTGCAGGCCGTTTCGGCGGACATACGCTTTGGCATCATGGATCTCTACGCGGCGTACGGCGCAGCGCTCGACGAGGGCCGCTACGAGGACTGGGCCGACTGCTTCACCACGCACGCTGAGTATCGGCTGACGACCAAGGAAAACCATGAGCGCGGGCTGCCGATTGCCATCATTTACTGCGACGGCAAGGGCATGATCGACGATCGGGCGTTCACGACGTCGGAGACGACGATTTCGCAGCCGCGCGCGCTGCGGCACATCGTCAGCGGCATTTCGGTTCGGGCGGATGGCGACGGCTACCGCGTCGGCGCCGATTTTCTGATCCTGCAGACGATGCTTGACCGGATGACGGAAGTCGTGATGTCAGGGCGTTATATCGACCGCGTCGTGGTCGACGGTCACCGATTCTTGTTTGAAAGCCGAGTTTGCGTGACGGATACGCTGCTATACCCGACTTCGATTGCGGCGCCGGTTTAATCCGGTTGCGAAGGGTCGAAGTACGTCATCGACGAGTAGCTCGAGATCAAGTATCACTGCGTCGTTGGCATCTGATCGTGATCGCTTCGCGGCGGCTCGTAACGGTGAGGGGGGCGCGTTCGGCGCCCCACCGGGAAAGATCAGTGCAGCCTTCGAGCACGTGTTGCACGCGCTCGCGGATACTCGACGCGTGCCCTCCTCACGTCCAGCTTGTGGTTAGCGAGTCTTAGAAAAAGTGGTTCATGCCGAACGAGACGCCTGTCTGTTTGTCATGCCCGGACGGGTTCAGCGTCGCATTGGTCACGTAGCCACCCGTGAAATGCGTGTAGTCGATATCGGCGTAAAGTTCGGTGCTTTTCGACAGCACATAGTTGATGCCCAGAATGGCGACGTCCTTTCTGCCGTCCACGCCGCTCGTCGCGTTCTTGTTGTCGTAATACGCGCCCGTTACGTTGAAGTCCGGCAATGCCTGATAGCGAAAACCGCCCCACAGGTATTGATTGCGCGTCTGGCCGTGCACAGTGGACGGAACGGCTTGTGTTGCGAGCGAATAGCCGCTCATCAGTTCAACCGGACCGAGCGTCACGGCACCGCCCGCGGTGTATTGATCGTTGGCAAAATACGCGCTCGATGTGGCAGAAAACGGGTTCGAGCGATGCGTATAGCCTGCACCGAACTTGAACAGTTTGGTGTGGTAGTTCACGCCGCCCGCGAGCATGGTGCCGCTAGCGAGACTGCCTGCCACGCCGCCCGGTGCATAGACCGCGCGAGCCGTCCACGGACCGAAGTCGCCGTGGTAGTGGATAGCGTTGTCGTCGCGGCCGCTGGTGCCGCCCGAAATCGCCGCCGCTTCGGTAATGCCCAGATAGTGCAGGTCGAACGGCTCAAAGTCCTTGATCAGCCGGTGCTGCAGCGTGAACTGATGGCCTATGTTGACCTGGCCGAACGGGCCACCTAACCCGACCGTCGACGTACGCTGAAACTCCTGGTTGGTCGCGCTACTGTTGGCGCCGGTCGAGAGAATGTAGCCCGCTTCCAGATTGAACCGGACGTAGTATCCACCGCCCAGGTCCTCGATGCCGAGAAAACCCCAGCGATTCGATTTGTAGACGCCGTTCGATGCCATCGTCAGCGCCGCACCGCCTGCCTTCGTGCCGTTCACGACATTGCGCAGGCCGCCGTCCAGCGAGCCATACAATGTAACGCTGCTTTGTGCGTGAGCGACGCCGCCTGAAAGCCCCAGTAGGGTCATTGCGGCCAGCGAGCCCCTCAGACCGATCCTGCGCGCGCCGCTTCTTGCTCCTCCAATCTCAAACATATCTCCTCCATTGACATCGTTAAAATTCGTAGGGCGGGGTATGTGCGGTGCGCTGCACTTCCCGTGTCGTTAACCGCAGATTGCAAGAAGCTCAACTTCGAACTGCGTGCGACGACCTGCCATCCTGTTGTCTGAATTCGCGCGCCCGCCTCTCTCCCGTGGAGCTGAATCAGCAGGTCTCGTGCGTCGTCGGCGCCGGCAGTCGATCAGAACTGGGTGCGCAGACCGCCGCCGATCGTGATGCCGCTCGACATCTTGCTCGCGCGATCGGACCGCACCGCCGCATAGACGTCGGTACGCTTCGAAAGCGGATAGTCATACGAGAGCGCCCAGGTGTTGCGATAAACCGAGCTATGGCCTGTACTCTTCGAATACGCGTCCGAGCCAAGGATCCTGCCGATGCCCACTGGAATCTCGAAGCCGACCTGGCCGGTATCGATGCCGACGTCGCCATTCGAGATCGAATCCCAGACGTGCTGGTACTGGCCATACAGCTTCACGTAGTTCAGGTCGTACGACACGCCGAGGTTCACCACCGACTGCGTCGTCAGTCCCGGTAGCACGGTGCCGAGGTCGCCGGCGTTCAGGCTGTACTTGATCTGCTGATACACAACCGAGGTCGCAAAACCGCTGTTGTTGTACGAGACCTGGCCGCTCCACTTGTTCTGGCCGAGATGGCCCGGGTCGTTGCCGAACGAGTACATTGCACGCCCGACGAGGCCGTTAAACGACGGCGAGGCGTAGTACACGGAGTTCCACCACTCGCCCGCATTGCCGAATACGCCTTGACCATTCAGGCCGACGTAGCTGTGCAGCACCATCGGCGAAAACACGAATGAGTTCCAGAATGGGTTGAATGTAATTGTCGAGAACCACAACAGCGGCGGAATCAGACCGGCAGTCGCCGTACCGTATTGGCCGCTCACGCCAACGTACGCGTTACGCGAGAACAGGCCGTCATGCGGGAAACCGGTGCGGCCCATCGAGCCGTTCTGGATGTTGAAATAGCCTTCGAGGTCGAAGATGACCTTCGTGCCGCCACCGATGTCCTCCGACCCGCGTAGGCCAAAGTACGGTGCCGTCATGCCGCCGTTGCCGGCGATCACACTCGACTGACCGTTCATCGGCTTCTTGTAGCCGACGAACGCATCGAGAAGCCCGTAGAGCTGCACGCTCGATTGCGCGTGGGCTACCTCAGCAACCAGCGCTGCGCCAAGAATGAGCGCTTTCATCCCCACCTTTATTCTCATCTATGTCCCCTGCCTCTCCAAACCCTGGATTCACGGCTGCGAAGCGGCGCGCCTTCGCACACGTTGGCCTGTGTCGAATTGCGCTCCGAAGCGCTAGCTCTCTTTATTGATACGTACTACAAAATATAAAATCTGTGCTGCCGGTTTTTCTCGATGTCGGCGCACGATCTTCAGAAATAACAGCGCGTCGAAGGGTCCGGACAGGCAGCCCGCCCGGACATGTTTTACGGCCTTTCCTACGCCTGGTTCTGCGCGCGGGAACGCGCGGCCGACGACGTGCTCGACGGCTGCTGCTTCGAGCAAAGCAGCGAGTGCAATATGACGAGCGTGAGCCCGCCCGAGATCACCGGCTGCTGAAGCACGAGCTGGAGCATCAGCGGCATCGCACGGATGACATCGGGTGAGATGAAGAGACCGCCGAGGCCAACGAGAAACGCAAGCCCCGACGCAATCAGCCGGCGATCGTCCCACTCGACCTGCGCGAGAATGTGCACGCCATGCATGAAGACGATGCCGAACAGCAGCGTCGCGGCGGCCGAGATCACCGGAATCGGCACGACGACAAGCAGCATGTCGAACTTCACGCAGCCGCCGAGTACGATCAGGAGGATGCCTGCAGCGAGCGTCACGAAGCGCGAACCGACGCGCGTCGCGCGCAGAATGCCGATGTTGTCCGGATACGCGATCGTGCTGAAGCCACCCCACACTGCCGCGACAACCGAGCCGAGCGCGACGCCGAACAGCCCTTCGGACATGCGGCCCGGACTCAGCGTCTCATTGCCCCATTCGGCGACTGTCTGGTAGAGGGCCATCGATCCCATGCCCGCCGGAATCAGCACGAGCAGGAACACCGCAACGAGATCGGGGCGCACGCCGAACCCGAACGGAAAGATGCGCGGCTCGACGACAAGCGGCGCGGCGGCCACCGCCGCGAACGAAACCGGCTGGAACAGCGTGTAGGCCAGCGTGCCGAGCGCGAGGCCGAGCAGGATCGCGACGCGACGCAGCCGGCGGCCGCCCCACAGCATCGCGAAAACGATACCGGCCACCGCGACCGCGCCGGAAAGCAGGTTCACGACCGGAAAGCCGGGGTTTTTAGGGCTGCCGATCCAGGCCGGTAGCGCGACGCTGGCGATCTGCACCACGATCAACATCACGATCATCCCGGAGATGATAGGCACGCGCAGATGCCGCGCGAACATGCCCGCCACGCTGCGTCCGCGGATCGGCACCGTGAGCAGGCACCAGATCAGCGAAGCGACGAAGAACGACCCGAATGCCGTACCGAGGCCGCCCGACTGCAAATGACCGACAGTCAGGAGCGCACCGAAGCTGCCTGCGTATGGACCCTGCGCGACCGGCAGGCGCAACAGCAGCACCGATTGCAGGATCGTGATAATCCCGCACGTCATGAAGGTCATCCCGTACAGGTACGCGATCTGCGGATCGGTCAAATGAAATGCGCGGCCGAGAAGTCCCGGGAACACAAACATGCCCGTCATTCCGAAAACGTTCTGCAGCGCGAGCACGGCCAGTTGCGGGAGTGGCAACCGCTCGTTGATTCCGACGTCGAAGACGCGTGCAGACGGATTTTCTGCGGTAGCCTTTCGGATTGAAGCGCCGGGTTTCGGCATGTCTGTACTCAAGGTGTGTTCCATTAGACCAAAAAAGAAATCCTGTCTGGCGACGCGGACTGGGGCCGGTCGCTCTCTTTCCCTTCAAGCGCCATCGCACGAAGGAAACACCTGTATCCCCGAGGTGGACGACTCGCCCGTCCAGTTGTCTTCAGTAATCCTCAGTTGTCGAGCGGAACGCCCTTTGTCTCCGGACCGAACCAGATCGACACCATGCCAACGATAAAGAGCAGCGACACCGCCGCCGATGCCGCCGGAAACGAACCAAACTTCACGACCACCGCATTGCCGGCGATCGGACCAATACTTGTCAGCGCACGGGCCATGTTCCAGCAGAAGCCCTGCCCTGTCGCACGCACGCGGGTCGGGAAGAGCTCGGGCAAATAAGCGGCAAACGTGCCGAACGCGCCAATGACGAAGTAACCGTACACCGGCATCAGCCACAGTACCCGACCGATGTCATGCGCCGTCATGAACAGCACTAGCGAGACCACGAGCGACCCTGCCGAAAAGATGAAGTACGACATCCGGCGGCCGAGCGCGTCGAGCATCCAGATCAGCGTAAGGTAACCGAGCGTCGCGCCGATCATCATGAGAATGAACGCGTAGCTGACTGTCCTGCTGATGTCGCCATGATCGGCGTCAGCAAACGACAACTGATGAATCCAGCTCGGCAGGAACGTGAGACCACCCCAGCAGCCAAGCATGGCAGCCGACGAAACGATTACGCCGATGATCGTCTTGCGGCGTAGTCCCTGCGCGAAGATGGCGGTGAAAGTTTGCCACGCCGATTCGGCTATGACGCTCTCGCGCACTTGGACCCACCGTTGTGGCTCAGGCACGAAGCGGCGCACAAGAATCGTGACGAGCGCGGGCGCGGCGCCCACGCCGAGTACGATGCGCCAGCCGAAACGGCCGAGCAGCAGGTTGTCGAGCGCCGCCACGAGAAAGCCAAATGCGAACGCCATCTGCATGATCTGCATGGCGCGGGCGCGTTGCCGGCCGGGCCACGATTCGGCAACGAGCGCGGCCCCTGCCGCCCATTCACCGCCAATGCCGAAACCGGCCATCGCCTGCGCGATAGCAAGCTGGGACCAGGTTCTCGAGAATGCGCTCAGCAGCGTGAAGGCCGCGTAGATGAGGATGGTCCAGCCCATGACGCGCGAGCGGCCAAACCGGTCGGCGGCCACGCCGAACAGCACGCCACCAATGCCCCACGTAAGCAACTTGCCCGAAATGATGTAGCTGCCGATCTTGCTGATTTCGGTCGCGTCGGTGCTGTGCAACAGCTGACCGACGCTCGGCACGAGCACGAGCGTGAAGAGATTCAGGTCCATCGAGTCGAACATCCAGCCGAGGAACGCCGAAATCAGTGCCAGCCACTGATAGCGCGACAACTTGAATCCTTGTGGCTCGGCCGACTCCACTGACGCCGCATTGGTGCCCTGCGTTGTGCCCATTGCTTCCGTCTCCTGATCTTCCGCCGCGAAGGCGAGCGATTCGCTTGATACGGGTCGATCGCCCGATCTAATCATTTGGCGCAGTATATCGTAATGCAATTAGATTGCAATACAGATGATTGTATTACTGTATAGCACTCTCAACCCGACCTAACGGTGTCGTAAGGCACGGATCGGGAGAAACGGACGATTTCCGCAGCCCGCAATCAGGGCTAGACCCGGGCCGATAAGAACGCGTCGGGGATTAATGGCGACGAATCTGGAGGTAAAAGATCGCTTGGGCTGTGTGCCGTTCATCGGAACGGTCCGCGAGGCGACGATTCCACCCTCTGCTCAACGTTTCGGGTACCAAAGAAGTCGGCAGACGCGGCGTTTCGTTGACTTAATCGGCCACGGCCGCGAGCACCTGGACCGCAAGCCTTTCAGCTTGCTCAACATGGCGCTTGCACGCCGCCGCAGCTGCGTCGGCGTCGTGCCGCATTACGGCGTCGACGATCGTCGCGATTTCGTCATAGCTTTGCGGGAGGCGTCCTTCCTGCGAGAGCGTGGTCGCGCGCAGCATCATCACTCGCGTGTGGACGAGACGTAGCATCTCCATGAGTACTGGATTGCCAGCGCCCTCGAGCATCACGTCATAGAAACGCGCCTTCTGCTTCAGGAAGAGCATGATGCCCTCCTGGCCTTGCATGTCCCGTATCAACGCGAGCGCGTTAAACGCCTCCTTCAGCGCAACACGCTGTTCGTCCGTCGCGCGCTCAGTGAATTGGCGGCCCGCCAGCGCCTCGAGTACCGCGCGCACTTCATAGAGACCTCTCGCCTCATCTGCTGTCATCACGGAGACGATCGGACCTTTATGCGGAATGATCTGCACAAGCCCCTCGGCTACCAGTTGACTCAGCGCCTCACGAATGAGCGTGCGGCTCACACCAAGCATTTCGCACAGCTCGCGCTCGATCAACCGGTCGCCCGGCTTGAAGGTCAAGTCGCTAATACATGCGCGCAAACCGTCAATCACCTGCTGGCGCAGCGTTGCCACCGGTCGCACTACCAGTCTGTTGGTATTCATTCCATCCCTTTGCCGTTTGAGTTGATGGGAGCCACGTCAAAGTCCGTAATACAATCATATTGACATTCCGCGGCGAAGCTCCGATACTGCCTCTCATTATACAATCCTACAACTGCTAGATAAACGCGAAGGATACTCATGGAAGACATCACGCTCTCGGAACGTCGTGCCATCGGCGCAAAGATCCGCAAGGAAGTGCTGGGCGCGGGCCACACGCAGAACAACGCCAGTCCCCATCTTTTCGACACCGTGTTCCTCGAGTACACGGAAGACGTTTGCTGGGGCAACGTGTGGAACCGCGCGGGCCTCACGCGCTCGATGCGCAGTATGCTGAACCTCGCGATGCTGGCATCGCTCGGCCGCTGGCACGAATTCGAGGTTCACACGCGCGGCGCGGTGAACAATGGTGTGACGGAAGAGGAAATCGCCGAGGTGGTGCTGCAAGCCGGCGTCTATGCAGGCATTCCCGTCGCGGCCGAAGGGCTGCGTCGTGCAAAGGCTGTCCTGCTCGACCTGAAGGCGAAAGCTGCTGCTGCCTGAAGGCGGCTCGCGGTTCGTGAAGGCGCCCCGCGATTCGTCATCTCATCCCAGGCGCGCATGCCTGGTGGTCCAGTGGGTCGCAGGCGTTTCGCGCTGTGGGTTGCCGACCTGGTAGCCGAGCGCGCAAAGCGCCTGCCGCACCCCGCGCATTACCCGTATAAGTCATGTCTCATTCAACTTTCTGCGAAATCCCAGCCGGCCGTATCGCCTACTCCCGTCGCGGGACGGGCCGACCGCTGGTTCTGCTTCACCCGATCGGCGTCGACCGAAGCTGGTGGGACGAATACGTCGAGCACTGGGCTGCATCGTATGACGTCGTCGCGATCGATATCCGCGGCCACGGAGGCTCGAGCCTTGTCACCGCCCCCATTACGCTGGCCAATCATGCGACCGACATCGCCGCCGTGCTGCGCCACGAATGCCTGACCGGTGCCACCCTGATAGGCGTATCGATGGGTGGCATGATTGCGCAGCGTGTTGCGATCCAGTTCCCCGAGCTTGTTGACGCGCTAATTCTCTGCGGAACGGCCGGCGGATTTCCCGACGAAGCGCGCCCACGCATTCTCGCGCGCGGCGACATGAGCCGGCAAGGTTCGATGTCCGAAGTAATCGACGACACGGTCACGCGCTGGTTCACCGCAGACACGCCGCGCCGCGACCTTCTCCAGAAGTGCCGCACGCGGCTCGCCGCAGACGACTGGTATAGCTGGAGCGCGAACTGGCAAGCGATCTCGCTCCTCGACAATCTCAGCGAACTGCGAGGCGTGCCGGCACCGACGCTCGTCGTCGCGGGCGATGCCGATGCAAGTATTCCGCCAGCGGTATCGCAGAAGATCGCCTACGCGCTGCCGAATAGCCGTTTCGTCGTGGTGCCGGGCGCGGCGCACTTTGGAGCGTTCGACATGCGCGAAGTCTTCGCAACGGTATTCGACGATTTTCTGTCGACCGTCGCTCGATGAAATGAAACGCGAGCCCGCTCGCGCATGGGACAGTTTCACGCGCCGCGCGGCTTAAGTAGTGACTAAATAAGTGGAGCGGCGCCCGCACGGGCCGATCGCTCCTAGGAGGCAGTATGGCAATCACAATCCGTTCGTCTTTCACCGTCGAAGCACCGCCCTCGGACGTCTGGAAGTCCATGATCGACATCGAACGGTCCGCACCGTGTTTTCCGGGCGCGGAACTCAAGGAACAGCAGCCCGACGGCAGTTACAAGGGCGGCTTCACCGTCAAGCTCGGCCCGCTCACGCTGAAGTTCGCAGGCAAATTCAAGATTGCTGAACAGAACGACGCCAACCACACGGTCGTGGTGTCCGCAAGCGGCACCGACACAAAAGGCCGCGGCGGCGCCGATGCGCAGATCAACGCGGTCGTCACCGACTCGGGCGGCGGCAAAACCAAGGTCGACGTCGTCTCGGACGTAAACCTGTCGGGCACGGTCGCGCAGTACGGTCGCGGCGCCGGGATGATCGAGGCGCTCTCGCAGCAACTGCTGAACCAGTTCGCCAAGAATCTGTCCGCACTCATCGAGGCGGACGTAGCGCACTCCGCCCAAGCCGCGCCGGCCGCCACGCCAAACACTGCTGGTGAACCGGGTGCGACGAACACGGCCGGTGAACCAGTTGCACCCAGGCCAGCCACCGAAACGCGTCGCACGCCGCCCGCAGCGGCACCCGTCGCGCCTCTTGACGCGGGCGCACTCGTGCGTAAAGCAATGTGGCAGTCAATCCGAAATTTCTTCGCGCGGCTCTTCGGGCGCAAGCAGCCCCGCTGAGGAAGCCACCGCACTATCGGAGCACGCATGAAACCCAGTGAATTCCAGTATCACGCGCCGACCACCGTCGATGAAGCCGCGCAGTTGCTCGGCACGCTCGAGGATGCGAGAGTGCTCGCCGGCGGCCAGTCGCTGATGCCGATGATGAACTTCCGGTATCTGATGGCGAGTCATCTGATCGACCTGAACGGCGTCGAGGCACTGACCCGCATCGAAGAGCGCAATGGCCGCCTTCACATCGGCGCAATGGCGCGGCAGCGCGACATCGAACTGTCGCCGCTCGTCATGAAGCGCGCGCCGCTGATCCGCGAGGCGTACCAGCTGGTCAGCCACAAGCAGATCCGCAATCGCGGCACGCTCGGCGGGAGCCTGTGCCAGTTGGATCCGTCGTCTGAACAGCCATGCTTCACCGCCGCACTCGACGGTCTCCTGACGATCGCTCGCTACGAAGACGGCGCAGTCACGACCCGCGAGCTGCCGATGTCCGACTGGGCGCTGATGTACATGACGCCCGCGCTTGAAGAAGGCGACCTGCTCGCCGGCATCTCGCTCGAGGTCTGGCCCGAAGGCCATGGCTACGCATTCGAAGAGTTCGCGCGGCGCCATGGCGATTACGCCATCGTCGGCGCCGCGGCGCTCTGCACCGCCGATCCGCAAGGGCGCCTCGCCCGCGTTTCGCTGACGATCTGCGGCGTCGCTCCCGGCCCCGTGCGGATGCACGAGGTAGAGACCGCCCTGCGCGGCCGCCCGATGGATGAAAGCGCGCTGCGCGTCGCGAGCGACGCCGCGCGTGCGCTCGACGTGATGACCGACGCGCACGTGAGTACCGACTACCGCCAGCATCTCGCCGGCGTCCTGACCGAAAGAGCGCTGAAGACAGCGTTCTCGCGCGTCGCAAGACAATCATAGAGTGGCAAAAGGAGATGGACATGGAGACTCGTACCGTCAAAGTCGTCGTGAACGGCACCGCTTACAAGCGCGAGGTCGAACCGCGCCTTATGCTCGGTGACTTCCTGCGTCACCACCTTTATCTCACCGGCACGCACTACGGTTGCGAGCACGGCGTATGCGGTGCCTGCACCGTGCTGTTGGAAGGCCGCACTGCGCGCGCCTGCCTGACGCTCGCGGCCCAGGTCAACGGCCGCTCGCTGACCACCGTCGAAGGACTTGCTCACGCGGACGGCACGCTCAACGAACTGCAAAAAGCCTTTACCGAAACGCACGCGCTGCAATGCGGGTTCTGTACGCCTGGCATGCTGATGACGCTGACCGAACTGCTGAACGAAACGGATGCGCCAACCGAAGCCGAGATCCGCGAAGCGATCACGGGCAACCTGTGCCGCTGCACGGGCTACCAGCCGATCGTCGCGGCTGCCCTGCTCGCCGCGCAGCGCATCCGCGATCAGCGCGCTGTACCGACGGCACAAGCTACGGAGTAACGCGATGGAAATTTCCGACCTGAAAGGTGTCCCCACCGACCAGCGCTACATCGGCAAGCGCGTCCTGCGTACCGAAGACAAGAAGCTGCTGCAAGGCCAGGGTTCCTACGTGGACGACGTGCACCTGCCAAACATGTTGCAGGCCGCGGTGCTGCGCAGCCCGCACGCGCACGCGAAGATCGTTTCGATCGACTGCACGGCCGCCCACGAACTCAAGGGTGTGCACGCGGTCTACACGCACGCGGACCTGACCGGCCGCGCACGCGGCCGCGCGCCCTCGATGCTGCCGAACCCGGCGATCCGCTTTGAGCGCACCCAGGAACTGCTCACCTCGACGGAAGTCACGTTCGCGGGCGAAGCGGTGGCGTTCGTCGTCGCGGACGACCGCTATATCGCGGAAGACGCCTGCGGACTGATCGAGATCGAGTACGACACGCTACCCGCCGTCGCCGAGTGCCGTGACGGACTGCGCCCCGAATCGCCGCTCTGTCACACCGACGCGAAAGACAATGTCGTCGCGCATATCGACATGGGTTTTGGTGACATCGATGCCGCCTTCAACAACGCGCCGCATGTCGTCGAGGAAACGTACTGGCAAAACCGCGGGTCCGCGCATCCGATGGAGACGCGCGGTTATCTCGCCGAATATCACGCGACCAACGGCGAGTTGACCGTCTGGTCGTCGGGTCAGGCGCCGCACCACGAGAAGAAGAACCTCGTCGAGCTGCTCGAGTGGGATGCAGAGAAGCTGCGCGTGCTGATGAACGACGTCGGCGGCGGCTTCGGTCCGAAGCTGCCGTTCTATCCCGAAGAGGCACTCGTCGCGATCGCGGCGGTCGCGCTCAAGCGTCCTGTCAAATGGATCGAGGATCGGCGCGAGCATTTCCTCGCAGTCACGCAGGAGCGCGACCAGTGGTGGACCGTGCGAATCGCGCTTGAAAACGACGGCAAGATCCGCGGCGTGAAGCTCGAGATGGTGCACGACAACGGCGCGTTCCTGCCGTGGGGCATCATCACGCCGTACATCTCGATCACGACGACGCCCGGCCCTTACGTGATCCCCGCGATGGCCGCAAAGCTCGACGTCGTCTATACGAACAAGTGCGCAACCTCGCCGGTACGCGGCGCAGGCCGTCCTCAGGCAGTGTTCGCCATGGAACGGATTCTCGACAAGGCCGCGCGCGCACTCTGCATGGACCGCGCCGAGCTGCGCTGGCGCAACCTGATCCAGCCGGAGCAGATGCCGTATGACGCTGGCTTCATATATCGCGACGGCAGCCCGCTGCGTTACGACAGCGGCGACTATCCGGCCTGTCAAAAAGCAGCGCTCGAGCGCGCGAACTACGCGAGCTTTGCCGCGCGCAAGGCCGAGGCACGCCGCCAGGGCCGCTTCGTTGGCATCGGCATGGCGAGCTTCGTCGAAGGCACGGGCATGGGTCCGTTCGAGGGCGCAACGGTGCGCGTGCAGGCGAACGGCCGCATCGTCGTGATCACCGGCGCATCGCCGCAAGGTCAGGGCCACAAGACGACCTTCGCGCAGATCTGCGCCGAACAGCTGAATGTGCCCCTGGAAACAATCGACGTCGTTACCGGCGACACCGGCGGCATCTCGATGGGCGTCGGTACGTTCGCGAGCCGCGTGACGGTCAATGCCGGCAACTCGGTCTACATCGCCGCCCAGGCCGTGGGCGAGAAGATGCTCACGCTCGCTGCCCACCTGTGGAAGTGCGAAACCGACGAACTCCTGCTTGTCGGTGGCCACGTGGCGCGCCGCTCGGGTATCGAACAGCGCATGAGCTACGGCGAACTCGCGAAGATCTCGCAGGGCATGCCGGGTTTCACGATGCCGAAGGGCCTCACCGCCGGCCTCGAGGAGACGAAATACTTCTCACCCGCGCAGTCGACGTACTGCAACGGCACGGCCGTCGTCGAACTCGAAGTCGATCGCGAAACCGGCCACATCACGATCCTCAACTATGTGATGGCGCACGACTCGGGCAAGCTCATCAATCCGATGATCGTCGACGGCCAGATCATCGGCTCGGTCGCACATGGCATTGGCAACGCGACGCTCGAATGGATGCAGTACGACGAGAACGCGCAGCCGACCACGACGAACTTCGGCGAATACCTGCTGCCGATGGCAACCGACGTGCCGAACATCGACATCGTGCACCTCGAAACGCCGTCGCCGCTGAACCCGCTCGGTGTCAAGGGCGCGGGCGAAGGCGGCACGATTCCGGCCGCCGCGGCAATCGTCGGGGCGATCGAGGACGCGCTCTCGGAATACGGCGTCGAATTCACCGAAGCACCGCTCGTACCGCAGCGTGTGTTCCAGAAGCTCAAAGAGGCCGGCGCCTACGCGCGCTGACCTGCGCGGGCGCTCATCGCGGACGCCCATCCCCTTTTTCATTGTTTGGACCTTTTCCCCATGACGACCGAATTCACCGCAGCGCTCCACGATTCCGAATACCGGATCACCCTTGGCCAGCCGGACCTGGGCAACACGCTGACGCTCGACGCAATGCGTGCGCTCGCCGCCGAGATTCGCAAGGCCGGCCGCGACAGCGCCGTGAAAATCATCCGCATCCGCGCGTCCGGTCCCGCGTTCTGCCGCG
>NZ_AEJF01000114.1 GCF_001028175.1 Caballeronia mineralivorans PML1(12)
GCCGCCGACGTCCGCGCAGTTCCGTCGCAACGTGGCCGATCCTATTCTCGACGTCTACCGCGCGATGCACGAAAGCGAAGTGCCGCTTCTCGCCGAAGTCCAAGGCGATGCGGAAGGTTTTGGCTGTGCGCTCGTCACCGCGTGCGACATGGCCGTCGCGTCGGACAGCGCACGCTTCAACCTTCCCGAGTTGCAAAAAAATCTGCCGCCAACGCTCGTGCTGTCCGTGCTGCGCCACAAGGTGCCGCCGAAAGCGTCCGCGCACATGGTCTACCTGACGGAGACTATCGACGCCGCGAATGCGCGCGAGTGGGGCATCGTTGCCGAAGTCGTGCCGGGCGCGAGCCTGAGCGAACGCGCGGACGCGATGGTTGCCTCGATCTGCACGCGTGACCGGATTGCCATCGCGACGCTGAAGACGTACTTCCGCGAGATCACGATTCCCGACTTCTCGCTCGCGAGCGAAGTGGCGGGAGCGTCGCTCGCAAACGCAATGACGTCGATGCGCCGCTGATCCGCCGCCGAAGTGCTGTCTCGCACACGCGCGACACGTGCGAGACGGATCGAGCACGCAATACCCCGCCCGCGTCGGGCAACACTTCAAGCAATAAGGGCGCCGCGCAACGCGACGCTTCACGGGACCTCTAGCCATGGCTGATCAAGACACCACTTCCACGTCTTCCACGAACTCGGGTTACGCGGACCTGCACGAACACATCGCACGCCTCGAAGCCGCAGGTCTGCTGTACCGGATCGACGAGCCGGTCAATAAAGACACTGAAATGCATCCGCTCGTGCGCTGGCAGTTCCGCGGCGGCATTCCTGAAGCCGATCGCAAGGCGTTCCTTTTCACGAATATCGTCGACAGCAAGGGCCGCAAGTACGACATTCCAGTCATCGTCGGCGGCATCGCCGCGAATCCGGAGATCTACCGGATCGGCATGAACGTGCCGTCGCTCGACGACATCGGCGACGCCTGGAACCGCGCAATCGACAATCCGGTGCCGCCCGTCGTCGTTGAAAGCGGCCCCGTGCATGACATCGTGATCGAAGGCAAGGATCTCGAAGGTCCGGGAAACGGCCTCGAATCGCTGCCGCTGCCGATCTCGACGCCGGGCTTCGATGCCGCGCCGTACATGACGATGACCGGTGTGATCTCGCGAGATCCGGAAACCGGCGTGCAGAACATGGGCACCTATCGCGGCCACCTGAAATCGGCGACACGCCTCGGCATGATGATGCTCGTGAACCTTCGCGCGGGCGGTCTCGACCATTGGCGCAAGTACGCGGCGAAGGGCGAGAAGATGCCGGTTGCCATCGTGCTCGGCGCGCCGCCTCTCGTCGCGTTCCAAGGCCCGCAGAAGTTGCGCCCGAACGTCGATGAGCTGAGCGTCGCAGGCGGCCTCGCCGGTGCTCCGATCCGAGTCGTCAAGGGCCGCACCGTCGATCTGCTGGTGCCGGCCGAAGCGGAAATCGTCGTCGAGGGTTACGTCGATCCGCAGTACCTCGAACCGGAAGGTCCGTTTGGCGAAAGCCACGGTTACGTCGCGCTCGAAGACTACAACCTTGTCATTGAAGTCACGGCGATCACGCGCCGCAAGGACGCGGTGCTGACATCGATCATCTCGCAGGTCACGCCGTCCGAATCGAGCGTCATCAAACGTCTCGCCTACGAGCCCATGTTTCTGCGCCACCTGCGCGACCACCTCGGCATTCGCGGCATCCGCAAGGTGTCGCTGCACGAGCCGCTCACGAACCTGCGTCGCTTCGTGTTCCTGCAGTTCGAGCGCGGCGCGAAGCGCACCGAGGTCTGGCGCGCGCTGTACGGCACGATGTCGCTGCAGGCCGCGATCGGCAAGTTCGTGATCGCGATCGACGACGACATCGATCCGAACAACGCAGACGCCGTGTTCTGGGCGATGGGCTATCGCTGCAATCCGGTCGAGGACGTGAAGATGATTCCGTACCGCGAGCCGGGCCACGGTCCGCGCTCGGACCACGCAACAGGCCTCGATTCAGCAATGCTGATCGACGCGACGATGAAAACGCCGATGCCGCCGCTCGCGCTGCCAAAGAAGGAATACATGGAGAACGCGAAGGTGCTGTGGGAACGTCTCGGCCTGCCGAAGCTTACGCCTGAGTCGCCGTGGTACGGCTACTCGCTTGGCGACTGGACCGAGGAATGGGACCGCAACGCCGAGCAGGCGACGCGCGGCGAATGGATGCAGCGCGACGCGTCCTATCAGGCGCGCCGCCGCAGTGGCGTCGAGCCGAATTCGCCGGTGCGCGGCGTCGAGGGCGATCGTGGCGACGAATAACAGTACTCCGGAGCGGATCATCGTTGGCATCACCGGCGCTTCCGGCGTGATCTACGGGATTCGCGCGCTCGAACTTCTCGCCGAGGCGGGCGTCGAAACGCATCTCGTGATCAGCAAGGCCGCCGAGCTGACGATGACCTACGAAACCGACATCCGCGCGGCCGATCTGCGCGCGCGCGCGTCGAAATGGTATTCGCCCGCGGACATCGGCGCGGCCATTTCCTCGGGCTCGTTCAAGACAAAGGGAATGCTGATCGTGCCGTGCTCGGTCCGCTCGATGAGCGAGATCGCCACGGGCATCACGAGCTCGCTGATCAGCCGCGCAGCCGACGTCGTGTTGAAGGAGCGCCGTCGCCTCGTGCTCGGCGTGCGCGAAACGCCACTGCACGGCGGACATCTGCGCACGCTCGTGCAGCTCTCCGACATGGGCGCGATCATCGCGCCGATCGTCCCGGCGTTCTATTCGAAGCCGCAAACGATCGCCGACATCGTCGATCACACGATAGGCCGCATGCTCGATCTGTTTGACATCGAAACCGGTGTGGTCAAGCGCTGGAAAGACCAGCAGCAGGAGTCGTAACCCCCGCACCACCCGCTTTCACCACCCACCTCACAGGCCCGCCGCGACGCACGCGCCAGCGGGCCGCCCTTTGCGATGACCATGACTGAATCCAACCTGCTTTCCCGGCTCGCAGACCCGAGCCTGTTGCGCACACTCGCTTATGTCGACGGCGCATGGTGCGGCGCCGACGATGCCCGCACCTTCGCCGTCGACGATCCCGCCACCGGCGAGAAGATCGCCGACGTGCCGCTCATGACCGGCGTCGAGACGCGCC
>NZ_AEJF01000115.1 GCF_001028175.1 Caballeronia mineralivorans PML1(12)
ATCGAAGCCGGCGAACGCGCGCAGCGCGGCTGGCGCACGCTCACCGCGGCGCAGCGCGCGGTGGTCCTGAAGCGCTGGTACGCACTGATAGTCGCGAACACGGACGACCTCGCGGCGATCATGTCGGCCGAGCAAGGCAAACCGCTCGCGGAAGCGAAAGGTGAGATCGGTTATGCGGCGTCGTTCATCGAATGGTTCGCCGAGCAGGCCAAACGGATCGACGGCGACGTGCTCGCCTCGCCGGCCGCCGACAAGCGGATGCTGGTGACGAAGGAGCCGATCGGCGTCTGCGCCGCGATCACACCGTGGAACTTCCCGGCTGCGATGATCACGCGCAAGGTCGCGCCCGCGCTCGCCGCCGGCTGCGCAATGATCGTGAAGCCGGCTGAAGCCACGCCGTTATCGGCGCTCGCGCTGGTCGAGCTTGCGCATCGTGCGGGCGTACCGGCCGGCGTGTTCAGCGTCGTCGTCGGCGACCCGCACTCGATCGGCACGGAGATGACCAGCAACCCGATCGTGCGCAAGCTCTCGTTCACGGGCTCGACGCCGGTGGGCCGCATGCTGATGAGCCAGTGCGCGCCGACGGTCAAGAAGCTCTCGCTCGAACTCGGCGGCAACGCGCCGTTCATCGTGTTCGACGATGCCGACCTCGATGCGGCGGTCGAGGGCGCGCTCGCCTCGAAGTACCGGAATGCCGGTCAAACCTGCGTCTGCACGAACCGCTTCTACGTGCAGGACAGCGTGTACGACGTGTTCGCAGAAAAATTCACGGCGGCGGTCGCCCGAATCATGGTCGGCAACGGTTTCGAGGGCGGTGTCACGCAAGGCCCGCTCATCAACGAGGCCGCTGTCGAGAAGGTCGAAGCGCATATCGCCGACGCGGTGGCACACGGCGCGCGCGTGCTCACTGGCGGCAAGCGTCATGCGGCCGGCAAGCTCTTCTTCGAGCCGACTGTGGTGGATGGCGTCACTGCTTCAATGCGCTTCGCGACCGAGGAAACCTTCGGCCCCGTCGCCCCGCTTTTTCGCTTCCGCGACGAGCGCGAGGCAATCACGGCGGCGAACGCCACCGAGTTCGGTCTCGCCGCCTACTTCTACAGCCGCGACATCGGCCGGATCTGGCGCGTGTCCGAGGCGCTCGAATATGGCATGGTCGGCATCAACACGGGCCTGATCTCGAATGAAGTCGCGCCGTTCGGCGGCGTCAAGCAATCCGGCCTCGGGCGCGAAGGCTCGAAATACGGCATCGAGGAATATCTTGAGATCAAGTACCTGTGCATGGGTGGCCTCTGAGCGATGCCGCTTCGGCAGCCGGCTACCAGCCGCATTCATCACGCCAAAATCGACGTACAGCAGTCGTTCGACAGTAGTCCAAACGTCACCAGGGGCACCACGCGTCAGTGGGTAAAGCCGCGTTGACACTCGTAATACTGTTATGCAATCATACAATCACACTATTCTACCCGCCCACTGGGTCTCATATTAAGGAGACAGAATGTCATCATCGCCTCACGATCTTTCGCGAACGGAAACTGCCGGCGGTGCCCCGCGCGACCTGCAGGAACATATCGCCCGGCTGGAGGCAAAGGGGCTGCTGATCCGCATCGAGCGGCCGATCAACAAGGATACGGAGCTGCACCCGCTGGCGCGCTGGCAGTTCCAGGGTGGGCTGCGCGAAGATCAGCGCCGCGCTTTCCTGTTCACCAATGTGGTCGACAGCGACGGCCAGACTTATGACATCCCGGTGCTGATCGGCGGCCTTGCCGCCTCGCCGGAGATCTACGCCACCGGCCTCGGCCTGCCGGTCGAGCAGATCGGCCGCGCCTGGACGGACGCGATCGCCGAGCCGGTTCCGCCCGTCATGGTGGCGCAGGCGCCCTGCCAGGAGGTGGTGATCAGCGGCGATGCGCTGAAGGAAAAGGGCTTGTCGCGCCTGCCGGTGCCGGTTTCCACGCCAGGCTTCGACGCGGCGCCCTATCTCACCGCGACGCTCTGCGTGACCAAGGATCCCGAGAGCGGCGTCCAGAACATGGGTACCTACCGCGCCGCGCTGAAGTCGGAAAATCGGCTGGGTGTGCGCATGGCGAGCCGCCTGTCGGGAGCTGGTGGTTATCTCCATTGGGAGAAATATCGGGCCAAGGGCCAGCAGATGCCGTGCGCTATCGTGCTGGGCTGCGCGCCCGCCGTGCTGTTCACCGGGCCGCAAAAGCTCCAGATCGACCAGGACGAGATGGCTGTTGCCGGCGGCTTGATGCGCGCGCCGGTCGAGGTGGTGCGCTGCAAAACCATCGATCTCGTCGTTCCCGCCGATGCCGAAATCGTGATCGAAGGCCTGATCGACACCGATGCGCTGGAGCCCGAAGGCCCGTTCGGCGAAAGCCACGGCCACGTCGCGCTCGAAGACTACAACATGTCCATGCACGTCACTGCGATCACGATGAAGAAGAAGCCCGTCTTCGTCTCGATCATCAGCCAGGTAACGCCCAGCGAAAGCTCCGTGCTGAAGAAAGTGGCCTATGAGCCGATGTTCCTCGAGCATCTGCAGAAGGTGATGGGCGTGCGCGGCATCGAGCGGGTGGTGATGCACGAGCCGTTGACCAACCTGCGCAAGGTGATCTTCCTCCAGTTTGCACGCGGCACGCAGCAGGCGGAGGTCTGGCGTGGCCTGCAAGGGGCCGCAACGCTCCAGGCGCAGTGCGGCAAGCTGGTCATCGCCGTCTCCGAGGATATCGACCCGGAAAACGCCGATGCCGTCTTCTGGTCGCTGGCCTATCGCTCCGACTTCACGCACGACGTGCATGTGACGCCCTATCGCACCAGCGGGCATGGTCCCAAGTCCGGCCGCGCGCCGCTAGAAAGTACGCTGCTGATCGACGCAACGCTGAAGCACGCCATGCCGCCGCTGGCCCTGCCGAAGGAGGAATACATGACCGCGGCACGCAAGATCTGGGAAGAGCTGGAACTCCCCCGCCTCACGCCGCAGCCGCCATGGCATGGCTATCACCTGGGCGACTGGGACAAGCGCTGGGATGAGTATGCAGAAGCGGCTACCTCTGGCGGCTGGCGCGAGACGGGCGAGCGCACCTGGGCCAACCGGCGCGGCGGGGTGAAGCCGGAAACACCGGTGCGCGAAGCCTCGGGCGACCACAGCGAGTGAGCGCCAACGCGCCAGCCGCATGTAAGCAACCCCAGGAGCAGAGGCATCCGGAGACCGCCATGACCCAAAACAATACCGTCGATATCGCCCAAGTCGTCGAGACGCAGGAGCGCAGCTGGTTCACCGTGACCCTCTTCGTTCTGTGCGCCGTCGTCATGCTGGCGGACGGCTTCGACAATCAGGCTTTGAATTACGCCGCGCCCGGTATCATCAAGGAATGGGGCATCAACCGGGCCCTGATGACGCCCGTGTTTAACGTCAGCATCATCGGCTGGATGGCGGGTTCGGTCTTTTTCGCCATGCTGGCCGACCGCATCGGCCGGCGGCGCGCCATCCTGCTTGCTACCGCGCTGTTCGGCGGCTTCACTTTCGCCGTGCCCTTCGCCCACAATCTGGTCGAACTGTCGATCCTGCGCTTCTGCGCCGCGCTCGGCATCGGCGGCGGCATGCCGATGGCGGTCTCGCTGATCACAGACTATGCCCGCTCGGGTAAGCGCGGGCTGATCATTACCCTCCTCTATCTCGGCTACACCGCCGGCTCGTCCGGCGGCGGTCTTCTCGCGGCGGAGATAATCCCGGCGTATGGCTGGCGCTCGGTCTTCTATGTCGGTGGCGCCGGCGCCGTGGTGGCGGGCATCATCCTGTTCGCCGGCCTGCCTGAATCCATCCGCTACCTGATCCTGCGCAACCCCACCAGCGAGCGCATCCTGGCCTATGCCCGCAAGCTGAAGCCCAGCGCGCAATTCGCGGACGACACGCGCTTCACCATCCAGGAGCAGGCGCGCACGGGTGTGCCGGTGACGCACCTCTTCACCGAGGGCCGTTCGGCCATGACCGTCTTCCTGTGGCTGGCGCTTGGCTTATCCTTCGTCACCCACTTCTTCCTGTCGCAGTGGATGACGACGCTGCTGACCGACGAAATCGGCTTCGCCAATGCGGCCCGCAGCCAGGCTCTGTTCCAGCTTGGTGCCGGCTTCAGCTGGTTCTTCGGCTGGATGATCGACAGGAAGGGCGTACGGGTGATGACGCTGACGATGATCCTCGGCGCCATTCCGGTGGCGGCCCTGGGGCTGGCCGTCGGTACGGGCGCCGGTCTCACCATGGCGATGGCGCTGGTCTCGGGTCTGCTGGTCCTGGGTGGGAATATCGGCCTCAATGCCATTTCGAGCATGATCTATCCGACCTTCATCCGCTCTACCGCGACCGGCGCCTCCTTCGCGGTGGCGCGCATCGGCGCCATCGTCGGCCCGCTGCTCGCCGGTGTCCTGATCTCCATCGGAACGCCGATCGGAACGATCTTTCTTCTCGGTGCGTTGCCGATGCTGGCGGCCGGTGTCGCCTGCTTCATGCTCAACAGAACCATCACGCCAGAAGCAGCGCAAGAAATGTCCTTGCGCTCGGCGCTGTCGCGACACTGACGGGTTTCTTCCGAAGCCCAGGTTATGGTCAGGCAACCACTCGGTATTTTCATGGATAGCGTCAATCTCGAAGTGCTGAAGGCGAGCGTTCGCTGGATCGAGAGCGGCCATCGCGTGCTGCTCGTCACCGTAGTCAGGACGTGGGGTTCGTCGCCGCGGCCCGAAGGGGCCATGCTGGCGATTTGCGAGGACGGCTCGGTGGTCGGCTCGGTATCCGGCGGCTGCATCGAGGACGACCTGATCGACCGCGTGCGCCGGCTCGGCATTCAGCAAACGCTCCCGGAAGCCATGAAGTATGGCATTTCCGCCGATGAGGCGCATCGCTTCGGATTGCCGTGCGGCGGCACGATCGAGCTGGTGCTCGAACCTCTGACGCGCGCGAGCGGCATCGACGATTTGTGCCGTCGGGTCGGTGCCGGCGAGCTCGTCGCGCGCTCGCTCGACATGGAGAGCGGCGCGGCGAGACTCGTGCCAGCGCACTCGGCCGATGGCACCGATTTCGACGGGCACCGGCTGCTGACCATTCACGGTCCGCGTTACCGGATGCTCGTGATCGGTGCCGGTCAGCTCTCGAACTATCTTTGCCAGATCGCACTCGGGCTCGACTATCAAGTGACCGTCTGCGATCCGCGGGAGGAATACACCGACGCCTGGTACGTACCAGGCACGACGCTCGTACGTACGATGCCGGACGACACCGTACTCGACATGAAGCTCGACGAGCGCTGCGCGGTAATTGCGCTGACACACGATGCGAAGCTCGACGACCTCGCGTTAATGGAGGCGATCAGAACGCCCGCATTCTACGTTGGCGCGCTGGGCTCGCGCCGGAACAATGCCGCAAGACGCGAGCGGCTCGAGACGTATTTCGATCTCAACAAAGATGAACTCATCCGGTTGCGCGGGCCCGTTGGTATTTATATCGGCAGCCGTACGCCGCCGGAAATCGCGGTGTCGATACTCGCCGAAGTTACGGCGGTTAAGAACGGTGTGGCATTGCCGGGCGAATTTCGGGTCGAAGAGGCAAAAACTACGCTGGATATCGCGGTGAATGGACAGACGAGCTGCGCCGTAGTGAAGCGTCATTGATTCACCTCGATAGCGGATCTTCCGCGGTCATTGCGTTGCGATTGAGATCACGAACAGCCTGGCAATGGGGAACAGTTGGGCGGTTCCAGAAGAAACTCAAACTAAATAATCGGGGGCAGCATGCTTTCTCGTCTCTCCATTTCCGGCCGACTGTGGGCCATGATGGCCGTGCTGAGCCTGCTGATCATCATGGTCGGCGTGCTCGGGCAGATCGGCATGAAGCGTTCGAACGATGCGCTAAATTCCGCCTACTCGAACCAGCTGGCGGCATCGATTTCCGTAGGGCAATCCAATCTGGACCTAGAGATCGCGCGCGTGGTCCTGGATCGTGCCCTGATGCACCCTGAGGCAGCCGATCTGTCGGCGGCCATCGCGAAGTCGCTCGGCCATCTTTCGGACTCCGATCGCGCGTGGCACACCTACCGGGCAATCAAGCTTGGGTCCGACGCGCAGGTGCTCGCGGACCGCGTGGATGAGGCGCGCTCTGCACTGGTACAACGCGGAATCGTACCGTTGGCCGATGCACTCAAACAAGGCGATCGCGAGACGGCGGATCACATCGCGACGAAGACGATGTCGCCGCTCTCGCTTGCGCTCTCGACCAGCACCGACTCGCTTGACCATTGGCAGAACGAGCATGGCAAGCAGGCGTTCGCCGCCGCGCAGCATTTCAATGAACGGTTGCGCCTCGTGGGTGTGGTGCTGATCGCGTTCGGGCTGGCCGTGTGCGTGGGCTGCGTGTATGGCTTGCACCGTTCGATCGCAATGCCGCTCGCCAACCTGCTTTCGGCGCTCCAGCGCATCGCACAAGGCGATTTGACCGTGCCGCTCAAGGCACGCACGAGCGACGAAATGGGACAGCTCGTCGAAGGACTCGAACAGATGCAGGACGGCCTCCAACAGATGGTCCGGCAAGTCACACGCAGCTCCGATTCCATTGCCACCAGCACGCAGCAGATTGCTGCCGGCAACAACGACCTCTCGCAGCGCACCGAGGAGCAGGCGGCATCGCTGCAGGAAACGTCGGCCAGCATGGAGCAGCTCACTTCGACAGTCCGGCAGAATGCGGACAACGCGCGCACCGCGCAAACGCTGACCGAATCAGCACATAGCGTGACCGCGCGCGGCTCGCAGGTCGTGGGCAACGTCGTGAATACGATGACGGAAATCCACCGCAGCTCGCAAAAGATCGCCGACATCACGGGCGTGATCGAAGGCATCGCATTTCAGACCAACATCCTTGCGCTCAATGCCGCGGTGGAAGCCGCTCGCGCCGGCGACCATGGACGCGGATTCGCCGTGGTCGCGTCCGAGGTGCGTTCGCTCGCGCAACGCGCCGGTATGGCCGCAAAGGAAATCAAAACGTTGATCGACGATTCGGTCGAACGTGTGGCGTCGGGCTCGCAGCTCGTCAACGTCGCGGGCGAAACGATGCAGGAGATCAGCGACTCGATCACTCGTGTCACGACGATCATGCGGGAGATCGCGAACGCGTCCGACGAGCAGCGCGATGGCATCGAGCAGGTGAGCCTTGCCGTGTCGCAGATGGAACAGGTGTCGCAGCAGAACGCGGCTCTGGTCGAGGAGGCGGCGGCCGCAGCCTCCTCGCTCGACGATCAGGCGAATATGTTACGCGACGCGGTCTCGGTCTTCCGGCTGAAGTAATCGGCGGGAACGAGACTTGATATTGAGGAGCTTGGTGGTACAACGAGGAGTGCGCGCGACCTACGAGACCATTCGGCGCCGGTGTGACAGATCAGTCTCCCGCGTTCCCGCCCGACACCCGAGACCTTAGCCGACGGCGAGGCGTCAAGGGGCGAGGGGCCGTGTTGCCCCCCCGGCGTTGTCAAGTTGGCGGCCGCCGATCGAGTGTGCGGCATACTAGTAGCTATCCTGATCAGATAGCCGTCTCGACTGCGGCAGAGACGGTCCAACCATGCCATGCACCGAGACGTTCTTTTAGGATGGCGCGATGACGTGCAGCGTTCATCTGATGTCTTGGAAGGGCGGAGTGCTGACGGATCGGGCCGAAGCATGAAAGAAAAGCCTGCGTGCGACGCGAATCGCGAAAGCCACACATCTGTCGTTCGCGCCTACGGGTTGGCTGGTGGCTGTTCTCGGCGCGGTTGTTTACGCGTGCGGCCGCTTTGACGAAAACGTGCTTTACCTGGGCGAGCTAAGGAATATCAGCCTTCGCGGCCGGATAACTGCGCAGTTGGTCGGTAACGATTCTGCGCGGCACCGGGTTTGAACGCAGTACCCACAGAAAGAAGCGCTTTGCCGCGGCCTTGTCGCGACGCTTTTGCACCAGCACGTCGAGTTCGGCGCCATGCTCGTCGACCGCTCGCCACAACAGATGCGGCTCACCGCGCAGCGTCACGAACATCTCATCTAAATGCCAGGTGCTGCCTGGCTTCCGCCGCACCGCCTTGGCGCACCGAGCGAACCTCGCGCCAAATTTTTCGCACCAGCAACGGATCGTCTCGTACGTGACCACGATACCTCGCTCGAGCAACAACTCCTCGACGTCGCGTAGGCTCAGGCAGAACCGGAAATACCAGCGAACTGCGCAACTAATGACGACAGCAGGGAAGCGGCGGCCGTGATAAAGCGTTTTTGTCTTCTTCATCGTTTCATTCTACCGCCGCATCTTCATCAACCTGACAGTGCCCTCAAAGTGACCAGGCCACGCCCACGGTCGCTGTTTGCGTCCAACTGCGCGATTCCGGCTCAAACCATTGCCCGTATCGTCCTGCAAAGTACCCGTTCGCGGGCGCCGACTCCCCATACGCAAACGTCGCGGCACGATAGTCCAGCGTAACATGCAGGCGACGGGTTACAGCTATGTCGAGCCCGAGCCCGAGCGCCTCCGTCGGGCGTGAGCCCAGAACTGCCAGAGGCAGACCCGGTGTGCGCATCCTCGCATCGAACGTGCGGCCCACCATCACGTCGGCCTGCGCAACCATTGCCGGAGTCAACGCAACCTGACACAGCACCCCCGCGCCAGCGACCTGGTGTTCGTAGCGCTCCAGACCATTGCGCGTCCGGTGATGAAACCCGTAGGTCAGATAGGGCGTCACCTGCAGCACGGGCAGCATCGCGAAGCGAAGGGCCCGCCCAAGCCTGACATCCGCATCGAACGTTATGTCGGACATGCGCTCCGTCTGCGGTGTGCCAACGCCGGTCGGCGAGGCTAGGTCGATCGCGTAACCGTTGTAGGTCGTGTGTCCGCGCGAATAACTTGCGTCGATCGACGTGTAAATGTCGTCGAGGCCGAAGAGCGTTGCTTGACGACGCCACATACCCTCGACCACAGGCTGCGTACCCTGCTCCGAATCCAGGTAACCCGAGTCGACCTGATGATGGGTGTCGAACTCGTGGTACTTCAGGTGCGTGGCGCCCACAGCGACCCTCAGTTCGTTGTTCGCCGCGCGGATCGCAGCATCCACGCCAACTCCTTCTTGCGTTGCTTCTGCGAAAGCCATGCCGCACGCAAGCAGGCCCGGCAATGCAATGGCCCACCGCGGCAGTATCAGTTGCCTCGTGTGCAAAGGCTGCCCGCGAAGGCACAACCTAAACAGGCAGACCGGTGTCCCGCATGCGGTCATGGGTGAGCCCCTGCCTGCTGGCTAGGTCGAAAGCCGCACCACCGCACGCCGTCACACATCCCGACTTACCGGTTGACGTTGCTCACTAACGGCAAAGATGTCCCTTGTCCGTTTGTCGAACCACGCCGGAGGTCGCCCGCGACCGGACCAGGTCTCGCCGGATTTGGGATCGCGATACCTTGGCGCGTGCCAAACTCGAGTGACGTCCCGAGCCTCGTGTCTCTCGAAAAGGTCTCTGAATGTGAAGCCGTATGCCGCAATTTGCTCCCTGATGCCCGCGATGACCAAAAGGATCTCTTCCTCACGCTTCTCCGCGATTCGCTGCTCAAGCTCATTCTTCTGGACCAGCAGTTCCTGATACGTTGCCATGCTATCCATCACCTCCTCAGGATATAAACCGCATCGAAGTCAGGAAAGCGGACGTTCCCTCGGTCACGATGCCCACTTTCACAGTCACCCGTCACGCCTGTTTATGCACGTGAACTCCAGAAACCGGGCCGGCATGATCTTGCTCAGCAAACTCGCCGCGTGACATCGTGCTCATAGCACTCAAGGACGTCACGAATCCAGAGTGGACTCGTACGCAAGATATGGTGTCGTTGCAGGCCACGTAGGTCCTGAACTGATTCCTCCAGCCTCCCCCGAACCCAACATCGAACTGCGTGAGGTACATATGCTCCCCCTAACGTTTCGCGAAAATACTGCGACAGCCCCGTATAAGTCACTACTATGGTTGGCGCTCTCACTTGGGAGCGCCCAACAGGGCGATATCGTTCGAGGATGAAAATGGCATTAGCACCAGGAGCAACGGCGAAGATAGGTGAACTCTGCCCTCAAGGAGGAGATTGAGCGGTCCATTGGGATAAACAACAAAACGCCACCGAACGACTACAGAGTTGTATGGGTTCTCGCAAGAACCACTAGTAACAAATAACATCTGGTGTGTGAGAGTCCGTGCTGTATGGACAATCCCGTACGGCGTGGCCTCTCTTCGAGTCGTCTGTATGCGCGAAGATTCAAAACGATACGCCTAACGATGCCGCGAAATTATCACGTGTCCTCATTCCGGGCGCTCTTCAAATCATCATTAATCGCGCGCCCGCGTGCGGTCATCTGGTCGATTGATTCAACTGCGGGAAGTGGCGCACCCGACACCGTGCCCTGCACGGCGTAGAGTCCGGCATACCGTATCAAACGCGCACGTACTCGCGGAAACCGCGCCAGCATATTCGCGACACGCTGCTTGAGAACAGGTCGGCAACGCACGTAAGCTACCGCATGCTGTAACCCCAATCTCTGCATCCGCTTGACGGCGCCCGATAAGGTCCCCAGTTTGCGCGCCACCCTTCCCACGGACCGGACCGGCAACGACAGCCGCCAGCTACTGCTGCTAAGCAACGCGATCACATGCTGCTGCGACTGATGCACAAGGTCTTCCGCCACGGCTGCACGCGCCTGCATCGCCACCATTCGCTCGAGAGCGTCGCGCAGTTGCACTTGCACGCTGGTAAGTTGCACTTGCACGCTGGTAACGTCGGCCCGCAACGCCGCCCGCTGCGCCTCAGCCTCGAGCACCCACTCTAACAACGCATTCACGTCTTCAGTCTCTTTCGCCGAGATCGGCAACGGCGAGTCGCCCAGAAGCGAGTTGGCAACCTCAACCAATTCATTGCCTGCCTTCTTGAACGCAATGACTGCGTAATCCGGTGCCTGCATGAAGTTCTGATCGAGCGACGACACCACCTTGTTGATGACGCTCGCACCGGGCAACTCGGTAGGTAGCAGCTCGAGGTTGTTCTGCAGAAAACCGCGATTGACCGGCACGATGACGACCTGCTCGAACCCCGAAAACTCCGCCGCGAAACTCAGGAGACTCGATGGAATGGGGTGCTCATGGGTCGGGTCGAGATAGAAGTTGCATGCGCCGACCAGCAGGTTCGCCGGATTCGGTGTCTCTAGCAAGATCGCACCACCGTCGTCGACAACTCGATACGCCTCCCGCAAGAACTGCAGCAAGTTCTCAAACCCAAGATGCTCGACTACATGGAACGCGCTGATCAACCCGTACGACTGATCCGGTTGCTCGCCGAGGTATTGCATCGCATCGGCGCTGAATACGTTGAGTCCAGCGCGCTTCCCGTCCGCTACGAAGTCCTCGTTGAGATCAAGACCTTGCGCAGGAACACCGCGCTCGCCGAGCAACTCGAGCCATTCCGCACGCCCGCACCCCACGTCCAGCACCTTCTTCTGCACTCGGTTAGCAAGCGCTTCGACGAGCGGCAAATACACGCTCTGCCGAAACTTGATCAGCTCTCGACTGCCTCGAAAGCGATCCTCAAGGGCTCGATAGAAATCGTCCGATACCATATTCATGGTTCTGTCACAGTAAGTAAATCAAGAAGAGTCAGTTCGGAATGGATAGGAATGCTTATCCCGCAAGCTCGTAAAACTGTTCGGCAGCCGAACGTTGCCGTTTGCCATCACTTTTCATCTGCCCCTTCGCGATCACGTGCATTAATTGATAAAAGCGACTTGCACGCCTCGATCACGTGGCGTGCGGTCAGCACGTCGCCACCATCGTTCATCAACAAACCGGTCGCGTTCGATTCGAGCGCGAAGGTGCCGATTTTCTTCGACAGCGCAATCATTACCGGCTCACAGATCGTTTACGCGATCGCACTACTCGAAACGATTGCGGATAGCGCGATGGCAATCAGATGATTCACGCGAAAGCAGTCGCGGCACATCCCGCCAGCGCATCGCTCGATGCACTGGCCGGCGTGCTTTTGTCTGGATTCGCTTCCATATGCAAGCGCACGCGCAAGGGCTGCGGCATGTCGGCAGGCGGTGGCTCGGTGATTGGGTGTTGCGTGAGCAGTTGACGCAGAATCGCGTCGGCCTTTGGATCGCCTAGCGACTTAAATTCGACTTTGGTCACCGCACCATTCGCGCCGATCCATGCACGAATAACGATCGCCGGCGGCGGCGCATCGTCCTTCGCGTTCAGAATCCGGTCTTCGAGAAACTGGTGTAGCTGGTTCGCCGCGTCGTCGTCCGCCTCCAGCCATGTCTGGAATTGCCGGCTGGTTAGTTGGGCATAGCTGAGCCACGGTTGTGCCACGTCAGGTGAGGTTGATTGTGCCCATGCCGGCTCCCAACAACATAGTGTCAGCGCCAACAGCCAGGTAGCCAGAGTGCCAAAATTTTTCGCGTTCATTGGATATCCTCCAAAAATCTCTTGCGGCGAACGCTTCACGCCCCCGCGTCACGCCATCGAATCAACCATCGTTGCCGTTCATGACGAAAAACATGGCCTTCCATAACCCGCCAGGAGCCTGTCGCTGCATTTCGCTAACCCAGATCGATCGGCACGTACTGTCTGGTCGTCCCACGCTGGATCAGCAATGCAACATTACCTCGCGCCTGCCTGATCGCCTCAGCGAGCTGATTGATCGTGGCAACCGGCGTTTCATTGACCGACAGCACAATATCGCCCGGCTTGAGACCGACGCTCGCAGCCCGGCCCGTCACCTGCTGGACCAGCAGGCCATGATCGCTGCCGACCTTCTGTTGCTCCTGCAGTGTGAGCGGGCGTACCGTCACGCCCAGACGGGGAGGCGCCTGCGTGGTGGCAGGCGAATCGCCGTTACTATCCATCGCGCCAACCGTCACGGTCATATGAGTCGCGGTATTTGAGCGCCAGACCAGTAGGTCCACCTGCCCCCCCGGCCTGATTTTCGCCACCGTCGTCAGTAAATCGACCGAGTCGCTGACCGCGGCGCCGTTGACCGCCAGTACCACGTCGCCCGGCTGCAGTCCCGCCTGCGCGGCCGGGCCGCCCGCCTCCACTGTGCCGATCAACGCCCCGTCCGGTTTCGACAGCCCGAACGAGCGCGCGAGCGACTGGCTCACCTCCTGGACCGCGACACCAAGACGACCGCGGCTCACCTGACCGGTCTTGAGCAACTGCTCCTTCACGTCCAAAGCGACGTCGATTGGAATCGCGAACGACAATCCTTGATAGCCACCCGTCTTCGAATAGATCATCGAATTGATCGCGATCACGTGGCCGTTCAGGTCAAAGAGCGGTCCGCCCGAATTACCTGGATTGATCGGCACGTCGGTCTGGATGAACGGGATGTAGGTCTCGCCCGGCAATGACCGCGATTTCGCGCTCACGATGCCTGCCGTAACCGTGTTGGCAAAGCCATAGGGCGAACCGATCGCCATCACCCAATCGCCCACCTCGGTGCGGTTCGGGTTGCCGGTCACCACCACCGGCAGATCCGTGGCATCCACCTTGACGAGCGCAACATCGGACAGGGCATCACTGCCGATGACTTTGCCCTTGAATTCGCGTTTGTCGGTGAGCTTCACATCGACCACGGCCGCATCGCCGACGACATGCCGGTTCGTCAGGATGTAGCCGTCAGCGCTCACGATAAAACCCGAACCCAGGCTCGTTTCCTCACGATTGCCAATCACGCGGCGCGCGAGAAACGGTGCCAGCGGATTGCCCGGCTCGATGCCCGGCGGCAACTGCACACCCATCTGCGCCACCTCGCGCGTAACGCTGATGTTCACCACCGCCGGGCCGTAGCGCTTGACGAGGCTCGCGAAGTTCGGCATGGCGAGTTGCGGCACCGTCGCAGGAACAACTGCCTGCGCATGCACGGTGACGACGAGAGCGCCGTCGCCCAGCACCGCCATGCCACAGATCATCGCCATCCGGGCCGTGGCCCAGACCGCTCTCTTGATTCCCCACGCCCAGTCTTTCATATCACCGCGCAATGTCCTTGCAGATAATAGGCACCGCATTCACCCCGCAGGCCTGCCGTGTCGTTCAAGCCTGCCGCAGCCTAGCGTTCATCCCACAGAATGACGTCTCGATACCTCGATCCTTCGGATTGCGAAATCGTTGATTGCGCGGGGGGCACATCGTCTTCAATCGTCCCCTGCGGATCAGCCCTCCGATCGCAGATAGCGCCACCATGCGAACCGTGGATATAACTGAGCAGGACCAGCGCATGCCCGTTCAGCATCGTCGGATTCGGTGCAGCCACGATCCGGCGCCGGCCCGGCAGTTCAGCCTCACCCACTACATCCGGCGTCCCACCGGCCTGCGGTAGCACGCAATAGCCGACGACGCCACAGCTGACCGCTCCACCAATCAGCATGGTTTTCCGCAGCAGCCGTTTATCGTCGTCGCGCATGCGCTCATCGTCCAATTGGCACCGCCTGCAGCCAGTCATCCATTACCATCCTCCGGCGGCGCACGTCGTGCCGATGCATTGCGTTCTACAAAGCGAGCAAAAGCCTTGACATCCGCCCGAGTGACACCCGGACTCGTCAAGTCTTGCAGCCGCTCAATCCTCACGATCGGCGCCCAGTGCAGGATCTCCGCGGAGGTCGGAAACGGGGTACGGAGAGAATCGCGATACTCCACCCTAAACAACTGCGCCGCGCCCGCATCCGCGCGCCACAAGTCGCCCGCATCACGCACACTCCCGTCAAACCAGTAACGCACCCAAGTCTTGTCTTCCCCCTCACCGCGCACTGCCATGAAGCCCGCCATCACGAGCAGCACATACGGCAGGTCCCGCAACTCCAGAAGCGGATACGACCACAGATTCAGCACATCGGCGTACTCTATCAGCTCGGTAAAGCGCTTGACCGTCAGCGACGACACCATGCTGCGAGCGAGCCGATAATGCCGCTTCCAGTTGAGCAAAAACCGCGCACGATGCGTGTGCGCAACCAAAGACTCCTGCGGCCCTTTGACGACGAGCCCCTCGGGCTGATAGCTCGTCGTCGCAAGCGGGCATCGCGCTGCGTCCGCGTCAGACTCGTGTCTGAAATAGCCGTAGCCGCGACGCTGGCGATGGGTCGAAATCAGTACGCCCAGGCACAGGGGGCATCGCAGCGGCGAGACGTCCTGCACCGCTGCAGCCGATTCACCCGATTCACCCGATTCACCCCGCCATGCATATGCGCCGATATAGCGCTCGTCGAGCGGATGTAGCCCTTTGACCAAGCTCACCGCGTCGTTGCTAGTGGCGCTCATTGCGCCTCGCTGAGCGCCTTTTTCAAGGCATCCTCATTGATCGCCACCGTGTTCGGCCCTACCGCCTTGGCGAGATATTCCTGCGCGTTTTGCTGCGCACGCTGCTGCCGTAACGTTGTCCGGATCTGTTCCTTCACCTGTGCGAACGGCCGCACATTCGCCGGACGCTTTTCGATCAGTTTGATCACGTGAAATCCCGCTGAGGTCTCGATCGGCTGGGAGACCTCACCCAGCGTCATCCCGTCCGCAACCTTGCGGACTTCCGCAAGCAGCACGGTATCCGGGACAAATCCCATGTCGCCGCCGTTCTGTCCGCTCGCCTTGTCCTGCGAGCTGGCCTTCGCGATTGCGGCAAAATCCGCGCCGCTGGCGTGCGCCTGCCTTGCCAGATCCGCAGCCTGCTTGCGAGCCTGGTCCAGTGCCGCCTTGTCGGCGCCCTGCGAGGCTGCAACGAAAATCTGCGCGAGGTGCAGCGAACCGGGAACGGTGAAGATCGACCTGTTCTGATCGTACGCAGCCTGCATATCCGCATCCGAAGGGAAATCAGCCGGCGGCGCACTGAGCGAGGCCAGATAGCTGCGCGCCACCGCGTCACGCTGCGCCTGCTCGACCAGTTGCTTCACCTGCGGCTGCTTGTCCCAGCCCTTGGCTTTCGCCTCAGTGAGCACGGCGGCCTGCGCAAGCCTCGCGCGCACCAGTTGATCCAACCTAGCGGGGTCCGCCGCAAGTCGCGCGCGCGTATCCGCGTCCAGCGATTTGAGCAGATTCGTGATATCGGACTGTGTAACCGATGCCCCTCCGGCGCTCGCGATCACGCCGTCCTGTGCCCATGCAACGAGCGGCGCACACACCATCAGACCGCTCAATACCAGTGCAACTGTCTTCATCAAAATACTCCCACTACGTTGACTATTAAACGCTCGCGCCACAAGCCTGCGTCGCAAGAGACCGCCCGACGGCTACAACCGCGCGTCAAGGGTCAAGCGCACCGCGACCGGCTGCAGCATGTCGCGCGGCGGCACGCGCTCGACTGCTTGCGCCCGCAATAGCTGCCGCAGATCAGACTCGGCCTGCGGGTCGCCCAGTGGTGTGAACTCGATCTGCGTCACACGCCCCGCGGCATCGATCCACGCGCGGATGCGCAGCACCATCGGTACGTCCTCGGTGCCAATGCTCCCGTCTGTCCGAGTCCGCTGGTCCAGGAACGCATGAAACCGCCTGGCCGCTGCACTGTCGCCTTCAAGTGCTGCCTGAAAGCACGCCGACACCCGCTCGGCATAGACGACCCATGCTTTCGGTGCCTGATTCGCAGGGATTGTCCGGGCCTGCTTCGATGCGCCTACGCGCAGAAGCGAAAAGAGCGTCGCCGCCCAAGCTCCGATTCGGGTGCCGACCCGGACGCGTGCCATCACTGCAGAGTCGCCTTGTGCTCGCTGCCTTCGTCGCCGGCGAGCGTCTGAGTACCCGCGGATACCGGCGCCTGTTGCTTCATCGCCTCAGCCGCGAGCGCGGGGCGATTGCGCAAATGCAGCAGGAACTCCTGGATCAACCGGTCCCACAACTCGATCGTCGAGCGCAGATGACGACTGGTGACACCACCGCCGACCACGATGTCCATTTCCAACACGAGGAACTGCGCCTGCACCCATAGCCGCGCGAAGCGCTTCGCGCGGTTCCAGTCAGAAACGATCTCTGCAGGCAACTCGCCCTGCACCTGCAATGCGCAACTGAGCGTGTAGTCCAGATATTGACCGTCCACAACACTGCGGTTGCCAAAGCGAATCGCGAATCCCACTCCCTGGCTCGCGCTCATCAGTTGCACCATGCCGTTTTGTTCGGCGGCCGTTACGCGGTAGCCCGCCGTCTTGAAGATGTCGCCCAACTGCTCGACGCTGACGGCTTCCAGGACTGCTTCATGGACGACGTCCAGTCCTTCACTCGCCGGGACTTCGCGGCGGCTCGATTCGTCGGTTTTCATTGCGCTTTTCATGATGATTTCCTTGTCGATTCCGGTTACTTCGATGCTGATGCTGGGGCCGATGCGCCGTTCACGGGTGAGATAGCGCGCGGATCGAATTTGCCGTTATAGAGTTTGTCGCCGTAGTCCTGCGCGATCTGGTCGTATTTCACCCGTGCGCCCTGCGCAACCGGCTCGCGTGATTTCAGGAAGGTGCCAAGGCCCACGTGCTCGTAGGCGTCCAGGATGTCGTGACCAACCTGGTACAGCTGGGCGTTCTTTGCCTCACAGTTTTGCAGCTGAGCATCGCGCGCCTTCACTTCTGTCTGCGCCTGGGTTCGCTCTGCGTCACGCGAACGCGACAAGGCCAGCAACTCTTCGTATGCCGACTTGTATTTCGCGAGCTGTTGCGTGTCCTGCGCGTGACTCGACTTCTCCGCCGCAAGCGAGCGTTCGGCCGCGACCTCGGCGCCAGACTTGCCCTTCGCCGCCGCCACATCCGCCTGCGCCTGCTTCAGGTCTGCAAGCGCCTTGTCACGCTGCTGCTCTGCTGTCGTTTTATCCGCCTGCAACTGCGACTGCGTATCCTGCAGCGAGCGCAGTTGCTCCGTCGTCGAACGCAACTGCGTGCGCAGTTTGTCGTCGATACTCTGCGCCGACGCCGGCGCCGTTGCGCTCAACCACACGGCCCCGGCTAGCGCCGCTACGATCACCCGATCTTTTCGCATGCTCACCTCAGAATCGTGCGTTCAGTTCAAGCTGCAGCACGTCGATCGACACGGGCGGCCCGTACACTTCCTTCGCGCTCAGATAGCGCGCCGAGAGCCACGTGTCGCGTGCCACCGCATACGCCGCACCGAGGATGTAGCCGCGCGCGTTGGTGCCGCCGAGGTGGAAGTCCGGGTCGTTGAACGCATCAAGCGTCGCGTCCGGCTGCAGGTACTTGTAGGCGATCGTGAAGTTCCACTGCCCCTTGGTCTTCGGATCCGGCTCCCCAATCGTCGCCTTCGCCATGTATCCGTTCGGCCCGCTCCTGAAGTCGGAACGCGTCACATTGGCCGAGTTCGAATCGAAGTTGTTCACCGGCAGCGTGGCCGCGCTGAACGCCTTGTTCTCGTCGTAGGCCAGGTTGCGCACGTATTCGCCATCCAGACGCAGCTTCACCCGGTCGGCCACCACCGTATCCCATTGCAGCTTCGCGTCGAAGAGCCGGTAGTTGAACGCCAGACCGAAGAGTTGCGGGTCAGGTGTCAGGCCAGGTGCCAGGTTCGGGTTCTGCACGATGTTTCGCAGCGCAATCAGCGTGTTGCCCCCCTGCATGAACGCAGGCGCTTCGTTGTCCGTGCTGCAGCTCGTCTGTCCCAGGTACAGCGCGCAAGGCGAGGACAGCGTGCCGCGCATGTTCTGGAAGTCGTAGTAGGCAATCGCCCCCTTAACCCGGTTCTGCGTGTTGATCTTCCATTCCGCCCCCACTTGGCCGCCAAACATCCACTTCGTATCGGTGCTCCCCTTGCTGAGGCTGTTCGACGGGAAAGTATCGGCCGTGTACTGGATCGGGAACACGCCGAGCGTGCCGAACAATGTCACGTCGGGGTCGGCCGGCAACGCATGGCGGAAGTTCGCCGCAAGGCCATCCATCTCGAGATCGTTCGAGAACAGCAGATCGGATGAGAAGAACGGATTGTCGAAACGCCCCGCTGTGATGTTGAGCCACGCCGTCGGTTGATAGGCGATATAGACCTTGTTCAACCAGATGCTCTTCTTCGCGAAGCCGCCGCCCGCGGTCGAGGTGGTCGACACCGGCCCGTTGTCGTTGCCGCTCGCGAGCTGGATGCCGGCCGTGAACTCCTCCGAAAGAGTCGCCGTGACCCCCAGGCGCGCGCGGTAGCGCTCCAGGTTGTTACGGTTCTGCGTCGTGTTGAGCGTCGGCGGCAGCGTGTTATTGGTGTTCGGGTTAAAGTCGAACGGACCATTCGCATTGATCGCCGCGAAGTTTGTCTGGCCGGTTGCGTTGCGTGGCGAGTAGAAGTGGAACTCGTCGCGTACGCGCACGTCGCCATCTATCTTGATGCGCGAGACCCACTCCGGGAACGTGTTGGGTTGTGCCCAGTTCTCCGCTTTCGCCTGGGCCACCACTTCCTGCTTGACCTGGTCGCGGATCTGGTCACGCACCACCTGCGGCACATACGGCACCGCGACGTCGCCCGGCTGGGTCGGCGCATTTACAATAGCCGCCCCTGACGGTGCCGGGCGGCTATTCGACGCCGCCTTCGCCTGCGCGGCTTCTGCCTGCGCCTGCGCAACGAGGCTGTTCGCACTTGCTTTCGTCAGCACCCCCTGCTTGACCAGCAGATTGATCAGGTTGATCACCGTGCTCTCGGTGGGCGCAGCCGTCCCGGCCGCTGCTTGCGTCTCGAGTGACTGTGCCTGCGCGCCCGCCGCGCATGTGACACCCAGTGCAAACACCGCGACGCTGATGCGGGAACGATGCAACGCAGTGCCCCCGTCGCGCTGGCTCACGTATCCGACGCCACCGGCACCACCCCGACTCTTCATCTTCCTTATCATTCTTTTCTCCACAAGACTGCTGGTTTTTTTGCTGGCACCGCCCCGGCGAGGGACCTGCCCGTGTGTTCGTGTCTGCGCGTGATTTCGCCCGTCACGCCGGCTTGCGTCCCTGCAACTTGACGAGTACCGGATACGACGCGGCCGGTGGGGGCGGCTCATCCACCTTGCCGAGCGCCTCAACAGCGTTCACCACGGCAGCATCGATCTTCGCGTCGCCTGTCGACTGAACAATCGCCACCTTCGTGATACGCCCCGACGGCTCCATCCACAGGTTCAGGCTGCCGGTAAAACGGGCTCCGCCCGCGTCCTGCACCGCCTTGTCCTGCTCGATCGCCCGCTGCAGCGTGTAGACCATGTACTGCGAATAGCCGGCGTTGCCAAACCTGCCACCTCCGCCGCTACCAACCATGCCGCTGCCATCACCCGCGCCAAGGTTGAAGCTGTCGGTGCCTGCCTGGGCAGGCGCGTTCATCGTCATCTGCTTCGGCTGGTTGTCCGACGGCTTCGGCGCCTCGGACGGCTTGGGTGCGACCGTCGGCTTGTCCACCGGCGTCTTGGCCTCCTCCTGGATTTTTTCCGGAGGAGGTTTCACTTTCGGTGGTGGCGGGGGCGGGGGCGGCAACGGAATGACGGTGGTCACCTGCGGCGCCGATACGCGCTTCACGCCCGCCGTGTCGCTCGCGAAGTGCCACACCAGCGCCGCGACACCCAGCAGCACCGCGACCGTGACCACCGGCTTGAGCCAGCGCCGCGGCTCCTTCTCCGGATCGTCGCCGCGGCCATTGTTGTAGGTCATCTCCATAGTGGGTCTCTAGCCGCCTTGATGCGCCTTGCCCGTCACCAGTCCCACCTGCGACAGGTCCAGGCGGCGCAAGAGGTCGAGCACGTCCATCACCTTTTGGTACGCCACGGCCGAATCGCCTTTCAGCACGATCGGAAACTCCGGCGTGAGGGCTTTCTGCGTACGCAGCCGGTCTTCCAGTTCGGTCATGCTCACCGGGTATGCATCGAGGAAAATCTGCCCCGAGTCGGACACCGTGATCGCCTTGGTCTGCGGTTTCGCTAGACTCGTCGACGAACTCGCTTTGGGCAGATCGACCTTGATGCCCTGTACCGAGGCGGTCGTCATGATGATAAAAATGATCAGCAGCACGTACGCGAGATCGAGCATCGGCGTGATGTTGATGTCGTCGTACGGTTTGTCGTCGTCCTGAACCTGCATCTCGCTCTCCTTGAGTTCAGTCCGCAGCCAGCGCGTGATCGGGGTTGCGATGCGCTTCGGCCAGACGCGTGACGAACTCGTCGACAAACACCTGCATGTTCGCGGTGACGTTCTTGTTGCGGATCAGCAGGTAGTTGTAGCCAAAGAGCGCGGGAATCGCGACGAACAGACCGGTGACAGTAGCGAGCAACGCCGCGGCGATCCCTGGAGCGATCGCGTTGACGTTCACGTCGCCGGCTGCGGCGATCGCAGCGAACGTGATCATGACGCCCACCACGGTGCCCAGCAGGCCGAGAAACGGGCCACCCGAGATTGCAATGGTCAGCACTACCATCGATTTCGACAGGCGCTGGTTTTCGCGCACGAGCGTGGCGTCCATCGTCGCGCGGATCGCTTCGATCGACTCCGCGGTGATCACCGTGCGGCCGTTGCCGTCGACTCGGCTATGGATTTCCGCAACGCCGGCCCGATAAAGCCGGTACATCGACGACTGGCGCAGGCGCCGGCCCTCTTCCGACTTTTCGTCCGTGTGAGCGAGGCCCACGAGGTGTTTGCCCGCCACTTCACGGAAGCGCCGCACGAACAAACCATTGGCCTTGTCCACAGTGCCGACATAGGCGGCCTTGTTCCACATCACGACCCATGAGATCGCTGCCATGACCAGCAGGATGCCAATCACCACCCACGCATCAACAGTCACCGACTTGACGATCACGCCAAAGTAGCCGAAGCCGAAGCCCGACTGCTTCTCGTCGGCACCGTAGGCAACCAGCTTCGACTCGGCGCCCTGGCTCATCGCGTCGAGCGCAATCAGCGCCGCCGGGCGCGCTACCTTCGACAGGCGCAGTTCATCGAGGACACCGGTGAAGCCCGTGAAACCCGCCGGGGCACCTGCAACGTCACCGCCCACCGCTGCTGCGCTCGTGAGGGCTGGCAACGTTGCGGCGACTTGTGCGTATTGCTTGCCGCCCACGTACAGGGTGATGTTCTTGCCGTCTGCAGTCACGGCAATGTGGGTCCATTGATTCGCTGCCACCGGCTGACCGGCCGGCGTGCGCACGGGACCCGGGCTATTGGCACCACCGGCGGCGCCGTCCACTTCAGCAAATGGCACCCCGTTGTCGAGCCCGATCAGCAATGCGTTCGCGCTGTCGCGACGGCTATAGAGAAGCGTCTGCGGTGCAAGCGCACCCGGCTTGACCCAGACGCTGAACGTAAAACTACCCCCAGCGCTAACATTCAGCGACGGGCTCGCGGGCAGGTTCAGCGGCCCGGTCCCGTTGAACTGGGCAGCCTTGCCGACGATACCGTCCTCGACAATCCGTGCCGGCGCGTTCTGCGCGTTATTGCCGTAGGCAGTCAGATCCTTTGGCGGCGTACCGGATGCGCCGTTGAAGTGATAGACCAGCGTGTAGTCGGGATCGAACGTGTCGGCCGCCTTGCCGCCTTCGGGCGCCTTGTTATTGCCGTAGTACATCCAGACGCTCTGTGCCGCCCCGGCCGGAAACTGGGGAACGTCGACCCAGACGAGTGCGACGCCCAGCACGGCGTCGTACTGTTCGACGTGGTAATTGAGCGGCGTCTTGTCATCAGCCGCAATGAACCGGATGTCCGCACCGTTATCCTGCAGTCCGTCGAACTGGAAATTGCCTGGGTGCAGACGGATCAGCAGCGGCACGCGGCCCGCAGACTCCGTGATATTTGCACCTTTGGGCGTTGTGTCGATCGTGATCGCCTTGCGGTAAGACCAGTCGTTCTGCCACCACGCGTTGGCCACCCCCGGCAGGCACATAAATGCCGCCGTCAGTAAAAGAAACAAAGCTCGCTTCACAGTCATACTCCCCGATAGTCTTCGACAGGCCGGCCCGATCGCGCCAGCGCCATTCATGTAAAAAAGTCGCTCATCCGTTGATCGCGCAGGTTCACGCGCCGATCACGCACCATTCAGAAAGCAAGGCGCACAAAGAAGTCAAAGCGCGGGCTGTACTGCTTCGTGGTGCCCCCCGCCTTCAGCGGCCAGCCCGCCTCGAAGTCCGCGCTCGCGTATTTCAGTAGCTGCACGCGCGTACCGACCCCCATCGACAGCAGGTTGAAGCTCGCCGTCTGCTCCGGCAGTGGACTCAGCAACCACAGGTGCGCCGCATCGACGAACGCGTGAAAGCGCCACTCGTTCACTTTGCTGCCCACGGCGCCACCCAGATACTTCGCGATTGACGGGCTGCGCAGTTCCAGCGAGCCAATGACGCCGCTGTCAGCGGTGTCTTCCGCCTGCATGTAACCGCGCACGCTGTTCATGCCACCTGCGGCGAACTGCTCACTCGACACGAGTGGCGAGTTCGCGAACTGCGCGCTCACGTGCGCGTTCGCCTGGATGTCGTGGTCGAAATTCTGTGTGTGGTTGACGTCGAACTTGCCGTAGATGAAATCCGGCGTTGCGTTAAAGCGCTTGTTGTCGAATTCGTTCGCGCTACTACCCAGACCACGGATGCCGGTCGTGAGCGACGCCGAGAACGCCGTCTGCGAGTGCTGGCGGCTCAACTGCCCGTTGTATGAGAAGGTCACCGGCACATAGGTCAGCGGCGCCGTTGACGTCTGGCCAGCCAAACTCACGTTCTCGTCGTAATGCTTGCGGTCGATCTCGACACTCACGGACTGTGCGTACGTTTCTGTCGACGGCAACGCGTAGATCGCGGTGAGTCCATACGTTGTCCCTTTACCCAGCACGTTCGTACCGCCGAGCGACGCCACGTTGCTGTCGGAGTGCACGACGGTGGCGAGCAAGCTCCAGTGGGAATCCTTCAGCGGCGCAAGGTACGAGAACGAGTACACGCGCGCGTCGTTCGGATGCTGCGGCGCAAGCAGGTACGTGCCGGAGAGCACATGGCCGAGCTGCCACAGATTCGAGTAACTCAGCGATGCGGTAGTACGCAACGACGAGGTGCTCGGGCTGTTGTCGTTGTTCACTTCAAGACTGCCGTGCAGCGGGTTGTGATCGTCAACCTTCAGGTCCACGTCGACCGTCTGCGGGAGCGTGCCAGGTTTCAGTACCGGAATCACCTGGCGGTCAGCCGAGCGGTTCAGGTCCGTCAACTGCTGCTGGGCCACCGTGAAATCCGGCACGCCGCCTTCGGCGAGTGCGGGTACGGCGTCGCGGATGTTCTGCGGCGAGTAATACTTCGCGCCCTCCACTCGCAGGCGCCCGACCTTTGCTTCCACCACCTGCAGGACAATCACGCCGTTTTTGACCTGCTGTGGCGGCAGCTCCACCACCACCGACTGATACCCTTTGTCCTGATAGGCCTTCTGCAGTGCGTCGCGCGCCGCGTTCACGTCCGTAAGCGACCGGCCCGGACCCTCGAACGGATACACAGCCTTCTCGATCTCGAGACTCTCCAGCGTGGTGTTGCCGCGCACGATGTATTCGTTCACGTCAAAGCTCTGCGGCAGACCTCCCGCACTTGAGGCTGCTGTACCGGCCCCTTGCACAGGGTTTGCAGCCGACGCTGGCGATGTTGTCGCAGCAGGTGCAGGTCCCGGCTCCGCGCCCAAGGCGCGCACGGCTGCCGTGAGTGTCATCCCTCCCACCAGCAACGCGCCTGCAAAACGCTGCCCCATCCGGCCCTGCGTCTGTCCGCACGTGCGCCTGTGGGGCTGCTCGTACCCTTCCCCGTTAGATCTTGGCGTCATGCGCCACTCCCCTTTGTCTTTTCGAAATCGTTCGTCTTCTTTTCCAGCTAGCTGAGGATGGATCCGTACGCTGTACATACAGTCCATGTCATTTTCGCGACATTCGATAAGTGATCCTAAATTAATCTATGTTTGTTATTTCCTGATATCGAATTTGATCTATTGCGCTACACCGCCCACCGAACCGAAGCCGTTCTCTCCGCCCTGACGTCGCGGGTTGCCGCGAACTGCTGCTCCGTAAAGATCACCAGTTGCGTGACGCACTCGTCTACCACGCACGTTCCCGTGTCGACCACCAGGTCCGCGTGTACCGGCGGCTCGTACGGTGCCGATATCCCGGTAAACTCAGTTAACTCACCGCGCCGTGCTTTCTGATAGAGCCCCTTCGGATCGCGCGCTTCGCAGATGTCGAGACTCGCTCTCACATACACCTCGCGAAACCGCTCACCGATGGCAACGCGGACCTGCTCGCGCATCGTGGCGAGCGGCGAAATCAGTGCGACAATCGTGATCAATCCGGCGTCTGCAAAGAGCGCTGCCACCTCTCCCACACGTCGCACGTTCTCATGGCGATCGCGTGCCGAGAATCCCAGATCACGGTTCAAGCCGCGCCGCAGCACGTCGCCGTCCAGTACTTTCACGCGAAACCCGCGCGCCGTCAGTGCAAGCGCCAGCTGATCCGAAAGCGTGGTTTTGCCGGCACCTGGCAGCCCCGTAAGCCATAGCACCAGACCGTCTTCAATCAACGTGCGAGTTGAACCGCACGCGCCCGATGAACTACCCCGCATGGCTTGCTCCCTCATCCTCTTCGGCCGGCCGGGTCTGCCAGAAACCACCTTTCATCGTGACGATCGACGGCGTTTCGAACCACTGCCTGGGGTTGAGGATTTCTGCCCTCAAAATGTTCGGCAGCACCTGCACATCGAAAATCTCGTCCACGCCGTTGTAGAACTCCAGTATTCCGAGCACCTCCCCGTTGTGCGCGTCCACTGCTGCCACGCCGGCCACCAGTTCGTCACGTTCCGCTTCGATCGGCAATCCTTGTGGCCCTCGTTTGTCGCGTAGTTTCGACAGCCCGATGAACAACACGCCACCATATTCGGCAAGCCCATGCGTAAAACCCGGCAGCTTCGCGACCACGCGCTTCGAGCCGCTAGCGGGGTCTATCTGCAGCAACTGTCCGCGTCCGCCTTCGAGCACGTACAGCTGGCCGTTGATCACGCGGGGCGAATGCGGCATGGAAAGACCCGATGCGGCAATCCGCCCCGACGGCACTTCCATTACGATCCCGCTATCGGCCATGCCTTCGCGCCAGCCAAACGGTGTATCCGTTTGTCCAAGTGCGGTGACGAAGCGCACCTTGCCATCATCAAACGCCATGCCGTTCAGGTGACACCGGTCGCCCGGCCCGAAGTCCGTTACGAAGGGCGGTTGCCAGATCGGCGTGAAGTTGAAAAACCCGTCAATGACACTGATGCATGAGTAGCGCGTATTGACCGCGAGCACGATGTTCTTGTCGAACACCATGTCGTGCAGATCGAGGTCACCTGTGTAGTGCGAGGTGCGCGGCACAAAAATCGCGTCGTAGTGATCGGGGCGTGCCGGATATAGCGGTGCGAGCGACGGTACGTTCGCAAAGATCATCAACTCGTGCATCGTTGCAATCGCAAGGCGGTTGCCCGCCACCGCCAGTCCCATCGACCGCGGCAACAGGCAGGCCGAGAGGGTCGGAATGCCTTTCTCCACACCCAGCAACGCAACACCCGACGGACGCCGGCTGATCGCCAGCGTGCACTTGAGCGAAGCAAGCACCGCCAGGAAGCGTCCGGTGTCACGTAAGTTGATGAGAGGTGCCCCGGCCTCGTCCGCTGCTGCGGGGGGGACCGCTTCACCGCCCCCCGCCTGAAATGCGCCTCTCGACTCGTTGCCTTGAACCTGTTCCACGTCCCTATGCCTTTCAGAACTCCACTGCACCTCGCCGATGGGAGATACGTGGTCATGCAATAAAAAGTACGCAGCGTCAAGAAAGCGTCCGCGCGGCAAGGACCGACCCGCTCGTGGATCGACGCAAACGGCCGATCAAGATTGGGATAACAGAACAGATTTTGTGGTTCCTACCTACATAGACGAAATGAGTTGACCAATACCGCACACTTTCTTGCGTCACACTTCGCAACAGGCCGACCGCCCGGCGTCCCCGATCGCGCCCCGATCGCAAAGACCCCCTGAGCCTCACTGCGCATCGTCGACACGATCACCGCTCACTCGCTAACGCCTACACGTTCGCCGATACGACTAATCGTGAGCGTGCTCATGGTCCTCTTACAACATGTTACTTTTTGTGACACAAATTCAATGATCTGATAAATCGGTCACGTTTTTTTGAACTATCTGCCTTACCGCTTCCGGGCATTCATCCACCCGGCTTGCCTCTCTTTCCAGAACGCCTGCTCGGCGGTCAAGAGGCCCATTATCGAGATCGGAGCGAAACGAAAGGAGGGGCGCAAATGTATTGCGTCCCTCAGCGCGCCAAAGCGATCCTTCCCCGCTATTGCTCCTGCTCTACGCTGCGTCGCTCGGCATCACTCAGATGCGTCAACCCTGTCAGGCGTGTCATCTGTTGTGCGCTGAGTCGCCCATGCCCGATAACCTGAAGGGAACTGTCCGGGTTGTAGCTGACCTGTCCCGACTTCCCCTTTTTGCGATAACCGTCACCGCCCGTATCCCCAAGGCCTTCGACCTCAACCGTAATGGTCCAGCGACGCTGTCCGACTCCCGAGAGCCCTTCGTACTCCGGACCTTAAGCACCTGAATACGTAAGGAAGGACGGGCGCGGCGACGTTACCCCGGTGATGGACGGGCTATATCCCACCCAGCTTGCTCTGTTCCTCCCCGGTCAGATTGGCACGCTGGGTATCGCCCGGTGCGCCGAACCCAGGAAACGTTCCCGCTCCACGCTTTTCTCTCAAACTTTGGGATCGTCATCGCTTCCGCTCACGCTGCAAGTTAGTCGCAAAGCGGATACGTGGAGAAGATAAGCGTGGTTCGCCCGTTGATGGCGGCGCCCGGTGCCTGATTGCAAATAACGACGGCCACGATCAAACCGGCCGCGCATCATAGCGGCAATGCGTGTCATTTTTTTGCCGGATGTTCCGTACCATTTTGCGAACGACATTTGTCACGCCAGCCGGCATGTCTGCCTCTACCATAGATGCATCCACGCTACGCGCATGACACCCAGCGCGTTGCAGAGTCGATGTAGAGGAGCAACGATGCACCAGACGAACCGCAGTCAGGCAAGGGTCCCGAATCGGGAACGGGGTATCGCCATCGTAACGGTATTGCTGGTTGTGGCACTGGCAGCCACGCTGGCGGCAAACGTAGTGTGGCGTCAACTGGTCGCGGTGCGGGATCTCGAGAACCTGCGCCTGAACGTTGAAACAATGTGGGCCGAACGCGCCGCAGTGGAGTGGGCCCGCGCGACGCTACGTGCGCAGAGTGCCACCTCTAACGTCACCTACGACGGGCAGCTGTGGTCTGCCCCGGTCAAGGACGTTCAGCTCGCCGGTTTCCTGCCGCTCGAAACCATTGCGGTCAACGGCGAACTCGCCCAGGCCTGGATTTCCGGCGAGGTCGAGGATGCGCAGGCGAGATTCAACCTGCAGAACCTCGTGTCCCGGCCAGGCCCGGGTCAGCCCTGGCAGATCAATGCCGATGGCGTGCAGGCATATCGTCGCTTGCTGGGCGAGCTTTCGCTGAATCAGGGCCTGGCCCAACTCACCGCCAGCTACATATTGCGCTCGCTGGGTGACGGGAACGGCGCTGGCGGCTGGCCCATGCAACTCGTCTCAACACAGGACCTTGCCCGCATCCCAGGGTATGACGAGCAGGTCGCGCGGACGCTTTCGCCTTTCGTCACAGTCCTGCCTGACCTCACCATGGTCAACGCCAACACGGCGGCCGAGCCGACTCTCGTCGCGGCGATTCCCACCCTCTCCCGCGGTCAGGCACATGAGCTGGTCGGACGGCGCACCACGGGCTACTTCATCAGCACCTCCGACATCGCCGAGGTGCTGTCCGCAACGAGAACGACCGCGGAACTGCCATCCGGCTCGCTCGTGGGCGTCAACAGCGGTTATTTCATCGTGCACTGCAGGATTCACTCGGCGAGGATCAATACACGCCTCGACACGCTGATCGCCCGGTACGGCATTGGCAATTTCAGCTGGACCTCCGTGATCTGGGTCCATCGCCTCGCAGGCTAGTTGATCGACGGCTCACGCGCGGGTCCGCGTCCGGCCGATTGCGGTCCCGCGTGTTCGGCTGCGAGCCGATCAAGGATGTTCTCGCGTCTTTCGGCCTTCATCCGGTTCCAGTCTTCAACGGAAATCAGGAAAGCGATTGCCTGGCCATACTTCGTCACCATCACCGGCGACTCAGCGGTATCGCGCAAGACCTTCGACGGATTACTGCTGAATTCGCGCGTGGCCATCGCAATGAACCGCTGGCCGGATAGCGGCTCGTTGTCTGGATCCTCTCCTTCCTCCCTGCGAAACATGACATCGAGTGTCGCAGCCCGCAGGATGGCCTTCGTTTCCGGGGACGCCGTGGGTTCGCGCCTCTGCTTGTGTGCGCTACGAGGATCAACGTGAGCAGCAATTTTTCTCAGGATGTCGCCTAGATCGCCCGGCGCAAGTTGGTCATAGCGCCGCCAGAATTCGGCCGGCACCGCGATCATCACCCCCGCGTATGTGGCCCTGATACCCGTCGCGATGTAATGCGGCAAACGCTGGACTTCGCGCGTATCCAGTTCCTGCTCGCGGCTCACTGTGCGAACCATCGTACTCAGTACGTTATACGCAAGCGCCGCCATGCCAAGTGCCAGAGGCGCAGCCCGGGGCCGCCCCAATGAAAGGATCTCGCCCTTGAGCACCAGCTCGAGCGGTACGGACAGCATCTCGCTCCAGCTTCGGCAGGACAGGCTCGCGACTTCTTCGGCGGTGAGCTGCGAGGCCGGGACATTCGTCAGGATCCGTATGACCTCGCCGCCCTCCACACTCGAACCATTCGCACGCACTTCGATGCGTCTTAGAACGAGCGACGCGCCCGAGTCATCCGTGGTGCTGACCGGCTGTTCGTATACGGCGCCCATCTCGATACGGCCCTTTCTGACGGGACGGCCTGCCTCGATCTGGTTCGGATTGCAGCCACGCTCCTGCACGATAAAGGCGCTGCTGCGGCGCTGCCAGCCGGTCACTATCGCGTGAGTACTGAAGTTGCGATCGATGATCCAGAGCTCCCCCGGCTGGACCGAGTCCAGCAGAGCCCCTGCGTTCACCTCCTCCTGCGCCCGACCCTGCTCGCACGGCACCAGATCGACGATCATGGCGACCTCCGGATCGTAGACAACGAACGGTACTACGGTTCGTACGCCCACCCCCAACCCGGCTTGAGGCATGAGCGTGTGCACGCAGCCCGACGGGCCAGGTGAACATTTTTCGCCTTTCGGCAAATGACTTCCGTCCACAATCCTCAATCGATAACCGCTTGCCGTCACCGGCCGGTTGAACATCAACGGCTGCACTAGTGGCGACAATCGCTTGACGCTCTCACGCGCCAGTACTCGGGCCCACCCGGGCCGGGTCCGGCTGATCCTGTCGTGCAGCGCGGTGATCGCGACGGGCAATTCCGGGGCAGCTCCCGCTGCGGCACGCACCGTATACCGCAATCCCGAAGCAATCATCGACATCAGTTCCACCGTCGCGGAGAACAACGACTCCCGGACATGCTGGCCCTTATCCACCTGCACCTGCTCGAACAAACCGTCGATCCATTCAGGATCAAGTGCGCGTTGCAATGCCAGGCGCGCCATCACGGTTATCGGGCTATGCTCTACAAAGCGTTCGATTACTGTGCGTGTCACCTCGTTGCCCCGTCTCTGTTTAGTAAAGTGCGAAGGTGCTTTGGCCTGATTACTGCGACGGGGATCAGCCCTCATCCATCCGTCCAGCCCCTTGTCTGTCACATTCATTTCACGCGCCGCGTCTGGGTTCGCGCGCCATGCTCACGGGTAACCCATGCGCCCGCCCTGCGAGCGTGAGCGTACTTCCGGGGACTCCATCAAGCTCGCCGCCGCCTGCGTGCCCCGGCGAGCTTGACTATCGATTTTCAACGCCACACTATCAACCTGCGGCGCCGTACCGGGACGAGCAGAGCGACGCGGGTGCATCCGCTCAACCTGGATCTTTAAGGAGCACGCATGTTCGTCGATCCACGCGTGGCGCATGGTCGCGCAAAGTTCGAGCTCAACCGATCCCCGCGGATGTTCGCCGAGGAGCGTCGCGGGAAGATCACGGAAGTCATTGTGAAGAGTCTCGAGGACTTCACCGGGACGCCGAACCGGCGCGGCCTCATGCGGCTGCTTGAGCGTCAGGTTGCGCCCAGGCTCGAACGCCTCGGTCTGGAGCCCTATGTTGGCGCGCTCGGCAACCTGGAAGGTCTGTTCGTCAATTTCACCACCATGAGCACCGAGCACGGACTGCGCGAATTCCAGTTGCAGCTGAGCGTCCCCGACATGGCCTTGAAAAGCTTCGCGACCAATATCATCAAACCGCACGCCGTTGCGCGATGCATGCAACGCAATGGTGTGATGTCGCTCATGGAAATCGAACGCGAAACCAGCACCGCGTTCGTGTTTGCGCGCGCATTCCGCCCGCTCGCAATGCTCGAAAAATGGAAACAGGCAGCTGTTCCGACAAGCAGTGGTCTCTTCGTCGGCGAAATGTGCGACAACGACGACATCTATCTGAACACCTACATCCGGCCTGTCATCAGTGACCGTCCTTCGCGCTGGAGCAAATTCGCGGCGCTGTTTTCCACCATGCCGGACTGGACAACCGCCCAGATCCACGAGGGAAGTGATCTGCTGCAATGGATAATCGACCATATACGCGCCTTACGAGAAACCGCACCTTTGGCCGAGCGCTTTCCATTTCTGCTCGACCCTTATCAAGGCATCAACGATCCACTTGACGCAACCTGGAATGCCGCGCATGCAAGCGCCGACGCCCAGATGACCTCACCACCACAGCCAACGAACAGCAAGTAATCGAATACATTGCCTGCGCAACGCCAGCCTCCTGCGCAAAGCTTTTCTGTTTACTCAATGGCCCCTCAAAACAGCCACGATCGAACTTTCTCTCACGCGCAAACGCTGTCCACGTAAACAAGGTCGAACCGGATTGCCCTATCCCGCAGATTTTTTGAGCTGCGATAACTGGCACCCGCCAGGCACCCGTTGCCAGGCGCGCTGGACAGGCGCAAGGATGATCTCGTTTCGTTGGAGGAGGCCAGATAGCGAGGGAGAGAGAAAAGACGCGTGGCTACCCGACTAATCGGGTAACACGGAGAGGGAGTTGGCAACCTTAGGCATTCGCCGTGCACACACTGCGGTGCGTTACGCAAGCATGCCGCTCCAGGTTGGAGACAAGGGAAAAGTAAGCTTATCCGCCTCTGCGGCGGCGCGTCAGCGCCATGGCTGACCGGCACGAACGGCACGTGTAATGGTTCGACCCGTGGCCACCGTCATTACGGTTTTGAGTATCCGCCCGCCCATTCCGCCTCCCCCGAGGCTTGACGCAAGCGGCACAATCCTGGCCGCCCAGTACACCCAGTGTGTTCCATACCCACATCACGTCATGCGCAACCCGCGCATGCTCGTCACTTTGCGCACGCCAGCGCCGAAATGCATCCAGATCCGCAGGCGTGGCACCGCCCGAACGCAGCCAGAGCAGCCAGTGGATAGCACCCTCCTTGATCCTGTCGGACACCGCCTTCGTCGGACTGCGAGAAGCACTTGCATCGGGAATTCTCATGTCACTCCTCACCCGTGGAAGACCGGGCATGAGTTCGCAGGCGTCGCACACACCGTGGCGGGCCAGTCAGGCTGCTGCGTATCACATGCGAGCCGCATCAGGCACGAAGATGGAAACCGGCGCACTGATGGACCGTCGATTGACGGATCTCTATGAGGTATGTCGGAACCAGCGGCGGTAAGCCGCAAAGGTATGCGCCACTGAAGCGTCACTAAAGCGCCGCGGAGGGGCTAGCTAAGCAGCACGATATTGCCGGGCAGTTTCGTGACATGTGCGCCGTAAAGCTGACCGAGCATATTAATGACATCGTCGAGCTTGGCGATCGGGAACTGCGCCTGCATGCGATTCTCGCCCAGGGCCTCATTCCGCAAAATGACTTTCCCTCGCCGGTAGCGATTGATCTCGTCGACAACCTGCGCCAGCGGCACACCATTGAAGACCAGTACGCCTCGGCGCCATGCGGTGACGGCGCTCGGATCGACCTGGGAAACAGGGTGCACATCCCGGTCGTCGTAGACCACTTGCTGCGCGGCGACCAGGGTCAGCCGCTGGCGGGGATGCTCGAACGCAACCGAACCCGATATGCAGGTCACACAAACGTCGTTGCCAGTGCGCCGGACGTTGAAACGAGCGATCTGCGCCTGCAGCCGCCCCACGCCCGCCACCACCACGACCGGGCGCACCGGGTCGGACCGACCGATCGATGGCGCGGCAGCAACGATCTCCGCTTCGCCCGCCAGCAGATCAACGCCACGAAGCGTCTGCCGGGCGGGCAGGATATCAAGCCGGGTCTGCGTGTTCATCTCGACCACCACCCGCTGCGAAAGCGACACGCGGCGTTGCTCTCCCGTGCCGGTACGATAGTCCGCGGCGAAATCGCCCAGCGCCGGCCACAGTTGCAGCGGCGGGCGCAGCGCCAGCCACGATGCGCCCGCCGCCACCGCAAAGCCCACGAATGCCCGCCGTCCCGGGCGCAATGCTTGCGCGCGACCTGCGTTACCCGTCCACATGTTGCCGGAGGCCCGTTCCTCCTGTGCGATTTCGGCGGCTGCCGTGCGCAACGAGCTCCACGTATCGCGCAGCAGATGCGCCGTCTGCGGATTCTCGTCACACCACCGCTGGAACGCTTGCACGTCGTTCGAGCTCATGTTCCCCGAGCGCAGCCGCAGCAGCCATGCACTGGCTTGAGCATGCAATTCGCTCGCGGCGTTATCCTCAGCTTTAATCATCGACAATGTAGTCAAAATTTTCGCGGCCCGCTTCTCGAACCAGCGTGCGGATCGCCCAGTTCGTGCATATGTTCGAGACAATACTTCATCGCCGCGCTCAGCTCGCTCTCTACCAAACGTAGCGAAATACCAAAACGCTCAGCGATCTCCCGATTCAACTGCCCATCCACGCGCGCAGCCAGCAAAATCGCCCGGCGGCGAGGCGTAAGACCACGCAGTATACCTTTCAAAGTCTCGACTTTGAGACGCGCCGCCACGATCCGCTCGGGGTCGGCAAGTTCGTCGGGCAACTCGAGCAGTGCATCGACGTCCTCCTCATGGCGATGACGCCGCTCACTGCGGTGCTGGTCGATGGCAACATGGTTCGCCATCCCGAGAATATACGCATCGGCGTTCGCCACTGGCGCTGCGACATTCGCGTTTTCCAGGCGCAGCCAGGTTTCATGCAAGGCCTCAGTCGCGCCATCTTTTGATCCGGTCCCGCGCTCAAGCCGCTTGACCAGATATGCATAGCGCGAAACCAGGATCTTTTTTAGTTGTACACGGCTGCTCTCAGACATGGCCGCTAACCCTGTTTGTCAGATTGTGGGCAGTTAATATGCACGCCATTCCCAGTTGGCCGCAGCAGAATGGTGACCGGCTCTGCAAGGCCGGCCGGTGGTGCCGAATCAAGACTCAACGTGCGCATCGCCCGCAGGATTGCCGCGTCTCGCGACCCCAGGCCTGTCGACGTCACGACATCCGCAGCGACTACTGTCCCCTGGTCGTCAATACGGAGCTGCGCCACCAGTCGATACTTTCCCGGACGCGTCGTTGGCAGTGCACATAAAGCCTCCGTCAGGCGCGCCTGGACCATTGCCGCATAGGCCAGCTGGTCACCGGCGTCCGTGACACCGTCGATCGCCAGGTGATCGTCCGTTGCCTCGGGGCTGACCGCCGGCACTGCCGGCGACACCGCTGGCAGGGCAACGATGAGTGCCTCGTCGGGCCCTGTGAATCTGGCCTCAAGCCCGGTGCCAAGCAGCGCGCGCTGGAGCGCTTCCCGGGGCAAAAAATCACCCATTACCGGCGCGCTGACACGCCCTTCGAGCAGGGGCGCAGGAGCAAGCACGACCAGTTCGGTCATACGGCCAAATGCCTGAAACATCTGCGCGAGAGGCTGCATTGGGAGATCGAAATGTACCGTACCGGCGAACGAATGATCCCCTCGGCCACCCTCCTGCGCCTGCGCGTTCCGTATGATCAGGGTGCAAAGCACGAGGCATGCCGCCAGCGCCAAGACACTGGTCGGTGTCCGTGAGCCTGTCATGAATAGAATGCCGGAAAGTGAGATTGCGGCGCGCCGTCGTAGCAGTCCCCGCGATGGCACCGATAATGAAGCTGGACGACGTATGCTAGAAACAGAATGTGACAATTGCAAGTCAGTCTGTTAAGCAGTCTCCGAAATTGAAGTTCCACATCGGCGGGGCATCCGCTCCCCTTTCCGGCTCATTGATCCGCTCATTGATCCGATGCCGGCTCCAATGTCACAGACACCGTCGCCAGCCCCAGTTTCTCCTCACCGGTCACCTGTGCATTGACCACCCGAACGTGGTCTTCGCGTCGTACCTGGTCAAGCCACGACATCCACGCACCGAACGGTGCGTTCTTCACGTCGACCTGGACGCCTTTGCCAAGCACGGCAAGCTGCGCCTGCGCGATCCCCGCCTGCGAGAGCGAGGTGGCAAGCGTATCGCGCAACGCGACGCCCGCGGGCGCGCGGACTGCGGCCACCGCTTTCAACGCGCGTGCCTCGTCGGCCTGCACCTGCACCTCCGCAAGCTGCACTTCGAGCTGCGGCAGATTCGCCGCAATCTTCGCTCGCCCGTCATACGCAGGTGCCCACAGCACGTTGTAGACGAGCGCCGCGATCACGAGTGCCCCGCCTCCTGCGAGCAGCTTTTTTTCGCGAGGCGCGCGCGCCTCGAACCACTCCGTCAGCGCGGCTTTGATTGCGTGGGCCTGACTGTCCATTTGCCGTTGTCCTCCTGAGCGGACAGGCCCTGCGCCGTAAAACGGCGAGTGAGCGCATCCTTGTCGATATCGGTACCAGGTTTGAACGTCATGTCGAGCGCACCGCCGCTATAGTTCAGCCCGGCGATCGAGCTCGACGGAACCGGGCCTAGCGCGTGGGCCACGCCCGCCGCCAGCGCCAGAAAATCATCCGCACGCAGCTCGCCCACCGCGCCGCGCATGCGAGCCAACTCTGCCGCCATCTGCGCGTGTGGATCGAGAACGACGGTCGTACCGGGAAATGCGGTTTTCACCAGTTGTGTCATCTGCCCATTCAGCGCGTCTCGACGATGACGCAACTGGAACCATTGCACATTGATCGCGACGATCGACACCGCCAGCGCCGCCGCAACGAAGCCGAGCGACACACGCCAGGGCTTGAGTCCGCCCGCCCCTGTGCGACCGCGCCCCGCGTTCGCAAACTCGAACTGGCAGAGGTCGAAGCGACAGGCAAGCGCTTCGCGGGCGACAATCGTCCACGGCAACGCACGTGCCGCCAGAGGAAAGGCGGTTCCCGGGTGCCACGGCTCGCTGGCACGCACATCAGCCCCGGCCTGCGGCTCGCTATGTGACCCAAAACGAAATCCGCCACCTGCCCCGGTGTTGGGCTCACTATCCGGCTGAGTACCAGATTCCATCACAAGCGAATAGACCATTAGCGTCTGGCGCTGTGCCAGCTCGGCGATAGTCGCGTCCAGTTGCGCCGCATTGACACTCATCCCGAAACCGAGCGCGCCCTGCCTGAGCGCCAGTTCCACCCACTCTGCGTCATCGACCCACGGGTCTGCGGACGTTCCACCAATCTTGTTACGTCGCACGATTAGCGCACTCATCGCGTCAGCAGTTGCTTCCGTGCTCGCGCCTCCTGGAATATTCTCTCCGCCATCGACACTCGTGCCGCCCTCGGCGGTCACTTTGCGCTCAACGTCGATCTGCGTCGTGTCGCCTGTCCTACCGCTTGTCCTGGCGCTTGCGGGACCGCTCACATCGTGTAGTTGCGTCAGCGAGTCCGGAGCTTGCTGGGGCCGTGACACTTCAGGCAGTGGAATGCAGTGGATCAGCGGAACCGCGCGCAGCCGCCGATGCCCGTTCTCGCAGAACCGGTCGATGACCGAGGAGAACCAATCGCGATCGATAACGGCCACACACCGCTCACCGGTCGCAAGCGGCAGCGGGTCGATCGCGATATGGCAATGCTGCGCGTCCTGGATCAAATGCTCCTCCACCACATTGGGCAGCACGCGGCGCAATCGCGGGCCGGTCACCGGCGGCAGCTTTGCGTTGAGCAGCAGCGTATCGCGCGCGGCCACGACCAGCACTGTCACATCCGCTTTGGGCAACGCGTCGAGTAATGCGCTGCCGGCGCGCAGCGCTGCACCCTTGCGGTCAAGCAGCACAAACGGCATCGGCGTCGCTTCCCAGCCGCGCGGCGCGAGCGCGTCGCTGGACGGCAGCAGCACGATCAGGCTCGACATTTGCACTCCTTACTTCGATGGCGTGCACGAGTAGCGAAGCCGCAATACCGCGGCGGCCCGCTGCACTGTCGATGACCGTAACCACGCCCGCCTATCCTCTGACTCATGGCCGGTGCACAGCAAAGTTGCCAATGCCCGTTCCTATAACCTGCAGTTGAACGGCGCCTGAATCCAGCGTCACGGTAACCGGCACGTCGACGCTCTCGTCGCCGAAGACGATGCGAGGCGTCGTCTCGCCACTACCCGTGTAGCGGATCGAGACACTCGTCACGTCGGTACCCCAGCGATGGGGCGCGAGCAGTTGGTCGACAATCGGCTGCCAGGAGCCGTTCTCGGCGCGTTGATAGAACCGGTAGCCACCGTCGACCGGTTGCCACGCAATCGATGCGGAACGGATCTGCGCCTCATCGTCCGCTGCTTCAAGCATGGTCGCAAGACGGTGCGCCTCCTCGGCAAGATCGGTACGGCGGTTGCGCGTGGGCGCAAGCGCCACGACCGTCACGAGCAGCCCGGCGATCACCAGCACCACCAGCATTTCCAGCAGTGTAAAGCCTGCCGACGAACGACGCGGGCCACGCAGGAGTCCTGGCAATCCGAATGCTCCATGCCATCCCCGCGACCACGCATCGCTACTATTGCCACGAGCCAATGTCCGCATCGTTGCCCTCCCCGCCCGCCTTGCCGTCTGCGCCGTAGCTGAATATATCGATCGCGCCGTGCACGCCCGGATTCAGATACTGGTACGCATTGCCCCACGGATCGCTTGGCATCCGTTCAAGGTAGCCACCGTCCTTCCAGTTGTTCGGTATCGGGTCGGTCGTCGGCTTTTCGACGAGCGCACGCAACCCCTGGTCGCCGGATGGATAGCGTCCATTGTCGAGCCGGTACAGGTTGAGCGCCTGCATCATCGTGCCGATGTCCTGCTTCGCTGCAACGCGCCGCGCCTCGTCCGGCCGGCTCATGATCTTGGGCACAATCAGCGCGGCCAGGATCCCGAGAATCGCTATCACGACCATGATTTCGATCAGCGTAAAACCTCGCTGCGCGCGACATCGTGATCGATAGTCCAAATGATGTACACCCGGCATGTTCAAATCAGTCATCATGGATTCACCTTTCCCGTCCGAAAATGAAAAAACGCCATACGTCGTCGCGCGCGCTACCTGTGTCATCGGACGCGGCGCATCGCTCAATGTCCGATGGCACGTTACTCAACCGCATCCAGACCCGTTCAATCTCACCTAACCGGACCCGCACCATGCTTCGTTCCTTCCTGCGATCATTCCAGTCACCGACCGTACCCGCGTCGGTCGCGGCCATCGCCCTGTTCGCTGCGGTCCTCGCCTGGTGGGCCTGGATTTTCCTCGCACCGGCGCCCGCAGCGCTCGCCCGTCCGGCGCCACAGACTTCCATCGACGCCTCGGCCGGCGCGACACTGTTCGGCGCGCAGCCTGATCACGGCAAACATGACGCCGTGCAACTGCTGGGAATCCTGTCCTTCGATCCTCATCATGCGGCGGCCGTGGTCAGTGTCGGAGACGAGGCCGCACACGTCGTGCGCATCAACGGCCAGGTCGCCGATGCAACTACGTTGAGCGAAGTCCGCGCACACTCGATCGTCGTCGAGCGCAATGGCGTGCAACGCGAGATCACCCTGCCGGCCGTGCAAAACCCAAGTGCGTTCGTGCGCTAACGGTACGCGCACGGGCAAGGCACGCACCGCGGGCTCGTACACCGCAGGTGCGTGTCGCTGGACCCTGACTGTTGCCTGCGTGCCGGACACGTCACTGCACCAGGTTGTTCAGTTCGATGATCGGCATCATGACTGCAAGCACGATCACCAGCACCACCCCACCCATCGCGAGAATCAGCAACGGTTCGAGCAGACTGGTCAGAAACATGGTCCGGCGTTCAAGCTCGCGTGACTCGCCTTCGGACGCACGGTCAAGCATTGTCGTCACGTCGCCCGTCGCCTCGCCTGAGCGGATCAGATGCACCAGCACGGGTGGGAATGTCTTCGTGTTGCCCAATGCTTTGGAGAGCGAGGTGCCCTCGCGCACGCGCACGATCGCATCTTCGATATTGCCGTGCATGGCGCGATTGCTAAGGGTCTCGCCCGCCGCCTGAAGCGCCCGGAGAATCGGCACACCGGCGGCCGTGAGAATGCCGAGCGTGCTCGCAAAGCGCACCGTGTTGTAGCCACGCACCAGCTTGCCGAAGAGTGGCGCGGTCAGTACCCACCGGTCGAACCCCAGGCGCGGGCCGGGCTGCGCGAGAATCTGCCGCACGGACCAGATCACGACGACCACCGCGATCAGCGTTGCCCACCACCAGTGACGTACATAACCCGAGAGCGCCATCATCATGATGGTCAGAAACGGCAATTGCTGCTTGGTGCTGGCGAAGACGTTGACGACCTGCGGCACCACGTAGCTCAGGAGGAACGTCACGATGCCGAACGCAATCAGCGTGACGACCGCGGGATAGGTAAACGCAAGCACGATCTTCTGCTTCAGTGCGTTGCTTTGTTCAATGTAGTCGGCCAGGCGCGACAGCACGAGACCGAGCTTGCCGGTATGCTCGCCCGCGGCGACCAGCGCCCGATAGATCTCCGGAAAATCCTTCGGGTGCTGCGTGAGCGCATTGGCAAACGAATGGCCGCCAAGCACCTCGCCGCGAATCGCTGCCATGAGTTCACGGATGTATTCGCGCTCTGATTGTTCGCTGAGCACCGCGAGCGTTTCATCGAGCGGCAGCCCCGCGATCAGCAGGCTCGCCATCTGGCGTGTCAGAATCGCCTGCTCACGTTGGGAGAGCCGTTTGCTCGCGGCCAGCCGCTGCGAGTGCGTGCCGCGCGCGCGGGCGCCAGCCGCCTCGACAATCATCGGCGTCAGCCCCTGGGTGCGCAACTGGCTGCGCGCGCCACGCGCGCTGTCGGCGTCGAGCACGCCTTTTTTCGTCTTGCCCGCCTGGTCGATTGCTTCAAAACGGAATGCCGGCATCGTTATTCTCCGCCTGTCACGCGCAACACTTCTTCGAGCGAGGTAAGCCCCGATGCAAGCCACCGGTTGGCATCCTCGCGCAGCGTGCGCATGCCCTGCGCACGGCCCGCAGCCAGAATTTCCGCATCAGCCGCATTGCGGTGGATAAGCGGACGGATCTCGTCGTCGATCAGCAGCAGTTCATAGACGCCACGTCGTCCCGAATAACCCGAGCGCCCGCATTTCTCGCAGCCCACCGCATGCCACTTCGCTTGTGCCCCGTCTCCCAGTTCGATGCGGGTCGCCTTGCACGCCGTGCACAGCTGGCGCACAAGCCGCTGCGCGAGGATGCCGAGCAGAGATGACGCGAGCAGATACGGCTCCACCCCCATGTCAGCCAGGCGAGTGACAGCCGACGCGGCGTCGTTGGTGTGCAGCGTGGCGAGCACCAGGTGGCCCGTGAGTGACGCCTGCACGGCGATCTGCGCGGTTTCCAGGTCGCGGATTTCACCGATCATGATGACGTCCGGATCCTGCCGCAGGATCGAGCGCAACGCGCGCGCGAAGTTCATCCCGATGCGCTCGTTGACCTGCGTCTGGCCGATGCCGGTCAGGTCATATTCGATCGGATCCTCGACCGTCATGATGTTGGTCGTCGCCGTTTCAAGCCTCGACATCGCTGCATACAACGTGGTCGTCTTGCCTGAACCGGTCGGGCCCGTGACCAGCACGATCCCGTGCGGACGGCCTATCAGCGTGTCGAACTTCGCAAGCGTGTCGGATGCCATGCCGAGCGTTTCGAGGTTCAGGCGCGCGGCATCCTTTTCCAGAAGACGCAGCACCGCGCGCTCGCCGTGGCCGGTCGGCAGCGTCGAGACGCGCACATCGACTGGACGGCCGCCAACGCGCAGTGTGATCCGGCCATCCTGCGGCAGCCGTTTTTCGGCGATATCGAGCTGCGCCATGATCTTGATGCGCGAGATCAACGCGCCGTGCAGTGCCTTCTTCGGGCGCACGACATCGCGCAAGGTGCCATCGACACGAAAACGCACCACGGAGGACGTTTCGAACGGTTCGATGTGGATGTCCGACGCGCCTTCGCGTGCCGCCTGCGTGAGCAGTGCATTGATCATGCGGATGATCGGTGCGTCGTCTTCCGACTCGAGCAGATCCTCGATCTCGGGAATGTCCTGCATCAGGCGCGACAGGTCGACTTCGCCTTCCACTTCGCCGATGACCTGCGCTGCGCCGCCGTCCTGACGCGAGTATGCGGTGTTGATCGCTTGCGCGAGTTCGTCGGGCGGCACGCGTACGAGCGTGAGCCGTCCAAAATTTCGCGCGACTTCGGCGATCGCAGGCACCGGCGTGCGTTCGCTGATCCAGACTTCAAGCGTGTCCGCGTGCTGCTTCATGATCAGGATCTGGCCCGCGCGCGCAAAGCCATAAGGCAACATGCGCAACGCTTCGGCTGTCGCAGTCGGCCGAGATCCGCTGATGCTGTTGAGTTCGTTCACGACCGGCGTTTCGGGTGTCATGGCTGTTGCCGTCCAGGGCCCGCAGGTTGCGAAGAATCGGCGACAGGCGCAGTCGGCTGCGCCGGCGGCAGGTTCGCCGGTATTGCACCCGCCCCGCCGGAACCGCCGTTACCGGCGGGAAGTACACCGCTCACGCCGTTGTCCCCTCCTTCCGCGCCAGGCGTCGCGCTGGCTGGATCTGGCCGCGTCATCCTGTTCAGGTCGAACATGCTCTGGGCTGCCGGCACGCCCTGTCTGGGCCCCGGTGAAACCGGAGGCAGTATCGGGATATCGTGATCGCTTTCAATCCGGTTATCCGACTGGAAGTCACTGGTTTGCTGGCGAAGGTGGTCGTAACGATTTTCAGCAATGCTCGCACTCGTGCCGCTGTCGCGCACAATCACCGGGCGCAGGAACACCATCACGTTGGTCTTGGTGCGGTTCTTGTTCTCAGCCCGGAAGAGCGAACCGATAAGCGGGAGGTCTCCCAGCAACGGCACCTTGTTGTTGCCGTCCGAATAGTTATCCTGAATCAGACCGCCAAGCACGATGATCTCGCCGTCGTCCGACAGCACGGTCGACTGCACCGAGCGCTTGATGATCGTCACACCGCCTGGATTGTTCGTGGATGTCGGGTCGACCGACGAATCCTCCGAATAGATCTGCATCTTGATCACGCCACCTTTGGTGATCTGCGGCTTCACATGCAGCACGATGCCCACGTCCTGACGGTCAAACGTGTTGAAAGCATTCACGCCGGTACTCGTGTTAGCGGTAGGCGTCGCGTATGAGCCGGTTACAACCGGCACGTTCGAACCCACCACGATCTTCGCCTCTTCATTGTCGAGCGTGATGAGGTTCGGCGAGGACAGGATGTTCGCGTTGCTCGACGTCGCCAGCGCCTGCACGAGAGCGCCCAGCCCGAAGAACTTTCCGAAGTTGTGAATCAGGCCGATGTTGACGCCGTTGTTCAGCAGTGTTGTCGTCGCTGCGGCCGACAGGTTCTGACCTATCGTCTGGCCTTGCGCCGTCAGGTTGACGATGCCCTGGCTCGTCGATGTGGCGAAATTCGTGCCGCCGACAAGTGCGTTGTTGCCGTTGCTCGACTGCAGCGCACCCTGCCATTGCACACCGATATTCGCGGCCGACGTCGCGCTCATTTCAACGATCATCGCTTCGAGATAGACCTGCGAGCGCCGGGCGTCGAGCTGATCGATCACGTTGCGAATGTTCTGATATGCAGGCTCTGGCGCGGTGATGACAAGAGAATTCGTCGCCGGATCAGCCTGGATCATGCCGCCCGCCCCGTTCTCGTTGTCGCCCCCTCGCGCGCTAGCAATCAGTCCGCCCTGGCTGCCCGACGCACCACTCCCGGAGCCCGAGCCGCCAAGACCACCTGACCCGCTCGTGCCGCTCGGCAATGGCGGTAAGCCAGGCGTGCCGGTCGACGAACTGGTGCCGCTGCTTCCCCCAATCCCACCGTTGCCCTGACCGAAACTTTGTGCGCCCGATTTATCCGAATCGGAACCGGTGCCCCCCGACTGTCCCAGCATGCCCCGCAGAACCTTCGCAAGATCGACAGCACTGGCGTTCTGTAATCGCACGACGTGCATGTTTCCGGGCACGCGTGTTGGTGCGTCGAGCTCGGCAATGAACGCTTTCGCGTCCTTGATCCGCGAGGGATCGCTCGCCCGCAAGAGCAGCGCGTTGATGCGGGGGTCGGCTGTGACCGAAACCTTGAGCGTGGCGTCGGTGTTGCCGATGCCATTCGGGTCGAGCATCTTCTGCACGATCGGCGCGAGATCCACTGCGCTTTCGTGGTTGAGTGGAACCACCGCGATCTTTTGCGAAGAGCCTGAGTCGATACCCACGATGATTGCAGCAATCCGTCGCACGTTATCGGCGTAGTCGGTGACCACAAGCGTGTTGTCGTTCGCGTACGCAGAGATAGCATTGTTCGGCGTGATGAGCGGACGCAGCACCGGCATGAGGTTCGTGGCTGACTCGTTTCTCAACCGGAAAACCTGCGTGATCACATTGTCGCCATGCGCCTGCGGCGTATTGCCGACATAGGTCGGCACGCCCTGCAGTTTTGCATCGGCCTCCGGTACCACCTTGAGGATGCCGTTGTCTCTCACAAGCGCGAAACCCTGCATGCGCAGCGCGGCCTCAAGGCTCTTTAACGCCCGCTCCTTGCTGACCGGGTTATCGGACACGAGGTTGAGCTGCCCCTTGACCCGTGGGTCGACAATGATCGTTGTGTCCGTTGCCGCGCCAATCGCCTTCGCCACCTGACTGATATCGACATTCGAAAAGCTAAGATTGACCTGCGCTTGTGCCATCTGCGCAGACAGTAGGCTGGTGACCAGCATCACACAGACAACATGATGACGGCGGGAGCGGGAGCGTGTGCGTGTCATAGACCTGGGTTCGATGCCGGCACGACAGGCGGGCCGAGACGGACGCGCCTGCTGCGTGCATCGATCACCCGAAGCACACCCCGCAAGACAGCGTATGGTTTGCTGATCCGTCCCGTTGCGTTCGACACAGGCGGATTCGCCGGGCAAAGACTAAGCAGCGGACCGGATCAAAAGTGTGACAGGTGTTGGGTACCATTTTTGCGGCCGCATTGAATGCGGGGCGTTCATCCTGAATTCGCTCCTTGATTACGCATCAAAACCCAGCTTGAATCGATTTCACACAACATCGTTCGTTAGTTCTCGCTCACAAACCGGGCATCGTTGATAGGAGATTTTTTTATAAAATCACTCTCTCGCATGGATTCCGTAATTCGGTGTCGTTATTTGTATATGCATAAAAATGCTACGAACACTTTGTCGCAAAAGTGACTTAAATTATATTAGCGTCATTGATTCAAATTTCTTTCATATAGCACTGTCGACGCAGCGAATCTGCATTCGGGGCAAGGGCGTCGTTTAACGAGTCTGAGCTAAAACTATGCACAGCGTTCGGTGCGCAAGCGATCTGTCTCAACGACCTTAGCAGCGAGGCTGGAAGACTGAATCGCTTTGAAGTGTTCCAACCTCGGCATATTTTAATAAATCCTACTCACAACACGCCACCTGCAATTACCAAAAGCTCGTCAACGCCTTTTCCAATAAAGCTTCCACTGATTTCCACCCTTCTTTCGATAACGACAGCACAAAATGTTGGGTACCTTCGGTTATCAAAAATTCACACGACTAAAACGAAATACCGTCTAAATTAATCGGGCAGTCAACGCACTGACGTGACTGCAAAAGCTGGCTTCCCGTTAATCTTTGCTCGAAGGAATTCTCATGAAATCCAGTAAGCGCAAGATCTGTCAAGCTGTAGCACTTGTTATCTCCGCTTTGGCCGCTTCGGCTGCCATGGCTCAAACGGCTCCTGCCCTGCTCGGCGGTGGTTCTTCGCTGGTCGCCCCGACGATCGGTTCGGAAATCTCGGTCTTCCCGTCCACGGACGGCACGGCCCGGTACTTCTCCGTTGGCTCTGGCAAAGGTCAGACCGCCTTCCTGAAAAACGACAACACGCAGTTCGGTACGGGGCTCACAGGCGCGGTCGATTTCGCCAACAGCGACGCACCGCTGTTGGCCTCTCAGGTGTCGGCTTATACGACAACCGGCGGCCTCGGTGTCACCAACGGTCCGCTGATCCAAATCCCGTACATCGTCACGCCGATCACGATTCCGCTCGTGAACGCGCCGACGGGCACGGGTCCGGCATTCACGGGTAGCACGACGCCGACCGTCGCCCTGAACGACGACGATCTGTGCGGGATTTTCTCTGGGAAGATCGCGAACTGGAGTAATGTACGTAATCCTGACGCCACCGCCACGAACGGCATCTCGTCGTTCTATCCCGCTGGCGCAATCACGGTCGTCTATCGCGCGGACGCCAGTGGCACGTCAGACCTGTTGACGGCCCACCTTCATCAGGTCTGCAATACGACGAACACCGCCTCTACCGTTTCGTTCACGGAAACGCAGAGCTTCGCAAGCCTGTTCCCGTCGTCGACGCCGCCGAGCAACTTTGTGTCTGCAACGGGCAGCGGCGGCGTAGCTGCCGCGCTGGTTGGTTTCAAAACTACCACCACCGCCGCAATCGGCTATCTGAGCCCGGACTTCACGAATACGTTCCTGGCTCCTTCCAGCACACCTGCTCAGACCAACAACCTGTCGGTAGCCAGTCTGGCTAACTCGCACCTGACGGGTACCGGCAACGCGAACGACGTGCTTCCGACGTTCGGGAATGCGACGACTGCAGTCGGGACGGTTGCGGCTCCGGGTACTAAACTGCTTGCCAAGGTGCCGACCAACTGGGTGCCGAACGCCAGCAATCCGACGGCGGGCTACCCTGTCTCAGGAACGAGCCAGATCATCGTCAGCCAGTGCTATGCGAACGCAGGGTCCAACAGCCCGACTCCCGCGCTGGCGGTGGTGGACTTCCTGAACCTGCACTACGCAAGCCACGCCGCGATCCTTCACGGCAATGGCTTCGATACGGTGCCGTCGAGTTTTGTGACTGCGATCAACAACGACTTCCTGAGTAACGGAAGTGCGTTCAATCTCGACATCGGCAACACGACCGTCTGCTCGGGAACTGTGACGGGACGCTGATCGGCAGTCCGTAGAAACTTTCCTTTGTAGAGTTACGTTACGGCCCTGCATTTCGGGGCCGTAACTTTTATGCCGGATCTAGTCGACCAGTTCCAAATCCTACATAGAAACAGGCGTCGCCCATTCCGCAGGGTCCATCAGAGGTTAGCAGCGCGAACCATCTACTGTTCACTGGTAACCGGAGCACTTAAGAGCTCGAATTGAGCTAGTCCGAATTGACTCACCGTTCCTACCTTCCTGGCAAAGGCATTCGCGCACGACACGGCACTAACCGAAACCCGGAAACGCCCACGGATCGCGCTCAGTGCCTATGCCGTGGTATTACCTCGACCGGGATCGCCCGGCGAGTTTGCATTGCGCATAGGCGCCATGCTACAAGGCGCTAATCTGCGCCGCCTAATGGACGTTCACCTTTCGCTAGGTTAGCCGTCAGTACGCATTCGCCAAAGCTCACATCGCTCGTCAAGGCATCAATTGCGCAGCGCCCAAAAGTCCCTTGTTGCGTTAGGTTCTCACCGACCCTTTCCCTTCATTGACAGACATAGCGTTTCTCCTAGATCTTGCCCAACCGCTGCTGTTCCTCTTTGCTCAGAACGCTCCGCTGCGTCTGGCCGATCGTGTCACCGAACCCCAGGATAGAAACAGCACTTGAGGAATCGTAGCCCACCTGATCCGTTTTTCGCTTTTTGCGAACTTCGTCACCGCCTGCATCCCCGAATCCTTCAACTTCTACCGTGATGGTCCAGCGCCGCTGTCCCACACCCGATGCATTGTTCCTTGCGATGTCCTGCGCCATCTGGCTTGCCGCTGACGCGGCCGAACTCGCTGCCGTCAGCGCCCCAGTGTTCACGGCCTGCACCACCGGAATGCCCGTCGACTTCCCCTGCACCTGGATATTGTCGACGTTCGCCACATGCAGCGCCGCGACGTTCAGGTTTCCCGACACGCGGATACCGGCATCACCCGCGTCAACGGTGCCGCGTGGTGCAATCAGGTTTGCATCTCCAGTCGGTGCGCCCGGGATCGTCTGCAAGATACCGATCCCCGCACCGCTCACTTCACCGCGGGCATCGACCGTGCAGTAGTGGTTTGCATCGCACACGTAATTCGGCGCCGGTGTATCGGCAACCGATTTCGAACCCTTGCCGGCGTTGATGTCGCCATTCGAGCTCCAGATCGTCATGTTGCCGCCCTGCTCGGTGAAGATCCGGCTTTGCGCGAGCAGCACACTCTGGTCCGTGAAGATATTGATGTCGCCCTTCTCCAGCGTCAGGATGCCCTGGGTACCGGGACCAGCCACTACCTGGCCGCCGCCGTTGACGATCGCCGGCGGCGCCGAGGTGCTGCCGATGAGTGCCTGTCCGCCTGGCCCCAGGATGGCGACATTACCGCCCTGCTGGGTCTGGATCGTCGTGCTGCGGATATCGAGGTTGCCGGTGTTGACCGGCTGGCTCGCACCGTTCACTCCGCCGCCCAGGCTGTTAGCCGTATAGCCCAGCGATGCGGGGAAGAGCGTATTGATCGCCTGATACCCTCGCGCGTACTGCGAAAAGAACGGACTCGACGGATTGTTGAAGTCTTGCCCGACGGCGGTCAGCACGCTAAAGAGAACCTGCTCTGCAAACAGTTGCTGCACATAGCCAGGCAGTGCCTTGAACTGCGACCAGGCCACTGCGGCCGTCAACGTGCCCACACTGTTTTGCGCGGCGGCCTTGTCTGCCGCGAGGCCCGTATCGACGACCTGCCCAGCATCGTACTGTTCCATAAAAGCAATCAGCGCCGGCGTGGCACTCGGGATACCCGACACCGTACTGGCCGGATCAATATAGGCCGAGATGAAAGCGGCATCGTTGATGCCCGGACCCACGCCGAACAGCACCTGCACGTTCGCGCTTTCATGCGGCAGGTTCGGGTTGTTGGCGTTGCCCACCGCATCAATACCGGTGACTACGCCGGTGTTGACCGGATAAGCGGGACCCAAAGCCGCAAACGCGTTCGCCTGGCTGGTCAGTGGCCCGATATTTCGCCCCGCTTCGACGTCAAAGGTGCCGGGACCACCAAGCTGCAACGCTGGTATCACCGGCTGGTTTCGTGCCAGTGGCGTGTCGTAGATGTCACGCCCCGCGATGATGCGGGTAACATCTGCACCACGCAGGTTCTGCCCCTGGAACGCGAGATTCACAATATCCTGTCCGGCCTGGACCAGTGCAGGTTTGTCAATGCTGAGCGTGATCAGATTGTCGTAGAAGCCTGCATTCCCCGCACCGGCTGGTTCAAGAATACCGTTAACGATGCTGCCATCCAGACTGTAGATTCGCGCCGGAGCCGTATCATTCGCGTGCAGCGCACTTTGGGCATGAGCGGCCAAGGTACCTGCATCGGCGAAAGGAACATCCACATGAGGATTCTTCGGCGATGGCATCGATGACGGATCTTCGTCGAGCATACCGAACACGGGTTCGCCACCCTGTACGCTGGAAGCCAGTCCGTTCAGGCTGGAGAAATTAATCGATTGATCCGCTATGAGATTCAAACTTCCGGATGCCGAAGGGTAGAGCTCGCCGCTCGACGCTACCGTGATACCACCGGTGAAAGCTGTCAGATTCACCGATGCCGGCAATATGGATGATAGATCGACCGCACCTGGTTGGATACTGCTGGCACCACCGCCAATCAGGGCAATGGAACGCAGCGAGCCCAGAACAACATCGCCCGTCGACGCCGAAACGTTCACTGCGGAAGTCGACGAGTACCCTTGCCCGTCGGCATACGAATGGTACGTGTTAAGTAGCGTGCTGCTTTGAACGTAAGACGGATCAAACACGCCCCCGATATCTGCACCCTGTCTGGCGCTGACATTTAGCACTCCATCCTGCATCGCAAGCAGCGTGGCGACGGGCCCGCCCTGATACTGGAAATCGGGTGCAATCTGCCCACCGGCATTGATCGTCCCGGTGCCCTTCGCCACAAAGTAGTCACCGCTCAGAATGTTGCCCCCCGCGTGCACCGAGAGATTGCCACCACCGACGGTCACTGGCGAATTGCTGCTGTCCATGTACCAGGTCGTCGGCAACGACACAGCCAGATCCGAAATGTTGCCGCCCGCACTCACCGAGACGTTGCCGCCGACGCTCATCACCCCCTGGTCAAACGCCCCGAAGTTAATCGACGTACGGGTAAGCGGTACATAAGACATTGAACCGCTGTTTGCCGACGCCGTAGGACTAGCGGTAATTTGCATCCATTGCCACCAGAACTGACCGATGTTCGCACTAGCCTGGCCGCTTACCGCGCCGGTCGTATCGATCACGTTTTCCAAGCCGGTGATGTTGCCTTGCGCACGAATGGTAATGTCACCGGCCGAGTCCGGATTGACGACGGGAGAAACCAGAATGTCCGGGTTGCCTTGAGACGCATTTCCGGCCACGATCGTCGCCGTACTACCTACGGCTGGAGCGCCCGTCGCTGACATACCTGCCGTGTAAACGACCCCAGGCACGACGGTCTGTGCTGGATTTTTTTTCGCTTCTTCCGCGTCAAATAGGGCGAAACTGTTCCCGGCTGCAATATCTATTGATCCGGTACCCGTGCGAATCATCGTTGGAGCTAGCAATGTCAGATTGTTCGTGCCGGTCGGGTTATTTGCATTGCTGTAGCCGAAATACCCGTCCAAGGTCACGCTCCCTCCGCCAGCCAAAGGCATCCCGGACGATGTGGAAAACAGCGAGGCCGCTTGCACAGCTAACGGGTTGGAACTCGATACATCCGCGCCTGCAACGATTCGAAACGACGAACTCGTCCCGCCAGCCAACGAAGCAGACAACAACGGTAGCGCGTTACCGGCAACGGCGACCGGTGACGGTGAATTGTCCGTTGCGACCGTACCATTTGTGATCGTCGATGTCGTAATTAAAGGGCCAAGCACAGCTGGCGGTGGTTGTAACATCGAAAGGTGGCCTGGCACACCAGTGTTTTGGAAGGTAGTCAACAACTGATTAAAAACCGTTCCATAATCCGCCAGATACTTTAAATATAGTGTGGCATCTGATGCAGCCTGGGTTGCTGTTGGTGGCGCAACGGAGAAGGCCGGTTGACCTGCTACTGGCGTCGCACTGTTAAACTGCGACGCCATCAGAAAGGCAGCCTCAGCTCCGTTGACCGGTATTAGATGTGCAAGAAACTGGAAATAGGCGTTGTACTGCCCTTCATACTGCGCGACTTCCTGCGCATTAGCCGGCGTGACAGTAAAATTTTGCGGCGCCGTAATACCCAGGTTGTAACCATGTGCGGGAACGTAGTAACTGAGGGGAGCACCGCTTCCAAGCAGTGTGCTGTTGAACTCGGCGTACGCGGTGTTGTAATAGGACCCCGCCGGCACTGGAATTGTTGCAACACTTCCAGTGGGATTGGCGATCTGGAAGAACCCGTCCGTCAGGCTTGCATTCACCTTGACGTTGTTTTCGGCCCGGAACGTGATATCAGGTGCCTGCCCGTTGAACCGGAACGCTAGATCCGTCGGCGAGGTGCCCGCGCCGAGATTCCAGTTGGTCAGGATCGAGATGTTCCCATTGTTGATTGCCGGACTCGGGTTATCCAGTTCGATCCCCGGCACCACGTGGAAATTGATAATAGATGTGCCTGCGAACTGGTTGGCGACACCATCCAGTCCATGCTGGACGAAGCCCATCAGCGTGCCGGGCGTCGTTGTCGTACTCCCGTCGCTATTAGTCGTAGTCTGCTCACGGTAAAACAGCTGGTGATCCGCGTTGACCGCCGTTGAAGCTGGCGTAAAAAAGTCGCTGGTTAATCCGCCAAAGCCGATGGCCGCATCCCCGTTCTCGAGTTGATCCTGCGTCACCGTAGTCGTGATGCCGGTTGCGCTGCTCGTCAGTGTCCCACCGCCCGTGCCATCGGGCGCAAATGTAAACGTCGGTGGGGTACTGGCATTACTCTGGACTGTAAAGGTTCCGGCCACGAGATTACCGTTGCTGCCATACCAGCCTGCCGGATCGACGATGCCATCGAAGTGCTTCGGCCCACTGCCCGGGTCCGTCGTGCTCCATACCGCATACGCTTCCAGGTTGACTGCGCGTGCCCCGGTAATCGTCGCACCCGGCCTGATTGTCACGTTCACCGTATGGTCGTGCAGCACCGGTGCGCGGAAGCTCACCGTGCCGCCCGATAATCCGCCTGCCGTCCCGCCCGACACGTCGATCAGCGCATTCGCGCCGACCGTGATCACCCCCGAACCGGTCTTCGACATGTTCTCGTAGCCGTAGGTCGGATCCAGTTGCACCACACCGCCCACCGTATCCGGACTGCCGGTCGTGCCGATGTTGACCGTGCCGCCTCGCTGGGTCGCACTTGATCCTTTTGCGACCAGCGAGCCCTCCACATCGACGCCGTTCCTGCCATACAGATCAATCTCTCCGCCCGCGTTACCCGAAGCGTTGATCGTGCCGATCACGCTCACATTGCCGTTCGCCGGGTCTTGCCCGCCCGTGCCGGCATCGGCCGTCAGCGAGACCGTGTGCGCCGTCAGCGTGTTGCCCGCCGAAAGTGTCAGGTTGCCCGCCTTCGTCTGGATTGTGATCGACTCGTTCACGCCCCCCGACGTCAGCGTGCTCGCCAGGCTGTCGAGATTTGCCGCGCCACCCGTGTTCAGCGAGAACGAACCGCCCGCAAAGCCTGTTGCCGCACCGCCCTTGAGCGCGCCGTTCAGGTTCACCACCTGCTGTGGGGCCGACAGCGTCAGGCTACCCGCCGCACCACCACCGCTTGCGCCCGAGAAGTCCAGCGTCGAGCCCGCCTGCACGTCCACCGTGCCCGTATCGGCGGTGAGCGTGATCGAACCGGCCGGCGCATATTGCGTGGTGTCGAAGAACTGTTTCGACACGCCTGCCGAACTGACGGTCGCGCCATTGCCGATGGTCAGGTTGCCAGTCGTCGCGTCCAGACTCACATTGCCCGCGGGCGCACTGATCGTTGCGTTGTCGTTGATCGTGCCGCCTGCGAAGCTCCATGCGCCGCCGACCGGCTTGAGCGTCAGTGCTGTGCCCATTGCATTATTAAGACTCAGCACCCCGCTCGTCGTCACGGTGGAGGCCGAACTGGTATCGGCCACGAACACCGGTGCATTGAGCGTGACCGGCAGCGCACCGAAGTCGAACGTGCCCGTGTTCTGTCCGACGATGCCGCCCGTCGCGTTCATCGTCACCGCGCCGAAGCCACTTACCGTCTTGCTGCCCGTGCCGAGGTCGATCTCCTTCGCATTGACCGTCAGCGTGCCAGACCCGGATGTTCCTGCCAGTGCAGGCGCGCCTGTTTCGTTCGTGAATGCGATCTGCTGCGCGTTCAGCGTCACCGCCCCGCCGTCGCTCGTGAAGGTCCCCGCGCTCAGGTCCACGCTGTTGCCGAACGTCGCGTTAACGTCGCCGACAAAGCCGATCGCCCCGGTGCTGCGCAGCGTCACCTGCTGCGCGTTGCCCAGTTGCGCCAGTGTCGCGCTGCCGATCACGAACCCAGGCAGATTTGCTGCGGCCGTCCCGGTTTCGTTCGTGAAGGTGATCGCAGAGCCGTCCGCCGTGATGCTCTTCGCTGACAGCGTCACGCTGGGATCGACCTTGAGGTTGCCCGACGAATCCAGCGTGAGCGCCTGACCGCCCGTGAGCGCCGCGCCTGCGCCGACCGTGAGCAAGCCGGTGCCCGTCGTATCGAGTCGCGTCACCGTGATCGGTGCACCGTTGGACACGCGCAGCAGTGCGCCATCGCCTGAAATCGCTAGGGCATTGGTTGTGGCGTTCGCCAGTTGGCCGATCGTGATGGGCAGGTCCTTCGCGCCCGGATAGCTGCCCGTGGCCGTGATCACGCTGCCGGCATCGATCCGCAAGCCATTGACTGCGTTCGCGTCAGCGCCGGTCGCATCCGTTTTCGTCACCAGGAGGATCTCCGGTCCCGTCAACGCACTGCCCGCGTCGTTGGAGACGACTACGCTGTTCGCAATCGGATTGATCGTGACGCCACTCGTCGTCGCCGTGCGCGTGCCACCGATCAGCAGGCTGCCGGCGTTGAGGGAATCGAGTGCGCCCGCACCGATCTGCAGGTAGCCCGGCAAGGCTGCTGAGCCACCCGCTGCGCCGCCACCGGTAATCTGGATGTCCTGCGACGCGATGTCGACTTCAGCAGGTGCGCCACCCGTGCCCGCTGCAGTGTTCAGCGTGGCGCCGAGCGTGAGTGCGTTCGTTGCGGCAAGCACCAGTTGGCCGCCGTCCACGGGCAACGGTGGCGTGACGTTACCCGCACTGGTCGCCAGTTTCGGGAAAAAGGCATTGGCGCCCGTCAGCGTGTACTGCGAATACTGCTGCCACACCGGGCCTGACTGGACGTTAAAGAGCGTCGGCGTCGCGCTGCGGCTGCCGCCCAGCGCATTGGCGAAGTACCCGGCCGTCACCACGGTGCCGTCCGGCAGCGTCTGGCTTGCGCCTGGCGCGACCGCGCCTGTGGTGTTCGACACGGTGACCCTGAAGGCACCCGGCAGCGTCGCATATTTGCCCGGTAGCAAGGTATAGACGCCAGCGGCCAGCCCGGGCACGCCCGACAGGTAGACCGCCTGGCCTATCGCGTCCGTGAGCGACGCCTGACCGACGCCGGAGCTCAGCGTGCTAGTCCCCGCAGTTCCGTTCCCGTTGACCGACGGTTGCAGCGTCTGCGCGAACACGGGATCGTAAGCTGCCACGGGCGACTGTGCTCCCGGCAGGATGGCGTAGACGTTGCCCGCTCCCACGTTCACCGGCACTGCGACGCCGCTCGGGTTTGCCGCGAAGCTCGCGTTGTATTGCGAGAGCACATCGCGCGTACCGCCGGTGCCTGCCACCCACTCCTCGGCCTGCAGGTTACCGCCCCCGGACAGGTCGATCTTCGCCCCCGGGTTGAGCGCCACGCTGCTGCCGTTGACGCCGATGAACTTCGACGGCGGAGACGTCACATCCGGCTGTGCACCTCCAACGACCGGATTGAACTGCCACTCGACACCGTCGACGGTGGTGCCATACGGAATCACTGCGCCTTCATTGGATACCGAGGTCACGCTGCCATTGGCAAACGAGACCGAGTTCGTCGCGACCAGCGGCAACTTGTTGAACTGTGCCTTTGTCGTGGAACTGGTCGGATCGCCCACCCCGAAGACCAGGCTGCCCGAGGGCGCACGCACGACACCCGCCTGCACGATGTCCGTCGCGTCGATGAGCAGCGTGCCGCCTGCCGACAGCGGCACGCCCGATGCGCCGTTTGACTGAAACGTGATCGTCGTCGGTGCGGGCTGGCCGTTCGTCGAACCGGTGGGGCCGACTGCGTCGAGAATGAAGGTACTGCCCGTGGACGGATAGAGGTCGGCCGCGCTGAATGTCATGTTGCCCGGCGTGAACAGTTCGCCGGGCACCAGCGTGCCGATCGAAGTCGTAGAGGCATTCGTCGAGCTGAGACGGATATCGCCGCTGCTCGTGAAATTCGCCTGCCCGAAGTTGTTCAACTGGACCTGGTTCTCAAGATCAATGAACGACGCGTTCACATTCAGCGTCGCATTGGACGCCGCAGCAACCGGAGTCAACCCGGCCTGAGCGGGACCAGCGATCGCCACATAGGGCGCGTTGATCGTCACCGTCGAGCCAATCGTCGTGGGCGCCTGCGCCGTCAATTCATTGTTCAGCAGCGTACCGACCGTGACGATCGCAGCATGTCCCAACTGATCCGTTGTCCCGACCTTGAGCGTATTGACCTGGTCACCGCTCAGCGCCACGATCCGGTCCGTATGAATCTGCACCGCTTGGGACAACGTCAGGTCGACGTTGCCGGCGAAGGCCACCGGAACAATCGTGTTTGTCGTCACGGCACTGTCGCCCAACACCAGCGTGAAGATGCCCGATCCGCTCAGCCGGTCCGCCGCAAACTGCAGCACGCCGGTTGGTTGGTTTGTCGTGAGCGTGGTGGTGCTGTTGTAGGATGGTGCACCGGCAACAGCAAGAATATCCTGCCCGGGCGACAAGCCCACCGGCACCAGATTACCGCTCTGCTGCAGGATCAACACCGTCGCGCCGGGAAGGGAGGTCGTAACGCCACCCACCTCGACCGCATTGGACACGGCGGTCGCATCAGGCACGATCGATAGCGTGCCGCCCTGCGCCTGCGCGCCGCCCGGTTGCGCCCTGAGCGTACCGTCGAAGAACAGACCACTCGAAGCCGCCAGCGTGATCGAGCCTGCGTCGCTCCACACCGGCTGCGACGCGTACCCGCCGTTGGCCTGCAACTGGTCGAAGTTCGCCGAGGTACCCGACACGTCGATGCGCGAACCCGCCTGTGCGACCACATAGCCCGAGTCGTCGGAGATCGTCACCGAGCCGCCGGGCAGTACCTTGCCCGTGTTCGGGGTGAAGGTGGTCAAGCCGCTCCTGACCGGCGCGGCCAGCGGATTGGTCAGGGCCACGCCCGCCACATCGAGCACCGCATCGGGTCCCAGCCATACCGATTTGCTCGCGCTGGTGAACGTGCCCTCGGCTCCGTCGTACTGGCCGCTCTGAGCGTAGCGTCCACCATTGTCTGCGCTTAGCGTGATCGAGCCACCCGGTGCAACGATCGAACCGAGCACCGTCACCTGCGCGGGCGAGCCCAGTCCGATGTTCGCGCCCGCATCGCCGACGATCGACGCGCCCTGCTCGACAGTCACGCCGCCCGTCACGCCAGGATAGCCGCGAATCGGCTGCTGGCTGTGATTCTGGTCGGCCCGCGCCCATGCCAGATAGCCGCCCGCCGTGATCACAAGGTTCGTCGCCTGGCGGTGGTACGGGTCGATCGTCCCCACACTAGTAAGGTTGCCGGCCGCGAGGTCCGCGCCGCTCGAGGCCTGTTGCAGCGCCGGTACGTCCGGAATCAGGTTCTGCTGGGTCAGGGTGACTGTCGCGCCGGGTGCCACGGTCGCGTCAAACAGTGCGTTCAACACGTAGTTGCCGAAGCCCTGCTGCGCGAAGAAGTCCGTCGGCAAGGTCATCGCCCACGACGGCGCTGACGCCGGATCGCCGCCGATCTGGAATCCCGTTACCTGAAGCGTCAGTGTTCCGCCACCCGCGAAGCCGAAACTTCGGATCGTGCCATCCATCGTGAGATGGTCGTCGGTGGGCAACTGGTCCGGGAAGCCCGCATGGTTGGCGTAGGTGATCAGCGACAGGCTACCGCCTTTGCCGGCAGGAATGCCATTGCTCATCAGCAGCTGGCCATTGGCCAGCATTTCGCCGCCGCCCGATACGTCGATCACGCTGCCCGACTGCAAATCAATGCTGCCTCCCGCCGACAGCGTGACAGCACCGCCGTTGATGAACTGACTATCGCCTGGCGTCGTACCCGCAGTGGTCTGCGTGTCGTTGTTCACCCACTGGCCGGCGACGCTGATCTGCGCATTTGGGCTGACCGCAATGTTGCCGCCGTTCGAGATCGACACCGTGCCGGACGGCGCGATCAGCGAGCCCCCCACGACCGTGTTTCCGGTGAGAAGCGGACCACTCAATGTGATGGAACCGCCCGGCTGCAGCTTCAGCTGCGTGCCTTGTGCGACCACAAAGCCCGTGCCGATCTGCGTGTCTTCGGTAACGTTAAGCTTCGCGAACCCGCCGGCATTGAGCGTATTGACCGGCACCACCGTGGTGGCGAGAATGTTATTCGGATCCGTGCCCGCAAGCGTGCTCATCGCCGTCATATCGAGCGGCGTGCCGATCGAAAAGCCCGGCAACAGGTTGCCCAGTTGCGGCGCGCTGTCCTGCAGGATCACGAGGCCCGATTCGCCGCTCGTCGACGTATTGAGGCCCTGGGTGAGCGCAGGATTACTCCCGAGCGAGAACGTGCCGCCCACAGGCTGGCTGTTGCCCTGCACCTGCTTCGATCCACCGAACGCCTGCGCAGTGATGTCGCCATCCAGCACCATCGCCTGCGTCGCAAACAGGTTTAGCGTGCCTGCATTGCCTCCAACGATGTAGTCGGGTTCAACCACCCCTCCGGTTAAGAGCGGGTTGAACCACGTCTTCGTGATCCCCCAGCGCGGGTGGCTCTCGACGAACTGTCCGGCAACGCCCACATACGTGTCGTTTGGATTCGCCTGCCCGATAGGAACAACCACGCCATTCGCGTCAACGAGGCGTGTCGTATTGACGGTCCCGCCGTCATAGTGAACGTAGCCGCCGTTCAGGTTCATCGACGAACCGGTGGCCGTCATCACCTGGTTGCCCGCCAGCGTGATCGTGCCGCCGTTGGTGAGCAGTTGGTCGACCGTGCGCGGGATCAGGCTCACATAACCGGCGAGATTCAGGATCGGGCTGCCAACCCATTGCAGCCCATTGGCGTTCGTGCCGGTGAGCGTGCTATCGAATACGACGTTCGTGAGGCCGAACAGGAAGCCGTTGCGCAGCAGCGGCGAGTCAGCCAGTTCGTTCTGGCCGATGCGCGGAACCGTCACCAGCGTACTGGAGATCGGCAATTCGACATTCGCCAGCCCCGATACGTCGATCGTCGCGCCCGTGTCGAGGTAGATGCGACCCGGCACCGCCGTATCGCCCGGCGGCGTCGCATCAAGCGCCGCAGACGGCGTCAGTGCTGCGACCGACACCTGCGAGCCCGGTGCCTCAATCAGCGACCCGCCCTGAAACCAGACCGAGCCCGCCGTCATGGTGATGCTGCCCGGCGTGAAGGTCGTGCCAGGAGCTGACGTCGCCGTCTGGCCATCGGTGTCCGCCATCACGGTCGTTACCGAATCGGGTCCGAAGGTGAGCAGTCCCGCGCGGTGCGTGTCATTCGCCCCACCCAAACCTTGCGATATGGGATTCTTGAATGCGGAATACGCCGTGCCGGTGGGGGTGTTCGCGAAGTACTCATCGACCGTCGAAATCGTGATGGTGCCTGGCGTATTCACGCTCGTGGTCACCCCCACCACCCCGTTCTGCGCCACCGTGCTGCCCAGCAGATTGACGTTACCCCTCGCTGCCTGGACGATGCCCGTATTGATCAACGTGCCCGCCGGCGTGATATCTCTCTGGCTTGCGCCACTGCCCGTCACCAGTTGACCACTCAGTTCGGGCAGTAGCACCTGCGGATTCGACGGATTCGGGCTCAGGCTCACGCCCACGCCTGCGGCAAGCACAACCTGGCCCGCCGTGGCCGTAATGTTCCCGCCGTTGTTCACGTTCGTGGCCGCCACCAGCACGAAACCGCCATCGCTGACTGTTCCGGTGGTCTGGGTGGAGATCGACGCACCCGGCGCGATTGTGATGTCGCCCGGCGCCTGATACTGGCTCGCCGAGTTCACGTTGACCTGGTTGCCCAGGCCCAATACTTCGTTGGGGTTGCCAACCTTGGAGATGACCTGGGTCTGGCCCGCCTCGAGCCCCGCCAGACCACCTTGCGTGCCCAGGAACAGCTGGTTGCTCGCAGCAATGTCCGCAGGGCCCTGGACCAGATTCGCAGTGACCGTCGTATTGCCTGTCTGGAAATCGGTGGTGTTCAGGAAATCAAGCGACGACGCGACCAGTGAATGCACGTTCACCTGCGAGCCCGCGCCGAACAGGATGCCGTTGCGGTTGATCACGTACACCGAGCCCTGCGCCTTCACATTGCCCAGAATCTGGCTAGGCGCCCCACTCGGATCCATGATCCGGTTGAGCACAACCCAGTTGTTCGCGCCGTTCGTCTGTGCGCCGCCTGACTGGTCAAAATTCAGCGTCGTCTGTTTGCCGACGTTCATCGTCTGCCACGTCAGCACCGAGTTCTGGCCGGTCTGGACGATGCCTACATTCACGTGCCCGCTGCTGTCTACTGACTGCGTCGGCCCGTTCGCGTTGATCCACAGCACCGGATTGGCCGGATTGGAGGTCGCGCTGGTCGGCACACCGTTAGAATCGAAGCTCACACCTGGCGCGACCTGCAGCCCGCCTGCTGCCAACCCGTTCGGTACGTTCGATGAGGTCGCGGCTGCCGCAGCAGCCGCCGCCTGCTGTGCCGCGAGCTGCGCGGCAATCCCCTGGGCCGCCCGGCCCAGATTGCGGATCGACGGCTGGCTCGCCTGCAATGCCTGCTGCGGAGACACCCCCAGGCTCGGCATCCCCGGCACACCCGCCGCACCACCGCCACCGGCCGTTTGCGCGGTGACATGACCCAGGTTGATAGCACCCGCCTGCGCATTCCCTGCAGCTACCGCTCCGATTACTAGCGCAACCGCCTGGCACAGCGGCCGAAGATTCGATCGCAGGACCGTCGACGAGTGGAGAGAATTCTGTTTTACGCGCACACGTGCTGCCATTGTCGACTACCCCGAACACAAAAATATGATGACGCATCACCGACACGTCAAACGCGCGTACGACAATGCAATTCCCCGATATCAACCCAACGGGTCTTTAATCCACCAGAAGTTACGGACCTGTCGTGGCAATCGTATTTCCACTGTTACCCACCATTTCGTCGCCCAAGAAGGTACGTACCTTTTGCAACCGGCTCGACATTCACGTCAATCAGGCTCAAAGGCTTGCCACGTCGTCCTTAGCGGTGTTTGCTTCAATACGTTGCGTCAATGCATGCGCTACTTTTTCGACGACGGTGGCCCAGTCGCCCGGCTTGTGCTGACGGAAAAGGCGGGCATTCGGATACCATGGACTGTCTTCCCGTTCCAGCAGCCATCGCCAGTCAGGCACACGCGGCAACAACACCCATACCGGCTTGCCAAGCGCTCCGGCCAGGTGCACCACAGACGTATCCACCGAGATCACCACGTCGAGGTTCCTGATCAGCGCCGCCGTGTCTGCGAAGTCCTCCAGATCGGCTCCGAAATGGATGATGCCGCTCTGGGCAAGCGCGGACGCATCCCGCTCACGGACATGCTGGTGCAGACTGACAAACGAGGCGCCCCGGGAATACAGCGGCGCGAGTGTGGCCAGCGCAATCGAGCGGTTCAGGTCGTTGTTATGCGTAGGATTGCCCGACCAGGCGAGACCGACCCTGAGTTTCCCTGGATGAGCTTTCTCATCCAGCCGCTGCTCCCACTTGCGCAGGCGCGTGATGTCCGCACGCAGATACGGCACCTGCGCGGGAATAGAATCCAGATCCGTACCAAAGGCGAGCGGTAGGCTCAGCAACGAGCACTGCAGATCAAAGGCCGGCAAGAGTTCGCCTATTGCAACGAGATGATGTACGCCGCGAAGCGACGACAGCAGATCTTTCAGGGCGCGTGGCACTTCCAGCACCACCGTTGCCCCCCGCGCTTCGACCAGACTCGCGTAACGGCAAAACTGCAGGGTGTCACCGTAACCCTGTTCCGAATGCAGCAGAATCACCTTTCCGGCAATTGACTCACGACCGGTCCAGAACGGACGATCAGCATGCCGACGGGAACGCGCAGCGTCTGCATCCACCCAGCGATATTCGTATTTTTTCCAGCCCTCGGCGAAGTCCCCAATCAGCAGTCGACAGTACGCTTCCTCGTGATGCGCGTCGACCTTGGAGGGCGCAATCATCTGCATCTCGCGGTAGCAGTCCAGCGCCTCGTCAAAGCGCAACAGTTGCTGCAGTGCACCGCCACGCAATGCCCAGCCGGCTGCATCGACGGGTTCGACCGCAATCGCCGCTTCGTAGCTCGCCAGCGCGTCGTCGTAGCGGCCCAGTTGCTGAAGCGTGTGCCCCTGGCTGACCAGCAATTGGGCATTCGGTCCCATTGACTGAAGCGCATCGTCATAACTCTCCAGTGCCTCCGAGTAGCGTTCCAGCATGCGCAAGGCAACACCCTGATTACTCAATGCGACATGCAAGGCTGGGGCGCGGGCAAGCGCTTCGGCGTAAGCCTCGGCCGCTTCCGCGTGCCGCCGCAATCCCTGCAACGCGTTGCCTCGACCCAGCCACGCTGCCGCGTGGTCTGGCATACGCGCCAGTATCCGGTCGCTACGCGCGAGCAGTTCGTCATACCCGTGCAGCAGATCGAGGGCAACACAGCTCTTGTAAAGCACATCGATGTCGTCGGGGTTGATCTCAAGCGTCTGGTCGTAACAGGCCAGCGCCTCTGCGTCACGTCCCAATGCAAGCAGCATGGTCCCGCACTGCGCCAGTAGCTCAGGCACTCGCGGGCGGACGACGAGCGCTAGCCGGTAGCTGCGCAGCGCTTCCTCGGGACATCCGAGATCTCGCAGCGCATGGCCACGATTGGTATGCACGGCGTAGTCGTGCGGCGCGAGTGCCAGTGCCTGATCGAAACTGATCAGCGCATCCGCTGGACGCCCGAGCGCACGCAGGGCATTGCCGCGGTTGCTCCACGCCTCCGCGAACCCTGGCATGATCGCCAATGCACGCTCGTAGGCCGCTTGCGCCTCAGCGTGGCGTTCAAGTCCAAGCAACGCATTGCCGTGGCCGACGTGCGCGGGCGCATACCGCGCATCCAGCTTTAACGCCTCTTGCAACGGCGCAAGGGCCGCTTCGTGCCGCCCCAGCTTGACCAGTACCGAACCGTGATTGGCAAACGCCCACGCGTAGCGTTGTTCAAATCGCAACGCACGGGCAAACAACCGTTCGGCCTGAACGGTGTCGCCGCACTGGTCGCAAGCTGAACCCAGCAGAAGCAGCGCTTCCGCATTGTCGGGATCGATCGCCAGCACGCCCCGATACAACCGCTGCGCTTCGCCAGGTTGGCCACGCTCATGTAACGCGCGCCCCTTTTGCAGCGAACTCCTGATCGCGGCATTCAGCACAGCCGCCCGCTCGCCCGCCATACTCGCTGGCACCTCTTCCGTCCGCGTGTCCCGCCCCTTGTCGTGTCCCATGGCTTTCCCGTCAGGTCGGCAGCGCAGCGGAGTGCACCTGTGCGATGGACGGCAAGGCGGCCCTGATCCGCTGGAAAACGCCTGCCCAGTCCCCCGCATGCGGCTGCCTGAAAAGCCGAGCCGTCGGATACCAGGGGTTGTCCTCGCGATCGAGTAACCAGCGCCAGTCGGGCAGGTACGGCAGCAGCATCCACAACGGTCTGGCCAGCGCCCCCGCCAGGTGGGCGACCGACGTATCCACGCTCACGACGCAGTCCAGGCACTCGACGAGCGCAGCGGTATCCGCGAAATCTCCGATCACGTCGCCAAATTGCCGGATGCAGGACGTTTCAAGAAGCGGTTGCTCCTCGTCGCGTACCACCTTCTGAATGCTGACCCACTCGACTTCATCCGACAGGAGTAGCAACAGATGCTCAAGCGGAATCGAGCGGTTATGGTCATCCAGATGATTCGGATTACCCGACCACGCGATGCCGATCCTCGGCTTGATCCGAGTGCCCAGTCTGGTTTGCCACTTTGCAACCTGCCCGGGATTTGCCCGCACGTATGGCACACCTGATGGAATCGAAGCCAGATCGGTGCGGAACACGAGCGGCAGACTCAATAACGGACAGTGAACGTCGAAGGGCGGTAACGGCTCGCCATAGCCGACCACCTGATCGACACCCTCTACCTCTTCCATTAGCGACTTCAACGCGGCCTGCACTTCGAGGATGACGCGCGCGCCGCGCGCCTTCACAAATTTCACGTAGCGGCAGAATTGCAGGGTATCGCCCAGGCCCTGCTCGGCATGCAGCAGAATCGTCCTGCCCTCGATCGACTCTTCTCCGAGCCACAACGGCTGCGCGAATGCCCGCTTGAAATTGCCGACCTGCGCTTCGCGCCAGCGCCACTCATATTCGGCCCATCCGCGCTCGAAATCGCCAGTCTGGAGATAGACGAAAGCCTTGGTAAAGCGCGTGGCGATGTTCTCTGGATCGAATGCGAGCACCCGGTCGTAAGCCGCAAGGGCTTCGTCGTGGCGCATCATCGAGCGCAAGGTATTGCCGCGTTGAAACAGGGCAAGCCTGTCGGACGGATCGATCTCGGTCACCCGATCATGACTGGCGAGTGCCTCTTCATACCGGTGCAACCGCTGCAGAATCCGGCCACGTATGAACCAGGCAGGACCGTAGCCCGGGCGAAGTGTGATGGCGCGGTCACAGCTCTCCAATGCCTCCTGCTCCCGTCTCAGATGTGTCAGCACCCGGGCACGGTTGCACAGCACCTCGAGGGAATCGGGCGCCACACGCAAGGATGTGTCATAGCTTTCCAGCGCGTCCGCAAATCGTCCAAGACCGTACAACGCATTGCCGCGGTTACCCAGTGCACCAGCATGCCCGGCATCCAGCGAGAGCACCCGGTCGCAGCGCGCAAGCGCCTGCTCAAAACGTTCAAGACGCTCAAGCATGACGGCGCTGTTGTAGAGTGCATCGATAAAATCCGGCTGACCCGCTATGGCATCGCTCAAACTCGCCAGCGCTTGCTCCAGGCGCCCGAGGTCCGCTAGTGTCAAGCCCTGCATGAGGAGCGCCTCTGCGTTATTAGGCACAATCGCCAGCGCGCGCCCGTAGCTTTCAAGTGCCTCCTCCAGACGGCCCAGATCGCGCAGTACGTGAGCGCGCAGACGGTGAGCATCGAATGACCGACCATCGACCGACAATGCACGATCGCTGGAGACCAGTGCGTCCATGTGACGCCCTAGTACCCGGAGCACAGCACCGCGCCGACACAATCCGTCAACGAAGGTCGGCGCAATCTCGAGCAGGCAGTCATAAGCCGTCACAGCCTCAACATATCGCCCCAGATCCGCAAGCACGCCTGCACGCAAAAGCAGTGAACGCAAATGCGACGGATTGAGCGAAAGCGCCCTGTCCAGACGATCAAGAGCCGCATCCCGATGATCGAGACCAATTAATACCGACGCGTGATTAGCCAGTGCAAGCGCCGACGGCATCCGCTCGATGGAACGCTTTAATAGCGTATCGGCCTCATTCATCCGACCGCCCTGAAAATGCAGCAGGCCCAGCATGTGCAATGCCTCGGCATGGTCGGGATCGATCTTCAGAACATCTCGATAGCCCCGTTCGGCATCATCGAGCGCGCCCCGCTCATGCGAGATACGTGCACGTCGCAGTGTGTCTTCGACAGGTGCCGAAACATTCCGCGAAGCCGACGCCACCCCTGCCTGTCCCGATGCAGGCGGTAAACGCACCCCGCCCCTGGCTCCCCTTTCCGCTTCCGACACCATCGTTCGTTATCTCCCGGGACGCCGTACGTCCTCGATTAAGTTCGAGCCGGTCTGCACCTGCGCACGCGCGACCTATGCCAGGCCGACGATCGCCTCTCGCACGGCATCGATTACCCCTGGCCACCCGCCCGGAGCCGCCTGCTGGAATAGTCGCGCGTCCGGATACCAAGGACTGTCTTCCCGCTCGCTCATCCAGCGCCATTCCGCCAGATGCGGCAACAGGACCCAGACGGGATGGCCAAGCGCGCCTGCCAGATGGGCAACAGCCGTATCGACTGCAATGACCAGGTCGAGCGAGTGAATAAGCGCCGCCGTGTCCGAAAAGTCTCGAATGTCCGCGTCAAAGTTGAGAATCGGGGATTGCTCGAGAACACCCATGTCGCTTTCACGAACCACTTTCTGGAGGCTGACCCATTCGACATCCAGTTCGAGCAAAGGCATAAGCGTCGTCAGATCGAGCGAGCGCTTGCGGTCATTGCGATGTTCCGGATTACCCGACCATGCAAGGCCGATACGCGACCGCTGCTTCGGGCCGAGGATTCCTTCCCACTTTTCCACCAGTTGCGCGTCCGCATGAAGGTATGGTGTCTGGTTGGGAATGTTTGACAGATCTGTCTGGAAGGCCAACGGCAAGCTGAGCAGCGGACACTGGTAGTCGAAAGCAGGCAACGGCTCGCCAGTCGCGACCACCTGCACCGGACCGCGCAGCGTCGCCATAAGAGACCGGAGTGCCGGCTGCACTTGCAACACGACACGGGCGCCCAAATCGAGCAGGCGTTGCACATACCGGCAGAACTGCACCGTATCGCCAAAGCCCTGCTCTGCGTAAATCAGGATCGTGCGCCCATCGAGCGATTCTTCGCCGGACCATCTAGGTTGTGCGAAGTACCGTCTGCTGTGTTCGGACTTCGGATCACGCAGACGCCATTCATATTTCGGCCATCCGCGAGCGAAGTCACCTCGATGCAGATGGATGAAACCCTGCGCAAAATGCGCATCGACGTAATTCGGATCGGTGTCGATAGCCTGGTCATAGGCTTGAAGCGCTTCATCGAATCTGAGCGTATCGAAGAGTGCGTTGCCTCGATTGAACCACGCCAGAGCGTACTTCGGGTTGATGGCGAGCGCCCGGTCGAACGCAACCAGCGCGTCCCCGTAACGATGCATGTCCTGCAGCACGCTCCCCCGATTGCACCACGCCTCCGGAAAATCAGCGCTTGCCGCGAGCGCTGCGTCATAGCTCTGCAACGCTGCCTCGTGGCGCTTAAGCTGACGCAATGTGGTTCCCTGATTGCACAGCACGTCCGCGGCGCCGGGTTCAAGCTCCAGCGAGCGCGTGTAATCGGCCAGCGCATCTTCGTGACGATCCTGATGAAGCAGCGCATTTCCCCGGGTGGCATACGCCTTCGCATGACCCGGCTCCAGCGCCAGCACGCGATCGCAGCGCTGTATAGCTTCTTCGCCTCGCCCAAGCCGTTCAAGCGCCACCGCGCTGTTGTAGACCGCCTCCACGTGATCCGGCTTCGTGGCGATAGCTTCGTTAAAGCTCGCGAGCGCTTCCTTCGGACGTCCCAGATCAATGAGCGTGCGACCCCGAACCGACAGGATCTCTGGCTGGTTCGGCACGATGGCAAGCGCACGCTCATAGTTCTGCAGCGCTTCCGCATACCGTTGCAGATCGCGCAGTACGTTCCCAAGGTTGTAATACGATTCAAATGAGCGGGGATTGACGGTCAGCGCGCGCTCATAGGTTTCCCGCGCCTCCTGCTGTCGTCCCAGGGCGCGCAATGCAGTACCCCGGTTACAGAGCGCATCGGCCAGCAGCGGAGATACCTTAAGTGCTTGGTCATACGCAGCGAGCGCCGCTTCGTATCTGCGCATCCCAGTCAGCGCGTTGCCCTGACGAACCAGCGTACTCGCGTAATTCGGGTCCAGTCGCAGCGCGGCATCGAACTGTTCCAGCGCGAGGTCACCGCTGCCGTTCGCAGCCAGAATCTCCCCCAGATCCGACAGCGACTCGGCGTCAGGTGCAAGTGATACCGCGCGCCGCAAGAGCGCTTCCGCCTCAGCCAGGTCCCCACGCTGGAATTTGAGGATGCCGTAGAACCGCGACGCTTCGGCATCATCCGGCCGCTCGGCCAGCACCGCTTCGTACTCCCGTGCTGCGTCGTCGAAACGCCCCGCCCCATGCCAGTCCTTTGCACGCGAAAGATTGGCCTTCGCTGGCCGCCTTCCTGAGTCTGCGATCGCAGCCGCGCCTGCGCGCGTACTGTCCGGGTGCCCGACATCCATGCCCGCCTCCTGGTCCTGTTGCGAAAACTGCTGGCACAGACCCGCCCGGGCATTCCGTCGCCCTGCTGATCTGCGCTGTAAGACTAGCGGACCAGGGGTAACAAGCGTATGACTAATGTTACGGACCATTTTGCCGGCTCACGTACCGGCAAAGGCGCCGGCACAGAATCGCCACCGGTTGTTTAAGCAGGTCGTGCCCCGGCCGCACGTACGGCCCGGGAATTCTTCAAGATAGCCCCATGGAGACGCTATTTAGTGACTGATGAGACCCACAGTCACGGGCTCCAGGTGCCGCGCGCCGACTCCCCAGGTCACTGGCCAATTGGAATCATCCGTTCAAAATCGCCAGGGGGTGTGCCGGTTCTCAAAGAGAACCGGATGCCACGCGGCAGCGGCATCCCAAGCGAGGTGACATTGCTTATGCCGTGCTCCGCCAGGAACCGCGCATAAGCATCGGCGACTACGGCCTGATTCGATGTCCAGCCTCCCGGCGCCACCCACACCGAAAGGCCCATCGAGCGCACATCGTCATTCGCTACCACACTCGCAAAATCGTCCATGTGATGCAACGCGTCGGACAACTGGGAAAGCGTCGACAGTGGCTGCGATGCACTGCGCATGAGCCTGCGCCCCTTGAGCTGATAGCGCACTATCTGCAGCCAGGTCGGACCAGTGCCGACAGCCAGGTGCCTGACCAGCACCAGTTCGTTGGGCAGGATGCGCAGCGGCGGTCCGCTCACCTCGTCGGGTGTCACGAGGTTGAGCATGTCGTATTGCAGTTGCGAAAAGTACCGGCCCAGCATGCGCGTCTGGGTCAGACTCGCGACGATGTCGTCGCGTCCGCGTATGGTCGCGTCAAGACCGCGCCAGGACAGGAGCGCAATCACCGCGAGCAGCGTAATCGCGACGAGCATCTCGATCAGCGTAAAGCCGGCCGCGCGGGCACCGGACCGGGCGTTAGAGTCTTGCTTCATTCTGCACCACCGTGATGACCTCCGCGAGCACCGCCCGGCTCGCAGCCGAAGGGGACACAGTCACTGACACCTGGCGGACCAAAGGACTCGCCAGTGCCTTCACGCTCATTCGGCACACGAAGCGGTACTGCCCCTGCGGACAGGCAAAGGTGCTTTGGCCCACGTCCGGCCATGTCGCCGAAATGCGTATCGCACTCAGCGCGTTATCCGCGCTCCACAGTGCGAGCAGACGCGCGCGAGCCGCGTCGGTGTCCGACGCCAGGGAACCGATCGCGCGCAACACTGCTCCTAATGCAATGGCGACGATAGCAAGCGCAACCAATACCTCGATCAGGGTAAAGCCGCTCGCGTAGCCGCGACGCCGTCCAGAGCGCGGCGCACGGAACAACCTGGCCTTCTGTCTCGTATGCATCGCTCGTTTGCCATGCTCCATTCGGCCTCGATTCGTTTCTGTTACGAATCTTCGCGCCGCACATCGATCGGAACCAGCCTGTGGTTCCGGGATATCGCCACCTCGGGATCCTGTGCCGCGCGCTACCCACTGTATGGACAGGGATTGATAACATTCGGGGCTGACCATATCCCATTCATATGGCGAATGCGTGTCGGATTGTAGGCACCATCTTGCCGCTCCAAACTCCTGCGTGGCCCATCAGACGTGCAACATCGTCATGCCATTCTGGTAGCTGACCTGTTGAAGGGTGGGATCCGTTGAATGCAGAGCAAGGATATTTAACCCGGCGGGAAAAATACGATAGTCGAGCGCAGTCAGAAACGCCTCAATCGCGACGCGATCAGACTTGATGACTTCGATGATCATGGCAGGGTGCTGCTCGCTCAACACAGAGCGGCCGCCGCGTAATGCCTCGAGCTCCATGCCTTCCACATCGAGCTTGACCAGATCCAGGCGTTCGAGTCCAAGGGAGTCCAGATTGACCATGGGGACCTTGTTGCCCGAAGCGGCATCGTACGAAACCCGCTGCCCAATGAATTCGTTGCGATCGTGGCCGCGCAATTCCAGACTGCCGTAACTCGAAGGCGTGAAGTAATCCGGCTGCGGCACAATCAGCTCGCCGCATACCTCGCCGAGCGCCGCCAGCTTCACACGTGCGTTCAGACAGTTGTTCACAGCGACATTTCCGGCCAGGGCGTAATAGACGATCTCCTGTGCCTCAAAACCCAGAACTGCCCCCCAGCCATACATGTGACGTGCCCATTCGATCGAATGCACTCCAATGTTCGCCCCTCCGTCTATGGCGACTACGCCATCACCAAAATGTTTTCGACGGCAGTCCAGCAGCATCAATGCGAAGCGAATCTCGCTCTCATCAAAGCACGAGTTACTCAGTATCTGGTACCCGACGCCATAGCCGTTTGTTCCGTCAACGAGATGATAGTCATTGCGGTTCACGATCATGCTGCCGTGGTTGGACGCGGTCAGAACGAATGCAATGGGGCGATTTGGAAATGACATGGCCTCACACCTCTCCGGACTTGAAGTAGTTCTATTTAAAATAAAAGCCTGGACCCAGAACCTAAGGCACAACGCCGGCTCCAGACATGTCGAGGGAAGCCTCCGCCACGACTTTCGCCACAATACGATAGTCTTTTGGCGCGGGAATACGATGAACGTTTATTGACCGATGGTGGGTACATCTCGATGTATGCCGCGGGCAGCGATCTGCATCGTCGACGAAAACGTTGAACGCCCACGCATCTGCGACACCCCACTTCGCCGAAAAAATGCGGTATTTAGCCTTGCCGTTCGTCTTGTTAACATGGACGTCACATTTTGCGCGCAGATCCATCGACGATCCTAAATTGCGATGTTTCGCAAATCATCATCTGAGCGCACTACCGAAGCCAGCCAGGCACCAACGGAAACGAGGAATTCCATGTCAAAGGGCACCATGCTGCTCCGGTGGCTGAACGGGCGACTGACAGGCCATTCGAAATCCCCACGTCGCGCCACATCTGCGGCCGGTGGTTACAACGGCTCGTATCGCGATGGCCTCGCCGTAACGCCCCTGCAGTGGCGCGCGCCCTGGCAGGCGTGGCAGTTGCTGTCATGGGTTACCGCCACATTGCTCGCGCCGCCGTTCTGCGTAATCGGCATCCTGCTGATGATCAATATGCACAGCGACAAACCGATATTCTGGGCGTCGGCCATGGCTATCGTCGCGTTCACCAACGCGGTGGCGATCATAACGACCAACCAGCGCCATCACCGCCAGCCCTTCATCCGGCGCACCCGCCTGGCCATGCACTACTTCCGCGTGAGCATGCTCACAGGCTGCGCGCTGTTCCTGCTGCTAGTGTGCAGCACGGGTATCTTGCAAATCATTGTGGAACTGCTGGGCGCCACGGGCTCTGCCAGTCCGGCGACCGTGACGGTGTGGGGCGGAGTCGTGACCGCAGGCTTCGGCGTGCTGTCCTTCGCGCATGCCAGTGTGCTACATGCGTGGTTCGCCTTCGAGGATCCGGATCTGCGCTGAACGATCAGGTCATCATGCGCATCCGCTGGTTTTGTCGCGGTAAGGAACTCTGGACGATTCGATGCGAGTCAGCCACCGCACAATACGCCAGCTTCCAGCGTCGCCGCGCGTGGCGCATGCGCCTGCATCGGCTCGAGCTCGGGCGCATCCGTTTCGTTGAACGGCACACGGCTTGCCCTGAGGAAAGTCCTGATCGGATCGTTGCGCACGGCAATCACGTAGCTCGCTGCATCCGTGCGCGTCGCGAATGCGCGTGCATCGCCTCCCGACGCCTCAGCGCGATCCGTAACCACGCCAACGACCAGTCCCGCCTGGTTTAGCACCGGACTGCCGCTCGCTCCGTTGGTCGCGGACGACATTAGCGTGAGTTCATCCGATCCGCTGCTGCCTGGCGCTTGGCTGCGCGTGAACGCGTTGTACATCGTCGTCGCGCGATCCGGCATATGTCGCAGCACTTCGTAACCGGCCACGAACACCGGTTGTGCCGCACTCACTTTCTCCGTCTTCGCAAAGCTCGCCGCCAACAGCGGCCTGATCGTGCTGGTAATCACCGCCAGATCCCGGTCCGCGCTCACGGCTTTCACACTTGCTCGCGCGACCCGCGCGTCCTTGATCACGAAAAGCGACCGGCACGCCTCAACCACATGACGTGCGGTCAGCACATCCCCGCTGTCGTTCACGAAAAAGCCCGTGGCATTCGCCTCCAAAGCGAACGCATCGATCCTCATCGACGATGCGATCATCGCCGGCTCGCGCGTCGTCTGCGCCACCACGCTCATAGAGAAAGCGCCCATGCAGCCCATGCAGGCCGCAAGGAATGCCTGACGAAGCAGCCTGCGCGAATGCAGCGCGAAGGCGAGAAGAGCAGCGAGTGCCATCAACCCATGGCGAACAGGTGCTTTCGTGTGTTTCACGTCGGCCCTCCGGCCGGGATTGCGGACGACAGCCCTTGATAGCCCCCCGTCTTCGAATGAGTCATCGAGTTGATCGCGATCACCTGGCCGTTCATATCAAAGAGCGGCCCACCCGAATTGCCCGGATTGATCGGCGCGTCAATCCTGATGACAGCAACGTCGGACAGCACATCGCTGCCGATCACCTTGCCCCTGAATTCGCGTTTATCCGTGAACTTCACGTCGACCACACTCGCATCGCCGACCACATGCCGGTTGGTCAGGATGATGCCCTCGGCGCTGACGATGAAGCCCGACCCCAGGCTCACTTCCTCGCGGTTGCCGATTACGGCGCGAGCGGATTGCCCGGTGCGATGCCGGACGGCAGTTGGATACCCGTCTGCGTGACTTCGCGCGTCACGCTGATGCTCACCACCGCCGGGCCATAGCGTCTGACCAGCATCGCGAAGTTCGGCACCGTGAACTGGGGTGTCGCGAACTGCGCCGCATCGGCCGGCGTCGTCTCCTGCGCAATGGCAGGCAGAACGAGCCCATACCCTGCCACCACGGCGACCAGACTGACAGTTGCAGCGCGGCATACCACTCCCCTGATGCCCGATCCGATACCCCACGTCCTTTCCGTCATATCGCCTTCAGTTCTCCTTGCCCGTCGGTGCCGGACGGGTCCATCACCTTCCCGCAGTGCCATGTTGTTCGAGCCAGTCGACCGCCCATGCCTTCGCATGGGCCACTGCGTCCGCCGCATCCTCGAAGCGCTGCGGATCCGGAAACCGCCGGCTCATCACGACCACCCCGTTCTTCGCCCGTGTAATCGCCACCATCGCGCTGAACCGCCCATCGGACATCGGCACCGCCTCGCAACCCAGCACATACTGCCCGTGATCTGCTACAACCTTTGTCATGCTCTAACGTCCCTGCCACCAAACTGCGCACGATCACACACGCGTGTGTCACCACCCGTGTCGTCCCGAGAAAACATGCAAAGATCAAGATCGCGCGCAATTCATCGGCGGTAAACCGGCCATCGAGCACAATCCCGCCTGCCAGTGGAGGCTGTCCGTCACCGCGTCACATTTCTGACCATCCAGCCAGCTCATTCACCGTACCGGCGTCACCACCAGCGGCGGCGGCCGCTGTGGAGTCACCGACCTGCCCCAGTTCGAGCCGAAGCGGTTGCTTTCCGCCGAATAATTGAAGGTCCCGACACGGTTTGACGGACCGGTCGCCAACGCCTCGGCCGCCGTCTGCGACGCGGCGCCGCCCGCGATCGCCGTCGGCGCCAGTTGCGCGTTC
>NZ_AEJF01000116.1 GCF_001028175.1 Caballeronia mineralivorans PML1(12)
CGCATCGACGCACACCGGTTTCGACCCGGCCGAGGAAGTGGACGTCAAGGCAAACCCCGAGGCCGGCCCTGAAGCCGATGCAGCATCGCCCGGCGCAACCGGCGTGGCCTGCGCGCAGGCAAGGCCCGGCTGCACCACACACAGCAACGCGCACAGCGCCACGCCCACTGCCACGGGGCTGCTTGCAATCAGGCCTTTTGCAAGCAGCCCTTCGGCCCGCTCCGCCATTAGCCATTGATATCCGCTCATCGCCTCCTCCCGCTACCTTGGATGTCCACGCATAACTCATGCCGCCCTGTCCCTCATCGCGGTCAGGGTATCCGGGCCCCGCGATCACGCGCAACGAAGCGCTCGAACTCGAGGACATCTTCACCCCGAAGCCCTGACGCGCCGCGGCCAGCGCTCTCTTCGGCGCATCCCCGTTGATCGTCGCCGCATCGGCGCCCGGCGGCGTCGCGATATAGATCTGTGCGATGCGGATCTTGCTCAACGCGCTCACCACAGACGCCTTGCGGACTTCGCATACGTAAAGCCAGCACACGCAGCATCGTGTGCCTCTCAGAGCTGAGCCGCGAGGCTCAGACGCACAATGACCGGCTGCTTCATGTCGCGTGGCGACAGGCCCAGCACCTGGGTGAGCAGCACCTGGCGCAACGCCGCATCCGCCCCGTCATCACCCAGCGAGTCGAACTCGACGCGGCGTACCTGGCCCTTCGAATCGAACCACACCTTCACGCGCAGGACCGGCGGCGCATCAGGCGTGACGCCAGACGCGCCCTGCTCAAAGTTCGCATGAAAGCGCTGCGCGGCCTCGCTCTTTCCCTCCAGCGCCTTCTCGAATTGCTGCGATACGCGCTGCGCATAGACAACCCACGCCTGCGGCGCCTCGTCCATCGTGACGGCGTCCGCACTCAGACTGCCACCCTCGAGTCCAAGTAACACCGCGCCCAGCAGCGCAACATATGACGGACGCCGACTGATCGCCAACGTGCATGTGAGCGATGCGAGCAAGCCAAGGAAGCGTCCGATTTCACCTAGATTGATGACGGCCCCGGCGTGGTTCCCGGCTACCGACGGAACAGCTTCGCCGCCCCGCGCCTGAAATGTGCCTGTCGACTCGCTGCTGTAAACCTGTTCCACGTCCATCTGTCCTTCAAGGTTCCACCACGTCCTGTTTATGGACCGCGCGTGGGCCATGCGATAAAAAGACTGCTGCGTGGCCCAAAGAACCTACGCAGCAGGAACAACCCGGGGATTAGCTATCGGCTTCGGTCAAGAAATCTCGGCGGCACCCGGCTGACGGGTGCGCCATATGCCGCCGCGAGGCTGTCGTTGCAGTGCGCGCGGGTTCAGCGCGGCGGTGCCGGCCGGTGTCAGGACGTACTGCACCTCCCCGTCTCGACTGTGGAACCCATCGCCTCGCGCGTCACTTCACGTACCTCTTGCTCTTTAGACGTTCTGAGCAGCCGGAACCCGCATCGGACCAGGCAATCAGTCGCTCGCCAACTCGAAGGCTAGATTCCGCCCAGCTTGCTTTGCTCCTCCTTGGTAAGGTAGCCATGCTGCGTTTCACCTACTCCGCCGAGCCCTAGACACTTATCCCGCGGTTTCGCTACAGCAAGCTCGGGAGCGAGCGGCAGAATACCGAGCCTTGGTCGCAAATGGCATCGATCCCCGCAAAAAGCGGCGAGACGACAAACAGCGCGACGCGCTGGTCCAAATCAAAACGTTCAGGGCTGCCGCCGAATACTGGTACAAATATAAGGAGGCCAATTGGACCAATATTGAGGTCGTCGTCGACGGATATGGACTAGGAACGCGGTTGCGTGGTGGTTGTCGCTCTACCGCCCAACGGGTCGGCGACGCTGCCCACCTCACTCGCTACGCAATGTATCCGTGACGGGTGATTAAGCCTCCGCACCGTGCGCGTGCTCTCCTCTGCATCAAAAGACATGAGTGCTTTTGAATGACGGCTGTCGAGCGGAACGAATGGCACTCCGCGACCCTCAACGGTCGGTCGCCGCCGAACGCTTGCGATGACCGCTTGCGAGGTACTGCGGCCGCTCGCTTTTCTGGTCTGTCCGGCAGGTCATCGGCCTTTGCCGACATGCGGGCATTGACGTTGGTGAGGCGGCTACAGGTCGCTTTCCTGACATTCGCACATCGATAGCCGCGAATGTCAGGTTTCACCACACGCGCCTGCGTACTTGCGACTCGAGGCGGGCGTTCGTATAACGGCTGATCACGTTCGAGCAGCCATCGAAAGCCGCCGGCTGGAAATGAACGTCTGGTGACTTTCACTGTGCCGGAGAGTATCGCCAAGGATCTCAGAGGTCAGAAGTCGACAGTCCAGCCAAGTCTAGAAAATTTGACTGCGGCGACCAACTCCCTAACGGCGCAGTTCACCCGATGCCTCGGCGACTCAGACGCACCATCGAAGCGGCTTAGCTCCCTACCCCTACTGGTTGCAAACCGGTATCTACATGAAATCCAAGAGGGGTACCATCTGCTGCGTCGATAGTCGACCTTTTTACGTTATGCACGGCAAACCTACTGTCTATGGCGAACCACAAGAATCAACAACCGGAATCGAACGCTACCCCGTCGAATCGATCGCTCGAACGCGGGCTCGAACTGCTGCGCGCGTTCGGTCCTGGTGCGACGCTTCTCGGCAACGGAGATCTCGCGGAACGCACTGGTTTGCCGAAGGCGACAGTGAGCCGCCTCACGCGAACGCTCGTGGAAGCAGGCTATCTGGAGCACGATTCGGCGCGCCGGGCGTATAGGCTCGGGCTACCCGTCCTCAGTCTCGCACAGGCGCTGCGCAGCGGATCCACCGTACTAAAGGCCGCCGGGCTACTGATCCGGGACACGGCCCAGAGGATGCGTATCAATGTCGGAATCGCGGGCGCCGACAGAGAGGAGATGGTCTACCTCGAGTCCATTCGCTACAACCAACGTGCGTCATTGCGTACGATCGTATCGGGACAACGCGTACCGATGGAACTGACGTCGCTCGGCCGGGCATATCTCGCGACGCAGCCGGAGGCCGAATTCACCCGTCTGATGGACGCGTTCGCGCGGCGCGGACGTAGCGGCTGGGGGCGTCTCGCGCGAGAAATCACTGAAGCCGTGGATGATGTGCACCGAAACGGCTTTTGTGTCGCAAGCTGGCAGCCAGAAGTGATTGCACTCGCGACACCGCTCGCCATTCCCGGACATCGCTTGCTGGTCCTCAACTTCAGCGTCCGCACGACGGCGTCGAAAGACAGCGTTGTGAGCGAACTAGCAGCACCCCTGCTGCGTCTGCGCGACGAAATCACAGCCGAATGCGTGCGCCTAGAAGGCTAAGAACTGCGAGCGTCTCTTTCATTCACGGCGTTCACTGATCGCGCGCGCTGGGATACCCAGCACCACTGCAAGGCCACCGAGAATGGACACGACGGCGACCGCGTAGAGACCCGTGGCGCTGCTGCCAAAGTGCGTCGATGCATAACCGATCACCGATGGCGCCGAGATGCCACCAAACTGGCCGAGGCTGCTAATGAGGCCGATGCCGCTTGCTGCGACCGTGCTGGACAGGTAAGCGGGCGGGATCGTCCAGAACAGCGACAGCATGCCCAGATAACCGGCCGTCGCGACGCAAAGCAGTGCCACCAGAATGCCTGCGTGATTCGCCGCCGCAGGCAGAAGCGCGACGCCCAGCGCGGCCATCAATGCGCTTGCCATGAAGTGCCAGCGCCGCTCCAGCATACGATCCGAGTTCCGGCCGAGCAGATACATCGCAACGGCGCCAACCACATACGGAATCGCCGACAGAAGCCCAATGTGCCAGTAGTTCGATACGCCGCTTTTCTGGATCACGCTTGGAGCCCAGATATGCACGACGATGCTCGCCCACGGCACGCTGAAATACGCAAACGTCAGGAAATAGAACTTTGGCTCCTTTAACGCGACCCAGATCGACCCATGCGCACGTGCGGCCTTCGTTTGCGCGTCGCGGCTAAGCTCCCCCAGCAAAAGGGCCTTTTCGTCGCCCGAAAGCCATGTCGCCTGCTCGGGGCGGTCCGTCAGATAGACATACGCGAAAACACCGGCGACCACCGACGGAAAACCTTCGAGAAGGAACAGCCACTGCCACCCCTTGTAGTCGAGAAAGCCCGACATGTTGTTGAGAATCCATCCCGACAGCGGTCCACTGATGATGCCCGATACGCAGATCGCCGTCATGAAGAGTGACGTGACGCGCGCCCGGCGTGCGGCCGGAAACCAGTAGGTGAAGTAGAGAATCACGCCCGGAAAGAATCCTGCTTCTGCTGCGCCGAGCAACACGCGCGCGATGTAGAACTGCGTGGGCGTCTGCACGAACGCGGTGGCCGCCGAAACGATGCCCCATAGCGCCATGATGCGCATCAGCGTCTTTCTTACGCCGACTCGCGCAAGCCACAGGTTGCTCGGCACCTCGAAGAGCATGTAGCCCACATAGAAGAGTCCGACACCCAGACCGAACGCCGCATCGGAAAGACCGATTTCACGCGAGAACTGCAGGTGCGCAAAGCCGATATTGGCGCGATCCAGATAAGCGAAGACGTAACAAATGAAGAGGAACGGCAGCAGCCGCCAAGTGACTTTCCGGTAGACGGCCTCTGTCTGCGGTTGCACGACGGCGCTGACGTCGATTGGATTTGAACGGGCTGCGTGCATCATGTCTCCGGGCTTGTATAGGCCGCAGGATCGTCATGGCAAGTGTCCTGCGTTGGAACCCATTATCGGCGCCGACCGCTCGATGACAATCTGCCAATTCCATCCAGTGGAATTGCTCAAGCCCTCGGATGAAGCATGCCCAGTTCCACAGAGTGGAATTGACGGGGTGTCTTGTGCGGCCTGCAGGGCTAAGCTGCATTGGCAGATTGACCTTGTCAGTCGACTCCAATTCAACCAGCGAGACACGCATGAGCACCTCCACCATTCAAGTCACTTTCGACTCGCAGATCGCCACGATTGCGCTGAATCGTCCTGAAAAGCGTAACGCCATCACCGACGAAATGCGTGCCGAATTGATCGCGGCGCTGGAGACCGTGTCGCGCGACCGTGACGTACGCGCCGTGGTGTTGACTGGCAACGGCAAGGCATTCTGCGCTGGCGGCGACGTCAGCGGTATGGCGCAACGGATGGAAGCGCCCGCGGGCGAGGTAGCGTTCAATGGCTGGTCCCGTCAGCAACTAGTGCATTACACAGTCAATCTGCTTTACTCGATGCCCAAACCGACGATCGCCGCAGTCAACGGCGCAGCGGCGGGCCTCGGTGCCGATATGGCGCTGTCCTGCGACTTTATCCTCGCGTCACAGGAAGCGAGCTTCGCGTGGAGCTATATCAAACGCGGGCTGATTCCCGACGGAGGCGGCATGTACTTTTTGCCGCGACGGGTCGGCCTCGCGCGGGCGAAGGAACTGATTTTCAGCGGGCGCAAGGTAGATGCGAAGGAAGCGCTGGAAATCGGCATCGCGGATCGCCTGAGCGAGTCGGATTCGCTTATCGCTGACGCCCACGCCTGGGCCGCCGAATTGAGCCAGGGTTCGGCCACGGCGCTTGCGCTCGGCAAGAGCATCCTCAACCAGAGCTACGAACTGTCAGCGCATCAGGTGTTTGCACAAGGCAGCCAGGCACAGGCCGTCTGCTACACAAGCAGTGAACATCGCGACTCGGTGCTCGCATTCCTGAACAAAACCAACTGAGCACGAAGGAGATCGACATGAACGCAATTTCAAAATTGATGCGCCCGGCGAGCGTAGCCGTAGTCGGCGCATCGGCGGACGCAGCCAAGACTTCAGGCCGCCCGGTGGCTTACCTCAGGAAGCACGGCTTCGATGGCGACATCTACCCTGTCAACCCGCGTTACGACTCGATCGATGGCCTGCCCTGCTATGCCGATGTAGCGTCGCTGCCGCACGCGCCCGATGTTGGTATCGTGCTGCTCGGCGCCGAGCGCGCCCACGTTGCGGTGCGGGATCTGGCGAGCCGCGGGACGAGCGCTGCAATCGTGCTGGCGAGTGGCTATGCAGAAATTGGCGAGGAAGGCGCGAAGCGTCAGGTGCAATTGGTCGAGGCAGCAGGGTCCATGCGCCTGCTCGGCCCGAATACGATCGGGCTCGTCAACCTCACCGATCGCATCACGCTGTCAGCAAGCGGGGCGCTGGAGACCGACGTTTTCACAGTCGGCGGGATCGGCGTGGTGTCGCAAAGCGGCGGGATTCTCGGCTCGCTGTTGTCGCGGGCGGCAGCACGCGGCATTGGCTTGTCAAAGCTGGTGTCGACGAGCAATGAAGCAGATCTCGACATGGCGGACTTTGTCGATTATCTGGTTGACGATGATTCGACTTCCGTTATCGCGCTCTACATGGAGGGGTTGCGTCATCCGGACCGGTTCCGCCGCGCGGCGTTACGGGCGGCGGCCGCAGGTAAGCCGGTCGTCGTCTTCAAGATCGGCCGCTCGGAATCCGGCGCACGCTCGGCGGTCTCGCATACGGGCGCGCTGGCCGGCTCCGACCGCGTGTACGACGCGCTTTTCAGCCAGATCGGCGTCATTCGTGCACAGACGTTTTCCGATTTGCTCGACATTCCTCATGCGCTCGCTACGCGTCGTAAGCTCTCCGGGCGACGGGTGGCGATTTTAACCTCGACTGGCGGCGCAGGCACGCTCGTCACAGATAGCCTCGGCATGGCGAACTTCGAGACCCCGCCTCCTGACGAGGCGACGGCTGCAAAACTGCGCGCACTCCAGACAGGCGATCACGCGGTGCTCGATCGCAACCCGATCGATGTGACGCTCGCGGGCCTGCAACCCGCTCTTCTGCGTGGCGCGATCGGCGCGCTGCTCGAAAGTCCGACTTACGACGCGGTCGTGGTTATCGTTGGATCATCGGGCCTCGCAATGCCTGACCTGATGGCTGACGCGATCCGCGATTCGCTGCCCGGCAGCGACAAACCCGTGATGGCATTTGTGAGCCCTCACGCGCCAGAGATCACGCGCTTGCTGAACGAGCAGGCAGTGCCGGCGTTTGCTTCGCCTGAAAGCGTGACGAGCGCACTCGCGGCGATGTGGCGGCATGGCGAATACATTCGACGCGCTGTGAGTTCGGACGAAAGGTCCCTTGAATCAGAAGTCGACCTGAGCGATCTACCGGTCGGATCACTCAACGAAGCGCAGGCGAAAGCGCTTTTTTCCCTTTTCGGCGTGACAGCGGTGCGCGAGCGTGTCGTCACGTGCGCACATGCAGCGGAGAGCGCCGCTCGCGATCTGGGTGACAAGGTCGTGCTCAAGCTGCTGTCGAACGAGATCACGCACAAGAGCGATGTCGGCGGCGTAGCGGTGGGCGTCACTGCCGACAGCATCGGGGCGCGCCTGAACCGCATGCGCGACGACGTCGAAACCGCGACTGGCATATCCGCGAATGCATTTCTCGTGCAGGAAATGGTGACTGGTGGTACAGAACTGATTCTCGGCCTTCATCGTGATCCACTCGGCACAGTATTGCTGCTCGGCATGGGCGGCGTCACCGCGGAGTTGTTCAAGGATACGACAATGCGTCTCCTCTCCACCGAAGCGCCGCTGTCGCGCGTAGACGCGCTCGAAATGATCCACGACCTGAAAACCTGGCGGCTGCTCGACGGGTTTCGTGGACGGCCGCACGCTGATGTTGATGCACTCGTAACTGCGATCGTCGCGTTCGCGCGAATGGCGGTACGGCTTGGCGGGCGTGTCGTCGAAGCAGAAATCAATCCGATCTTCGTGCTGCCGGCTGGACAAGGCGTGCGGGCAGCCGACGGCGTTGCTGTACTCGCATCGGAGGCTCGCGATGAATGACGATGCTCTTGTCACACTCGACGAAGCATCCCCTACCGCGCAAACCCTAAGCGGCACGAACTGGCTGTGTCATGTGCCCGCAATCGCCAGGTCGGTGCGATGTCCGACGGTGGCGGCCAGGATCATCTGATGCCGATTCCGAGGCAAACGTATCTTACGCGCACGGGGACGAAACACCCGGTCGGCGCGATTGATGGCGCGGCCCGTCAGTGCGCAGACGGCCGCAATGCGGGCAAGGCCGCTGCACCAGATCTGCTCCGTGTACCGGCCCGAACACGGGTCGCTCCACGAAACGCTGATCGTGAAGGACGACAAGCGCTCCACGACCACGATGCGGGCGGGCGGGCGGTCCGACCGTGCGGCAAAGATCGTCGGCCGCAGGCGAGCCCGTGCCGACGTGGTGCTTCTTGTGGTTCAGGGAAGAATTCATCGCGCATGCATCGAGTTGCTTGGTGGACGGATCGAGGACGTTCAGCAGCGCGCGCACCACGATATCGTCTTCGAAAAGTACGATCATCAATCCACCTCCAGTGGTCTGCGTGGACATAGTGCAAATACAGCCAGAGCCACTTCAATGGCGCGACGGCCGAATACGGCCGGCGTGCCGCGCCCACCGCTTAGCTTCCGCCTTGCTCGCGCAGCGTCAACTTACTGCTAACCGACGTGACGCCCTGCACCTGCTTCGCCGCATCGACAGCCAGGCCATCCTGATCCTCGCTCATGATCTGACCGGCCAGCGTTACGTGCCCCGTCTTTGCATTGCCGAAGACGGAGATTGTCGTGTGCTCGAGACCCTTGGTTTTGAAAATGGCTTTCTGAACGGTCTTGGAAAATGCACGGTTGGCTGCGCGAACCGACTTCTTCGTCGGGGCTGCTTGCACGCTAGTCGCTGCGGTACTGTCCGACGCGCCAGTCGTCGAGTTCGCCGCAAATGCCGGCGTATAAGCGAAAGCCGCAACAGCGATCGCAAGGCCGCTGCTCACAACGAGTTGTGGAAGTTTCATGATTTGATCCTTAATTTGAGTTTGAGAAAAATTCGTTTGAGTTATGGATACGTCACTGTCACCCGAGGCGGATGAGCACGTACTGCGTTGGGATCCTATTGCTGTTCAGCGATCCTCATGAATCAAATTTATTGCGCTCGCTTTGCGTCGACATGAGAGGGAGAGCCGCCGCCTCTTCGGCGGTGATGGCCTGGGTTTCATGCCGACAATGCGTTCATCGACGATGTGGTACTCGGCATAGGTCCGGCCTGTTGATTGCCCTTGCGTAGGTATGTGGATGTCCAGGTCGACCCGCGACTGCGGATCATCGATAGGCAGGTTTTGGTAGTAACCAATTGCTTTCGTGATGCGCTTTCCCTGATCTGAACTGGCGAGGCTAGGAGCTGTTGACTGGCGGTGACGTGTTTCGAAAAATGGCCTTGGTCAGAAAGGAAACTGACGCGCGCCGTGTTGCACCGAGATCCAGTGCTCGGTCGTGAAGTCCTCGAACATTCCATTGGCGCCAAACCGGCCGAGACCGAAGTTCTTCTCGCCGCCAAACGGCATGTTTGCGAGATCCACCGCGGGAAGGTCGTTGACGTGGGTCATACCGGCCTCGAGTTGATGTGCGAACCGTACGCCGTGATCGATGTTGCGTGTCAACACGGCGCTCGACAAACCGAATTCGGTATCGTTCGCCATACGCAGCGCATCCGGTTCATCCTTGGCGCGCGAGATGGGTACGACAGGCCCAAAAATCTCGTCTCGCCCGAGACGCACATGCTCCGTCACGTTGGTGAAGACATGTGGCGGAAGAACGAGCCCCTCAGGTTTGCCGCCAACGCGCTCCGTCGCGCCGTCCGCGCGCGCGTCGACGATCATCGTGTTCAGACCATCAAGCTGATGTTGGTTGATGATCGGGCCCACAGCTGTATCGGCGAGGTTCGGATCGCCATATTTCAGGCCCTTCACCCGCTCGACGAACGCCTCCACGAACCGATCGTGAAGGGCATCATCGACGATCACGCGGTTGACGCTGACACACAGCTCGCCCCGGTGCAGAAAACGTCCGAAGGTGGCGATGTTCACGGCCTGCTCAAGATCGGCATCGTCGAGGATGACAAGCGGATTGTTGCCGCCCAATTCGAGCTGCGCCTTTTTGAGTGTTTTCCCGGTGGCAGCTAATCCGGCAATGCGTCGTCCGACCGGCGTTGAGCCGGTGAACGAGATCACCCGTGATGCGGGATGCAGGACGAACGGGTCGCCAATCAGATGATTGTCACCGCTGACGACGTTCAGGACACCCGGCGGGAGACCCGCTTCCTCGAAGATCTTCCCAAGAAGCAGCTCGCCGGTGACGACCGTCTCGGAGGCCGGCTTCAAGACGACGGCATTTCCGAGAGCCAGCGCGGGCGCCATGGCGCGGCTGCTCAGATGCATCGGCCAATTCCAGGGGCTGATGACAGAGACGACGCCCACCGGGACGCGGTAGATCCGGTGCTCCTTGCCCGGAATATCGCCAGGCATGATGCGACCCGACTCGCGGGTTGGCAGGGTCGACGCCTCGAGGATGATAGCGCGAACCGCCGACCATTCGAGCTCCGCTTTGATGCGAACGCTGCCGGATTCCCGGATCAACCAGTCGACGATCTCAACGTGACGAACGTCCATGACCGCGGCAGCTTTGCGCAAACCTCGGCCCTCTGTCCCGGCAAGGTGTTGGCCCAGTGGCGCTGAGCCCGTTTGGCGCTCGCATAGGCAGCGTCAATATCCGCGACATTCGCCTGTGGTACTTCGACGAGCGTCCGGCCGGTGTAGGGATCGAGATCCTTGAAGATCGTTCCTGCAGCGCCGGCACGCCAGCGCCCGTCGATAAGGAGTTCGCCAAAGACATAATGAGAGGGCGCGGAGGGAACAGAGGTGGACATGAGCATTATTCTTGGTGGTTGTCAAAACCCAGGCCGACAGCCTCACCGACAGCTTGGGGCCGCGTTGCCATTGATGAAGGATCGTCGAGACATGGAGAATGTGGCGGGCTTCCCCTTAAATGGACCGCGCCCGCCTGTCCGTTGCTACTTCACGGGTTGTCCCGCAGCGGCCATGATGAGCTCCGCAATTTCCTGCGGATGGGAGATCAGCGAGAGATGGCTGGCCTTCACTTCGATTGTTTTGGCGCCCATGCGCTTGGCCATGAAGCGTTCGAGATCGGGGTTGATCGTTCGATCTTCCGTCGAGACGGCATAAAAGCCCGGCTTCGACCGCCAGGCCGCCTGCGTGGTCTTACCCGTGAGCAGCTCCCTGTAGAACGGCTCCTGGACCGCATAGAGCACCTTTGCCTTCGCTTCCGGCAGGTCCCCCGCGAAATCACGCAAGAACGAAACTTCGGACAGGCGTCCTTCGTCGCCATCGAAGACGATTCCCGCCGAGGCGGGCGGTGTCGGAAACGTCTTGGCCAACGCCGTATAATCTTCGCCCGCATCGGGTGCTCGCGCCGCCACATAGACGAGAGCAGAAACGTTCGGATGCATGCCGGCCTCGGTGACGATCATCCCTGAGAAGGAATGGCCAACCAGGACCGTGGGGCCGTCCTGCCGGGCGAGCACCCGCTGTGCCGAGGCGACCGCTGTGCCGAGGCGACCGCTTCCGGTAGCGTCGTCAAAGGGTTCTGCACGGCTGTGGCATTGAGGCCTGCGGCCTGCAATCGTGCGATCACATCTGACCAGCATGACCCGTCGGCGAACAGCCCATGTACCAGGACTACGTTTTTGGCGATGGGCACGGTCGCGGATCGGGCCGCGGCCGGGAGGAGACTTGCCGCGGCCATTGCGGCGGCCGCGATGGTAAAGGTGCGTCTGTCGATCTGGGGCATGAGCCTGTCATTCCTTTGATGTTCGATGTCTTCGGGAGCGAGCGGGATCATCGCCGTTCAGGTGCCCGAAGAGGCGCTATTCGGTCGCGAAGCCGCGGTAGGGCGCCAGTGGAACAATAGAGACGGCTTCTTGCATGCCCAAACCAAACAATGGCAGCCTGTCCAGGGCAGACTTCACGCCGTCTTCGGATTCGACTTCGAGCAGGAGGCATGCACCCCCCACATCGCCACGGTGCCAAATGTGGCGCACGATGCCCTCGCCATAGAGCTTGCGAACGGCAGCGGTTTCGGCTGCGAGCCTCTCGGGGGTGTATTCGGAGTCCGAAAATTTTTCGCTACGCCGGCGGGTTATGACGATGTATTGCATTTGATTGCTCCTGGTGTGTTGCCTCGAAGGCAAGTTTAGTTCGAACATAACCGACTCTACTTCTGGGCGTGGAGCTTGGCCGCCTGCTCGGAGGCATCGACGGGCGGCAGGGCGGTAGCGAACTCGTCCCTGGACATCGGCCTCCCATCAATCATTTCGAAGACGTCCTTGGACCGACCCAGCGTGTCCATTAGGGACGGAGGTCCGGCGAACGGCTCTCCGCCGATGTGCCAGCCGTCGGTGTGAAGTTCCTCGATCAAGACCCAGGTCACCTGGCGAAACGCCTCGGAGCCCTCGAACTTGACCATGACGTCCGTTAGGGCCTTTGCCAGCGCATGTTTCTGGGTGCTGGTGAAGACGCCATCGACCAGTTTCACATTTACGAAGGGCATGTTTTTTCTTTTTGGGAATTTGGAGCGCAGCGGGGCGTTGCAGGAGCGGGATTGCACCTGCAACGATGACTACGCATGTCGGCTCTCAAGCGGTAGAAGGCAGGAAAGCCTCAGGGTTCGAACGCGGTTGCGGTGGCCCGCTCGCGCCACGCCGCCATGTCGGATTGCACTTTCGCGATCTTTTCATCAATCCTGGCAAAGGCATCGGCGCCCAGCGGCAGCCGCAATGGCGGGAACTCGGATTCCGCCGCCGCGATGATCACCTGCACAGCCTTCGCCGGATCGCCGGACTGGCTACCATCGCGGCTTCCGACGTTCGCGCGTGTCACGCCGGCGGTCGACGCGTAGTCCTCGATCACGCGCTCCGCTTTGGACATGGATTGCGACGACAGGAATTCGGTGCGGAAGTAGCCGGGCTCGACGATCATCACGCGAATGCCGAAAGGGTTCACCTCCAGAGCAAGAGCTTCGGACATGCCTTCGACGGCAAATTTGGTCGCGTTGTAGATCCCGAACCCGGCCGAACCCGCCATGCCGCCAACCGATGAGAAGTTGATGATCAGGCCGGAACGCTGTTCTCTGAGGGAGGGTAGAACCGCCTGAATGACGTTCAGCGTTCCAAACACGTTCGTCGCGAACACATGTCGCGCTTCATCCGGTGAGACCTCCTCGACCGCGCCGACCATGCCGAAGCCGGCATTGTTGACTACTACATCGATTGGTCCGACGGTCTCGATGATATCGAGGACGGCTGCGTGCACATCCTCCGGGTTCGTCACGTCGAGCTTGAATACGGTCAGATTTGCGTGACGAAGATCGCTGAGGCCGTTGCGTGTCGTGCCAGCGACACGGTGTCCATTCTTCAAAAGTTCTTCCGACAATTGCTTTCCGAAGCCCCGGGAAATTCCAGTTACCAACCAATTGGACACGATTTAGCTCCTCAGCAGTGTTGTTCATCTCGTGCAAACAGAATACGATTGCCCACGCTCACCGTCCAAGCGACTATCACCGGCTCTGTGATTAGAGAAACTTATGAGCCCGATCGACTTCAAGCACCTGCGCTATTTTGTCGGCGTCGCCGACGAATTGCATTTCGGACGCGCGGCAGCAAAGCTCGCGGTGACGCAGCCAGCGTTGAGCCAACAGATCGCAGCGTTGGAAGCCATTCTGGGTGTGCAGCTTCTGATCCGTGATCGAAGAGGCGTCGTACTGACGGCCGCAGGCGAGGTCTTTCAGGCGCAGGCGATCGAGGTCTTGGCCCAGATGGAAACGATGGTGGAGGTCACGCGCCGCACCGCGTTTCAAAACGAACAGCGGATCGCGATCGCTATGGTCGAATACACCGATCTGCCCTTTGTCGTGCCGGCGTTGACGGAACTGCAGAAGCTCTATCCCAACGTCAAGATCAGCCGCAAGGAGATGGTATCAACGCAGCAAGTCAAGGCCCTGATCACCCACCAGATTGACATTGGCATGGGCGTGCTGTTGGCGAATGAAGATCAGACGGCGAAGGTTTCGACCCGGTTTGTCCTCGGCGGGCGATGGCTATTGGCCGCGCCGCGCATTCACCGGCTGGCTCAGGTCAAGGTTATTCATCTGACAGATCTCGTAGATGAAAACCTGATCATCTTTTCCCGCAATGTTAACGAGCCGCTCTACGATGCTGTTCTGGCGAGCTTTCAACGCGCCAAGGTTGTGCCAAACTTCGTTTACGAGACCACGCAAGCGCAGATCGGTCTGCGCATCGTCAAGGATGGTGGCGGGCTGATGCTCGGCGCCGATTACGCGTTGAGAGAGAGGCACGATGGCATCATCTATGTCCCGATCGAGGGGCTGCCGAATTTGAACGTGCATATCTTTTGGCGGGAGCGGGAAAGCTCCGGTCTCGTATTGGACTTCGTGGAGTTCCTAGCTGAGGCGGCGCTGCGTGACTGAAGGCACACGGCGCTTCGCCTGTGATGTATTCGGGACTCGCCGACAGCGAGGCGAGTTGGTGGCAGGCGGCGGTGTAGCAATACGCCGCTGCTACCCGCCGATCTCCGTGCTGGAAACACGTCGTTGAGTATTGGCTTAGACCATACTCCTGCGGCTCTGGCACTCGTTGCTAACCCGCGTTTCATCTCCGTGCGGCGGTCAGCCCCGTGCGCAGCGAAAGTCATACTGTCTATGGGCGTTGGGCGGAAATAGCCAAGTCCTCGACAATTTTAATGACGGTCTCGAACGGCGCTATATTGTGGTCGACTGCACGCGTCCGCCCTGCGTACTAGCGGAAAGCGGCGCTCCGCGATGAGCACAAAATCAGACTCCGATCAACCAATTGGAGTCTGACATGGAAACCAAGCAAACGCGGGAGCCGTGGAACAGAGGCAAACCAATTGGGCAAAAGCCACCGCTGAAGCTGAAGGACATTTGGGCAATACGAATTTATCTCCAGAATGCGCATGCGGTTCGCGATCTTGCGTTGTTCAATGTCGCAATCGACAGCAAACTACGCGGCTGTGACTTGGTCAACCTTCGTGTTCGCGACGTGATGCACGGTGGTCAAGTGTTGCCCCGGGTGATGATTGTGCAACATAAAACACAGCGTTCGGTGCAATTCGAGTTGACCGAACCCACGCGATCAGCGGTGATTGCCTGGGTTGAGAAGGCTCACTTGAAGCCGGAAGGGTATCTTTTTCCTAGCCGTGTTCTGAGCTCCCCTCACGTCTCTACGCGGCAATATGCTCGGATCGTACATCGTTGGGTCGCAGCCGTTGGTCTCGACTCAGCGATTTACGGCACCCATACGATGCGGCGAACTAAGGCAACGTTGATTTACAAGCGTACGAAGAACCTCCGAGCCGTTCAACTCCTGCTTGGGCATTCCAAGCTGGCGAGCACAGTCAGATACCTTGGCATCGAAGTTGACGATGCGCTGGAGATCGCCGAGCAAACCGAGATCTAGCAAAGCCCTTATCGGTCGCACGTCGACGGAGTTCGATCAGGACCGTGCGTCCGCTAATTCACCAGATACCGAGCGTGTACTGCCGGCCATGAGCGGCTGTTCGCGGACATCGCTCCGAACGACCGCAGCTCAGAACCTAACGGCCGTTCGTCGTATCTTGCAATCACCGCACTCTGCAGGTTCGTTGACGTTCGGAACGGTCTCATCGCGATTGCGAATGCGTTTTCACATAATCCACCAAAGCTTTTAGCTTCGAGGGCAGCTGCCGCCTGCTTGGGTAATACAGAAAAAAGCCCGGAAATGTCGGGGAAAAGCTGCTCAGCACGCGCGTCAACCTTTTGGCCTGCAAGTGGGGAAGCGCGATTTGCTCGAATGTATAAGCCAACGCAATGCCGTCCAACGCAGCCTGGACCGAGAACAACGAATCGCTAATAGTCAGATTGCCGCCGACGTCGTACTCGACGAGCTGACCATCGACCAGGAGCTCCCACTTGTAAATGGCTCCACTACCGGAGAACCTGAATCGGACGCAATTATGATCCTCAAGATCCGAGGGATGCTCCGGGATGGATCGTTGCTTGAAGTAGTCGGGCGATCCGACAATGACCACGGGTATCGGACCGCCCAAAGGCACCGCAATCATGTCTTTCTGAACACTTTCTCCCATTCGAATGCCGGCATCAAAGCCGCGCTCGACGATGTCAACGTAGCCCTCATCGTTTGTCAGCTCAATCTGGATGTCAGGATAGGCCTGCAGAAATCCCGCCAGCAGGGGCTGGAGCACCATGACGGTGGAAATGCGAGCTGCATTGATGCGCAACAGACCCGACGGCTGCCCCTGCAGCGCGTGAATCTGTTCTCCTGCGTCAAGTACGTCGCTCAGCGCCGGTCCGATCCGCGAAAGGTAGGCTTCGCCGGCTTCAGTGAGACTAATGCTGCGAGTCGTCCGGTTAAGCAATCTGACACCGAGCCGCGCCTCAAGATTCCTGATGGCCTGACTGAGCGCGGAAGGGGAAACCTCAAGCGCTGCTGCAGCCACGGTGAAACCGCGGTGCTCCGCGACCTTCCAGAACGCAAGAAGTCCGTCGAGTTGGTTGAGTCTCATATTGTGAAGATTATCTTCATACGGCGTTGAGTATTTGGGTGTTTTTCTTCTTAGTCATTGTGCCTACAGTGGGGGGCATTGGGAAGCGAGCTGTTCTGACCGACGGTTTTCGTCACGCAAGCCTGCTGCGCCCGTCGCGAGTTCGCCCTTTTTTCCACTACGACCCGGAGACACCCCATGCGTCAGCGTCAACTTGGAACGAACGGCCCGATAGTGTCGGAACTCGGTTTCGGCTGTATGAGCCTGAGCTCCGGCTACGGCGCACCAACCGAAAGGCAGGCGGCGATTGCGGTCATCCGTGCGGCCTATGAGGGCGGCGTCACCTTCTTTGACACAGCTGAGGTGTACGGCTTTCGGGCGAACGAGGAGTTGGTCGGTGAGGCGCTTGCACCCTTTCGCGAAGAAGTGGTCATCGCGACGAAGTTTGGTTTTGACCTGGATGCCTATCCGGGTCTGAACAGCCGTCCGGAGCACATCAAGAAGGTGGCCGACGCATCGCTCAAGCGCCTGAAAACCGACGTGATCGACCTGTTTTACCAGCATCGCGTTGATCTGGACGTGCCAATCGAGGAAGTAGCCGGCGCACTGAAAGACCTCATTCGGGCGGGCAAAGTGAAGCACTATGGCCTGTCGGAAGCGAGTGCTCAGACCGTGCGCCGCGCTCATGCGGTCCATCCGGTGACCGCCGTGCAGAACGAGTATTCACTGTGGACGCGCGATTGGGAAGCCACCGTACTGCCGATCTGTGAAGAACTAGGTATCGGCTTTGTTCCATGGAGCCCGCTGGGCCAAGGTTTCCTGACCGGCAAGATTGATGCGGGCACGAAGTTCGACAGCGCAGTCGATCTGCGCGCCCAATTCCCTCGCTTCACACCCGACGCTATCCGCGCCAATCAGCCCGTACTCAATCTGCTCAACGACCTGGCCGCGCGTAAACATGCGACCCCCGCACAAATCGCTCTCGCCTGGCTGCTCGCTCAGGCACCGTGGATAGTGCCTATTCCGGGCACGACCAAAATCAAACGCGTCCAGGAAAACCTCGGCGCCGCAGAGGTCAAGCTCGAAGACGCCGACTTAGCGGAGATCGCCAAGGTCTTCGCGAACATCAAGGTTCAAGGTGAGCGCCTTTCGGAAGAGCATATGGCAAGCATTGACCGCTGATTGCAGGATGTCGCTCAATTAAGTGAGATGTAAATCCTGCGATTCAACAACCCGCCCGGTTCCGGAATTCGGTATCGGCACAGCGTCCCCGCGGTTGAGAGGGCTGCAATGTGGGAAGACGCGGCGCGCCTGACGAGTCAGGCGGCGAACCGGTCTCTCGTACCGTAGACAGCGCCCTCTTCTTTCCAATCTACGTCAGGTGAGACAAGTCCATGTCAGACAAGAGTTCAGAGAAAGACCGTCGGCGCCAGCCCACGACCGAGGCCGAAACCGCCCACAAAACCTCGCGGCGAAACTTCCTGAAGATTGGCGTTGTCAGTGCGACCGCAACTCCGTGGTTACGACCCGTCCAGGCAGCAACGTCCGGCAAGCAGCCGGTCATCACTGACACGGCAGTACTAGCCGCTGGCGAACATCGGATCCGGCTTGACGTCAACGGTCAAACGCATACGCTTAATGTCCCCACGAACGCGATCTTGTTGGACGTCCTACGCGATCGCTTGCAGCTCACGGGTACTAAAAAGGGCTGCGACCACGGTCAGTGCGGCGCCTGCACCGTTCATGTAAATGGCCATGCAATCAACTCATGCTTGTCCATAGCGGTACAGCACGACGGCGATCGGGTCACGACCGTTGAAGGCTTGGAGCGCAATGGTCAGCTTCATCCGGTTCAGGAAGCGTTCTGGGAACACGATGCTTACCAGTGCGGCTACTGTACGCCCGGGCAAATGATGAGCGCCGTCGCCATTTTGAGCGATCCCGACATTCCGTCCGATGATGAAAGCGTGCGTGAAGCAATGAGCGGCAACATTTGTCGATGCGCGGCTTATAAAAACATCCTCGCGGCGATTCAGGCCGCGCGCGCCAAGATGAAGGACCTGCCCAATGCGTGACTTCACTTATGCTCGCGCCGAATCCGCTAATCAAGCGGTTCTAGACCATGCTCGCGCGCCGGAAACGTCCTATCTTGCCGGCGGCACCTCACTGCTTGATCTGGTCAAACTGGACGTAATGCGCCCGAACCAACTGGTCGACATCAACCGTCTTCCGCTCAAACAGATTGAAACGCTGCCGGATGGACGCCTGCGGATTGGTGCGCTGGTGACCAACACCGAACTTGCACGGCATCCTCTCGTGCGAACCCGCTACCCGGTGCTCTCGGAGGCGCTGCTGGCTGGCGCATCGACACAACTTCGCAATAAGGCAACGACCGCCGGCAATGTGATGCAGCGCGTGCGTTGCAGCTATTTCCGGGACGGCCTTTCAGTGTGCAACAAGCGCAACCCTGGATCGGGTTGCGCGGCCATTGGCGGACACAACCGCAGCGTTCACGCGGTGCTTGGCACCAGTGAGGACTGCATCGCCACCCATCCGTCCGACATGTGCGTCGCGATGACAGCAATTGGCGCACAAGTGACCGTGCAGGGACCTGGTAGCGCGCGCGATATCGATTTTGCGGATTTTCACCTGTTGCCGCGGGATACGCCCTGGAAGGAGCATGCATTGCGTGCGCACGAGCTTATTACCCACGTCACGCTGGATGCGCCGCTCGCAGGCAGTCGATCGGGTTACCTCAAGCTTCGCGACCGTGCCTCCTATCAATTCGCGTTGGCATCAAGCGCAGTCATCGTCGTGCTTGATGGACAACGCGTTCGGGAGGTACGCATCGCCCTTGGTGGTGTAGGCACCAAGCCATGGCGTGCTCGGGACGCCGAGGTCGCATTGATAGGGCAAAACGCATCGCCGGAGGCTTTTGAGCGCGCGGCAGGCGTTGCGTTCCAGGACGCCCGCCCGTACACCCAGAACGCGTACAAAGTGCCGCTCGGGCGGCAAGCTATTGTCCGCAATCTTCGTGATCTGACCGCGTAGGGGAATGTATGGCTGAGCAGTTTATTGGAGTTCCGCACAAACGTGTCGAAGGACGGCTCAAGGTCAACGGCACGGCGCGCTATGCAGCCGACCATCCCGTCAACGGCATGTTGTTCGCTTACGGTGTCTATAGCACGATCGCCAGCGGGCGCATCCTGGCAATTCACGATGAAGCTGCTCGGCGCATGCCAGGTGTTGCGGGTGTGTTTCACCACAAGAACGTCTTCGAGCTGCATCGTGCGCCCAAGACGCAAGTGGATCTTGGCGAGATCCTGTCCTGGCGAATCATGGAAGAACATCGTCTGCCTTTCGAGGACGACAATATTTACTATCCCGGTCAGTTCGTTGCGTTGGTCGTTGCTGACACGTTTGAGCACGCCCGAGCCGCCGCACACAACGTCAAGGTGGACTATACCGAGCGTGCTTCAATTAAAAGCCTTGCCGAAGGGCTCGCCGCGAACGGGTCCCGCAAAGGCGGTGGCCATTCTCGCGGCGATCCAGAACTGGCCCTCAGGACGGGCGAGCATCGCATCGACGCGATCTATACAACCCCCGTCGAAACCCACAATCCGATGGAAATGCATGCAACGACAGCATACTGGCAGTCGGGGCGCCTGATTGTGTACGAGTCGAGTCAAGCTGTGGTCAACCACCGTAATGTGCTTGCCGATGTCTTTGACCTTACGCCTGATCAAGTCGAGGTTCGCGCACCTTTTATCGGCTCTGGTTTTGGCAGCAAGCTATGGACATGGCCGCATTCGATCGCGACCTGCGCAGTCGCGCGCTTGGTCAACAGGCCGGTTCAGTTGGTCGTGCCTCGTGCTCAGATGTTCACAACCGTCGGGCACCGGCCAGAAACGCGGCAACACGTGCGTCTCGCGACAGACACCGCAGGCAAACTCATGGCAATCAGTCACGAGTCATACAACAGCACGTCTACCATTGAGGAATTCACTGAAACATGCGGTGACATGACCAAGAGCCTGTACTCATGCCCGAATGTCTTGATGAGTAACAACAACAGTGCAGTAAATCGCGGCACACCCACATCAATGAGAGCGCCAGGCGCAGCGCCGGGTCTCTTTGCGTTGGAGTCGGCTATCGATGAAATGGCTTTGTCGATCGGGATGGATCCGTTGGCATTTCGCCAGTTGAACGTGTCGGTGAAAGACGAAAGTACGGGCTTGCCGTGGTCGAGTAACCATCTACAAGAAGCGATGGCCCATGCCGCCGAGCGGTTTGGCTGGAAGCAGCGCAATCCGCAAATCGGAGCGATGCGTGAAGGCGACACTATCATCGGATACGGCATGGCCGCGTGTAACTGGGAGGCGTTCCGCGTCGCTTCGGACGCCCGCGTCACCTTGCGCGTCAACGGGTCCGCACTGGTGCAGTGCGGCTTGCAAGATATCGGGACCGGCACTTACACCGTGTTCGCTCAGACCGTGAGCCAGCTGACGGGCTTGCCGTTGGAGCGTGTCGAGGTCGAGTTGGGAAGCTCGTCGTTTCCTCCCGGTCCGGTATCCGGGGGCTCATGGGCCACAGCGAGCGGCATGGCGGCGGTCGCCGGTGCCACGCGCGCAGCGTTAAAGCGCATCAAGCAATATGCAGTGGCTGAATCCGGACCATTCGCCGGCGCATCTCTGGATTCCATTGGCGTAGAGAGCGGGAATTTAACTTTTGGTGCACGACGGGTTTCGTTCGCCGACGTCTTGAACAGTCAACGGCTGGCCCGCGCCGAGGGCTCGTTCCACAGCGAAGGCGTCGACATGACAAAGTATTCCTTCCGCTCGTTTGGCGCGCACTTCGTCGAAGTACGTTGGGACCCCGGCATTTCCCGGCTGCGCGTGGCAAGGGTGGTCAGCGCGATTGATGTCGGCAAGGTGATCAATCCGCTGGCCGCGCGCAATCAGGTGGAAGGCGGGATCGTGATGGGGATTGGTATGGCCATGTTCGAGGCGGCCGAATACGATGCCCGTGACGGATTACCGGTAAACAATAACTACGCGGAATATATGGTCCCGGTACATGCTGACCAACCTGAGGTCGACGTCATATTGCTCGATTACCCCGACTATCAGCTTAGCGAATTCGGCGCTCGCGGAATTGGCGAAATTGGCGTAACAGGGCTTGCTGCTGCAATTGCCAACGCGGTCTATCACGCCACAGGCAAGCGGATTCGAAGCCTTCCCATCACGCTCGACAAGCTCATGGATGATGTACCGGCGGTTTCGACCTGAGCATTTCTACTTCGATAGGCAGAACCCCTTGATTGCACAGTGGCCGGGACGCTTCTTTCTCCGGCCATTAAGTCTCAGTCGATTAGCGGCCGTCATTCGAGGGTTCCCAACTCCACGATCAGGCGGTCCGGAAATATAAAGATTCGTCGCTTTAGGCAATGAATACCACGATCCATGTAGCCAATTCGACCAGCGGCCCGACACACGTAGCTTGCATTGAAAGGGCCTGCACAGTGACCTGTCCGGAAGGCCGCATTTGCCACCACCTGTCGCACGTTCGCAATTACGAAACCATGAAAAAGGAGAAACACATGACTGACAAAACAGTTTGGGTCATCACCGGCGCTGGCCGTGGATTGGGCTTAGACATCGCCAGGGCGGCGCTCGTAGCTGGCCACGCTGTCGTGGCCACCGGCCGTGACCCTAAAAAAGTCACGGCGGCAATCGGCGAGCACGACGACTTGCTGGTCACCACGCTCGACGTTACCCGTCCCGAGGACGCCCAGACTGCGGTCGAGGCCGCCATCGGCAAGTTCGGACGGGTTGATGTGCTGGTCAACAATGCGGGCGACTTCCACGCGGGTTTCTTCGAGGAGCTCACCCCAGAACAAATCCGCGCTCAGATCGAGACACTGCTGTTTGGTCCGATGAACGTCGCGCGCGCCGTGCTGCCCGTGATGCGTAAGCAGCGCTCTGGCCTGCTGCTCACTATTTCCTCGACAGCCGGCATCTCGGGCGGAATGTTTTGCACGGCGTATGCTGCTGCAAAGTTTGGCATCGAGGGATGGATCGAGTCGCTCGCGCCAGAGATTGCGCCCTTCGGCATCCGCACGATGCTTGTCGAACCCGGCTTCTTCCGGACCGAATTGCTGACCGCGGATTCCACCACATACGCACAGCCCGCTATCGACGACTACGCCGAGCGCACGAAGGAAACCATCACTGCCTGGAGTGGGATGGACGGCAAGCAGGGTGGCGACCCCGCCAAGCTCGCAATTGCAATCGTTCAGCTTGCCGGACTCGACGAGCCGCCAACACGTTTCGCCGCCGGCGCCGACGCCGTACAGACCTTCGAGGCCAAGGGCAAGACTTTGCTCGCCCAGGCCGAAGCCCACCGCAAGCTGTCTTCCTCCCTCGCCCACCACGACGCCTGACCTCTCCTCCTCAGCTCAAAGCACACAGGACGTACCCATGACATGGCCACTCACCGGTGCCGTCGCACTCGTCACCGGGGCGAGTAGCGGAATCGCCCACGCCGCGCGTCCGTGAGCGAGTTGTGGATCATGCCGACCGACCAGGCCTAGCCAACGCAATGACAAGATAAATTATTCAGTCAAACCATTGGCTTGGTGAAATATCGTCAATTTCAGAGAGGCCCTAAAAATGAAGAAACACATTGTCGGCATGACCGCCGCCATTGCATTGGCTCTTGCGGCGGTGGTTCATGCGCAGAGTGTGCAGGCGCCTGGCTACATGATTGCCAACTACACGATCAAGGACCAGGCAGGCTTCAAGAAATACATGGAAGCAGCCGGATCGCTGGCTCCTAAATATGGCGGCAAGATCATTGTCTTTAACCTCAATGCGACCGCAGTAGAGGGCAGACCAAAGTCAGTGATGGCCATTGCCGAGTTCCCGAGCTTGGCCGACGCCCAGCGGTTCTACAACTCACCGGAATATACGGCCGCAAGGAAATTCCGCATCGAGTCAACTGAAGGGTCGGTAATTATCACTGAAGGATTCGGTCCTCCGAAGCAGTAACAATGAAATGAGGCAATGACGTGCGCCGTTGAATGACCGGTTCGGGTCTCGAAAGCGGTCCTCGAACGGTGTGTGATTGACTGACCGTTCAGGTTCGGGAGTGTGAGTTCGCTGATGCAGGAAGCTGCCGTTCGGCTGCTCGATGCTGTCTACGTCAGCAATCCGCCGCATTGCTGACGTAGAACCCAGGCCACCTCAACGTCTGTTAAGGCCGATGACGCGACGCAGGCCATCGGCGGTCGAATGGCCGTTGACGGAGCGAAGCAGTCGCACGAATGGTTAAAGGTCGGCCGCGAAGAATGTCTCTTGGCCGTAACCCGGTCCGATGTCGAACAGCCGAAGTCGGACCCACAAGAGACGACCCGTTTTCTCTTTGAGAGACGTTCGATGTCTCTGACCTCCAGTCTTTGGCCAACCAGCCGATATAAGGTGCGGGATCGCAGGCAACCGAAGGCGCGGTGCCAACTTCTCCTTGGGGGACTAACTAGGGCCATGGATATTCAACGGCTCAATATGCAATTTCACGTTCGCCATCACGTGTGCCATTGTTGGCAGCGCGTTGTTGCCAATTTCGTCGGAAGCACAACAGGTTCAGTCTGGGTTGAATCCGTCTGAAGCCCGTCTGGTTAACGATCATGTCGAGACCGAGCGAATTCGCGCGAGATGGGAAACGGAGCTCATCCAGCTTGGAATGACGGGGCGCCTTTCGCATTGTCGGCTAATGCTCCAAGCCTTATATGAAGACACGAAGGACGAAAGCTACGGCGCCGCGTGCAGTTTCGAAGGTGGTAACCGATCACGTGAAATATTGATCTGCGATGACACTCTCATCGGCCGCCTCGCCATCAGGGCCTGGGGTTACGTAGCGTCTGAATCCGACGTGTTAAGCTCCACGAAAACGAACTACCCGGCGGGCGTGTGAAGGCGCCAACAGCTCCACGTTCGTCTTCTGGGCGAATTGGTCAGCTTGAGTCCATTGCTGTCACTCTCATCGGCGGCGTACGACGGAAAACCACTGGTTCATCGGCCGATTGCCGACCGTTTGCCACTGCAGCAAGTACTGGTTGCGTACGTCGCCAGACGACCACTCTCCCGTGCTGCTCGAGGTTTCATTTTAGAAGCCCAGGAGTGGTTCTCGTCAAATGGTGGAGACACGGGGCGTGTCCAGCATGCCGGCTGAGTGAATCAGAAACGTTCGTAGGGCTATATCGCCGCGCTGATATGACTCCCCGTGTCAACAAGGATCGGTTTTGAGGGCTTTCTTCATAGTCGATTCTTGAATTTCCTGAGGGCGGCGTAGCAGTAAGTCTCGACGGTGGATCAGGGTGATATTCGCGGGTTGGTTGCCGCATTACGGAGGTCTACATGAACGTCCCCCGTTTGCGGAGGTTAATGCCGACGCTGGACATCGTCCGTTTTGCGTCACAGCTATTTCACCTACGACATCGAACAACCTGATACCGTCCCGGGCAATACTCGCAGACCGAGGGAAGCGACCAACGTCAGTCAGCCCGCGAGAAAATGCGCACCGGCTACAACGACCACGCCGGCAATGAGCGTCACATACGGCCAGACGCCCGCCCTCTTCTGCACATCCGTATCACCAAGCCCCATATCGTCTGTCATCGCGGTGGGAAATTGCCCCTTATCGGTGACGTAGTGCCGCCAGACAAAAACCGGCACGATCAACGCAGCGAACACGATCCCTGAGACCAGCGTCCCTTTTCCCCACGTATCGGCACCCAGCCCCATAAGGGCGAGATTGACGAAAGACAGGATCGTGCCGGCCACGAGCAGCCATGTGGAAGCGCGGAACGGTCTCGACCAGCTTGCTCGATCGAAACGATGAATCCACGTCGCGTTCAGATTGAGGAAATTGAAAATGATGTATCCGACGTTCGACATCGCGAGCACGAACACATAGTCGGACATCAGCAAAAGGACAAGGTTGAATCCAAGGTCGGTCCACATGGCGCGCGTAGGTGCGCCATTGGCATTCACTCGTCCGAGGTACTTGGGCAGCCAGCCGTCCACAGAGGCCTGATAGAGGGTGCGAGAGGAACCCGCCATCGATGTCATGATCGCCAGCACGAGTGCGAGCACAAGCATGGCCATAAGAACGTGTTCAACGAGCGCACCGCCATGCACGATACTTCCCATTGCCTGCGCCACGCCCATGCCACTATAGATGCCCGGCGAAAGGATCCCATCGTAGACGGCAGCTTGCGTGACTGCGCCGGAAGCGTCCTTGACCTCGGGCGTCACGAGTTGACCCAGCCCCAGGGCGCCTTGAAATGCCAGCGGCACGAGCGTAAAGAACACGATGCACAGCAAGCCGGAATAGATGATCGCCTTGACCGTATCGCGCCGCGGATCGCGAAACTCTCGCGTATAGCAGACGGCAGTTTCGAAGCCATAGGTCGACCATGCCGCGATAAACAGCCCGCCCGCCATCAGGGTGACGCCGCTCATGTCCCAGGCGCCGTCGATGACCTTGCCCGCTGCGTCCTTCGCGAGCGGATAAAGCGGAAACAGGTGCTGTGCCGGCAAGTCGCCCGTGAAGATCGGGTAAAGACCCACCAGCAGCAGCGGCAGCAGCGCTGCAATCGCCAGGATCATCTGGATTCGTGCAGCCTGCAGGATGCCTCGGTGCTGGATGGCGAACGTGATCAGCAGGATCGCGGCTCCAAGTATGAACGTCGCGTTGATCCGCAGGCTCAGTCCGCTCGCCATCCAGCCCAGGTTCACCAATGTCAGCTGCCACGTATTCACCAGCGAATCCGGCGGGAACAGCATGTTGAGAATGTAGCCGCCTGCAAGGCCTGAACCAATCGCCAGCACCGGCGACCACGCGAACCAGTTGCACCACACTGAAAGCGGTGCAAGCAGCTTGCCATAACGCACCCATGCAATTGCTCCGTACACCGACGCACCACCGGATTTGTGCGGGAATAGCCCGGCGATCTCGGCATAGGAGAACGACTGGATGAACCCGAACATGATCGAGATCACCCAGATCAGCCACGATGGCTTGCCGACCGTCGCCGCTATCGAGCCGATCGAAAACAGCACCAGCGCGGGTACCCCGCTAGCGACCCAGAATGCGCCGACCCAACTAATTTTCCGGTGTAGCATCGGCGGTGCGCCAGCCAGATCCCCAAGAACACCCGGCGATCCCATTTCGTTCGTCACGCTCATGTCACTCTCCGTTCGGTAGCAGGAATACTTCAATCGCAGGGCTCAGCCCTTGGCGGTGCGCTTCAGCTTGTCGGGATCGTCAAACGGCATCGTGTGGGCGATTGCGTGCATGCGGGCGTCGCCGCGCAGTACTTCCACGCGCCGCCCATGCACCGCGTACGGCGTGTCGAGGCGCGCGATCGCCATCGACTTGCCGGTTAGGCGGCTCACCATCGCACAGGTGATGACACCAACCCGCTTGCCGTCAGCCCATACGAAATCGCCGCCCTGCGCGGCTTCGCTGCTATCGATCAGCAAACCGAAGATCTTGAAGCGCTCCCTGCCTTGCAGCCGGAAATGCTCCGGTGCGCCACGAAACTCCGTCTTGCCCGGCGACACGGTGAAGTCGAGGCCGAGCTCCCATAGCGAGTCGCCCGGTGGCTGGTCCGCGAAGGGGTACATCTCGGAGTTGTCATAGGGATAGAACATCAGGGAGCTTTCTACCCGCAGCCAGTCGAGCGTCAGGAACGCGCATGGCACGATGCCAAACGCGGCACCTTCCGCAAGTACCGTGTCCCAGATCGATGGGGCGTCGGCTGCCTTGCAGAAAATTTCGTAACCGCGTTCACCGGTGTAGCCGGTGCGCGAGATGGTCACGGGCTTCCCGTAAAGCGTGGTCTGGAGATGATGGAAGTAGCGCAGTTCGCGAATACCCGGCACGCGCTCAGCGAGAAAGTCGACAGCGTGCGGCCCTTGCAGCGACAGGTCGTGCAGGTCGTCGTCGAACAGTACAGAGACGTTGCGCCCCATCGCGCCGCGCGTCAGCGCTTCGTGCCCTGCTCCGCCGCCATGCACGACCATGAACGCATTAGGGCCGTTGCGATAGATGATGCAGTCGTCGACAAAAAAACCCCGTTCATCGAGCATGGTCGCGTAGACGGATTTGCCCGGATAGAGCCTGGACACGTCGCGCGACGTGATCTGGTCGATCAGCATCTCGGCATGGGCGCCCACGATATGCAGTTTCTTGAGTCCCGATACGTCCATCAGGCCCGCTTTCGTGCGAATGGCTTCATGCTGGTCCGCCAGATCGGCCTCGTAGGTCCAAGCGGTACCCATGCCATTCCAGTTCTCGAGCTTCGAGCCAAGTGCGAGATGCCGCGACGCCAATACCGACGTTCTCCATGAATTCGCCATCGATGCTCTCCGTAGTGTTCACCGGGCAACCCGCGGCCATGTCAGCCCAGTTGCCGCCTGGTTCAGTTGCCTCTGTATACGACGATTAGAGCGACGCCAAAACGCCACGGCAATGCTCCCGACGGAGTACCACCACGGCCGGATTGGCGCCGACAATATCGGCACCGACAATGCGGGCTGTCATTCCGGCAATCCTCTTTTGAGAACTGTCATGAGCCTGAAACGCCACTTCACGTTGACGCTGTCCTGTCCCGACCAGATCGGCATCGTGGCCGCCGTCAGCGATTTCCTTGCGAAGCATCACGGTTGGATCACGGAGTCCAGCAACCACGCGGATGAAGAAAATCAGCGTTTCTTCATGCGCCAGGAGATTCTCGCGGACTCGTTCCAGCTCGACCTGTGCGGCTTTTGCGACGCTTTCGCGCCGATCGCGCGGCGCTTCGGCATGGACTGGCGGGTTGCCGACAGCGCGCAAAAGAAGCGTGTTGTGATCCTCGTGTCGAAGCTCGAACACTGCCTGTACGACTTACTGGCACGCTGGAAAGCCGGCGAACTGGAGGTCGAGATTCCCTGCGTGATCTCGAATCACGACACCTTCCGCGATCTGGTCGAGTGGCATGGCATAACGTTCCATCACGTGCCCGTCACGCCCGACAATAAGGCCGGCGCGTACGCCCGGGTGGCACACCTGTTCGACGAAGCCCGGGCCGACGTCATGGTGCTCGCGCGCTACATGCAGGTGTTGTCGCCGGACATGTGCCGCGACTATGCCGGGCGCATCATTAACATCCACCATTCGTTCTTGCCGGCATTCTCCGGGGGCAAGCCCTATCACCAGGCGTACCAGCGCGGCGTGAAGCTAATCGGCGCGACCTGCCACTACGTGACCGAGGAACTGGACGAAGGCCCGATCATCGATCAGGACGTCATCCGTATTGACCATTCCGATTCGATTCCCGATCTCGTGCGCTATGGCAGAGATATCGAGAAGACGGTGCTGGCACGCGGGCTGCGCTATCACCTGGAAGACCGTGTGCTGACCCACGGGAACCGCACCGTGGTGTTTCGATGAGCGCTCGCGTAATCGACGGCCGTGCCCTCGCCACCGGCCTGCGCGTGAAATACGCCGAGAGCGTCGCAGAACTAGTGCGCAATGGCATCGTGCCGGGGCTAGCGGTCGTCATGATCGGCAGTGACCCGGCTTCGCATCTTTATGTGAGGAACAAGATCCGGGCATGCGACGAATGCGGCGTGAGGTCTTTTCTTCATGCGTTATCCGCCGATGCGACCGAGGCAGAGGTCCTCGACTTGATCGGCGAGCTGAACGCGGACCCGTCCGTGCATGGCATCTTGGTGCAACTGCCCTTGCCGCCGCAGATTGACGTCCGGCGCGTGCTGGAGACGATCGCCGTGGACAAGGACGTCGACGGTTTCCATCTCTACAACGTCGGCGCGCTGACGGTGGGCGAGTCGATCTTTCCGCCCTGCACGCCTTACGGGGTGCAGTTGCTGATCGACCAGACGGGCATCGAGATAGAGGGCAAACATGCGGTGGTGGTGGGCGCCAGCAATATCGTCGGCAAGCCGATGGCGCTCATGTTGCTGCAGCGGCTTGCCACCGTGACCATCTGCCACGCGAGGACGGTGAACCTCGCGCATCACACCATTTCGGCCGATGTGCTGGTCGTCGCCGCCGGCAAGCCGGGCCTGATCGTGCCGCAGATGGTAAAGCAGGGAGCCGTGGTGATCGACGTGGGCATCAATAAGCTCGCCGATGGCAAGATCGTCGGCGACGTGGACTTCGAAGGCGTGAGGGACAAGGCATCGTGGATCACGCCGGTTCCTGGTGGCGTCGGGCCAATGACGGTGACCATGTTGATCAGGAATACGATCCGCTCGGCGCAAAGGCTGCCGGCCGGCTCGTTCGACTGATCTTCACACTATCTTCTTTGATCCCGCAGCCACAGCGCGGCTTCGAAGCGATTCTTGAGCGAGAGCTTCCTGAGCACATGCTTCACGTGCACCTTGACCGTGCTCTCCGCAATGCCGAGTGAGCGCGCGACGATCTTGTTCGACGCCCCTTGAGCGACGAGCTCCAGGGTCTCGCGCTCACGCTCGGTCAGATCCTCCCAGAGTGCGTGCCGCGCACGCCCTTCGGCTGGAGAAAGCCCCGCAGGAAAAGCTAGCACCCGGTCCGAGACGACATCGACCCCGCGCGCGGCTTCCTTGACCCTCGCGCACAGTTCCTCCGGTTCCATGTCCTTCAGCAGATAACCGCGTGCGCCGGCGTCGAAGGCGCGATCGAGATCGGCCTTGTTATCGGACACTGTCAACATCACGAAGCGCGCCGTGCAACCTGCGGAACGTGCGGCCCTGACCAGGGTCGCGCCGTCGATGTCCTTCATGTGCAGATCGATCAGCGCGACATCGGGCATATGTTTCAGCACGGCTTCTATTCCTTCGTGCCCACAGGACGCCTCGGCCACCACGTCGAGTTCGAGGTCGGCTGAAATAAGCTGCCTGAGGCCGCGCCGGAACAGCGCGTGATCGTCGACGATGACAAGCCGCACCGGAGCGGAGACCGCCGCGTTGGCAAAGACGGCAGTGGAAACGGGCATGGCAGGTGTGCTGTTCACATTCAGCCTCATGGGACCACGGATGACCCGGGCCGGAATTTCAATCGTACTTCGGAACCGGCAGCTGCGCCGGCCAGGGGATGGTTTGTGGCACCGATCTCGATCCGGCCACCCAGTCGTTCGCTGCGCTCACGCATGATGCTCAGGCCGTAGTGACCTGCCGGATCGGCAGCGTCGGTGGCAAAACCCTCGCCATCGTCGAGCACCGACAACGTCAGTTCGCCGCCACTCTCGCTAACACTGACACGCGCATGATTGGCGCGTGCATGTCGCACCACGTTGCTCAGCGCCTCGCGGGCGATCTGCAGCAGATGCAACTCCTCTTCGGGCGACAGGTCGATCTCTTGCACGCGGCAATCGAGTTCGATACTCGTGCGCGTGACGCCGGACAGGTCGTCGACGATCACCTGCAACGACTGCGCGAGCCCGCCCGCCCCGACACTGCTGCGAAACGCGCTCAGCAACTGCCGCAAATTGCGGTACGCGCTATCCACGCCAAGCCGCAACTCGGCTAGCGACTCCTCCCAGTCGCGCGCATCGATCCCGGCAGCGAAATCCGCGTGGCGAGCCTGTGCCTGCATCCGGGCCAACTGGATCTTGACGAATGAGAGCGTTTGCGCGAGCGAGTCGTGCAGTTCGCGTGCTATCGCCGCCCGCTCTTCCATCAGCGCCACACGCCGCTGGCGCCGGCTGCGCAGCAAGTTACCGATGGTCACCGCCAGCAGGCTCGCGAAGGTGTCGAGCAGACGTTGCTGGCGCCGCTCGAGCACATACTTCGGCGTGACTTCGAGCGCGAGTACGCCGTAACGGTCGACCGCGTCGCCAATCGGCATCACGAGCAGTGCTGGCTGTCCGTCCGGCGAGGCATCGAAGCGCTGCACGCCCTGCTCTGCCGCCAGCCGGTGCAAGCTCATGCCGGCTGGCATCCGCACTGTCCCGCGAGCGGCCAGCACCGCGGGCAACGACAGTTCGGCCGCTGCCACGTCGTGGATCAGCAGCGCGCCGCACTGTGCACCCACGCAGTCGACCAGTTCTTCGAGCAAACTGCGCAACGCCTCTTCATCGGGCGCGGAGGCGGCAAAAAGGGTACTGGCCCGAAACAGCAGGTCGAGCGCGCGACCCGAGTCTCTCGACTGATCGACAAGCGTACGCTCCAGGTATTCGCTGTTGGACTCGATGCCGGCACAGCGCGACGCCAGCGAGGTCAGGAGCGCCGCAAGGCGAGCGATCTCATGGGACGCACCATCGAAGGGACCGCGCGCACTAACGCCGATAGCATCGATCTGGTTCAGTGCATCGCGAGGAATAACGACGAGCACCCGATAGCCCGAAATAAACAGCGCGCCGAAACCGACAGCCAGCAATACAGCGAGCCCGGCCTGGAGGATGCTCACGAGCCCTGGCGGCGCGACGTGCTCCGCTGCCTGCAGCACGAAACCTGGATGCGACGCAAGCCACGCCTGCGTCTCCACCGTTGCCAGCAGCATCACGCCAAGCAGCGCGAGCGCGGATAACCACACGACGTACCGTGCGAACAACGGGTAACTGATCGAGTGAACGAGCGGCGAAGGTCGCGTCACGGGTCTCCTTCGTAATGGCGCCGCGGGCAGCGGGCGTTTTGATATCTGGAATAACAGCGTTAACCAAGCAACTTCTGGACCAAATTGTGCTTGTCTTCTTCGATTGAACTTACCTGCCAGGGGCGGTTTTTCCCCGATGACGCTGTTCATCTTCGCCGTGCTGCTTCTTTGCGCGCTGAGCGCCATGGTGCTGTGGCCGGTTCTCACCCTTGCCGCGTTGCCGCTGACGGGCGTTGCGGTGGTGTTGGTCGTGGCGGTAGCGGGCGGCATCGGCGTACCTGCGCTCTTGCTCTCGCGCAGGCGGCCGCGACGCAGCGCCCAGCACGTATCGCTTGCCGCCGAGCGCGAAGCGCTGGCGAGCTACATCGATCATGCGTTCCGCCCCGCCTTGCTCGTGTCCGGCAACAACGTGTTGCGGGCCAACCTCGCGTTGCTGAAAGAGCTGGGCATGAGCAGTTCCGGCGACGACATCATCGGCATGCCCTTCGAGAACATCGTCCATCCTCGCGATCAGCAGCGCGTGCCGCAGATCCTCGAACAGCGTGACGGCCACGACGAAGTCCTCACCTTGCTGCGCGCCGACGGCTCCTCGAGCAGGCTTCACGTCAGCGTGTTTCCCGGTGCGCATCCCACGCTGCGCATGCTGCAACTGGGCGGCACGCTGGTAAACGGCGAACGCTCGACGCAGCCGCCCGGCAGCACATGGCCGCACAAGCTTGCTGCGCGCCTTGGCGACGTGCTGTTCGCACTCGACGACGAACTGGCCGTGGCCTACATCAGCCCCGCCTGGTCGCTGGTTGCGGGTGCGGGCTCGGCTAACGCGACCGGCACCCCGCTGCTGCAGTTGTTGCATCCTGAAGACCGCGCTGCCGTGACCCAGGCCTTGCGCGAAGCCGTGCGAAACAGCGGCGCCGCCACGCCGGTCGAAGCGCGCGTGCTGAACGCACAAGGACCGCTGTGCTGGATGGAGATTCGTGCTCGCGCGCTCTCCCCTGCGGCCGACGATCCCCTGCCCGGCGCAGTGATCGGCGTGATGATCGACGTCACGCGGCGCAAGCTCAACGAAGAAAGCTTGCGCGCGCAACGGCGTAGCCTGCGCACGCTGGTGGACAACGTGCCCGGCATGATCTATCGCGGCCACAGTGACCGGCGCTGGTCGATGGAGTTCGTCAGCGAAGGTTGCCTCGAACTCACCGGCTATCCCCCCACCGCGCTGATGGGAAACGGCCCGGTGGGCTTCGGCGACCTGATTCATCCCGAAGACCGCGAATACGTGTGGACCAGCGTGCAGATGCGCACCGGACGCGGGGAAGGGTTCGAGCTGACCTACAAGATCATCGACCGCGGCGGCAACATCAAGTGGGTCGCCGAGATCGGCCGAGGCATCTTTTCGGCGACCGGCGAGCTGCTCGGCCTCGAAGGGTTGATCACCGATTTCAGCTCGCGCCAGCGCGTGCAGGAAGATGCGCGCCGGCGCCTGATCTACGAGTCGACGACCGGCCTGATGAACCACAGCGTCCTGCTCGACCGGCTCGCCTTCACGTTCGCGCATGCCACCGCGAACGGCTACCGGTTCGCCGTTGCCTACCTGGGCTTCGGCGGTCCGCAGTCGCTCGCGCAGGAATACGGCCCGGCCGATGCCGACCGCCTGATGATCGAACTCGGCAAGCGGCTGAAAGTGCTGCATACCGACTGCAACGGCATCGGCCGTCATGACGATGCGGGCTTCGTATGCCTGTTGACGGATTTCACCTTCGGCGCGGGTCCGCGATCGCATGCCGCGGCAAGCCCGGACGAGAGTCAGGTCGAGCAGCGGCTGGGCCGATTGTTCGAGGGAATCGGCATGCCGGTCCGGCTGGACCATCGCGAGTTCGCGTTGCGGATGCACTGGTCGCTGGTGTGGCATGACGCCGGCCGGCATCGTGTGCCCGGCCAGTTGATAGAAGAAGCGATCGACACGACCACCGCGCATCTCCACGCGCTGAGCGGATAAGCCCCGCCTCCCGCGTTAGCTCCTCACGCGGCGCTTGGTCGGGTCGTAATGCGGAAAAGGCACCACGTCGACGGCCAGCCTCTTGAGCTTTCCATCGAGCTTGCCGATCTCGAAGCGCGAGCCTGGCTCCGAATACAGGACATCGACACGTGCGAGCGCGATCTGCTTGTCGAGCAGCGGTGAGCGCGTTGCACTGGTCACCTGCCCGATTTGCGCCCGGCCGTTATAGACGATATCGCCGCTGGCGAGCGCTTCAGCTCCCTCGCCGATCAAGCCGACCAGCTTTTTCTGGGGCCTGAGTGCGCGCGCCGCAAGCGCCTCCTTGCCGACAAAATCCGAAGGCTGGTCGAGTGCCACGCAAAAGCCGATCGCTGCTTCGAAGGGATCGGTCATCGGACAGAACTCCTGCCCCGCGAAAGCCAGGCCGGCTTCGATGCGAAGCATATCGAGCGCAGCCATGCCCAACGGGGCGATACCGTGACCGGCGCCCGCATCCCAGACCGCATCCCAGACCCGCGTGGCCTCCGACGGATGACACCACAATTCAAACCCCAACTCGCCGGTGTAGCCCGTTCGGGACACGATTACGGGTACACCTTCAGGACCGCCGATGCGCCCCACGGTAAACCGGAACCACTTCAGCGTCTCGGCGCTGCTGCGGGCAGGCGGCGTCCACAAGACCTCTCTGAGTACGTCGCGGCTTGCCGGACCCTGCAGTGCGATGTTATGCAGGCGATCGGTCACGTTGCGCACGAAAACCTTGAGCCCGAGCGCCACGGCCTGTTCCTGCAGCCAGAGCCCAGTCGTATCTTCGCCGCAGACGAAGCGGAAATTGTCCGCGCCCAGCCTGAATACCGTGGCGTCGTCCATCATCCCGCCGTGCGGATGACACACGGCTGTGTACACCACCTGTCCAACCGCGAGCTTGCGCATGTCGCGTGTCTGTACATGCTGGAGCAAGGCCTGCGCATCGGGACCGGTCACGTCGAACTTGCGCAGCGCCGACAGGTCCATCACCGCGACGCGTTCACGGCATGCCCAGTACTCGGCCATCGCACCGTAGCCGGTGAACTCGTGTGGCAGCCAGAACCCGCGATAGTCCACGAAGTGTTGCGCAAGCGCGCGCGTGCGCGGCGCGAAGGCGCTGTCGCGCGTCAATCTGGGCGTGGCGTCGGCAGTCATACGGTGGGCGATTGCGCTCGGAAAGGAACGATGCGCGTCGTACACGCGCACCAGGATGTCGGTGGGTTGCCAGCCATTGGCGGCATCGATATCGTCAGCGCACGACGAAACGGCTAGCAGCAAGTCGCGGCTCGCGCGCAGCAGAACATAGTCGCCAGCCCGCGACCAGGGTTCGTCGAACACCAGCGTGCCGCACGGCTCGATCCGCGTATTGAAGAAGAAGTTGATGGCGGTCCAGCCCGGACGCGGCGCGATGCCATGCGGCGCCAGCACCGTGTTGAAGTTTTCGCTGCAACTGTCGTGGCCGGGGTAACCCGCGTCCTCGTAATACTTGCGCGTGCAGGCGAGCGCAAAACTGTCGTGGCGCCCTACCGTGTCCTGCACGACTTCGAGCATCGCCCGCATGCGCGAGTCGTAGTACTTCGCATGCAAGCCGGGTTGCGGCACATCGCGGCCCATCAGCGTACGCGTAACCGCAGGGTCAAGTGCGAGCGCTTCGCCGCGCGCGAGCGCCGCGGCGTCGAAGGCGAGCAGGTCCGAACACTGCCGCCCTTCCACGTCTATCACCTGCACGTACTGCCCTGCTGCGACGCTCAACGTACGCGCCGACCCCGCGGCCACGCGATATTCGGCAAGCACTTCAGCTAGGCGTGCGCGTTCGAGCGGATCGGGATGCGGCGGTGCGGGCTTGTCGGTTAGATCGTCAGCTAAGTCGTCGGCTAAGTCGTTGGCTAAAGGCGGCAGATCGAATTCCGGCAGCTCGCCTGACAACACTTCGTTCAACATACCGCCGTCTCCGCGAGCGCACGATAGGACCCGCGGCAAAACACCAGCGGCTCGCCGTCGCGCGCCCTCAGCGACTGCACTTCGACCACGAAGATCGTATGGTCGCCACCGTCGTAGCGCGCATATGGGCGGCATTCGAAAATCGCCAGCGCATCGCTCAACAGAGGACTGCCCGACTTGCCGCGAACGTAGTCGAGACCGGCCCATTTCTCGGTGCCGCCTCTCGCGAACCGTGTCGACAGTTCGTGCTGGTCGTGCCCAAGCACATGAATCGCGATGCCTTCGGCCGCATCGAACGAACGATGGCATGGCGAGGTCTTACCGATGCTGAACAGCACGAGCGCCGGCTCGAGCGACACTGCGTTGAACGAACTGACAGTCACGCCCACCGGCCCGGAATCGGCATCGTGCGTAGTCACGACTGCGACGCCGGTCGGGAAATGGCCGAGCGTCGTGCGGAACTCGCGCTGATCCATCATGCCGCCGCTGCGGTCTGCAGTTCGGACAGCAGGCCGTTGGCGAAGGCCATCTTTTCGTCGCGGGACATCTTCTTCAGCTCATTCGAAAGCACGCGCTGGTTGACCGACTGGCTCCAGTAGTCGAGCACCTCGAAGCCGAGCAACGCCGACTTGCCCACGAACTGCCGCAGCACTTCATTGGTCGGCCCCATCACCCAGCCGGCCTTGCCGTCGCGCAGCAGGCGCTCGATCTGCAGGCCCGGCTTGTAGCCCGTGCCGCCGCATGCGTGCAGCATCTTGTCGGTCACGTGCGAGACATTCTTCGCGGCAAAAAACTTCACTTGCCACAACCAGTGCAGCATGCGCGAGCGCGGCAAGTAGTCCGTGTCCGCATGCAGCTCCCAGTCGCAATTGCCCGTCAGCGCGTCGAGCGACTGCGCGGCGAGATACACATACGAGCGGCTCGCGTTGGTGTCGATGATCGCTTCGCCCACGTAGTCCTGGATGGTCGGATAGTCGGCCACGCGCATGCCGACGTCGGCGTGAGTCTTGCGCGTGGTGTGATTCTTCGCGATGTCGATAGTGGCGAGCGCAATGCCGTTCCAGCAAGCCGACGAACACGTCAGGAAGAACGGATCGACCACTTCGTCGTTGGACTTCGCACCGTCGCCGACCGGGCCGACCAGGCCGGTATCCGGCAGCACCACCCCTTCGATCGAGATCGGGCCCGACTGGTTGCCGCGCAACCCGAGGCCGTCCCAGTTGGCAGGGTCGGCCTTGACCTGATCCTTCTTCACGAGAAAGCAGCTCAGGTTCGAGTAGTCGCCACCGAAATCCGGGCTGGTGGTCTGGATGATGTACCAGTCAGCAAAGCCGCCCGAGGTTGTCCACGACGCTTTCTTGTTGACACGCCAGCCGCCGTCCACACGCTCTGCCCGCGACGACATCGGGTACCAGAAATGCGAGCCCGTCTCCGGATCCGAATACGACAGCGTGCCGATCAGCACGTCGCGGTCGATACGCGTAAGTATGTCGCGCAGCGCCGGGTTCGTGTGATGGCGAAACAGCGCGGCGGCCGTGGCGCCGAGGTGCATCGTGTAGCACATCGCGGTCGACGGGCAGCCGTAGCGGGCGATCGTCTCGACGATCATGGCTGCGCACAGGTGGCTCTGGCCGCGGCCGCCAAGTTCCTTCGGCACGATCAGCCCAAGCAGGCCGAGTTTCGCCAGTGCTTCGAAATTCTTGCGCGGATAAACGAAGCCCTTGTCGCTTTCGATGGCGTTGGCGCGCAGCGTTTTCTGGCATAGCGCGATCAGTTGCGTCTGCAAGTCCTTCTGCTCGTCGTCGAGCACCCATTGCGGGTCCCATTCATAGCCGAGACCCCAATAGCGTTCCTCGCCCCACATCTTCGCTGCTTGCATCGTCATGACAGATTCCTTGAATGGCAGAAAATTCGGACCTTCGATCCGGCCTTGCGGTGTGCTCAGGCAGCCAGGGTTTCCGCTGCGGTTCCTGCTGCGGTGGGTGCGCCGTCATCGTATTGGGCAAGCCACGTTACCGCCGTCTCACGAAAACGCGCGAGACCCTTGTATGCAGCGAGTTCGTCCGGCAATGACTGCAGCACGCGGTGCATCCGGCGCGCCCACTTGCCCACGCGCACCAGTTCGTCCAGGCGGATCAGGTAGCAGCGCACGCCGAACAGCACCCCGTTGCTGCGCGGCAACCGGAAAAGCGTCTGCAATTCGACCCGCAAATGCAGTTTTTGCCCGACGTTTTCGGGGGTGATGCTGGCGCGGTCTGGACCCCAGTGGGGATAGTTTTCCGGCGACGTGTCGAGGCGTGGATTTACTGTCATCGTCCAGTTGAGGCGCCGCACCGGCTTGCCCCATTGCAAACGCAGCAGGAATTGCAACGCGCGGTCGAACACACCCATCTGGTGTGCGAGCGGCACGGGTGCATGCCATTCGACGAAGCTCATGCCGAGATCAAAGTCGAGCGACCAGTCCGCCTGAGACGTCACCATGCCACCGTCCATGAACAGGTTGTCGTCGCGATGATCGAGCAGGCAGAAATCGCCCTGCGCCTGCCGCGTGATGTATTCGAACGGCGGCAGCGGTAGCGTCGATGCATCGCCGAAACGGAAACGGTCAGCGATCCCCAGTGGGCCATTGATCCACGTCCACCATTCGCCGTCTCGTGTCAGGCGGAAGTGCTGCGGATAGTCGCGCGACAGGCTTTCCATCAACAGCTCGAGCGTGTCCCACTCGGCCGCCTGCATGTGCGGCAGGACCTGACAACGCAGCGGATCGGCCGCGAGTGTCAGCGCGCGGTCGCGGCATTCCGCAACATAGTGTTCATCGACATCGAAGGTGGCCTGGAACGCGTCCGAGGGGCCGCCTGCCACATGCGGTTCAATGTTGACGCTGTACAGGTAGCGGTCTTCGTGAAACGGAAACGGGAAACGCAGGATCGCGTCGTCGCTGTTGTTGTAGCGGAAGTCGTCGCGAAAGGTCTCGTCGGGCTTGAAGGTCATGGTCATTTCGATCCCCGGGGGATGAGTATCTGGTCGGCACTGCTCGGGCATCACAGCACAGCACTACAGGTCCAGCACGAGCCGCTCACAAGCAGCGCGCGACACGCACAGCATGATGTGGCGCCCTTCGCTGCGCTCCGCCGCCGAGAGGAAGTAGTCGCGATGCTCCGGGCGGCCCTCGAGAACGGTCGTCTTGCACACGCCGCAAGCGCCGCCGCGGCACTGGCTGTCCGCATGCACGCCGGCGGCTTCGAGGGCGTCGAGCAACGACACATCGCCAGGCACCTGGACGTCGATGCCGCTGCGCGCGAGGCTGGCGACGAACGAAGCGCCGCCACGCGGACTACCGAAGCGCTCGGCATGCAGTGTGCTCGCCGGCCAGCCGAGTTCACGAGCGCTGGAAAGCACATGGTCCATCAGTGCATCCGGCCCGCAAACATACAGCTGCGTGCCCACGGGTTGAGCGCGCAACAGGGCGGTCACATCCAGACGACGTCCTTCCAGATCCTGATAGACGCGAGTGTTCGGACGCTCGCCGAACCAGCCGGCGAAGCAGGCTTGTTCGTCGTCGCGGGCGCAGTAGTGGAGTTCGAACGGCTGGCCCAGAGCCTCAAGTTCAGGCAGGTAAGAAAGGAACGGTGTAATGCCTACGCCGGCGGCGATCAGGAGATGCCGCTTGGCCATGCGAACTGGCGCAAACAGATTGACGGGCGGCGTAGCCTCGAGCACGGCGCCCGCCACTATCTCGCGATGAATGAAGTGCGAGCCTCCGCGCGATTCCGGCACGCGGCGCACGATGATCTCGTATGCGTCACGAGTGCCCGGTTTGCTCGTCAGCGAATAGGCATTGCGGAAGGTTCTGCTTGCATCGCGCAACGTCAGCACAATATGCGAGCCCGCCGATGCGGGCGCCAGCAGTTGTTCCTGTCCGTATGCCGGGACCAGGCGCAGATGTTTCAATGATGGCGACAAGTCACGCGTCGCCTCAACGCGCAGTTCGATCCGGTCGATGTTGCGGCTCATCGGCGCAGTTCCTCGACGGGCGGCAGCACGCCGGGTTCTTCGGCATCGGCCTGTACGCCTATGTATGCGCCCAGCCTTCGCGAGAAATGCGCCCGCACGGCAAGCGTCTTGCCGCATGACGGACAGGTAACGAGATTGGTTTCGGTGTCACGGATGGTGTGACGGCAGTGGATGCAGTAGACATTGCGCGACGGTTTGCCCGCGAGTTCGAGCTGCATAGAGTCGGTTGTCATTCCATACCGGGTCGCAATTGCGCTCGCTTGCCACAGGAACGGTTCCGATCCAATCACATATAGACGCAGGCCCATGCGGGCTTGCGACAAAAACGCTTCCACCGTTGCCCACAAGCTTTGGACATCGTTGAAGCTGCGACATTCGTACCGCGCTCGCGTCGATAAGCGGAGGATCTTGTTGCCGAGCAAATAGACGAACAATGAACCCGCTGCATCGCTCAGCGGGTTCAACTGCTCCGGCTTGAGCCATTCGGCCCTCTCAACGATCACCAGGTGCTGCCGCGCCGTCGCTGCCGCCGCGATTTGTACCGGATAGTAGACTGGCGTGCTCGGAATGGCTTCGATCTGCATCATTCGGTTCCGACGTTAGGTATCTGCACCTGCTGCGGCGCTTGACTCGACTATCGCCCGTCGGAATTCGATCCTCAATTCTCTTGAGGGAGTACCACCTTGGAGGGAGAAGTCCGCGGGGTACTGTCAGCTTGCGGGCAGCTTGGCGTGGACGCGGCGATAATGTCGGCCATGAAACCAGCGACCCGGCAAAAAAACACCTGACACCGATAACCCGCTGTCTTATGCGGGCTATCGCTTCTCGCCCGATGTGATTAGCTATGCGGTGTGCTTGTACGACCGTTTCCCGCTCGGCCTGCGCATGGTCGAGGAACTGCTGGCCGCACCCGGCATCGAACTTACATATGAGACGGTGCGGCGCTGGTCGGTAAAGTTTGGGCTGGGCATCGCCCGACGCATCCGCTCTACGGCGTTGGGCCGGGGCGACAAGTGGCGCCTCGATGAAGTGGTCGTCACGATTAATGGCAGAAAGCACTGGCTGTGGCGCGCGCTGGACCAGCATGGAGCGGTGCTCGATGTGCTGGCGCAAAGCCGACGCGACAGGCACGCGGCCAGGCGGCTCATGCGCAAGGTGTTAAAGAAGCACGGGCGTGCCCCACGTGTACTGATCACCGATAAGCTTAAGAGTTACGCGGCGGCGAACAGGGATCTGGGAATAACCGAAACTAATTGCGCATATCTGGCGGCGCGGATCACCAAATCCAGTCTTCATGCAGCTCGCAGACAAATTCGGCAGCGTCAGAAAACCCGCAACCAGTTGTTAGAGCAATACCAGTCTCACAGCCTTTGATACGAGATAGCTCGAACTTGCGATTCGCCTTCGGCATTGACGTTCCTCGAAGCATGCGACATTGATTGGAGCCGTCCCGCCTCCATGTGCAGACGCTGATCTTGTCGTGTGCTTCAAATCAACGCTCCCTCAATCTCCCGCGCCCCAGCCACGGCCAGCGCGGCCAACCGAGCCATCGTCCGATCATCGGTTGTATCGGCAACAACATAGCTGATACTCCCCAATCCCAGCCGGTCCGCATTCAAAATAGGCGCGGCAATCCCTGCCGAGCCCGCATCCACTTCCCCGCGGCTAATCAGGCTCCCCGCCTTTCTCCACTCAACCATCTTCGCCCGTTGCAGCCTGTCGTGGTCCATTCAACCCGAGCCATCCGGTGTTCTTGCTCAGTGTCGTCATTGCGGTCACTCTGTCGTTGGCAATATGGCAAGCCGCCCCCAGGTGGCGCAAATTTGAGGATTATTTGACGCATCTGTTCAAGAAACGCCGCTTGCCATAGCGTGTTGGCTGTTCTCGTTATCACTATTAGCCACTGTGCGTGGCGGCACGTCATTTCTGGCGGTCCGGCGATGCGTCAGAGTCGTCCGATGCGGAGCCATTGAATGGAGGGATGTTCGCCGGTAACGGCTTCCGGTACGACCGTGTGTATCAGGCGCATACCGCGCGCCGAATTCGCGAACCATACAACCGCATCTTTCGTCGCGCGATTGGCGAGAACGAACGCCCGGAATCCGGGATTATTTCCCCAATGGAAGAAACAATTCTCGGAAGGTTCGAGACCCCAACCTAGTCCCCATGCAACGGTGTGGTCATGCAGGATTCGACCGGTCTTTCAGCAGAGATGTAAAGAGCATCGAGATCGCCGGATCGGAAATGAGTGGCCCAGCGGCGTTCGGCAACGCGGTGATCACCTTGAGCGAGCGCTCGTGATACGCGCGGGCAGCGGCACGCGCGCCTTCAACATCGCCGGCCCTTATCGCGTCGACGATTCGTTGACGTTCCTTCGACAGGCGCCCAGCGGTCTTGCGCCAGGCTTCGAAGCGTTTGCCCTGTATCTCTCTGGCCAGCCCGATCTGCATGCTCGCAAGGAACCGGCACAGCGCAACGAGCAGCGGATTACCCGATGCCGTGACCAGTGCGTTGAGAAACCGCGTCAATCCATCAGCGATTTCTTCCGGCGATACCGCTTGGTCAACCGCAACCAGCGCCTGCTGCATCGTGTCGACCTCCTGCTCCGTCGCCCTTGCCGCGGCCAGTTCGGCTGCGTAGGTATTCAGCGCGCCGTGTACGCCCAAAACCTGCGCGATGCCAATGCGTTCGAGCTGAATCGTCGAGCGCAGCGAATTCGCGATCAATTCATCAGCTCGGACAGTCACGTAGGCACCCTTACCATGCTTGACTTCGACAAGTCCCGCACTCGAGAGCCCCCTTATGGCCTCGCGAATGGTCGCGACGCTCACGCCGTATTCTTCGACCAGCTCTCGTTCCGCCGGTAATTTTTGGCCGTGCACGAATTGTCTGCTCAGGATTCGCTGGCTGAGATCGTCGAGAACGCGGTCCGTGACATTGCCGCGGTCGATGCGCCGTGCCGATGGTTGAGGTGCGGTGGACGACGTCTTCATTGGGTAGTTTTCCTCAGTGTTGTCGACTATGTCGCTTTTGACGTGTATGCCTTGCACTACTGTGCGGCGCTCTTGAACAACCGGACGATAAGGTCGCGAAGCCACACGTTGCCCGGATCGGTCGAATAACGCCGGAACCAATACATGTTGATTTTCATGTCGTGGCGAGAGCCCGGCAGATCGATTTTCCGATACCCGCCCTTCGGACTCCATTTCTCGAACACATCGCCCACATAGCGCGGCACCACTGCTGCCAATTCATTTTCCGCGAAGATTGCCGGCAGCACCATGAAATGCGGAACGGACAGTCGCACGCGGTCCTGCAAGCCATGCTCGACCAAGATCTTCAACGTTTCGGGATGCGACGTAACCACGACGAATTCGAGCTGGTCAAGCGGACACGCGTGCGCTTCGGTGGTCGGCGGCGCGAGGATCATATAGTCCTCGCAAAACAGATGCTCTGATTGAAACAGCTCGTCGAGCATCGGCAGATAGCCGAGCGCGAAATCGATCTGCCCGCTTTCGAGCGCCTGCGTCAGCTCGAGGCTGCCCAACTGACATGTCTCGAGACGGACGCCGGGCGCGCTCGCCTGCAGCTCGCGCACCAATGGCGGCAGGAATATCGCCTCGCCGAAATCGCTCATATGCATCAAAAACGTACGCCGGCCGCTCGCTGGATCGAAGCGCCAACCTTCGTCGAACGTCGCCTGCAGATTGCGCATCGCCTGCTGGATCGATGGCGCGATCCGCGTCGCCGCAATCGTCGGCCCCACACCACCGTGCAGCCTCACAAAAAGCGGGTCGCCGAACAGCGCGCGCAGGCGTGTCAGACCGTGGCTGACCGACGGCTGCGTGATGCCGAGCCGCACCGCGGCGCGGCTCACGCTGCGCTCGACGTAGATTGCTTCGAACACCTTCAGAAGATTTAGGTCGACGGAATAGATATTCATGCTGTCTATATTAGAAATGAACCGCACCGCATGGACAGCGGTGATTTTGCGCCCTTACACTGAAGTTGTGTTGCCGATTCAGGGCGGAGTACCCTTCACGGGAAGCGTCCAATGTGCCAGCGTTAGCAACGCGATAACTATACCCATTCGATCGTGCCGTAGCCAGTTATCAGTTAACTGGTGTTCCAAAAAACGCCGTGTTCACTCTTGCTGACGAAGATTGGCAACGTGACATGCCGGAACGACAGCGCACGCCATACGGAGGAGACATGAGCTTGAACGAAAAGATGGACTTGGAAGCGTTGATCGATTCGAAGCCGATCAGCCGCTTCCAGATCCTGGTAATAGGGCTTTGCGCGCTCGTCGCGATGATGGATGGCTTCGATATGCAATCTATCGCGTTCGTCGCTCCGGAAATCGTAGGCGCGTGGAAGATCGCGCCCGCGGTGATCGGCTTGGTATTTGGCGCTGGACTACTCGGGGGTTTGATCGGCGCAGTGATATTCGGGCGCATCGGCGATAGCAAAGGTCGCAAACCGACGCTGCTTTGCGCGATCCTGCTCGTCGCAATCGGCTCGTTTGCCACGCCGTTTTCGTCGTCGATCACGACGCTGATCGTCGCCTTGTTCTTTACCGGCATAGGTCTCGGCGGCGCGATGCCGAATTTCATCGCGCTGGCCTCCGAGTATTCCCCGAGTCGCCGCAGAGCCACGCTGGTCGCGCTGATGTTCTGCGGCTTTCCACTTGGCGCGGTGATCGGCGGCCTGGTGTCTGCCCGACTCATCCCGTTGTTCGGCTGGACAAGCGTGTTCGTCGCAGGCGGCGTGTTCTCGCTGCTGATCCTGCCGCTCGTTGCGACACGCATTCCGGAGTCCGCACGTTTTCTCGGGCTGCGCAACGATCGCATGAAGGTATTGCCCATCGTCACCCGGATGGGCTACGCGGATACGTGGAACGGCGATGTCGGCGCCGCCGCGCGCGGGCATTCGTCGGTCGCGCGCCTGCTCGCCGACGGACGCGCACCGGGAACAATCCTGCTGTGGATCATTTCGTTCCTCAGCATGTTCATGCTCTACATGCTGATCAACTGGATCCCGATGATGGCGCGCCGCAGCGGCCTGGGCATCGAAAGCGCGGTTGTCGCGGTCTCGATGCTGAACCTCGGCGGCATCATCGGCAGCGTCACGCTTGGTCGCCTGTCGGACAGTACCCGGAGTCCTGCCATTGTCCTCGGCGGCTCATACATGGTCGGCGCCGCGATGATCGCATTGATCGGCCACGCGGTTCACTCGGGCCTCGCGCTCTGCTCGGTCGCGTTCCTCGCCGGCTGCTTCAGCATGGGTGCGCAGCTCTGCACGGTCGCGCTGTGCGCCAACTTCTACGACACCTTTTTGCGCGCGACAGGGATCGGCTGCTCGATGGCTGCCGGACGCATCGGCGCAATCGTCGGGCCGGTCTTTGGCGGCATGCTGCTCGCCGCCGGAACCGGCGCGCCATCGCTGTTCGCGATGGCCGGCGTGACCTCGCTCGGCGCCGGTGCGGCAGTCCTCACAATGGGACTGCTCGTGATGCGGCCCCGCGAGCACGCGAGCAAGCGGACGGGCGCGAACACCGTCGCGCGTGAGTCGACCTGAGACACGACCTGAGACACGACAGCAGCAGATATCACCAAACCGGAGTATAGAGACAATGAAGATCGTTTCGTTTGACAACACCGAATGGGCCAACGACCATCCGCTCGGCACTATCCTGTTCAAGCATCTACTCAGCGGCGAGCCGGATTCCCCAGATAACTTCATGTATATCCTGGGCCGGCAGGACGGCGATTTCTCGATGCCGACGCATCGGCACAACTTCGATCAGATCCGCCTGCCGATCCGCGGCGACATGAATCTGGGCCGCACCGGCGTGCTGCACGAGAACGAGATCGGTTACTTTCCCGAAGGACTCGCGTACGGGCCGCAGGATGACCCGCTCGGCGACACGGCGCCTGGTGAGCGTCTGCAGTTGGTGCTGCAGTTCGGCGGCGCATCGGGCTATGGGTTCATGAGCATCGAGCGGCGCCGTAAGGCTCGTGACGAGCTCGCCGCGATCGGCAAATTTGCTGGCCCGTTCTATCACTGGCCGGATGGGAAAAAAGACTGGGCGCTGAGCGCAATCTGGAAGCGGGCGTTCGGCAGCACCCTCAAATATCCGCGCCCGCGCTACAAGAACGTTATCTTCATCGACCCGAGCTCGTTCAACTGGCTGCCGATCGCGGACGCCAAAGGCGTCGAGCACAAATACATGGGTGCGTTCTCGGAACGCGGTGTGTGGATCGAGATGATCAGGATGCATCCGGATACGGTCTGGACGTCGGCCGATTCCCGTGGCCCGCGCCTGTTTACTGTGCTCGACGGTCATGGAGATGTACAGGGACAACCGCTCGGCTATCTGAGCGCGCTCCAGGTCGAGCCCGGCGAAACGGTGACGCTGCGCGCGACGCAGGAGATGTCGCTGTTCCTCGTCGGTTTGCCGCCGGTTCAACTGCCGGAAGTCGAGTCGATCCAATACGACGAAGACGCACTTCCGGAAAAAGCTGACGTCAATTGATGCACTCTCCGTCGCGCGCGTCTGTCGCAAAACCTGAAGTGGCTGCCGTGCATCGCGCGCGCGGTCGATCTTCTCATACCTTTGAGGTACTTCGATGCAAGCTTTATCGCTGAGTCTGGCTTCCCGAATCGTCGATCTCGCTCTCGAGAAAGCGAGAGCGATCGACTGCAAGCCCCTGACCGTGGCTGTACTCGATACGGGCGGTCATCTGCTCGTTCTCAAGCGCGAGGATGGCTCCGGCATTCTGCGTCCGCAGATCGCGATCGCGAAGGCATGGGGCGTGCTCGGCATGGGGCTCGGCGGTCGCACGCTCGCCGAGCGAGCCACCGCGGCGCCCGCATTCTTCTCCGCGCTCGGCGACATTTCGGGCGGCCGCATGGCGCCTGTGCCGGGCGGCGTGCTGCTGCGCGATGGCGGCGGGAATTTGCTCGGCTCTGTCGGCATCAGCGGTGACACCTCGGATACCGACGAAACTTGCGCCGTGTTTGCGATCGAAAGCAGCGGTCTGAAGGCTGACCCGGGCTGAAGTACAGCCGAGCGGGATCGCGGCGAGAACGTTCGTCTCGGCTCGTAAGGTATTTATCCGGTAATTTAAAAAACAACGACCGGGAAGAATAATTATATTTAGGAGACCTTTATGATAAAAAAGCTGATTTACCTGCTTGGCATTGCAGTCTGTGCGCCCGCTTTTGCGCAAAGCAGCGTCACGTTATACGGCATTCTAGATTCAGGCATTACGTTCACGTCGAATCAAAGCGGGAAAAGCAATGTGTTTTTCCAAAGCGGGACGATGGTGCCGACGGTGCTTGGCTTTCGCGGCACCGAAGATCTGGGCGGAGGACTCCAGGCGATCTTCAAGCTCGTCGACAATTTCAACGATGGAACCGGTGCGATGGTAAACGGCGCCCTGTTCGGCAAGGAAGCATGGGTGGGTCTGCAAGACGCTAAGTTCGGTACGCTGACCGCCGGCAATCAATTCGACTTCATGTTCAAGTACATGACGATTGACCGCTGGGGAATCATGCTGAAGTACAACCCGGTCTACTACACACAGCAGGGGCCGTTCGCGAAGCTCAACCTGCCAAACGGTGCAATGGACTTCGACCGGACCGCGGGCAGCATAACGACGAACAACTCAGTCTCCTATGAAACCCCGAATTACAACGGCCTGAAGTTCGGCGCCATGTATGCGTTCGGCGGTCAGACGGGGGCCTTCGGCCAGGACAGCACCCAAAGCCTGGGGCTGCGCTACGGCAATGCGGCCGTCACGCTGGACGCGGCCTACACATACGCGAAGTTCGCGAACATCAACAACGGCAACAACGGGATCAGGAACTGGGGAATTGGCGGCCGCGTTTTAGTGTACGACGCACTCGTTGACGCCATGTTCACGAACACCGAAAACACCTATAACGGCGCACGCGTCAATGTGTACGAAGTCGGCGGCTTCTACCCGTTCACGCCGGCAGACGAGATCACTTTGAGCTACCAGTTCGATCAGGGTAACGCAGTGCTGAGCGACAACAAGGCGCACCAGGTGAGCCTGACGTATGCGCACGATCTGTCGAAGAAAACTTTCGTCTACGCAACGGTGATCCGGCAATGGGTCAGTGGCGATGGACAAGCGCTCGCGTCGATCATTGGCTCGGGCGGAACGTCGTCGGGCAGTACTCAGACGCTGTGCCGGATCGGCATGACGATACGGTTCTGAGCGCATCGGCGCAAATCCCTCGATGAGGAAAACGATGTCCGGAGCGCTCGCACCGGGCCAACAGGGGAAACCGGAATTGAAACAAGAAGACATCAATGCGATCGAGCAGCTGTTGAGCGATTTCGCCTGGTATGCGGATCGGGGCAATGGCGAGTCGATGGCGAAACTGTTTGTGCCGGACGGGGTGCTGCACGTCGGCGGCCAGCAACTGGCCGGACGCGATGCAATCGCGCGAGATTGCGAACGCCGACATGCGGAACCGGGACGCAAGACCCGGCACGTCTGGTCGAATCTGCGGGTCGAGAGCGAGGACGCCGGCGGCGCGCGCACGACTGCCGTGCAGATAACGTTTGAGCAGCGTGACCCGAATGGAACGGTGCATACGCGCGTCAACGATCTGCTCGACACGCTGCGCCGCGTGAAGTCCGGTGTATGGCTGATAGAAAACCGGGTGATTCAACGCGAAATCGCGTTCTAGTCCATCCATTCCCGACCAAAGGAAAGCCATGAATGGCAGCAACAGCCTGACGATCGAGTCGGCCCTCGATGCGGGCCATCTTTCGCGATTGCAGATCTGGATCATGGTGCTATGCGGCGCAATCGCGCTAATCGACGGATTCGATACGCAGGCGATCGCGTTCGTTGCTCCACATATCGCCAGCGCGTGGCGGGTCGCGCCATCTTCATTCGGCCCGGTGTTCGGCGCGGGGCTGCTCGGCAGTTTCGCTGGCGCGCTGATCATGGGACCGCTCGGAGACCGTATCGGCCGTAAGCCGGCATTGCTCCTCTCAGTGTCGATCTTCGCGGCAGGATCGCTGATCACCGCGTTCGTCTCGTCCGTCGGTGTTCTCATCGGAATGCGGTTTGTCACTGGCTTTGGGCTCGGCGGCGCGCTGCCGTGCTTCATTGCGCTCGCATCTGAATACGCGCCGAAGCGCCGGCGCGAATCGCTGGTATCGCTGATGTTTTGCGGCTTTCCAGTCGGCGCAGTGATCGGTGGCCTGGTTTCTGAAGGCATGGTCTCGCTGTGGGGCTGGCAGAGCGTCTTCATCGCCGGAGGGCTGTTGCCGATCGCAATCGCTGCGGTCTTCATACCGGTCGTTCCGGAGTCGATCGGTCATCTCGCAAGTCGCGGAAGATTCGCCGAAATACGCCAGATACTGGCGCGGATGGGGCTCAGCGCGAGCGACGACCTGATGCGTGCACCCCCGCCCTTGCGCGTCACCGTATCGAGGTTGTTCGCCGAGAAGCGCGCTGCCGGCACGCTACTGCTTTGGGCCACGCTGTTCCTCAGCTTGCTGCTGACTTATCTCCTGATCAACTGGATACCGCTGGTCGCGCGCGCAGTTGGCGCGAACGTCAGGGCCGCCGTGATCGCGGTGTCGCTGCTGAATCTGGGCGCGGTGTGCGGTTGCCTCGTGATCGGATGGCTCGCGGACCGCTATCCGCCGCCGCGCGTGATCGGCTGCGCATACGCAGCGGGCGCAGTTGCGATCTTTCTGATCGGGCAGACTCAGCATTCGGCAGTGTTGTTGTGTGCAACCGCATTTTTTGCCGGAGTACTGAGCATCGGCGCACAGATGTGCACCGTATCTTTCTGTGCGAGCTTCTACGACACGACAGTGCGTTCGACCGGCGTCGGCTGGGCGATGGGGATAGGCCGCTTCGGCGCGATCGTCGGGCCGGTGCTCGGTGGCCTCCTGCTAAGCGCTGGAGTAGACGCAGCCGCGCTGTTCGTGACCGCCGCAGCCGTGTCAATAGGAGCAGGCGGCGTGATGTGGGTGATGGCGCTCACTGTGTCCGACGACCCGGAACACCCCGGCAGGTTTGCGCGGGTGTCGTCGAAACGCCACCTTGCCGACTAACCCGACAGATGTGGCAGCCACGTCGTTGCCCACACTCCCTCGTGGCATTGCCACGTGTTCGGGCAGTCGCATAAGATCGAGCGATGAAGATCGGTAATGGCGAACAGCTGCTGGCTATCGTTCCGGCACGCGCACTCGTGGTGGTTGTCGCGGCCGGAAATTACAACGACCCGAACGACTGGCAAGTACCCGACGAAGTACTGCGCCATTTTGTGCTGCCCGGCCTCAAGGCGTGACGTGCCTATTCGTGCGTGCTCCACGACCAACTTCTTCGCTATAAGAGTCGTGATGTACCTGAGACATCTCGACTGACACGCAACGCTCAGGACATCACGCGAAAAAGCCAATAGAGCGCGGCAGCCAACGCAATGGATGCCGGAAGCGTGAGCACCCAGGCAAGCACCAGGCTTCGCAGGGTGTTCCATTGAAGGCCTGAGCCATTCGCCGCCATCGTGCCGGCGACGCCTGAAGTCAGTATGTGCGTGGTCGATACCGGGAGTCCATATAGGTCCGCCGCCCCGATGGTCAGCATCGCGACCACCTCTGCCGACGCACCTTGGCCGTAGGTCAGGTGTTGCTTGCCAATTTTCTCGCCGACCGTCACGACAATCCGCTTCCAGCCGACCATCGTGCCGAGTCCCAGCGCAATGGCAACCGCGACCTTGACCCATGTCGGGATGAACTTGGTCGCGTGATTGAGTTGCTGCATGTAGCTGTCGATAACCGCTCGATCGTCGGCCGTGAAGGCGGGCTGCTTCGACTTCTCCATCAGACGAATCGCCTCGGATACCAGATACATGCTGTTGCGGACATTGTCGACCAAACTTGGAGGCACTGTACTAATTGACCCCGCTGCTGTGATCTGCTGGGCCACGATATCGGTGAGTTGCTTTACCGCTGGCAGCGTTGCCGGCGTCATCTGACGGCTTCGCACGTACGCTTCCACATCTTCGCGAGGACTCGCGGAAGGGGGCGAGCCGGAAGCGTACCTGCCGAACACGGCCGACGCCTGATGTGCGACCGTCACGAACGCCTGCGTCTGCGCGGGCGTTACCGCCTTGTTCAGGGCATACGCTGTCGGCACCGTGCCTATCAGAATCAGCATGATCAGCCCCATTCCCTTCTGCCCATCGTTCGATCCGTGTGCAAAGGAGACGCCCGTACAGGTCAGAATCAGCAGGCTGCGAATCCACAACGGCGGTGGCTTATTGCCCACCGGTTCAGTGTAGAGCGCGGGGACACGGACCACGGCTTTCAGCACCAACAGCAGCAGGCCGGCGAATAAGAAACCGACGATCGGCGAGAACAGCAGTGATTTGCCGACGCCGAGCGCCTGTGTCCAGTCAACGCCGCTAGTACCGGAGGGGCCGCGCATCAGTTGATTCATCAGACCGACGCCAATGATCGAACCAATCAACGTATGCGAGCTAGAAGATGGTAGTCCGAAGTACCAGGTTGCCAGGTTCCAGGTGATCGCCGCTATCAACAGCGCGAATACCATGGCGAAACCTGCGTGGCCACCCACCTGCAAAATCAGTTCAACCGGAAGCAACTGGAGAATACCGAATGCCACCGCGCCGCTAGAGACCAGTACCCCCGCAAAATTCCACGCGCCCGACCAGAGCACGGCGAGATTCGGCGTCAGCGAGTGCGTGTAGATAACGGTGGCCACGGCATTCGCCGTGTCGTGAAAACCATTGACGAACTCAAAGCCGAGCGCGATCAGCATCGCGAAGCCGAGCAGGACGTAGGGGAATACCGAGCTTTGTTGTACCGGCTCGAGGTCTATTACCAGATGGACGGCGACGAAGGCGACGCCAATCGCGATGATCAGCAGGAAGATCCCCAAACTCGCGCTACGGGTGCGCTCACTGACCGCACTTGTCTGAGGAAACATGAGATCAGGCATGATCTTTTCCCGTAGCCGCTGACTTGCTATCGTACAACTCGCCTTTGTAATGCTCCGTGAAGGATTTATGGCATTTATTTTTCGGATACCTTTCCATCGTATGTGACGCTGTGCAAAAAACCCTCGATAACGTTCTTGTCTTGAGCCGATAAGAGACAGATTGAGTTACCGCCCTAATCGTCTAGCGCCGGCGAAGCTGCTGCCGCAATGCTGAATCGGCATGGAACTCTGCAGCCGCGGGTCAGGCGTTGAGGCCCGCCAGCGTGTCGCCAATGCAATCCAGCAACGCGACAGTCATCGAGTTCTTCGGGGTCTCCTGCAGCGTCGCCAGACCTATCTCGAACGGCAGCGCGGGTTCGAATGGCTTGATAACAAATCCTTCCGATGGACAGCACGCCGCAAGCACCTGGGTGACGATCGTCACACCCATGCCTCGCGCAACCATGGCGCAGGCCACGCCAACCGAATGGACTTCTGCCAGTACGCGCGGCGTGATGCGGGCGCGGCGGAAAGCCATATCGACTTCGCGCCTGTGCCGGCTTTGCCGCCCGAGCAAGATCAGCGGCACAAGTTCGAGATCCAGCGCGCTGATCTTGTCGAGCGCGGCCAGCGGATGATCGAAGGGTACGACGCAAGCAGACTGCGAAGGAAACACGCGATGAACTCGCAAACCGGGCAGGCGTTCCGGCATTTGTACGAAAGCCAGATCGACTTCCCGGCTTAAGAGCGCGCGCTCGCCTTGTCCATAGGTGCCTGACAAAACCTCGAGCACGGCATCCTCGTGCGCCTTGCAGAACATCCCCATGATTTGCGGCATGGCGTGCTGGGCGAACGTGTTCGGCACCATCGCTCGAACCAGTTTTCGCTGCATTCCGCCAAGCCGCAGTTGCTGCGCATGGCGCCGCAAGCAATGCGAGCCGTCGAGCAAAGTCCTCACTTCATCGACTAAAGCGGCGCCTTCGCGCGTCAGGGTAAGCCTGCCTTGTTCCCGCACAAAAAGTCTGATCCCGAGGTCTTCTTCCAGTTGCCCAAGCAGCCTGCTGACAACCGATTGCGAGATTTCCAGGCGCTGAGCCGCGGCTGTGGTGGTCCCGAAGCTTGCCACCGCTTCGAACGCTTCGATCTGTTTGAGGTTCATCCTTCCTCGTACATAGGAGTATGCAGATTCAGCATAGTGTTGCATCCAAAAATTGTCGGCCTAATTATCGCGAAACTGAACGAGATTTGCCGGGACGTTTGGACCGGCGAGATCACAGGGTTCGCGAAACTTAACGCTCGAGGGTTGTTACGCAATGATCGGTTTCATCATCCATCGGTTTGTACAGAGTGTCGGCATCCTGATGCTGACCTCGGTACTTGTTTTCTGCGGCGTGTTCGCCATTGGCGACCCGATCCAGATTCTCGTGCCCGCCGACGCAAGCCCGGCCGAAATGGCGCAAGCAGTGCACTCGCTGGGTCTGGACCAGCCGATGTGGAGGCAATACATGCTGTTTATAGAACACGCGCTGCATGGCGATCTTGGCCGGTCGTTCGTGTTCAACCAGCCATCGATCCAACTCATCATGGAGCGCCTGCCGGCCACGCTCGAGCTGGCAGTCGTGGCGCTCGTCCTGGCGTTGATGGTTGGGCTGCCACTTGGATTGCTGGCCGGCATGAAGGCCAATTCGCCCGTCGACCGCGTAATCATGAGCGGCTCGATCCTCGGCTTCAGCCTGCCGAACTTCTGGCAGGGCATCATGCTGGTGCTGATTTTCTCGGTGACGCTGGGCTGGTTGCCTTCGGCGGGGCGAGGTCATCTTGGAACCCTGCTCGGCATCCACACCAGCCTCGCGACGCGCGATGGATTGATTCACCTGATCCTTCCGGCGCTGAATCTCTCACTCTTCAAGATGTCGCTCGTCACCCGGTTGACGCGCGCCGGTGTCCGGGAAACCTTGCCTCTCGACTACGTGAAATTTGCCCGCGCCAAAGGTTTGCGCGAGCGCCGGATCATTTTTGTTCACGTGCTGAAGAACATCATGATCCCGATCGTCACCGTGGTCGGCATGGAGTTCGGCTCGCTGATCGCGTTTGCTACGGTGACCGAAACCATCTTCGCGTGGCCGGGCGTGGGCAAGCTGATTATCGACAGCATCATGCGGCTCGATCGTCCCGTGGTCGTGGCGTACCTGCTGATTGTGGTCGCCATGTTCACGCTGCTGAATCTGCTGGTAGACATCATCTATTCGCTGCTCGATCCGCGCGTGCGTCTGGGAGGTGCCTGACATGAGCACGCTCTCGAACATCCTTCCACGCTGGACCACTAGCCGCGATACGCGCACAGGGCAGGCATTGCGCGGTTTGTTCGGCCGTCCCGCCGTTGCGCTCGCGTCGCTGACCTGCATTGCGCTGATCATCGTGGCGATCTTCGCGCCATGGCTCGCGCCGCAGAATCCGTACGACCTGGCCGTGCTCGACATTGTCGATGGCAGGCTGCCTCCCGGCGCGCGCGGCCATCTCGGACATTTGTTCCTACTGGGCAGCGACGCACTCGGCCGCGATATGTTCGCCGCCATGATGTTCGGACTTCGCACCAGTCTTGGCGTTGGCATTTCCAGTGGCGCGTTTGCGCTGATCGTGGGCACCACGCTTGGACTTGTGGCGGCATATTTCGGCGGCTGGATCGACACGCTGATCATGCGTACGGTCGACCTTATGCTCGGCTTCCCGACCATCCTCGTTGCGTTGATGACGCTCGCCATTCTCGGCCAGGGCGTGAGCAAGGTGATCCTCGCGCTCGTGATCGTGCAATGGGCGTACTTCGCCCGCACGGTGCGCGCGGTCGCGGCCGTCGAAAGCAAGAAGGAGTACATGGAGGCGGCGTTATGCCTGGGTTTCAGTCATCGGCGCGCGCTCTTCAGCCAGTTGCTGCCCAACTGCCTCGCGCCGGTCATTGTGATTGCGATGGTGCAGGTTGCCGCCGCCATCTCCGCCGAGGCAACGCTGAGCTTCCTCGGGATCGGATTGCCCGTGACGCAACCGTCTCTCGGCTTGTTGATCGCGAACGGCTACCAGCAGTTGCTTGCCGGCTTCTACTGGATCAGCGTCTTCCCCGGCGTGCTGCTGGTCGTGCTCGTCTTCAGCATGAACATGGTCGGCGACGGCCTGCGAGAGACGCTCAATCCGCGCCTGCAGAAATAGGAAACCTCATGTCTTCAGTCACTCCTACTTTATCGGTCGAGAAGTTGCAGACCCATTTCTTTACGGCGGCGGGCGTTGCCAAAGCCGTTGACGACGTGAGCTTCGATGTCTATCCCGGCGAGGTCGTCGGCCTTGTCGGCGAGTCGGGATCGGGGAAATCGATCACCGGCTTTTCGATCCTCGGTTTGATCGATGCGCCGGGACGCATTGTTGGTGGACGTGTTCTGTTCAAGGGCGTGGATCTGACAAGCTACAGTCCTGAGGCGTTGCGGCAACTGCGTGGAAATCGCATCGCGATGATTTTCCAGGATCCGATGATGACGTTGAATCCCGTTCTTCGCATCGATACCCAGATGATCGAAACCGTGCGCGCTCATGCATCGGTGTCGAAACAGGCCGCTCGCGAACAGGCGCGCGAGGCGCTCGCGGCGGTCGGCATTCCCGCGCCTGACGAACGGCTCAAGGCGTATCCGCATCAGTTGTCGGGCGGCATGCGGCAGCGCGTGGCGATCGCGATTGCGATGCTGCACAAGCCGGACCTGATCATTGCCGACGAACCCACGACCGCGCTCGACGTCACCATCCAGGCGCAGATCCTCGCGCAGATGCAGAAACTGTGCGCGCGCTCGAACACCGCGATGGTCTGGGTCAGCCACGATCTCGCGGTGGTGGCAGGACTGGCCGATCGCATCTGCGTGATGTATGCGGGACGCGTGGTCGAGACCGGCGATGTCGACACGATCCTGGAGCGCCCGCAACATCCGTACACGATCGGCTTGCTGGGCTCCGTGCCCGAGAACGTGAAGCGCGGCGAGCCACTGATGCAGGTTCCGGGCGTTGCGCCTTCAGCGCTTGCGTTGCCTGCGGGTTGCGCCTTCTCGCCGCGATGCAGGTACGTTACCGATACCTGCCGAACGCAAAAGCCGCCGGTGTTCGTGGCGGGCGGCAATCATTCCCACCGATGTTTTCATCCCGTTGAGCGAGTCGCAGTATGAGCATGCAAGTTCTTATCAGGGCCGATCAGGTGTCGCGCCGTTTCGTGAAGCGCTCGAGCTACGCGGAGCGCATTGCGCAGATGCTGGGCGCCAAGCCCGTGTCTCACACGGTCCATGCGGTGGACACCGTGAACCTGGAGATTCATCGCGGAGAAGTAGTCGGGCTGGTCGGTGAGTCCGGCTGCGGCAAGTCGACGTTCGGCCGCATGCTGGCGGGCGTGGTACCGCCTTCGTCGGGAACCATTCAGGTAAGCAATGCCGGCGGTGCGAACGCAACCGTTCTTGGCTCGCGCGGCAGGCTTGCCCACAGGCTCGCAACGCAAATGATCTTTCAGGACCCCATGTCGTCGCTCAATCCGCGCAAGCGGGTGCGCGAGATTATCGGTGAGGCGCCGCTTGTGCATGGCATGGTGAAGCGGCGTGATCTGGATGATTACGTTGTCGATGTGATGGAACGCGTCGGCTTGAATCCCGATGTCAGGCAGCGCTATCCGCATCAGTTTTCCGGCGGGCAGCGACAGCGCGTCAGCATTGCGCGAGCGTTGGCGGTGAAGCCCGATTTCCTGATCTGCGACGAATCGATCGCGGCGCTCGATGTCTCGATCCAGGCGCAGATCATCAACCTGTTCATGCGGCTGCGCGGTGATCTGGGACTGACGTATCTTTTTATCAGCCACGATCTCGGGGTGGTGGAACATATCAGCGACCGCGTCGCGATCATGTATCTGGGACGGATCGTCGAGACCGCGCCTACGGCTGATTTGTTCGCAAGGCCGCTGCATCCGTACACGGTTGCGCTGTTGGATCAGGTGCCGCGTTTATCGAATAGAAAGCGTGTGTTTGAATCGATCAAGGGCGAGATTCCGTCGCCGCTTGCGCCGCCGAAGGGTTGCCATTTCCATCCTCGCTGTGCGCACGCGATGCCGCGTTGCAGCGTCGAGCGCCCGGAATTAACGCAAGCGGCGAGCAATCACCGGGTCGCATGTCATCTGTTCACGGAGGCGAAATGAATCGCCTTCGGATTGCCGCTGCGTGCGTTCTGATCGCTGCATGCAGCGTCCCGCCGAGCGTGTCCGCCCGCGCGCTGACCATGGCCGTTGCCGCCGAGCCTTCGTCGATGGACCCGCTGTTCTCCCGCACGCAGAACAATCAGCAGGTGGAAAACATCTTCGAGCGCTTGATCGCGCGTGATGAGAACCTGCAAATTCAACCCGGTCTCGCGGTGGGGTGGCGAGTCGTGGATCCGACCACATGGGAATTCAAGCTGCGCCCCAACGTTCGCTTTCACGACGGTACGCCGTTCACCGCGGGCGACGTGGTGTACTCGGTGAAACGCGCGTCGAACGTGCCGAACAGCCCCGCGCCCTTCTCCGGTGCGGTGGCGAATATCGCGTCCATTGACGTGCTCGATCCGCTCACGCTGCGCATCCATACGAAGACCCCTGCGCCCGGGTTTCTCGAACAGATCGGCATGCTGTTCATCGTGTCGCGACATGCGACTGAAGGCCATCAAAGCAACCAGTACGTGTCGCCAGCTGTAGCAGTCGGGACCGGTCCCTACAAACTGAAACGTTGGGTCCCGGGCGATTATCTCGAACTCGTGCGCAACGACGACTACTGGGGCCCCAAGCCGCCATTCGACACCATCACGGTCCGCTTCGTCGCCAACGACGCCGCGCGCATGTCGGCGCTGCTTTCCGGTTCCGTCGACCTGATTGATAACGTCCCGCCGGTCAATGTGCCACGACTCAAGCGCGAGCCGGCTGTGACGCTTTACTCAGGAGCATCGGCGCGGCTGATCTATCTCGCGCTGGACTCGAGCCGCCAGCAGTCCCCGTTCGTTACCGGCCCGGACGGCGAACCGCTGCGAAGCAATCCACTGCGCGATCTACGCGTGCGGCAGGCTATATCGAAGATGATCGATCGGAGCGCCATCACGCAATATCTGCTGAACGGAGCGGGCGTTCCCGCCGGCCAGATCGTGCCGCAGGGAATGGGCGGTTACTCACCGGCGCTGGCAGCCGATACTTATGATCTCGCGGGAGCGAAAAAACTGCTTGCGCAAGCGGGCTATCCGCGAGGCTTCACACTGACGATCCATTCATCCAACGACCGTTTTTCCTCCGACGGCGACGTCGCCCAAGCCATTGGACAAATGCTCGCTCGCGGCGGCATCCGGATCGCGAACGTGGTCACGCAGCCCTACAACGTCTATGCGGGCGCCGCGGCCAAGCAAAGCTACAGCGCCTTCATCTTCAGTTTCGGCAACACCACGAGCGACTCCACTATCGCGCTCTCCAACGTCATGGCGAGCTATTCGCGGAGCGCTGGAACAGGCGCGTTCAATCGCGCCCGCTACTCGAATCCCGCGCTCGATCATGCGCTCGCCGCGGCCAGCGCCAGCTTCGACCCCGAGCAGCGCGAGCGCTTGCTTGAACAAGCGGCAAACGCGGGATTCCGCGATCTCGGCATTGTCCCGTTGTATTTCCCCGAGAATTTTTGGGCGACGCGCAATGGCGTCACGTTTCACCCGAACAAGGCTGAATACACCACGGCAACTTATGTGGGAATCCGATAAAAATGATCGATATGGTTCACAACAACACATTCGACGCTGCATCCGGACAGGACGCAGCTTGCACCGAGTTCATGATCCCCATGCGCGATGACGTGCGCCTCGCCACGGACGTTTACCTGCCGGCAGGTTTTCGTCCGGGTATCGACGCACCATTGCCGACAATTCTCGAGCGCACGCCTTATGGCAAGCGTGAAGTGTCGCGTTCGGAGATCAACCGTGGAAAGCCGGCAGCGTGTCGTGGCGATATTGCCGCGTATTTCGTTGCCCGCGGCTTCGCGGTCGTGTTCCAGGATTGCCGCGGACGGCATGCATCGGAAGGCGAGTTCACCAAGTACCTGTCCGAAGGGCCGGACGGTTATGACACGCTCGAATGGATCACGCAGCAGGAGTGGTCGACGGGCCGCGTCGGCACCATGGGTCTCTCTTATGCAGCACACACGCAAATGGCCGCTGCGTGCATGAATCCGCCTGGCCTCGTGTGCATGGTGATTGACTCGGGCGGCTTTGCCAACAGCTATCAATGCGGCATCCGGCAAGGCGGCGCCTTCGAACTCAAGCAGGCAACCTGGGCGGTGAATCAGGCAAAGGGGAGCCAGGCGGTATTGAACGATCCGTTGCTCAAGGCAGCACTCGATGCGCAAGATCTGAAGGAATGGTTTTCACGCATGCCGTGGCGGCCGGGTCGGTCACCGTTGCGCTTCGTGCCTGAATACGAGCGGTATCTGTTCGATCAATGGACACACGAAACCTTCGATGAATTCTGGCAGCAGCCCGGCATTTACGCAGAAGGCTTCTATGACACCATGGCGCGCGTTCCGACCGTCCTGATGTCGAGCTGGTACGACGCATATGTACGCTCGACCATGGATAACTTCGCGGCCTTGTCGAAGCTCGATCCCGTTGCTGCGCCGACCTATCTGATCATGGGATCGTGGTTGCATGGCGATCGCAATGTGCCGTTCAGCGGTGACGTCGATTTTGGGCCTGCCGCCATGATCGAAGGGCGGATTGCGGAGGACTGGCTTGCGTTTCGCGCGCAATGGTTCGACCGGTGGCTGAAGCCGGCTACATCAGAAGTCACGCAGCCCGATCCTGTTGCAAGGATCTTCCTGATGGGCGGAGGAAGTGGCGCCCGCAACGCGGAAGGACGCATGCAACATGGCGGCGCGTGGATTCAGTCATCGCAATGGCCGCTGGCCGACACGCGCTTCACCTGTTTTTACTTGCGCGAAGGCGGCGTCTTGTCGGAGCAACTACCTGCAGAAGCGGACGCATCTGTTTCGTATGCGTTCGATCCGTCGAATCCTGTCCCTACCATCGGTGGAGCACTGACATCGGGGGCGCCGGTTTTTGAAGGTGGCGCGTTCGACCAGCGCGAAGATGAACGCTTCTTCGGCGCACGCAATCCGGGCGTCCCGCTCGCCGCGCGCAATGACATTGTTGTATTCGAAACGCCGCCGCTGGAAGAAGACATGGCGGTCGTGGGGCCGGTCATCGTGAGGTTGTGGATCTCGTCGGATGCGCCCGATACCGATTTCACCGCCAAGCTGATCGATATGTGTCCACCCAACAGCGATTATCCGGAAGGCTTCGCAATGAACCTGACCGATGGTATTTTCCGCTGCCGTTTTCATAAGTCGTGGAGCAAACCCGAGTTTCTCGAATCGGGCCGCATATATGAAATAAAAATCGAACCCTTTGCGACCGCGAATTTATTCAAGCGCGGGCACCGGATTCGACTGGATATATCGAGCAGTAATTTCCCCCATTTCGATGTCAATCCGAATAGCGGTGAATCACCTGCCCTGGCGCGCGCTCCGCGAATTGCCGTGAATACCGTGTACCTGGGAGCGGACAATCCTTCGCATCTGGTGCTCCCGATAGTGCCTGTCAACGCGCTCAGAGGCCTGGAGGCGCTCGCCGGCCACTAATCCCGCAGTAAGGGCCGGTACTCGCCGGAAAGCCCTCGAAGCCTATGCAGCGGCGCCCGTTCCATCGGGCGTCAGGGACAACTGTCGCCAGATTTTTTCATGCATCAAGCCAGCAGCAAAACTCAAAGCAATCAACTACAGAGGAAGGATCATGCACAAGCACACTCCGCGTGCAATATTGGCCGCGTCGGTAGGACTCGGCTTTATCGCGACGACCGCACACGCTCAATCGACGGTGACGTTATATGGCATTGTCGATGGAGGATTTACTTATACGAGTAATCAGGGTGGCAAAAGTAATTACCAGGCGACGGCCGGAAGCGAACAGGGCTCGCGCTGGGGTCTGATCGGCAAAGAAGATCTGGGCGGCGGCAACGCGGCGATCTTCCGGCTTGAAAACGGCTTCAATTTGCAGACTGGCGTGGCAAGCGCAAATGGCCGCATGTTCGGGCGCCAGGCGTGGGTCGGGTTGTCCAGCGACAAATGGGGCGCAGTGACGTTCGGGCGTCAGTACAACGCGGCACAGGACTCGCTCGAGCCGCTGCAGGTCTCGGCGGATACCTCACAATACGGCACCCATCCGTTCGACACCGACGATCTGAATAATACGTTCCGCACGGATAACTCCGTGAAGTACGTAACGCCGACGTTTCATGGTTTGCAGATCAATTCCATGTATGGCTTCAGCAACAACGCCGGCAACTTTGCGACGAACCGTTCATACAGTGTGGGCGCGTCCTACGCGGGCGGCCCATGGCGTCTTGGTGCAGCGTACGTTCGTCTCGACAATCCCGCGGTCGACACCACCGGTGCAATTCCTTCGGATAACTACTTTACCTTCATCAAAGGCGTGACGAAGCAGCAGATCTATGGCGCAGGCGGTCTCTACGATTTTGGCCGAGCGAGTGTCGGTCTGATGTACACGAGCACGACCTTCGATCTGACACCGGCTTCGCATCACCAGACGTATCAGAACGCGGAGGCCAGCATTCGCTATCAGATTACGCCCGCGCTCAGGGCTGCGCTCGGCGAGACGTATACCGAGGTGTCGGCGAATACCAAGCCTGCGAGTTGGCACTACTGGCAGACTACAAGCGCCTTGCAGTATTTCCTGTCGAAGCGGACTGATGTGTATATCGATTTGATCTATCAACGCTCGAGCGGCGCGGTTGCTGCGATTGAAGGGACATCGGGTGCGTCGAGCAGCCACACTCAGTTCTTGGCTGTCACCGGCATTCGGCAGAAGTTCTAAAAATCTTCCCAGTCTGCGTCACTGTTTTCGACAGTGACGCTCGGTATATTTGGCTAGCGCCTCCGAAACGCATCCAGCGAAGGCAACGCGTTCCCATGAAAATCGAACAACGTGTTGTTGTCCCACTGATCGCCGGCGCCGACTTTCCATCCGACGTTCGGAGTCGGTATCCATTCGGGCTCCCACCAGAACACGCCTTTGCCGTGGCCACCGGGTATCGCCGCCACGATGTCCGTCACCGCACCGAGAAATTGCGCCTGGCCGGCAGGCGTTGGCGGGAAAGTGGACGAGCCGGTATTGGTCATCGCGTTGGGTTCCGAATCGCCGTCGCTGGTCGTCCACGGATACGCGGTCTCGACGACCATCACATCCTTGTCATAGCGCGTCGCAAGATCGTTCGCATTGTTCTGCAGGTCGCTTAGCGAACCTTGCCACTGCGGGTAGTAGGACAGGCCGATCACATCGAACGTGACGCCGCGCTGTGTCGCGCTGTCGAACCACCAGCGGCTCGTCGCATTGTTGCCGCCACTGTCGAGGTGCAGCATGACCTTGATGCGCTCATCGACCGATTTGACCGCGTCGTGCCCAGCCTTGAGCAACTGCGCGAGGTTATCCCACTGGTCGTACTTGCCGAGCGGCCATAGCATCCCGCCGGTGATTTCGTTGCCGACCTGAACCCACTCGGGATGCACGCCGTCCCGCTTCAGCATCTCAAGGACATTCGATGTGTATTCGGACAACGCCGTACACGTTTGCACGAGATCCTTGCCGGCCCAATCATGAGGCGGATACTGCTTTCCCGGATCGGCCCACCAGTCGCTGTAGTGGAAGTCGATCAGCACGCGCATGCCGAGCGCGGCGGCACGGCGAGCCAGCGCGCGCACGTGTTCGGCATTGTTGTAACCGGCAGCGGGGCTCTGGTCGGCCGGATAGAAGTTCGGATTGCCAGGATCGTTCCACACCTTGATGCGAATCGAGTCGACCCCGTGGCTCTTCAGAATCAGCAGACAGTCGAGCGGCACGCCGTGCTCGTAAAACTTCGCTCCGTGTGCTTCCAGTTCCAGCAGCGTCGACACGTCTGCGCCCTTCGCAAACCGGTTGTCGCGGCCGAACAACTCCAGTGAACCCGCCACGGCCGGTGCGCCGACCGCCGCGCCAACGCCGAGCGCAGCAGCAGACGCCAGCCATCCCATCATTTCTCTTCTGTTCATCTGTCATCCTCCATTTATTGATTGCCTGCTCCGGGTTGAAGCGCTTAAATCCTTGCCTCCGATACCACCCTCCTCCTGCTGATTCAGCGGGTTTGCGCGTCCCTCCACGCGCAGACCTCGCCAGTTGCAAGCTGCGGCTGCCCGAGCACAAAAGTCGCATTGGCTGGCGCGGGTGCTTGCACTTGCTCCGCTCCGAAGTTGAACGCGAAGGTCAGATCGCTGCGTCGGCGAATGCGCAAGCCGTCAGCCAGCAGTTGCACCTCGATGGCTGCATCTTTCGCCGCCTGCTCCAAAACCGCGCGATGCAACGCGTGCGACAACCACGCCGCCACATAGCGAACCCGTCCGCTGGCGAGGATCGCCGGCCATGCGTCGTTGAACTGCGCATCGACACGTGTCTCGCTATTCGCACGAACGTGTTCACGCCAATGCATCGCAACACCGTGCGTGTCGCCGATACAAACCGCGGGCGCAAGCGTCGGGCGCAGTGTTTCCACCTCGAGCACCTGCATCGGCAATACGCGTTGCAGCGCGCCGGGCGGGAGGCTGGAAGGAATCGCGAATGCAGGTGTCTTCGAGCCGCTCCTCGGACCGAATACCCATTGCGCTGAACTCTGCTCGATCTGGTCGACGAGCGCGTCGTCGATCACGGCAATGCTCGGCACGACCACCAGCCGGTACTGCGTCAGATCGGCTTTGCTCGAGACAATATCGACGTCGAGGCCGAGTTCGCGCAACGCCTCGTAGTAATCGAACACCAGTGTCTGGTAGTCGAAGGTTTTGCCATGACGCTGAATCTCGAACATCCACTGCGTCTCGTAGTCGAACACAACGGCGGTGGCTGCGCGGGCCGGTGCCCCGAGTCCGGACAGCGCAGCCGATTCCGCAATCTCGCGCGCCGCCTGCTGCACCTCGAGGCCGCCTGGCGACAGTTCGTTGTTCGGCAGATTGAGCCCGGAATGCATCTGCTCCTGCGCATACGGGCACTGGCGCCAGCGGAAATACGACACCAGTTCCGCGCCGTGCGCGAACGCCTCGTAGGCCCAGAGCCTGACCATGCCCTTCGCCGGCACCGGATTCCACGTTGCCCAGTTCACCGGTCCGGCCTGCTGCTCCATCACCCAGAAACGTCCTGCGCCGATCGCCCGGTAGCGATCGTGGTCGAACGCAGAGACGTCGGGATGCGCGGTGCGTGCGTAACGGGCCTTCTGCTCTTCGGGCAGCGCGATCGATTCGGTTCGCGCGATCGGATAGCTGTCCCATGCGGCCACATCGAGCGCGTTGCCTTCGGCAAACCGGTAATGATCGAACGTTGTGAAAAATCCCATGAAGTTATGCAACAGGTCGGCCGCGGGCGCATGGCGCCGCAGCACCTCGATCTGCTCGCGATGGAAGCTTGCCACCTCATCCGACATGAAGCGGCGGAAGTCGAGCAGATGGATCGGATTGGCGTCGGTGGGCGTGAGGTTCGGCAAGCCGATCGCCTCGAATGACGAATACTCCATGCTCCAGAACACATTGCCCCACGCGTCATTCAGCGCATCGACGTTCTCATAACGGCGCTTGAGCCACGCGTGAAAGCGCGTTAGTGCGGCGCTCGAATAACTCGGCACGGTATCGTGACAGCCGAGTTCGTTATCGGTCTGCCACGCGACAATAGAGGGATGCTGTCCATAGCGCTCTGCCATCGCGGTGACGAAACGCACGCACTCGCGCCGATAGGTTTCGCTGGAAATGTCGTAGTGGCGGCGCGAGCCGAAATTCCAGCGCACGCCGTCCGCACGCACCGGCAACACGTCCGGGTGCGCGTCGATCAACCATTTCGGCGGCGACGCGGTCGGCGTGCCCAGCACGAGTTTCAGTCCCGCAGCCGCCAGTGTATCGATGGCTTCATCGAGCCATTCCCAGACGAATTCTCCGGCGCGCGGCTCCATCCGGCTCCACGCGAATTCAGCAATCCGCACATGCGTAATGCCGAGTTCGGCCATACGCCTTGCATCGTCGGCCCACATCGAGCGTGGCCATTGTTCCGGGTAATAACACACACCAAGTTGCATGAGAGAGTCTCGCTGGTAGATAACGGCAAACGGGCGATCAGCCCTTGCTTGCACCGAAAGTAAGGCCTGCGACGAAATGCTTTTGCATCGCGAAGAACATCAGCACGGAGGGCAGCGCGGCCAGCACCGAGCCGGCGGCGACCAGGTTCCACGCGGTTGTCCATTGCCCTTTGAGCGCGGCGACGCCCACTGTGATCGGCGCGGCCTCGTCGCCTTGCGTGAGGCACAGCGCCCAGAAGTAGTCGTTCCAGACAAACGTGAACACGAGGATGCCGAGCGCAGCGAGCGCGGGCCGGATCAGCGGCAGCACGATACGCAAGTAGATGGCCCATTCGCTCGCGCCTTCCACGCGCGCGGCCTCGATCATCTCGAACGGCAACTGCTTGATGAAATTGCGCAGAAACAGCGTGCAAAAGCCGGTCTGGAACGACACATGGAAAATCACCAGCGCCCACACGCTATTGAACAGGCCCACTTTCAGCGCCATGTCGCGTACCGGGATCATCAGTATCTGGATCGGCACGAAGTTGCCGGCGACGAACGCGAATAGCACGGCGGTGTTGCCCGGGAACCGGTAGGTAGCCAAAGCAAAACCCGCCATCGACGCCAGCAGGATCGCGCCGAACACCGACGGCACCGTGATCAGCACACTGTTGGCGAAGTAATGAAGCATCGGCGTTTGCGTGAGCGCGGTGCCGTAGTTTTCGATCAGCGCGAAATGCTTCGGCCAACCCCAGTAGTCGCCTTGCGACAGTTCGTCCGAAGAGCGGATCGACGTGACGAGCACGGCCAGCATAGGCAGTAACCACACCAGCAGCGCGAGTGGCAGCGACGCTTTGTACAGCGCGCGGTTGAGCGGTTTCCAGCGTTCAACGGGAAGCGGATACATGGCACGTGACTCCTGGAAATCAGCGTTCTTCGCGCAGCATGCGGCGCAGATGGAACACGATGTAGACGAGCATGATGGCGAACAGCACGACGGCGATTGCCGCGGAATAGCCTTCGCGGTAGTACTTGATGGCCTGGTCGTACATGTAATAGGCGAGCACGGTGGAGCTGTCGAACGGACCGCCGCCACTCATCACGGCAATCAGGTCGAAGCTGCGCAGCGCGCCGATCACGGTCAGCACCACGGCCATGAAGGTAGCGGGCCGCAATTGCGGCAGGATCACGTGCCACAACAGACGCACGCCCCTCGCACCCTCCATGCGCGCCGCTTCCACGACTTCTGGATTGATGGAGGTCAGGCCCGTGAGGTACAGCACCATGCAAAAAGGCGTCTGCGGCCAGAGCGCGGCGAAGATGATGCCGAAGGTCGCGGTATGGGGATCGCCGAGCACTGGAATTCCGTGGCCGACGAACAGGCGCAGCAGGCCGAAGGTTGGGTCGTAGAACCAGCTGAACACGAGTCCGACGACCACGCCCGAGAGTACGAACGGCGCGAAGAACAGCGACTTGACGACCCGCATGCCGCGCATCTGCTGGTTCAGGTATAGCGCGAACGCGAGGCCGAGCGGCGGCGCCAACAAGAAAAACGCAAGCCAGATCAGATTGTTTTTAAGCGCCGTGTAGAACGTGTCCGAGTGGAACAGCTCGATGTAGTTATCGAAGCCTGCGAACGTCTTCGGTGTCATTCCATCCCAGTTGTAGAAGCTGAGCGAAATGCTGCTGATGATCGGGTAGACCACGCACAGGCAAAACAACGCACAGCCCGGCAACAGGAAGAAAAACGCGGCGCGGTGCTGATGACGGCGTGTCGTCGAGACGTGGCGGTGCTGAGCCGCCGGTAACCGGCGCGCTGCGGAATGAGACATGATCGGGCCTTGTCGGTAATCGAAGGCGAGCGCCAGCCGTTGATACGCCGCTGGCGCTTCGGGGATTACTTCTTGTAGATGCGCTTGCGCGTCGCTTCGAGGCGAACGAGCACGGCATCGAGCTGCGACGGATCGCTATAGAACTGCTGCATCGCTTTCATCCCTTCGTCGGCCATTTCCTTCGTCATGTCGCGATCGTAGAACTGCGCGATGCCGCCCTTGGTATTCGCAAGCGTCTGGAAACCGACCTTCGAAATCTCGTCTTCAGGTTCGGCCGACTGGCTGTTCGACGGCAGTTGACCCCAGCCCTTCGCAAGATCCGCGTTGATCTGCGGCTGCTCCATGAAGGCCAGCAACCTGTGGGCGTCGGCCTTGTTTTTTGCCTTCGCCGGAATCAGCAGGACGTTGACCGGACCGTCTTCGGCTGTCGGCACATTCGCGTCGATCACCGGGAAACGGAAGAAGCCGGTCTGCGGTCTTATGGACGCCGGAATGCTCGCCGAGAAAAACGTGCCCATCAGCATCATCGATGCCTTGCCGTTCGCCAGGAAAGGCGCAATCGAATCGAGATCGTAGGACAACGCATCGTCGATAAAGTAGTGACCGTCGATCAGCGTTTTCCACGCCGCATAGACTTTTTTCACGCGCGGATCGGTGTACGGAATTTCGCCTGCCATCAATTGCTGATGGAATGCGTTGCCGTTGATGCGCAGGTCGAGATAGTCGAACCACGCGGCAAGCGTCCAGCTATCGCGCGCGGCAACGGCAATCGGCGCAACGCCGCTTGCCTTCAGCTTCTTGCAGGCATCGAGAAATTCATCCCACGTTTTCGGCTCGCCCTTGATGCCGGCCTTTTCAAACAGATCCTTGCGATAGAAGAAACCGTATGCGTCGTAACCGAGGGGCGCCGCGTACTGCTTACCCTTATACGTCGACGCTTCCTTGACCGACGCGTACTGTTGCGACCAGCCGTTCTTGCTCCAGTCCGGCGACAGGTCCTCGAGCAGACCGCGTTGCGCGTAATACGCCATCCGTTCGCCGTCGTGCCACGACACGATGTCGGGCGGATCGGTGGCGAGCCAGCCGCCCATCTGCACCTTGTAGGCCTCTTCGGTGATGTAGGTCACCTTGAGGTCGACGTCTGGATTGGCTTTTTTGAACTTGTCGAACGCGTCCTGCCAGGTCGAGCGTTGATTACCGCGCGCCGATACATTGACGGTAAGCGTGGCGGCATCGGCCGCAGCGCAGCAGAGCGCGCCGGCAACCACTGCGGCCGCAATCGACACATGCGCCAGACGGCGAAGGCGAAGAGCAATCATCTTTTGTCTCCTTGACTACTTTGTTGACCGGCAGCGCGCGGCTGCCAGGCGAGTTAACCGCTCTGTGGCGGAATTCGGCTTGGTGAATTCGGCTGTGCGGCTGTGCTTTACGCCGCAGCTCGCTCAGGCTCGAGCGGACTGCGCCGCAGTGCAATTCCATCTGCGTCGAACAAATGACATGCGGAAGGTGGGACATGAACGCGGATGCGCTCGCCCGAGCCGATCGGCGTATCGCCGGGGGCTTTCGCGACGAGCATGCCGGCCGCGTGATCCGCGTGAATATAGCTGTGCTCGCCGAGCCGTTCCGATAGCACCGTGACGCACTGGATGGCCTGCCCGTCGACATCGAGACACAGATGTTCCGGTCGCACGCCAAGCGTGACCGGCCGGCCGCGCTGCAGGTGCTGGCCGTCGACATAGGCGACTAGCCGTTCGCCGCTTTTCGCCAGCGTGACCGTTACACGGCCCGCGCCGATCGAATCGACAACGGCGTCGACGAAATTCATTCTCGGCGAACCGATGAAGCCCGCAACAAACCGCGACTTCGGATGGTGATACAGATCGAGTGGCGCGCCGGTCTGCGCGACGCTCCCGAAACGCTCGGTATCCGCACCTGCGTGCAATAACACGATCCTGTCGGCGAGCGTCATCGCTTCAACCTGATCGTGGGTCACATAGACAACGCTCGCGTTCGCAAAGCGCTGGTGCAGGCGAGCGATTTCGACACGCGTCTGTGCGCGCAGCGCGGCGTCGAGATTCGACAGCGGTTCGTCGAACAGAAACACGCCGGGTTCGCGCACGATGGCCCGGCCGATCGCCACGCGCTGCCGCTGGCCGCCCGACAATGCTTTTGGAAAGCGATCGAGGAAGCTGTCCAGCTGCAAAATGCGCGCGGCTTCACGCACCTTCCGGTCGATGACGTCCTTGGGCTGCTTCGCGATTTTCAGGCCGAACGCCATGTTGTCGAACACGGTCATGTGCGGAAACAACGCGTAGCTCTGGAACACCATCGCGACTCCGCGCCCGGCAGCGGGAACATCGTTCACGAAACGGCCGCCGATGTGCAGCTCGCCTTCGCTCAGGTCTTCGAGCCCTGCGATCATTCTCAGCAGGGTCGACTTGCCGCAACCCGATGGCCCTAGAAAAACGCAGAACTCGTGCTGCGCGATATCGAGATTCACGCGCCGGATGACCGGCGGATGGTCACCGTACGACTTCTGCACGTTCGTAAGACGAATTGTCGCCATGCTGCCTCCCGGATTTAACCGCTTAAATTTTCGAAAAAAATAAACGACCGACCCTTGTACGGCAGGCATTTAATCGCTTAAATTCGAGTCTCGCGGGAAAATTCATGGTGGGTGTCTCCGTTGTGTTTTCCAGAAGTTATCAACGCCGCCAACCGCTTGCAACATTTGAAGTGCGTTCCCTGAATGTGGGATAAATAGAAAATGGTCACCCTGTCCGAAGTTGCGAAGCGCGCGCACGTCACCGCCGCAACCGTTTCCAACGTTCTGCGCAATCGAGAAAAGGTCCGCCCGGAAACCGCTGACCGCGTGCTGAAGGCGATCGCCGATCTCGGCTACCGGCCCAATTTGAACGCGCGCGCGCTGGCCGAGGGCCGCTCGTCGACCTTGGCCTTGATGCTGTCGAACATATCCAACCCGTTCTACCCCGAGTTCGTGTTGGCAGCCGAGCGCGCGGCGCGCAAAGCGGGTCACTTCCTGATGGTTTGCAATACTGACGACGACGCGGAGATCGGCCGTGCGTATCTGAACCAGATCGCGGGAACGCTGGCGGACGGTGTCCTCGTGATGAACACGGACATCGCCATCAACGACCTGTGCGCTTCGGCCACGCACAACGCGCCGATCCTGCTGGCCATGTGGGAGCACCCGGAGACTCCACCCGCGTTACCTTGCATCGCCGTGGATTTTGCACGGGCGGGCGCACTTGCCGCCGGGCATCTGCTCGAACTTGGCCACCACGACATCGGCATGCTGATCGGTGACGGTTGCGGCGGCTTGCAGGATGCGCGTTCGAATGGGTTTCGCGCGGCGATGCACGAGGCAGGGATCGAAACAGACGCCGGCGCGGTGCTGCAGATACGCGACTCGATCGACGCCGGCTACGCCGCCTGCATGCAATTGATGGCAAACCGGCCGCATCTGACCGCCATTTTCGCGACCAACGATCTGCTTGCGATCGGCGCGGCGCAGGCTTTGATCACGCTTGGCCGCGCGGTGCCCGATGACGTGTCGGTCATTGGTATTACGGACATCCAACTGGCGCATCAGGTGCATCCTGCGTTGACGACCGTCGCGATCCAGACTGCGGCAATCGCGGAGTTGTCGATCGATCGGCTTATCCGCCTGATCGAGGAGCCATCACTGCAGCCGTCGATGGTCCTTGCTCCGCCGCCGCAACTCGTTGTGCGCGCATCGACGGGTCCACGGCGAGCGGGATGAGCTGGAGCTATCGGACCACCGAACGTTAGCGGTCGACATCGGCAATGCTATGGTGCCAGCCTCATGAGCGGCGCACCAACCCAGGACGTGACGAAACGGCGTGATAGTCACGGATTTGGATCGCCGAGACTGGCTGCGCGCAATCGGTCGAAATCCAGAATGGCGATTTCCCCGGACTTCAGGCTCAATATGCGTTGACTTTCGAGGTTCTTGAGCAACTGATTAGTAGTCTGTCGCGAAAGCGACACCATTGAAGCCAGGCTGTCTTGCGAGACCCTTATCCTGCTCTGCGAGGCGTTGAGACCGCCATAACCTCCAGCGATCATCAGCAAACGATTCGCCACGCGCTGTGCCGCGGGCAACAGGGTCATCGCTTCGGCGTTCTCGAACGAAACCCGAAGTCTTTGCGTCATCAACAACGCAAAGTCTCGCCAATAACGGGGCGTGGAATCGAGCAGACCCTGCAGCGCGGGCTCGGGCACGTGCAGCAAAAGCGTCCTGCTGACGGCAGTGACGTCGTTCGGACGTGGTAGGCCATCGAACAACGAGATTTCCCCTACCCATGCAGTCGGTCCGAGCACCGCGAGCAACGCCTCTTTCCCATCCACCCCGAGCGTGCCGATAGCGAGTGCGCCGCCCAGCACGGCGTACAGGCCATAAGACCGGTCGCCGCGCCGATACAGGAATTGGCCCTTCTCCAGCGTGATCAGGGTGGCATGGCTAACGAGGGAGTCCCGCAACTCGACGGGCAGGCCCCGGAACCACGGAGTCGTTTCGAGTTGTGACCGGTAGCGGTGCAGACTGGATTCCATTGGCGTGCTGACTTGTCGGGTATCTGACAGATTTTAGGCGGGGTCGCGAACATTATGTGGACTCGCATCGGACGACGCCATGACTTTGGCCCTTGATGCACCTGCTGCGTCGCCGCGACCCAATGAGCGATTTCCCAAGGCGTTGTCTCAGGTTATTCCATTGCTTGAATCATTGAATAAGGAGTGTCGACGTGGCCTCATCTGCTGTCAGTCTGAAGAACGACGTCTCACCTGCCGAATGGGAAGCGCGAGTCAATCTCGCGGCCGCGTACCGTCTCACAGCGCTGTTTGGGTGGGACGATCTGGTGTTTACCCACATCTCGGCGCGCGTGCCCGGTCCCGAACATCATTTCCTGATCAACCCGTACGGCATGATGTTTGACGAAATCACGGCGTCTTCGCTGGTCAAGATCGACCTCGACGGCCACAAGGTTTCCGAATCGCCGTACGACGTCAATCCGGCCGGCTTCACGATCCATAGCGCCGTGCATGCGGCACGCGAAGACGCCCATTGCGTGATGCACACTCACTCGGTCAACGGCGTGGCCGTGTCGGCTCAGGAAGCGGGGTTGCTGCCACTCTCCCAGCAGTCACTGGGCGTGCTGGCGTCGCTCGGCTACCACGACTACGAGGGCATCGCACTCGATGAAGCCGAGAAGCCTCGTCTCGTTCAGGACCTCGGAAGCAACACCTACCTGATGCTGCGCAACCATGGTCTGCTGACGGTCGGCGCTACGCCAGCGGATGCCTTCGTCGCCATGTACTTCTTTGAAGCGTCCTGCATGATTCAGGTGCGTGCCCAAGCAGGTGGCGGACCGTTGACTCTGATTGCGCAGCAGATTCTCGACGGCATCAAGGACCAGATCCGGATGGCGACGCGGGGCGTCACGGCAGGGGCGCTGGTGTGGCCCGGGCTGCTGCGTCGGCTCGACCGCCGCAACCCCGGCTATGCTGACTGACCGTGGTCCGTTCGCACGATGCACTGCGTACGATGCGATGGCATGTGCTGAGCGAACGGCGTAAGCGTCATGGGCCGCGTTTGCCGATTCAACGCATCGCGGACGGAATGGGGTAGGTCACGTGAGAACCTGTATGGCAAAAATCTGTATCTACGGCGCCGGCTCTATTGGTTGCTATGTTGGCGGGAGGCTTCTTGCCGGGGGCAGCGACGTCAGCTTCATTGGGCGTGCGCGCATGGCCAACCAGTTGCGCGGTCAAGGCATCACGCTGTCGCGGCACGACGATCGCCACTGGCATGTGCCGCCCGAGCGGACTGACGTGTCGACGGCCGCGGCCACCGCCGCCGCAGCCGATCTCGTGCTCGTCACCGTCAAGTCTGCCGCGACACCCGCGGCCGCCGCAGAACTGGCGAACGTGCTTCGCCCCGGCACGATCGTCGTGAGCTTCCAGAACGGCGTTGGCAATGCGGACGTGCTGCGCGCCGCGCTGCCACAGAGCACGGTGCTTGCGGGCATGGTGCCATTCAATGTCGTCGAACGCGGCCCTGGCGCTTTTCATCAAGGTTCCGCGGGCGAGCTGGAGATCAAGCATACGCCGGCCATGCAGCCGTTCGTTGACGAGTTCAGGAAGGCGGGTCTGCCGTTGATCCAGCACGTCGACATGTTGCCGGTGCAGTGGGCGAAGCTGTTGCTCAACCTCAACAATGCAATCAACGCGTTAGCGAACCGGCCTTTGAAGGAGGAGCTCTCGCAACGGGCCTATCGGATCTGCCTTGGCATGGCGCAGAAAGAAGCGCTCGCGCTTCTTAAGCGGGCCGACATACGACCCGCCAGAGTGACGCCGCTTCCGGTCACCTGGATACCGCGTGTTCTCGGCGTACCTGATGCGTTGTTTGAACGGCTGGGCCGCACGATGCTGACGATCGATCCGCTCGCGCGCTCGTCGATGTCCGACGACCTGGCGATGGGGCGCACCACGGAAATCGACTGGATCAACGGCGAGGTCGTGCGCCTCGCTCAATGCCTTGGGCAAACGGCACCGGTGAACGAACGGCTATGCGAACTCGTGCGGGAAGCGGAGCGAGCCGACGTGCGCCCTTCATGGTCGGGCGAAGCACTGCTTGCTGATCTACGGGCTGCAGCGGGTGCCTCGTTGCCTGTGCACGACAGAATCTGAACGCCGGCGGACGCGCATCCGTTCTTCAACATCCGCCGTCGAAGCGTCCCGACATCACCCTTGCTGTTGGTCGTATTTGGTGAGGTACGAAGGACCGCAATGTGTCGCCTGCCTGCCACGGCTACTTCGATCACCCGGCTGGCGAACACCTGGGCGATGGCCGCTCCGATCTTGCCAAGCCCGATGATTGCGTAGCTCATTGAAATCTCCTTTGTGTATTGAAAGATCGTGTCTGAGACCCTCGGGTCTCAGACTTGGCCGATACCACCATCTGCCATCAGATCCGCACCCGTCACGTACGAACTCTGGTCGGACACCAGGAAGAGCGCCGCGCTGGCAATCTCCTCAGCCCGAGCGAGCCGACCGATCGGGACCATGCTCTGGTACATGTTCACCAGATCCTCGCGTGTCGCCGACTGAGAGTCGAGAATCGGGGTGTCGGTGACGCCAGGGCTGAGCAGGTTGACGCGAATGCCGCGATCCTTGAATTCCGCAGCCCAGGTGCGGGCATAGGAACGCAACGCCGCCTTGGTCGCCGCGTAGGCGGTGTGGCCAGGAATGCCCATGACGTGCATGGCCGACGAGACCAAAACGATCGATCCGCCACCTGTCATCATCGGCAGCAATTTCTGCACCAGGAAGACGGGGCCGCGGGCCATGAGGTTGAATGCCTTGTCGAAATGCTCAGGCGTGATGGTGTCGATCGAAGCCTGCTCCGTAAAGCCCGCGTTCGACACGATGATGTCGACGACACCCTTTTCGTCCCTCACTGCCGCAGCGACACGGTCGAGGTCATCGAGGTTCGCAGCGTCAGCCTGGATGGCGGTGACGTTGCGTCCGATCAGTTTGGCGGCCTCGTCGACCTGTGCTTGCCGACGACCAAAGATAAAGACGTGGGCGCCTTCGGCAACAAATCGCTGGGCGATCGCTAAGCCGATACCGCTCGTTCCGCCGCTGATGACGGCAGTCTTTCCTGCGAGAGTGGACATACGATTTACCTTTTAAGAGTTGAAGTTAACGATGGATACCGACGTTGTCGGTGCCGATGATTGAATAAGTCATGAAGATTCCTTGGTCGGACGGTCGTAGATCTGCACGCCGCCGAACGAGCTACTACTTTTCGCGGGCAGTCTGGCTGCATAGGTACGGATGGTGACGACCAACGACACTTCTGAAAAGACGCTATATTGAGATGCAAACCATCTGTGATTGAGATGGAAGGACACTCGAATGCTTGATGGCGTCTCCCTGGACCAGCTCAGAACCTTCATCAGCGCCGTGGATGAAGGCAGCTTTTCGGCTGCGGCTCGGAAGCTCAACCGCGTTCAGTCAGCGGTGAGCGGCTGGATCAGTGGGCTGGAGGACCAAATTGGGGTCGAACTCTTTGACCGCTCGGGTCGTTTTCCAAAGCTCACGCCACAAGGGGCGCTTCTGCTCGCAGACGCCCGCAACATCGTGTCAGGGGTGGACACGCTAAAGGCGCGTGCCAAGCTCATGACTTCGGGCGTCGAGGCTGAACTCTCGGTAGTGGTCGACGTATTCTTTCCGACCGCCGTTGTCAGTGCCGTCGCGAAAGCGTTCGCGAGCTCATTTCCGTTGACGCCACTGCGCCTCTTCGTCGAGGGCTTGGGAGCGGCCTATCAACCTGTTCTGGACGGCCGATGCAGCCTGGGCATCCTGCCGCCGTTGCCGCAGGCATTTCCCTCATTGATTAGCGAGCGACTAGGCGAATTGCCGTTGGTCGCGGTCGCTGCAGCATGTCACCCGCTCGCGAGCTTTGGTCATCGGATACCACGGCGCGAGCTGGCGAAACATGTACAACTTGTGCTCACCGACAGGTCCGACCTCACGGCCGGTCGGGACTTCGCCGTCGCATCGCCGTCGACTTGGCGTCTGGCGGACTTGTCTACCAAATATGCGTTCCTCAAAGACTGCGTGGGATGGGGAGGGATGCCCTTGCACATGGTCGAGAAAGACATCGCTGCAGGCACGTTGGTCGTTCTGGATGTGGACGACATGCCGCGCACAGGTTTCATGTTGACGATGTCCGCATTTCACCAGCCTTCGCAACCGCCTGGGCCTGCAGGCAAATGGTTCGTCGACCACTTGAAGACCTTGTGGCAGCAACCCGATGCCGTCCAGGTGCCTTAGGTAGGTATTTCGCAAACGGTCACTCGTGACCGACCGGAAATGCCCGACTGCTGCCCACTATCAGTCATGTTGGACATCGGCAGTTCGACGCTTCAGACGATCTGGCGCGACTGCCCGCCGCATGTGTGTCGAATACAAAGGCCTCGGGCGCACTGCCTCAGGCCCGCCACGCCGGACCCTCAGGAAAGTCATACTGATCGAGCGACGCCGCATGCATTTCGATGCTGTAGCCGGGACGTTGCGGCGGCATATAACGGCCGTTTCGAATCACGACAGGATCGACAAAATGCTCATGCAGATGATCCACGTACTCGAGCACCCGGTTCTCCAGCGACGCCGACACGCAGATATAGTCGAACAGCGAAATGTGCTGGACATACTCGCACAAGCCCACACCGCCCGCGTGCGGACATACGGGCACGCCAAATTTCGCCGCCATCAGCAGGACGACGATCACCTCGTTCAGACCGCCCAGGCGGCAGCTATCCACCTGACAGAAGTCGATTGCCTGCGCCTGCAGCAACTGCTTGAACATCACGCGGTTATGGCAGTGCTCACCCGTCGCTACGCCGATCGGCCGAATCCGTTGGCGGATGGCCGCGTGGCCGAGAATGTCGTCGGGGCTCGTCGGTTCCTCGATCCACCACGGATCGAATTGCGCCAGGCGCCGCATGTTCGCGACCGCTTCATCGACATCCCACACCTGGTTCGCATCCATCATCAGTTTCCGGTTCTCGCCGATTTCTTCGCGCAGGATGCGAGCCCGGCGCATATCTTCTTCGAGATTGCCGCCCACCTTCTGCTTGAAGTGCGTCCAGCCTTGCGCGACGCCTTCACGGGCGAGCCGGCGGATCTTGTCGTCGTCGTAGCCGAGCCAGCCGGCCGACGTCGTGTAGGCCGGATAGCCGTGCGCCAGCATCTCCTTTTCGCGCTCGCCTCGGGTCTTTGCATGGCGGTGCAGCATGGCGATGGCTTCCTGCGGCGTGATCGCATCGGTCACATAGCGAAAGTCGAGGCAACGCACGAGCTCTTCCGGGCTCATGTCGACAAGCAGCTTCCACACCGGCTTGCCTTCCGCTTTGGCCCACAGGTCCCAGGCCGCATTCACGACAGCCGCCGTCGCCAGATGAATTGCCCCCTTGTCCGGGCCGATCCAGCGCAGCTGGCTATCTGACGTCAGAGCGCGCCAGAAAGCGCCCATGTTCGCGGCGATATCCTCGAGCGTTTTGCCGACAACCAGCGGGGGAAGCGCCTGTACCGCACTCACGCAGATCTCGTTGCCGCGCCCAATGGTGAAGGTCAGGCCATGGCCTGTGAGCGTCTGCGGCGAATCGGTTTCGAGCGTCACGTAGGTGGCGGAGTAATCCGGCGCGGCGTTCATCGCATCGGAGCCATCGAGTGAACGCGAGGTCGGAAACCGAATGTCCCGAACAGACAGCTTGGTGATCGTGGGCATCTGAACACTCTCCTGGGCGACAGCTATCGCCTTCCAATAAGCAAAGAGGGCCGTGGCGTCAAAAGGCGCCGCGACCCGTCCTCTCTCGCCGCGCCCTGGCGGCGACGGTCAATCGTAGAGCACGGCAGCGATCTTGGGATCGCTCATATTGCTCTTGTCGTACCAATAGAAGCCCGTGTCGACTTTCTTCGGCAGCTTCTCGCCCTTCAGCGCCTTCACCGCGGAGTCGACCACGCATTTGCCGATGCCCACCGGGTTCTGCGTGATGGCGCCGGCCATCAGGCCCGAATTGATGTCCTCCTTCTGCTCCTTGCCGGAGTCGTAGCCAATCAGGACGAGCTTTTTACCCGATTCCTTGACGCCGATCGCCGCACCTTCCGCCGAGCCTTCATTCGCGCCGAAAATGCCCTTGAGATTGGGATTGGCCTGGATCATCGTCTTGGCGATTTCCGCCGACTTCAGATGGTCGCCGCCGCCATACTGGACCGAGACAATTTTAATGTTCGGGTGCTTCGCCTTCATCTCATTCAGGAAGCCGTCGCGGCGATCGATGCCGGTGCGGCTGGTCTGGTCGTGTACGACCAAGCCGACCTCACCGGAATCGCCGATCGCCTCGGCCATCTTGTCGGCGGCGAGTGCGGCCGCGGCAATATTGTCCGTCGCACACGTCGTCAGCGGAATGTCGCTGTCAACGCCGGAGTCGAAAGCGATGACCGGTATTTTGGCGGCCTGCGCCCTCTTCAACAGGGGAATAGCCGCTTTGCTGTCGAGCGCGGCGATGCCGAGCGCCTGGGGCTTCTTGGCGAGCGCGGCCGAGAGCATGTCGATCTGCTTATCGACCATGGCCTCGGTTTCCGGACCCTCGAAGGTGATCCTGACCTTATGCTCCTTCGCCCCCTGTTCTGCGCCGGCTTTGACGGCCTGCCAGAACTGGTGCTGGAAACCTTTCGATATGAGCGGAATGTAGGCTTCGTCCGCGCGCGCAAGACTCGTCCCGCCAATGAGCGCGCCAACGCCGACCACGACACCGATTAGTCTTCTTTTCAACATGGTGGTTCTCCTCCTAAGGTGGGCCATTAACCTTCAGCCGTTGTGGGAGCCTTTGGCGCTCCCTTTCTTGATCTTGTCCTGTGCAGCATCAACCTTCGTCAGCCTTCGTCAGCTTTTCTTGCGCCGCAAAATATCGGCATAAACCGCGAGAATGATGATGAGGCCTGTCACCACGATCTGCCATTCCTGGGCGACGGACATGATGCGCAGGCCGTTGGTCAGCACGCTCATGATGAAAGCGCCGATGATCGTGCCCAGGATCGTGCCTGCACCGCCGCTGAGCGAGGTCCCGCCGATGACCACGGCGGCGATCGCTTCGAGTTCATAGCCTTGGCCTAGCGCCGGCTGGGCCGAATTCAGGCGCGAGGCGATGAGCAGCCCGGCGACGCCGCAAATTGCTCCCGCCAGGCCGTAAATGGCGATCTTCCACCTGTCGACATTCACGCCTGAAAGACGTACGGCTTCTTCGTTGCTGCCGAGCGCAAATGTGTAGCGGCCGAGCGCCGTGCGATTAAGCGTGATCGAACTCACGACCGCCAGAAAAAACAGGATCAGGACCGCGTTCGGAATAGGAAGGCTCGGCAGTACATAGCCGATCAGCGAATCCTGAGAGATCCTGTAGAAGTTTTCGGTGTCGGTGAAATAGATCGGCTTGTCGGCCGAGACGACAAGCGAAAGCCCTTTCAGCAACAGCATCATGCCCAGGGTGGCAATGAATGGCGGTATTTTCATCTTCGCCGTGAGGGTTCCCGAAATGGTCCCGCAGATTGCGCCCGTCCCGATCGCAGCAACGACGCCGATCCACATCGGCAAATGCCAATAGGTCAGAAACACGCCGCAAATGACCGCCGTGAAGGTCATCAACGTGCCCACGGACAAATCGATGCCGCCGGTGATGATGACGAACGTGCAGGCGATCGCCAGAACGCCGTTGACCGCCGTCGCCTGCAGAATCCCGAGCATATTGTCCGTCTGCATGAAAGCGGGCGAGGCGAAGCTGAAAAAGACCAGCAGCAGGATCAGGCTCGCGAAGGCGAGCAGCTTTTGCAGAGCGGCCGGTGCGAAGAGGCGGGCTCTGAGGCCGGACGGCCGTCCCTCATTAGCCAGCGCCGAAGTATCCGATGGCAGTGTCATAAAATGGACCTCTCCTCTCGAGGCTCACGCCGCTTTTAAGGTTTCACGCTGCGTCGCCAATTGCATGATGCGCTCTTGCGTCGCCTCTGTGGCTGAGAGCTCGCCGGTGATACGGCCCTCGCACATCACGACAATGCGGTCGCTCATGCGCAAGATTTCCGGCAGTTCCGACGAGATCATCACGATCGCCTTGCCTTCGCTCGCAAGCGAGCGCAGGAGCTTGTAGATTTCGCTCTTGGCGCCGACGTCGATGCCGCGCGTCGGTTCGTCGAAGAAGAGCACGTCGCAGTTGCGCTCAAGCCATTTCGCGATGACGATTTTCTGCTGATTACCGCCCGAGAGAAGCCGCACCTGCTGCGTCGCGGAGGGCGTACGAATCGCGAGCAGATTGATGAAATGGGAAGCTGTCCGGCGTATCTGAGCGCGGCGCAAGAAAAAGTTGAGCGACAGGAATTTGGGCAAGTTGGACATCACGATGTTCGATTCGACGTCCATTCCGGTCGCAAGGCCGAAGCGCTTGCGGTCTTCCGAGAGATAGCCGATACCGCGCGCCACCGCATCGCTCGGGCTCCTGATCGTCGCCTTCACGCCTCTCACTAGAATTTCGCCAGATTCGACCGGATCGGCGCCGAACACCGCTCGGGCGACCTCGGTTCGACCGGCACCCATCAAGCCGGCAAAGCCCAATATCTCGCCTTTGCGCAGCGCGAAGCTCACGTCCCTGACCAGCGGGCCGGCGTTCAGATTTTTAACTTCGAGTGCGACCTCGCCTGTGCCCGCGACGCTCTCAGAAGGCACGGCGTCGGTCAAAGTCCGGCCGACCATCATGCCGATGATCGCTTCGACGCTGGTGTCCCCGGCGGCGACGGTGGCCACATATTCCCCGTCACGCAACACGGTAACGCGGTCGGAAATCTGCTTCAGCTCGTCCATCTTGTGCGAGATATAGATGATTCCCACGCCCCGGCTCTTCAGCTCCCGGATGATGCGGAAAAGCTCGGCGATCTCGGCGTCGTTGAGCGCCGAGGTGGGCTCGTCCATGATCAGGACGCGCGAATCGAAGGACAAAGCCTTGGCGATCTCGACCATCTGCTGGCTGGCGACGGTGAGCGTGCCGACAACCGCGCGCGGGTTGAGAATCACATGCATGCGGGCAAGAATGTCGCGCGCTTGCGCGTTGAGCTTGTCTTCGTCGAGGAACAGGCCGAGGCGTCCGCGCGGCTCACGGCCGATGAACATATTCTGGGCGACGCTCAGATGATTCATCAACTGGAGTTCCTGATGAATGATGCAGACACCCATGGCCTGCGCCTGGCGCGGGCTTGAGAACTCGACCGGCTGGCCGTCATAGAGGATTTCGCCGGAATCCCGGGTGTACACACCGGCGAGGATTTTCATCAGCGTCGACTTGCCGGCGCCATTCTCACCCACCAGCGTATGGACTTCACCCGCCATGAGCTCGAACTGGACCTCGTGAAGCGCCCTCACGCCGGGAAAGCTCTTGCTGAGCCTTTTGACGGAAATGAGCGGCATCACGGCGCGGATTTAACGACAATTCCGCGACCGCCGCTGGCGTCATCGCGAGGAGCGGGTCGAAAAAGCGCCGGGCGTAGCCGGGTATTGCGGCTGAAATCGCGGCTAAAATCGCAACGAGAAGCCAGGTGCATTCCTGGGCCCCCAAAACCGATGTGCCACGATTCTACGACGCTGGATGGCAGGGGCTCAAGCGTAGGCATTCCCTAGTGTCTGAGCAAATGCATCTCGCGCTCGTTTCCCACTATTTGCCGTCCCACCCGTTCCGTTTTGCGTGTGTTTTGTGTGTGCAGCACTCAAACAGGCCGGTGGATCGCGAAGTCGCGAGACGCGGACCCGGGACATCGATGCGCCGCCCGAATAATGGCCCGCAGTTACCCGGGCGGCAATAAACCATCAGAACAGGTGACGAATGCCGACCTGCACGCCGGTTTCACTCTGACCTGCGCCTGGTGTCAGGAACGAGCCTGTTGTGATGCTGGCCCCCGCCATCTTGAACTGCGCAGTGTTGGAATTGTTCAGCCGCGAGACCACGCCATACACTCGCGTTCTCTTTGACAAGTCGTAGTTCATGATCGCGCTCATCTGGCGAGCGTTATTGCCAAGGGACGAACTATCCTTGATGAAAGCATATCCGGCACCGGCGCTCAGGGCAGCACTGAACTTGTAATCCGCGGAAAACGACCAAGTGCTGTGGTAATTGCCAGCCACGTTACCGACCGGACCGACTGTCGGATCGTATTTTCCGGCAGGATTGCTCAATGCATTCCCTGTCGTGGACGAGATCACGTCATTCGCCCTGAAAAAGCCGATATAGATCTTTCCCCGGCCATAGTCGTAGTTTCCGCCTGCCATGATCTCCTGAACACGGACGGTGTTCGTGGCGTTGGCGGCGTTCAGATATGCCAACGCGAAATAAACCGGACCCTGGTTCGTCTGCACCCCGGCCTGATAGACGGCATTTCCAGCCAGCGTCCCGGGTTGTCCCCCGACCGAATAGTGAACTTCGAGCTGAGTGTTCGCCACTTTCGGAGAGATGTAGCTGATGTCGTTATCAACGCGCGCAAGCCAGTTGGCGAAATTGTTATAGCCAGACCCATACGTTGCGGCGCCGAACGCATCCATATTTCCGCTCCATCCGAACATCGGCGTATTCTGCCGGCCGAACCTCACTTCGCCATACGGCGCTGCAATGCCAACCCACGCTTGCCGGTCAAAAAAGCGGTAGGAATTCTGCTGCTTGCCGGTTCCCGGATCAAACCCGCTCTCCAGGGCGAACGTGGTGCGGTACCCTCCCCCAAGATCTTCTGTTCCGCGCAGTCCCCAACGGCTCGTGAGTTCCCCGTTATTCCCGAGCACATACAGAGACGTATTTTTCCCTCCGGTTTTCGTCGACTGATAGCCCCCGAAAACGTCAAGGATCCCGTACAAGGTCAGCGATGACTGCGCGTGCGCCTGCCCTGCACCGATCGCGGCAATGACTGAAATAATTAGTAATGCTTTGTTTTTATCATTCACGTTTTTCACGTCATCTCCTGTCGTTAAACCAATCAGATCAAAATCGGACGGATCAGCGCCCCGGTTGCGAAGCCAACAGCCTCTTCACAATCAGGGCAAGCGGCACGGTAAAGCAGAAGTGAGACATGAACCCACCAATGATCACGACAGGGTCGTAATAATTCGGGTGGTTGTCGGAGGCGATCATGATCGCCACATGCATCACGACCCACGCCAAGATGGCGTAGAACAACGCCACGAAAGTGGCCTCGTACCCGCGCCGGCGAAAGTAGGGCCAAATTGTGGCGAAGAGAATGCCCCACGCAATCGCGAAGACGAAGTGGATCCCCGTGCCCACGACATACGCCCATATCCCGATCGACTCTTGTACGCCCTTGCCGAATACCAAACCCGTTGCATTGCGCGGGATGCCCGCCAAGGGCATCAGGTGTTGCGCCCCTACCCAAATAAGAGCTTCGTAAATCCAGATGATCAAGGCTCCAGCCAGTCCGCCGGCTACTCCTGCGCGAATGATCGCTTCGCGACTCGGTTTGTCGGAAACCTCCGACGTCAATCCGTTGTCGAGATCTTTATCGCTCATGCTTAAATTGCTGCCCATGTCTCTCTCCTCAAAAAACCTCATATAACGCCGATGGACCACACCATTGGACGTGCAAGACTGCTTTGAACGGGCTCACGCATCGGCCATCGGACTGGTAATGAACCGTAGCGCGAGGCGATTCATCACGATGGCCACTGCGGCGATGATTGCCGGAACCGCGAGCACGGAGAACACGGTCGAAAAACTGAACCCGAGGGACAGCAACGCCCCGCCGACGAGCGAACCGAGAATGCCTCCGAGCCGGCCGAACCCCAGCATCCAGCTCACGCCGGTTGCCCGGGCGCGAGTCGGATAACAAGTGGGGGCAAGTGCATTCAGACCGGTCTGGGCGCCGCTCATGAAAAAGCCGGCGCAAGTCACGAGGATCGGGAGCAGACTCGACTTGAGCGTGCCCATTCCCAGCGCAAAGATAAACACTCCTCCCAGCAGATAAGCAGCGCCGATCACTCCGTTGCGGTCCATCCGGTCCATCGCAAACCCGACCACGATCGCGCCCACCGTGCCGCCAAGCTGGAACATCCCGGTGATCGCCGCCGCCCGTTCAACGGGCAAGCCTGCGTCCTTGATCAGCGTCGGCAACCAGCCGGTCAGCAAATAGATGATCAGCAGTCCCATGAAGTACGTGAGCCAAAGCATGAGCGTACTGAACGCGTAACCGTCCGCGAACAACATCCGTACGGGCGCCTTGGCGGAAACCACCGGCTCTGGCGCGGTAAACCTCGTATCGCGATCGAAGGCGTGGCCGCAGACCCGCCCCAGGGTCGCGGCGATACGAGAGGCCTCAACCTTGCGCACAAGCATCAGGCGGGCTGATTCTGGGAGAAGCCACAGAAGCAATGGCACGCTCAGGAGCGGCGGGATGCCGCCGACCATGAACACGGCGCGCCAGCCGAAATGAGGAATCAGGGCCGCTGCAACAAAACCACCGCCGCCGGACCCGAAGTTAAAGCCGGTGAACATGATCGTGAGCAACAGCGACCGGCTGCGCGACGGCACGTATTCGGACAGCAAGGTCGTCGAATTCGGCATGGCGGCGCCAAGCCCGAGACCCGTCAGGAAGCGCAGAACCATCAGTTCGGTGGGAGATCCTGCAAACGCGCACATCAGGCTGAACAGGCCGAAGCAGAATACCGACCCAATAAGGACTTTCTTGCGACCCACACGGTCGGCAGCGGGCCCCGCGACGAGCGCGCCGAGCGCCAGCCCGACCATTGCCGCACTCATCACAGGACCGAACGCAGCACGGCTCACGCTCCAATCATGCATGATGACGGGCGCCACGAAGCCCATCACGGCAGTGTCCAGACCGTCCATCATGACGATCAGAAAACATAGAACGAGTACCAACCACTGGTAAGCCGACATCTTGCGCGCGTCGATAAACGCCTTGATGTCGACCGATTCTGCAAGTTTCATGCGCGTCTCCAGAAAAAAGATTCCCCGCCCCGGGTTCTGTCGACTCCGGGGTCATATTTCCATGCAAAAGAAAGGCGGTTAACCGCTAACCCGGCGCTAACGCGTCAGCCTCATAACCTCAAACCGCCCCCGGCACCTTGCGTGTCTTGAGAAACGCTTCGAGCGTCTCTCCCCGCATACTGGCGTACATGCCCAGGTTCGTAATCTTCACCACCCGAGCAAATTTCTCGAGCACGAAGAAGCACACGCCGTAGCGGATCAGGCCAAGCCAGTCTGTGTTGTCGACCAGTGCCCGCTCCTCCTCGGTCAAGCCTGCTGCGTCGTACGCAGATGCGCGGTCTTCGAGCCAGAGCGCTCGCGGCTGCGGCTCGCGCATCTGCCAGAAAAAACGGTTCAGACGCATCGCCTTGATGCTCTGGCGAATATCGAACGGATAGGTACCGGTCAGTTTTTCGATGCCGATCAGTTGAGGGTTCATTGCGTCACCTCGTCTTCATAGATCGTCACCGCCATCGCGGTGCTGGTCGCGAGATAGTAGCTACGATGAAGCTCGCGAACCCTGGGTCCTAGTGCGCCGCGCATCGCCAGCCACATGATGGTTTCGACGCTCTCGGCGCCACCGAGGCGCGCATAGTCGACGTGCTTCATTGCCGCCAGTCGCTGGGGATCATGGACGATCAGGTCCAGGAACTCCGTGTCCCAGTCCGTGTTGTTGAAGCCGCTCCGCTCTCCGTGAACCTGATGCGACAGGCCTCCGGTACCGACCACTACCACATCGAGATCCTGGTCAAACGACTCGATCGCGCGGCGTAGCGCCTCACCAAGGCGATAGCAGCGGTTTGCTGTCGGCAGTGGATATTGCAGAACGTTGACTTCAAGCGGCACGAGCGCCAATGGCCAGCCGCCCTCGTGCGGCAACATCAGCGACAGCGGCGAGTTGCAGCCATGGTCCAGCGGCCGGTCCTGAAAGATCGTCAGGTCGAACTCGTCCGAGACCAGTTGCTCGGCGATGTGGATCGCGAGATCCGGGTGCCCGGCAATGTCCGGCAGTGGACGTTTGCCCGCGCCCTCGTCTGCGAACTCGTGGTTCGGAGAAACGCCCAGTGCGAAGGTCGGATAGCAGTCGAAGAAGAAGCTGTTTGCGTGATCGTTGTAGAACATCACCATCACGTCAGGCTTGCGTTCCGCCAGCCACTTCGCCACCGGTTCGTAGCCTTTGAAGAGAGGCGCCCATGCGGGATCGTTCTGCTTGCCCTTGTCGTACGCCATGCCTATCGTGGGTACGTGCGACGTGCCGATCCCGCCTACAATCCTTGCCATATCGATGCCTTCCGTTGCTTCCGCCCGCTTTCTTCAAGCGCATAGATTGAATAGGTCGCTTCTGTCCATAGGGTACGAACAAAGGCCTGTTGGGATACGAAGATATACAAAACCGATACTTTCACAAAGTACGGGTTAACCTGATTCGATTCAATAAATTCGCATTTTTCAGCCATTTTTCGTTTGATCGTTGGAATTGAAGTCGCTGAAAGCCGTGCCGTGTAAGGACCATTTGGTATCCCAAATTCGCGACAGAGATGTATTTTCCGTACTGACCGATCTACAGGCCATAACCAAATCAGATGGAAAAATAACGAACTCGCAATCCCCCCCTTCGCGCGTTGTGCGGCAGTTCGCATGCCCCTATACTTCCAACAGGAGAGACAGGTAAACATGAACGAAACCACCCAGCAGGCAATTGTTCAGACGCTGCGCGAAAAAATCCTTTCCGGTGAGCTGGAACCGGGGCAGCGCCTCGTGGAAGCGCAGGCCGCACAATGGCTCGGTGTGTCACGCACGCCGCTGCGTTACGCCCTCAGCGTGCTGTCATCCGAAGGGCTGCTTGAACGGTCGGGCGCGCGAGGCTACGTCGTGCGGCGCTTCAGCGTACGCGACGTCCTGGATGCAATCGATGTGCGCGGAGCGCTCGAAGGGCTCGCCGCTCGTTGCGTTGCCGAACGACGGGTCGACACTGAACTCGCGCGATCGCTCGAAGAATGTCTGCGGGCAGGCGACGCAATTTTCAGCGCCGGTCGCCTGAGGGATAGCGATGAAGCGCGATATGCGGCAATGAATGGACGCTTCCACCAGCTCATTGTCGATGCTGCGCAAAATACCGCAGCCAGCGCCGCGCTCAGGCTGAATGACAAGATTCCGTTCGTCTCTCCCTCCACGGTCGTCTTCGATGAAACTGCGAGAGAGCGTCAGTTCGTGATGCTGATGTACGCGCACCGCCAGCATCATGCGATCGTGGGAGCACTTTTGAATGGCGAAGGTGCGCGTGTGGAAGCCTTGATGAAGGAGCATACGAATATTTCGAAGGAAAGCCTCAACCTCTCTTCTTCCAGGCTTCATCTGATTGCCGGGGCAGCATGACGCCGGCTTCATGCCCCCTCTCAACCATCGCGTGCCATTCACCACGACTCTATCCGTGAGCAACAGCGAACTTCTCAATCTCGCCCATCTGCGGGCGTTCAAACTCGTGGCCGATACAGGCAGCGCGACACGTGCCGCCGCTGAGCTCTTTCGCGCGCAATCCGCCGTCACGCGTTCCGTGCAGGAGCTCGAATCCGCGCTCGGTGAATCCCTCTTCGAGCGCAAACCGTCCGGCATGTTGCCCACGCCGACCGGCCGTGCCGTACTTGAGCGTTGCGAGCGGATCTTTGCTGAACTCGAAGAACTCGCGCAGTGGTGCGCGGCAAGGCAGGTACGCCGGCGTGCCCTTGCGGAAGGCGCACTGCCGGCCTATTTGCTCAATACGCGACGGCTCCAGATGTTCGTCGCGCTGGCACGCCACCGCCACATGCCGACGGCTGCGAGCGCGTTTGGCATCAGCCAGCCGGCTGTCAGCAGCGCTATCCGCGTTCTCGAAAGCGGGTCGGGCCTGGGCCTTTTCCATCGCAGCCCGCGCGGCATCCTGCTTACCACCGAAGGTGAAAGCTTCTTGCTGCATGTGCGTCGTGCATTGAACGAATTGCGTCATGTGCCGGACGACATCGCCGCGCAGCACGGAAATATCCAGGGTGCGGTGACGGTCGGCGCGCTGCCGCTCGGCCGGACACTGATCCTTCCCGACGCGATTGGCCGCATGAGCGCGCAGCATCCCGGCGTGCGCGTGGTGACCGACGAGAGTGCCTATGAAACACTCGTGGCCGGTCTGCGAGCGGGGGATATCGATTTCATCCTGGGCGCATTGCGCAGCAACGACGCAGCGAGCGGCCTGCAGAACGAGCGGCTGATGTCGGAAGACATGGTTGTGCTGGCTCGCCGCGATCATCCCCTTGCAAATGTACGTGGACTGACGATCGCTGACTTGCGCAATGCTCAATGGATTCTGCCTCGCAGTCAGGCTCCCGCGCGCGGTCTCTTCGAAGCCCAGTTCCGGCGCGCAAAGCTGAAGCCGCCCATGCCGACCGTCGAAACGGCGGACCTCGCGATCATTCGCGGGTTGCTGTCAGGGACAGACATGGTGGCCGCGCTGTCTGCCCAGCAGTTGTATTACGAGTGCGAGTCTGGTCAGCTCACAGCCCTCGACATTGCGTTGCACAACACGCGGCGCGATATTGGGCTCACCGTGCGCGCCGAAGGCACGCCCTCTCCTGCGGCGCGTGCGTTAATCGATGCAATCCGGCTGGCGGTAGCCGACGTGGCCCGCGCAACCCAAACCGCGGGACATTTATCCCGGCGCAAAGAGCCGCATCAAACAGTTTGAGACGACTGGCCGTTGAACACGGAGGGGGAAATACCCACGACTCCATCGAACAGCCATCGGGCGGTGCGAAGCAGGGCCGCGCTCAGCACTTCAGGCTTCATAGGATCGCCACCGAGCACAAGCTCCACTGTGAACTCGCCGGTCGGATGTTCGACGGACACTCGCACGTGCTCGCCCTCCGGTTTCACATTGGCAATGCCTTCGCAGACCGTGCCAGGCAGCACGGCAGCCGTCGCGACGCTCACTGCACCCAATACGCCGATCGATGCGTGGCACCGGTGCGGAATGAAGCTGCGCGTGCAAATTGTCCCCTCGTTGCGCGGCGCGGCGACGAGGCACATCTTCGGCACCGTGCGCCCGCTTACGTCACCGAGGTTCATCAGCGGCCCAACCACAAGGCGAATTGCTTCAATACGCGCCTTCAACTCGTCATCCGCGTCGAGCTGCTCGCGTGTCTCATAGCCGGTGCGGCCCAAGTCGCTTGCGCGCATTAGCACAAGCGGCATGCCGTTATCGATGCAGGTTACGTCGACACCATTGATTGTGTCCATCAGACGACCTGTCGGCAGTAAAGAACCGCAAGTCGAGCCTGCGGTATCCCGGAACTTGAGCGGGATGGCGGCAGCGGTGCCTGGCACGCCGTCGATCCTCGCGTCCCCTTCGTACATCACGCGACCACCGGGCGTCAGCACAGTCGCCACTGCAATCTGCCCTGTGTTCACCATATGGATGGCGACCTGCGTACTGCTCTGTCGCGCATCGACGAGACCGCGCTCGATCGCGAAAGGACCCACACCCGCGAGAATGTTGCCGCAGTTCTGCCCGAAGTCGACCCGCGCTTCGTTGACTACGACCTGAGCGAACAGGTAGTCGACGTCGGCGTCGTTTCGCGTAGAACGCGAGACGATCGCAACCTTGCTCGTCAAGGGATCGGCGCCACCGATCCCATCGATCTGACGCGGATCGGGCGAGCCCATCACGGCAAGCAGCACGCGATCGCGGGCGGCGGGATCGACGGGCAGGTCCGAGGCCAGAAAATAGGCCCCCTTTGACGTGCCGCCGCGCATCATCATGCATGGAATGCGGGTCTGGCTGCTACGTGCAGTTGCGGACATCGGTACCCTCCTTCCTTCAAGCGTCCGAAGCCGACTCGACGTAGCGCAGGCCCTTTTCCGCAAGCCGCTCGCGCATGGAGTAATAGTCGAGCCCAAGCGTGCCGCCGGCGAGCACAGCACGCGTTTTCTCTTCCTTGGCCAAGCGTGCCTGCGAAGCCTCGGCCACGCGTGACACCGTGGCGAGCGGGACCACCACGACACCGTCGTCATCGGCCACGATCACGTCGCCCGGATGCACGATCTGCTGTGCGCACACCAACGGGATGTTGACCGAACCAAGCGTTTCCTTGACCGTGCCTTGTGCGGAGACCGCTTTCGACCAGACCGGGAAATTCATCTCTTTCAATGCGCGCACGTCGCGACACCCGGCATCGATGATGAGACCGCGCACACCGCGCGCCGCGAGCGAGGTAGCGAGTAGCTCTCCGAAGTATCCATCTTCGCAGGGCGATGTGGGCGCCACAACCAGCACGTCGCCCTCACGACACTGCTCGACTGCGACGTGCAGCATCCAGTTGTCCGATGGCGGTACGAGCACGGTGACGGCCGATCCGGCAATTGTCGCGCCCGGGTAAACCGCACGCATATACGAGGCCAGCAGGCCGAGCCGGCTTTGCGCTTCATGCACGGTCGCAGCGCCCGCCTGTTGCAGCACCGCGATGTCGTGCGCATTGGCGCGCGGAATGTTTGTCACCACCACGCCGCGTTTCATGCCAGGTCTCCCGTCACTGCGGGCGTCAGTCGCATATAGCCTTCAGCGTATTTGATGTCGAGAGCCGCCGTGATGCCAATGTTGCGCTTGGCCTGCACGCCGCGCTGCAGTGCAACCCGCGTGTAGTAGTCCCACAGGTGCTCCTGACCGGCCATGCATTCGATTGCACGCCGTTTGATGTCCCACACCTCGGTGATATCAAGGAACGTGTTGGGTATCCACTCGCATTGTTCGGTCTGATGGGGCTCGAAAGCGTACACCGGCGGTGCGCCAACGATCTTCTGCCCGGGATTGTGACCCTCGGCCTGCGCGATGATTCGAGCTTCCTGCGCGACATGCATCGCGAGCGGATGATCGAAATTGTAGGGGTCTTTTGGCGAGTGACTCAGCACGAACGCCGGCTGCACTTCCCGATAGACATCGACAAGCCGCATTAGTGCTTCGTCCGACACGCGCAACGGATAATCGCCGAGATCAAAAAAGTCCACTTCGGCGCCAAGAATGTCTGCCGCCCGCTCCGACTCCTCCCGACGCGCCGCCTTGACCTTCTCCACGGTCATCTCGCCCTTGCGCCAGAGCTTCGCCGACTCTCCACGCTCACCAAAAGACAGACACACCACCTTGACCCGATATCCGTTTTGTTTGTGCAGCGCGATCGCGCCACCTGCTCGCCATACAAAGTCGGCGCTATGCGCGCTGACCACCAGCATCGATTTTTCTGCCATTTCCCGCTCACCTTTATTCAGCCGTTGCCAGAGCTAATTGTAGGAGCCGAGGCGCTCAACCGATCAACGAATCAGCCGTCGTATGCCATCGAATCTATTTATTGGGCACCACGTTGCAGGTCAGGCGGGCGACCGGATCGAACCATGCCATAAGCGTTTCTTCTCACGCGAGACCAAAACCGTCTTGGCTTAAATTTTCCGTCGCTTCTACTGTTACGGGTAATCCCACAGCCGTTGCAAGGAGTTCCGTGAGCACTTCCCGAATCGCCGCTCGAGTGCGGCGCATCAAGCCGTCTCCAAGCACGTCCGCGGCAGACCGCGCCAACGAGTTGCGTCGCCAGGGCAAGTCAATCGTCAATCTGGTGGTCGGCGAACCCGATTTCGATACCCCGAAACATATTCGCGAAGCCGCCGCTGCCGCCATGGACAAAGGCGACACCCGGTACACGCTGATGGCCGGCAAGCTCGAACTTCGTGAAGCCATTGTGGCGAAGCTGGCTCGCGAAAACGGCCTGGCCTACGCGCCGAACGAAATCATTGTCACGAATGGCGCGAAAAGCGCGATCTATAGCGCATTTTCCATCACGCTCGAACCCGGCGATGAAGTCATCGTGCCGGCGCCCTACTGGGTCTCGTACCCTGACATGGTGCTCGCCTGCGACGGGACGCCGGTAACAGTTGCATGCCCGGAAGAAAACGGCTTCAAGATCACGCCTTCGCAACTCGAGGCTGCAATCACGCCCCGCACTCGCTGGCTGCTGATCAACTCGCCGAGCAACCCCACCGGGGCCAGCTACACGCTCGCCGAGTACCGCGCTTTGGCCGATGTTCTGGCCGGCCATCCTCACGTGCTCGTCATGACGGACGACATCTACGAGCACCTGCGCTACGACGGCAAAAGCACACCCCACTTCCTGCAGGCCGCGCCGGAACTGCGCGACCGGACGCTCGCGATCAACGGCGTGTCGAAGACTTATGCCATGACCGGCTGGCGAATTGGCTACGTGGCAGGTCCGCGAGACCTGATCGTCGCACTCGACACGCTGCTTTCCCAGTCCTCCGGTAATTGCTGCTCGATCAGTCAGGCGGCTGCGACGGCCGCGCTCAACGGCGATCAAAGCTTCGTGACTGAAAGCACGGCGATCTATAAAAAGCGGCGCGACGTGACGCTCGAAATGATCAATGCCATTCCGGGCTTGAGCTGCCGTCAACCGGACGGCGCGTTCTATCTCTACATCAACTGTGCGGCGTTGCTCGGCAAGAGCACGCCTGAAGGCAAGGTCATCGCCAATGACACTGACGTGGTGATGTATCTGCTCGACAGTGTCGGCGTTGCAGTCGTCGCGGGCGTGGCTTACGGCTTGTCGCCCTACTTCCGGCTTTCAATCGCGACATCACTCGATGTGCTCGAGGAAGGCTGTCGCCGCATTGCTACTGCAGTAAAGGCACTGCGCTAAGCGACGTCGCGGAACTCATTAACCGTTTTCATCGATCACGTCATGTCCACTTATAAAGCCATCCGCAAGAATCCTTCAGCCAGCCAGGCCGATGCCGCGATCCTCGAGTCGTTGCGCGACATTCCCGTGTCGGCATTGAGCGACAACATGCATCGTAATATCGGCACGACAGGTCTTTCGCCCTACCATCAACCAGTCGCGCAGACGATGGCCGGAACAGCCGTCACCGTGCGCTCCCGCGGCGGCGATAACCTGACGTATTTGCGCGCCCTCGAGTTTTGCCGCGCGGGCGACGTGCTGGTCATCGACGCAGGCGGCGACCTCAACAACGCGGTCATCGGCGGCATTCTCACGTTCTATGCTGCGAGCATCGGCATGGCGGGTATCGTGATCGACGGCGCCATCCGCGATGTGGCCGAAATCCGCAGCCGCGTGTTTCCGGTCTATGCCCGGGGCGTTACGCACCGTGGCCCCTATAAGGACGGTCCGGGCGAAATCAACGTGACAGTCTCCGTCGGCGGCATGGTGGTGAATTCCGGCGATATCGTGGTCGGCGATCAGGACGGCGTGCTGGCGATTCCTCAGGAAGACGCCGCAACCGTGATCGAAAAGGCGCATGCGGTGCTGGCGGCTGAAGCGCGCACTATGCAGGCCATGAGAGAGGGCAAGTGGGACCGCGCGTTTATCGATGCGCTCGAGGAGCGGTGCAACAACTAAGGCCGTCCGAGACTTAAAAAAGCGCGTTGTGGTTCCTGTGACCACCAACGCGCTTTTTGCTTTCTTCTGTTTAGAGCGGTTTAAAGCGTGGCCGTCACGCCGCCATCGACATAAAGAATGTGTCCATTGACGAAGTTCGACGCGGAACTCGTGAGGAAGATGGCGGCACCCACCAGATCCTCCACATCACCCCAGCGCCGCGACGGCGTACGCCCGACGAGCCATGCGCTAAACGTTTCGTTGTTGACAAGCGCCTCGGTCAGCTCGGTCTTGAAGTAGCCCGGCCCGAGCCCGTTCACCTGGATGCCATGCTTGCCCCAGTCGATCGCCATGCCCTTGGTCAACATTTTCACTGCGCCTTTTGTCGCCGTATAGGCTGCTATATCGGGGCGTCCCAGTTCGCTTTGAACGGAGCAGATATTGACGATCTTGCCGGCGCCACGCGTGATCATGAAGCGCGCGACCGCCTGTCCGACCAGGAACACGCTGTCCACGTTCGTCCTCATCAACTCTTGCCACTGCTCGTGCGAAAACTGGTCCAGAGGTGCGCGACGCTGCATCCCGGCGTTGTTGACAAGAATGTCGATGGGTCCGTGCTCACGTTCGATGGTCTCGATCGCCGCCGATACCGACGACGGTGACGTCACATCGAAACTCATTGCATCGACACTCAAGCCTTCAGCGCGCAGACGCTCCACCGCTTCCGCAAGGCGTGCCTCATTCCGGCCGTTAAGCACCACCGTCGCGCCGGCTGCCGCGAGTCCTCGAGCGAGCGCAAAACCGATCCCGGTACTCGAGCCAGTAACGAGCGCCCGCTTACCCGACAAATCAAACATCTTGAGCATCTGATTCAAAAACGTCTCCTTGTTATTCGTGCGTTCACGATACGCCGTGCTCAGGAAACCGGCGTGAACTTGAGCTGATCGATCGGCGTCACCTTGTCGGTACGCGAGAGGCCGTAAGGCGTCTTCGGGCCGAGCCACTTGTCGAAAATCGCGCTCATTTCACCGCTCGCCTCAAGCGTCGTCAGCGCTTTGTTCACGGCGCCGAGCATGGCCGGCTCGTTCTGACGCAAGCCAACGGCGATGGGTTCGAGCAACATGGGTTCGGATGCAATCGCGACGGCGCCGTCAGATCCTTCGACCTGCTTGGTAATCTTGATCGCGGTCATCTGGTTGGTCACGAAGCCCTTCACCTTTCCCTGCTGCAGTGCCAGGAAGGCGGAACTGGTGTCATGGAACGTCACCGCCTGACCGTCCTTGATCGAGATAGGGATTGATTGCGCCGAAGTCGAGCCATCGGCTGCGCTGATTTTTTGCCCTGCGAAATCGGCGAGCTTTTTCCCGGCGTCGGCCTTCTTGACGACCAGCACTTCCTTGGTCAAATAATATGCATCGCTAAAGGAAACTTGCGTGGCTCGGGTCTTGGTGTAGGCGAGATTCGCGACCACCATGTCTACGCGGCCCAGTTTCAGTTGCGGAATGCGCGCTTCGACGGCAAGTGGCTCAAGACTCACTTTTACGCCGATCTGCTTGGCAATCGCCGTGCAGATATCCACATCCATACCTTCGAGCTGACGCGTCTGCGGGTTCGGATACGAGAACGGTTCTACATTGGAGTACACGCCGCAACTCAAGGTACCGTGCGCCTTGATATCGGACAGCTGATCTGCCTGGGCAGACGCGATGCACGCGACCCACCCTGTAAGCGCCAGCATGCTTGCTAATCCCGCTTTTGAACGCATCGAAAAACTCCTGACCTGGATTGAATTAAGAAAGACCTGGCTTGAAAACCGTGATACGAACGCCTCTTTAGTGGGTGCGCAAATCCGACAGGAAACGCTGGGCCCGTTCATGCTTCGGGTGCAAGAAAAACGCTTCCGGCTCGGCAGTCTCGATGATTTTTCCCGCATCCATGAACCACACGCGATCCGCCACTTCGCGAGCGAAACCCATTTCATGAGTCACGCACATCATCGTCATGCCGTCCTGCGCCAGGCTCTTCATGACGCCGAGCACTTCACCGACCATCTCGGGATCGAGCGCGCTCGTGGGTTCGTCGAAGAGCATGGCCGGCGGGTCCATTGCAAGCGCGCGGGCAATCGCCACGCGCTGCTGCTGACCGCCCGACAACTGCCCCGGGAACGCCTGCGCCTTGTTGCTCAGTCCCACGCGCGACAACAGGTCAGCAGCCTTGCGCTCGGCCGCGGCGCGTTTCATGCCGCGTACGCGCATGGGTGACAGCGTAATGTTGTCGAGCACGGAGAGATGGGGGAACAGATTGAATTGCTGAAACACGAATCCGACCTTGCTGCGAAACGCATTCAGGCTGATTTTCTTCTCGTGAATGTTCTGGTTGTCGAACGAGATATTGCCGCGGTCGATTTCCTCAAGACGGTTGACCGTGCGAATCAGCGTGGATTTTCCCGAACCCGATGGACCGCATACCACGACGACCTCGCCCTTGCGTACCTCGGCGTTCACATCCACAAGCGCGTGATATTCGCCATACCATTTGTTCACGCCAGAAAATTTGATCATGTCGGATCCTTTGAATGGTTAGGCGCTCAGTGCTCGCTCACAGCCGCTTCAAGGAGCGATTGCTCCGCACCGGGACGCGCCTTGTTGGCTTTTCCAGCCCGCTTGCGTGTCACGCGCCGCTCAAGGTAATGAGCCAGCTGCGTCAGCGCATAGCAAAGAATGAAATAACTCAACGCGAGAATCAGGTAGACGGCGAATGGTCTGGTCAGAAGCCGGTTGTTGATCTGGTCCGCTGCAAAGGAAATCTCCTGGACATTGATGATGTATCCAAGCGACGTCTCCTTGATGGTCGACACAAACTGCGTGACCATGCTGGGCACCACGTTATAGAGCGCTTGCGGCAGGATCACTGCGCGCATGGTCTTCAGGTAGCTCATGCCCAGCGCTCTTGACGCCTCGGTCTGTCCCTTCGGCAAGGCTTCGATGCCGGCACGAATGATCTCGCCGAGATACGCCGAGTCGTAGATCACGAGAGCGCAAAGCATGGTCACGAATCCGGTCACGGGATAACCCGTCAGCACCGGGACAAGGAAATAGACCCAGAATATGACCATCAGCAGCGGCACGCCACGGACTGTGTAGACAAGCGCCGTTGCCGGGGCGCGCAATACTTTGAAGTGACTGATGCGAGCCAATGCAACGAGGATACCTAACGGAATGGCAATGACGAGTGCTGATAGGGACAGCAGGATCGTCACCACAATTCCGCCAATCGGGCCGTGCGGATACTGCCCGATCAGCAACAAGGTCCAGTTGTCGCGCAAGACGTCGAACATGATCACCTGACTCCCGGAATGCGGTAGTGCGCTGCGATCCGGGCGCCGGCCAGCATGATCACGAGTGAAAGGGCGAGGTACAGCACGGTCGCAATCAGATAGGACTCGAACGACAGGAACGTCTCGTTCTCGACCTTGCGCGTGACGTAGGTGAGTTCCGCTGCCCCGATCGCCATCGCGAGGCTGGTGTTCTTGAACAGCACGACAGCATGGTTCACCATCGGCGGAATCGAGTTGCGCAAGGCTTGAGGAAGGATCACGTAACGCATGCCGCTGACGAAGTTCAATCCCAGTGCGCGCGACGCTTCGTATTGACCGTAGGAAATGGCTCGCAATCCGCTGCGAATGTCTTCCGACAAATAAGCGCCGCTGCAAAGCCCGATCGCGATGACCGCGAAGATGAACTGACCGTTGTACTGGTTCAGCCAGTCTTGCAGGGGCATGGGCAGCAGGGTCGAAATGCCGAAGTACCAGAACAGGATCTGCACCAGCGTCGGCACGTTACGGTGATAGGCCACGAAGGTAGCCACGAACGCCGTGGCCGGCCGCCGGTTGGTCAGGCGGATCAGAGTCAGCAGAATACCTACGACGAGCGACAGGCACCACGCCAGTCCGGCCATCGCGAGCGTAAGCTCGACGCCATGCAGAAACAATGCGCCGTAGTCGCCTTGAAGGACTGTCGCCAGATCGAAATGAAGTTTCATGTCACGCGTCCGAAGGGTTCAGAGCACCCTGATGCCGGTGCCCGGGTGGGTCGATGACATCCCACTTTGACTGCAGGAAGATCTTGTCGACGTTCGCCTTGAATCCATACTAGCTCGCAAAAAAACGACCATGCAGACGCCTTTCATCTGGGACGATAAGTTTCGGGAATGGCCGCGGCATGGATGCGCCAGAGCCAAGCCAGAAAAGGCTCCGCGCTGGTTTTTGAGTATCCCCTGAAGAGCATTCAATGCCCCTGTGAGTGTGAGCACTGCACGTCCTTGAGCGATGTCGATATCCGCCCGCTCAGGCCGGTGCCGACGCCTGCGTCAGAACCTGCGGGTTAACCGCGGTGAGCACCCGGCCGCCATTCATTGCGGCGATCAGGTTATCCACGCAGAGCGACGCCATGGCACGCCGGGTCCTGATCGACGCGCTGCCAATATGCGGCGTTAGCACAACGTTCTTGCACGCCAGCAACGCGGGATTGACCCGGGGTTCGCCCTCGAATACATCGAGCGCGGCGGCGGCAATGCTGCCTTCGGTCAGTGCCTCGGCGAGAGCGGAATCGTCGACTACGCCGCCTCGCGCGATGTTCGTCAGCGTTGCCGACGATTTCATTTGCTTGAGCTCCGCCCGACCGATCGCGTGATGCGAACTGGCGGAATAAGGCACGACCAGAATCAGATGATCAGACTCGCGAAGCAACACTTCCTTCTCCACATAACGCGCGCCGCACTCTGTCTCTATCGCCGCCGCCAGCGGCGTGCGATTGTGATAAATCACATCCATGTCGAACCCGCGCGACGCACGTTTTGCGATCTCCTGTCCGATGCGGCCCATGCCCAGGATGCCGAGCGTGGCGCCATACACGTCGCCGCCCACGAACATGTCAAAGCGACCGGTCGTGACCCAGTCGCCCGCCCGCAGGAAATGCTCGGACTCGGTCATTCGACGGGCTGCGGCCATCATGAGGGCAAAGCCGAAATCGGCCGTGGTGTGTGTCAGTACGTCCGGCGTGTTGGTGACGAGCACGCCACGCGCGGTGCACGCGTCGACATCGACGTTGTTATAGCCCACACCAATGTTGCACACGGCCTTCAGTTCCGGACAGGCATCGAGCAGCGTTGCATCGATCCGGTCACTACCCGCCGTCACCGCTCCGCGCTTGCCTTGCAGGCGTGCGATCAGTTCCTGCTGGGTCCACACCGTGTCGGACGGGTTGTCGGTCACGTCGAAATGTTCGCGCAGTTTTTCCACGATGTCGGGAAACGATGCCCGCGTGACGAGAACGGAAGAACGCATAGGGTGATCTCCTGATGATGCAATGAGCTTAGTCGCGCTTGATCGTCGTCAGGCCGCCAGGCACCTGCAACGTCGGCAGAATTTCCATGTTGCTGATGTTGACCGCGAGCGGCGCCGCAATGGCGAACGCAATGGCATCGGCAATATCAGACGGCAAAGGCAGTTCGAAGCCGTCGATGAATTGCTTGCGCGCCGCTTCAATATCGCCGTGCACGTGCCCGAAGATATCGGTGGCCACGCGGCCCGGGCAGATCTCCGTCACGCGCACGCGCTTGCCGGTCGCATCGACGCGCAACTGGCGCGACAGCGCGTGAATGCCCGCCTTGGTCGCGTGATAGATCGAGTTGCCGCCGAAGTTATAGATGGCTGCAATCGAGCTGATGTTCACAATATGGCCGCGGTCGCGCGCCACCATGCCGGGCATGGTCAACCTGACAATGTGCAGCACCGCCTGAAGATTGACTTCAACCTGCACGTCGACATCTTCTACGCTAGCGTCGAGAATCGAGCCCTTGCGCGATACGCCCGCATTGTTCACGACGATATCGAACGGCACTTGCTCGGTGAGCCGGGTCACGGCGGCAAGATCGCAGACATCGATGGCGTGCGGGATGCATCCGGTGCGCTCCGCCAGTTCCTTCAGTCGCTCCGCGTTGCGCGCGAGCGCGTGGACTTCGAGGCCTTCGCGGCAGAAGCGTTCAACAATCGCAGCGCCCATTCCGGTTGAAGCACCGGTCACTAAAGCGGTCTTGTAGTCTGAAAACGGCATGAATTACCCCTCTGCTTGATTCACTAAAAATGGCGCGCCGTGGCGCTCACTTGATGAGCCGCGATACCGGCACGATGCGCCCGCCGGCCGATTCGATCGCACCCCGCACCGTGCGCGCAAGTTCGACTGCGCCGGGTGTGTCGCCGTGGAGCAGGATCGACTGAGCGGCGATCTTCAGGCGCTGGCCGGTGATTGTCGTGACCGTGCCGTCCTCGAGCAACTGCGTGACGCGGGCAAGCACGGCTGCGCGATCCTTGATTACGGCGCCTTCGAGCTTGCGCGAGACGAGGTTGCCTTCGTTGTCGTAGGCACGATCGGCGAGAAAAGTATTGGCGACCCGCAAGCCGATCTTGTCGGCGGCACGCTCGATCTGCGTGTTCGTCGATACGCTGACGATGATGCGGTTGTCGAAATCGGCCACGGCGCGCACAAGCGGCTCAGCGAGTTCGTACGATGCCGCCGCCATGTTGCCGAGCGCGCCATGAAAACTCATGTGCGTGAGATGCGCTCCCGCGGCTTTCGCAATGCCCGCGAGCGCGCCCATCTGGTACAGCACGTACTTGGCGAGTTCAAGCGGATCGGCTTGAATCGGCCGGCGTCCAAAGCCAAGGAGATCCGGAAAGCCGACATGGGCGCCAAGGTCAATATCCCGTCCAAGCGTCATGCGCACGGTCCGGTCCATGATCACCGGATCGCCCGCGTGATAGCCGCACGCCACGTTGGCCGACGAGACGATCTCCATCATGGCTTCGTCTTCGCCCATGCGGTACATGCCAAAACCTTCGCCCAGGTCCGCGTTCAGATCGATTTCCACGTTGTCACTCCGTTTAAAGGTGGCGGGCCGGCGCGAAGGTCATCAGTGCGGTCCCGTATCCCACTGTTGCGCCCGGCTCGACCAGCCACTTCGCAACGACACCGTCGCAGGGCGCGACCACCGGCAGGCAAAGCTGTGCAATGCGCAGCAAACCCAGCACATCGCCTTGTCTGACCGCAGCACCCGGTTCGACGAAAGGTGTCGATCGCATCGGATGGCATGTCAGCAAGACACCCGGGTAAACGGCTGTGACCTGCGTCTCCCGCACGCTTGGCGCAGGTTGCGGATTCACCGCGCTTTTCCCCCCGAGCGTCTGGCCTTCGAGCGTCAGCCGAACCACCGTCCCTTTCCCGCCTATTTCGATAAACCCGATACCCGCCGTTTCGAGCCATCCGGTGATTTGTTCAAGCTCGCTGATCTGCAATTCTTTTCCCTGTGTCATCTCGCTACGGCCTGTCGCCCCGATGGAGCCCGACGAGGTGCCGCAACTTCGTCATATAGCGGTCGAGTTCATCCAGCGCGTCGACGGCTTCCTCATAGTTCGTCTGCACAAAGCGCAGCTTCGAGCCGATACGCGCCTGCGCCAGCCGCCAAAGATCCGCTTCGATGACCGTGCCAATCTTCGGGTACCCGCCCGACGGCTGGGCGTCGCGCAACTGGATGATCGGCTGGCCACTGGGCGGCACCTGGATCACACCCGGCACGATGCCGTGCGAGCGCATTTCCACCGGACGTTTTGAATTCAGCACCGGCCCGGCAAGGCGATATCCGTAGCGATCGCTTTGCGGCGTGACCTTCCAGCTTTCCCGCCAGAACGCTTCAATGGAGTCCTGCTCGTAAGCCTCATATTCGGCGGCTGGCAACACACGCACAACCGTGTCAGCGGGGTCGGCTACGGGACTCGTTTCAAGCCCGCCAAGCGTCCATGAAGGCGGCATCACGCCGAACCCGGCTACCTCCCCTTCCTTCTCGCTGTGCGCCGATTCAACCGCCGCTGCCTGAATGACATCGCCCTTTTGAAGCTGCCGGCCGAGGAAACCGCCGAACTCGCCTCGCAGTTGCGTACTGCGCGACCCGAGCACGATGGGCACATCGACGCCACCCTTGAGCAGCAGATAGCACCGCGCGCCACTTGCGGGCACGCCGATGGTGAGCACGTCGTCCTTCTTCGCCTGCAAGGTCCACCACGGCAATACCGGACGCTCGCCAAGGCGCGCCGAACAGTCGGCTCCGGTCAACGCGAACGCCACGTCTTCCGTGAAGCGAACGCGAAACGGGAACAGCGGGATTTCGATGCCGGCAGCATCGTCGGGGTTGCCCAGCAGCAGGTTGCCCACGGCGAGCGCCACCCGGTCCATCGCGCCCGACGTGCCCACGCCGTATCGCAGATAGCCCTGGCGGCCCTGATCCTGAATCGTCGCCAGAGCGGCGTTGGAAAGTACTTCGATCATCTGACAATCCTCTCGACCCGGAAGCGGATCATGTCACCGGGCGCGAGCATGGCCGGGTTCGTGCGGGCCGGGTCGAAGAACGACATGTCCGTGTGACCGATCGTGTTCCAGCCGCTCGGTCCGGCTGACGCCGAGACGCCGGTCTGGACGCCGCCGATGGATACCGCGCCGCCCGGCAACCCGAGCACCGGCACCTTGCGGCGCGGCGCGGCAATGCGCGGGTCCATGCCGCCGAGATAGCAATAGCCCGGGTGGCTGCCGAGGGCATAGACGGTGTAAAGCGGTTCGCTATGCAGCGCGACGATCTCGTCCACCGGGAGCCCTGTGTGCGCGACTACATCGCTCAAATGTGGTCCGAAATCGCCGCCGTATTGAACGGGCAACACAACGGTCTTGCCTTCGAGCGACAGCTCTTGGGCTTCTGCCCAGGCGTCGTGCAGCGCGGCTGCGAGGGAGGCCGGCTGGCGCGGCGGCCGGTCGAACGTGAGCATGAGGTTCGACATGCCGGGAACGGCTTCCCGGATACCCTCCCACGTCGCGGCGCGTTGCCCGAGTGCCCAGATGCGGCGCTGCGTCCGCAGATCGAGTTCACCGGGTGCTTCGAACAGCATTGCGCTCGTCCCCAGCAGGCTGATTCGCGGTTTTTGATCCGGGTCGTCGATCGGGGTCATCGAGTGCGCTTTCCTTTGCACATGTCGTTGAGGGCGCTCGGAAGTCATGGTGCCCGCAGTCGTTGCGTCGAGCACGTGCTCGAGGATCGGGCTCAATTCGTTCTCCTTGCCAGCCAGCGTTCCAGATGGTGAATGTCGACACCGCCCGCGCAGAAGTCGTTATCGTCGAGTACGGCGCGATGTAGCGGCACATTCGTTCGAATGCCTTCAATACGCATTTCCGACAACGCGATCCGCATGCGCGCGAGCGCTTCCGCGCGACTCGCGCCGTGGGTCACGACCTTGGCGATCAGGGAATCGTAATACGGCGGCACCGTGAGACCTGCGCTCATGTGGGAATCGACGCGTACACCGTTTCCGCCCGGCAGTTCCCAATGCGAGACACGGCCGGGGCAAGGCATGAAGGTCGACGGATCTTCCGCATTGATACGGCATTCGAGCGCGTGACCTTGTGTCACGACGTCCGCCTGACTCATCGAGAGCGCGTGACCTTGCGCGACGCGAATCTGCTCGCGGACTACATCGATGCCCGACGTCATCTCGGTCACCGGATGTTCAACCTGCAAACGTGTGTTCATTTCGATGAAATAGAACTCGCCGTTCTCGTAAAGAAATTCGAACGTCCCCACGCCGCGGTACCCGTTCTGCCTGCACGCTTCTACGCAGCGTTCACCGACCTGACGGACCAGATCCGCATCGATGCCGGGCGCCGGCGCCTCTTCCAGGACCTTCTGATGCCGCCGCTGCATCGAGCAGTCACGCGATCCAAGCCAGAGCGCGTTGCCGTGGGTATCGCACAGAACCTGGATCTCGACATGGCGCGGATGCTCGAGGAATTTCTCGACATAGAGCTCGGGTTTGCCGAATGCGCGACGGGCCTCCTCGCGCGTCACGGCCACAGCGTCGAGCAATTGTCCGGCGTCAGGCACGACGCGCATGCCTCGGCCGCCTCCCCCACCGGCCGCTTTCACGATCACCGGATAGCCGATCTCGGCAGCCGCCTTCAGGATGCTCTGAGGGTCCTCAGGCAAGCCACCTTCGGGGCCGGGAACGCAAGGCACACCCGCTGCGCGCATCGCGCGCTTGGCGGCCACCTTGTCGCCCATGGTGCGTATGGAGCGAGGTTCCGGGCCGATGAAAATCATACCCGCTGCCTCGACCTGTTCGGCGAAGTCCGCGTTCTCCGATAGAAACCCATAACCCGGATGCACGGCCTCAGCGCCGCTGACATGCGCAGCGAACAGGATCGCCGCGCCATTCAAATAGCTTTGCCCGGCTGCCGCCGGACCGATGCAGAGCGCCTGGTCAGCAAAACGTACATGGCGAGTATCCGCATCGGCTTCCGAGTAGACCGCGACTGTTTCCAGTCCCAGCTCGCGGCAAGCGCGCTGAATGCGCAGCGCGATCTCTCCGCGATTGGCGATCAAAACCTTGTTGAACATGATCAGCGTCCGATCCGAAACAGCGGCTGGCCTGACTCGACTTCGTCTCCTGCATTGACGAGGATTGCGAGGACCGTGCCGGTGAACTCGGACTCGATCGAATTGAACATTTTCATCGCTTCGATGGTGCAGAGCACCTGGCCTTGCGTCACGGTATCGCCGACCCGAACGAACGGCGCTTCGCCCGGCGCCGGTGTGAGATGCACGATGCCGAACATAGGCGCCTCGATCACGTGGGCTTCGCTTTCAGCGTGGCCGGGTGCAGACGCCGGGGACTCTGCTTGCGCTTCTGCTTGTGAGTCGGCTTGTGACCCCGCAGGCATCATGGGTGCCGTTGCAACGCCGGCAGAACCCTCGCGACTACCCGGCGTCTTGACGAGCCGAACCTTGTCGTCACCTTCTATCAACTCGAGTTCCGCCAGCGGCGACTGTGCGAGCAGCTCGATCAAGGCTTTGATTCTTTCTAGATCCATCATTGAGTCCGGCCCGGTTATTTGTGCGCCGACGCTCAGGCAGCGTGCGGCAAACCGCGACGCCTGCGAGCCACACTCACAGGCAAATTACGATGAACTCAATGTATCCGGCGCTTAAGATTCGCGCCAAGACAGTTTGGCTTTGTAGCGATAAGGCGCGCTTATGGTTCGGCGCAGGTCACGGGCGTGACGCCCAGCGCAAGGTCGGCAGCCAGTTCGAGCAGGATGTCCTTGACCGCCGCGGCCGGCTCGGAAAGCGGAAGATGGTCGGACAAACAGACCGAGAGCGGGATCTTGATGACGGGCGAGACAATCCGGCATTGCACGACATCGCCCGCTCCCGCCACCACGCGCGCAGTCGAATCCGGCAGGATCGTGGCCCCGATGCCGGCGCTCACCGCCGCAGCCAGCGTGGTTGCCGACTCGATCTCCGCGACGACCTTGGGCACCATCTGGACGCGTGCAAACCCTTCGTCGACGTATTTTCGAAGGTAGTTGTAAGGTCTGGGCAGCAGCAGCGGAACGTCGCGCAAATCGGTAACGGCAATCTGACCGGGGGCGATACCCATGCTGCGTGGAGCCACGAGAAAGAGTTCCTCATTCAGCAACAGCTGAAATGAGAGGCCATGGACCGGCTTGTCGCCGTACAGCACGGCCATGTCCATGCGCCCGTTCATGATGAGTTCGCTGAGCGTGGTGCCGAAGTTCTCGTTGATATACAGAAGAATGTCCGGATGACGCGCCCGCACCGAAGTCAGCAACGGCAGCGACAACGCGGAAGCGCCGGTCCCCGGCGCAAGCCCGACAGACACGGATCCCGACAAGGTCTGCCCGGCGCTCTTTACATCGGCCTGGGCTTGCTCGTATTGCCGGAGGATAAGTTGTGCATGCCGATAAAGCGTCGCGCCCGCCTCTGTCGCCGTCACGCCACGCTTGGTACGCACGAGGAGTTGCTGCTGAAACTCGCTTTCGAGCGTGATCAGTTGCTGACTGAGCGCCGGCTGGGCAATATGCAGAACCTCGGCAGCCTGCGTGAGGCTGCCGATATCCACAATCTTCACGAAGTACCTAAGTCGCCGCAGATTCACGTTCGTTGCCTGAAAAGTCATTCGATTTTCAGATGATAGGGCAAGGTCCGCCCCGCTGACAGCCATCAAAAACCCCAGTCTCGCGCATTCGCCCCTCGGATTTCTCATCCATAAGTGGATGTTATTGCGTCAGCGCAAAGACGTCTTGGCGCTAACTTTTTCACCCGCTTAACGTTGCGCATCAACAAAGGCCGGTTGGTACCGACCGCGCGAGACGGCCATGCCGGAGTACCTCCAATGCTCCGCTGTGCCGGGTTTCCGATCGGACGCCCGGCGTGTAACGGGTAGTTCCGGGAGCGCAGTGCAGCACGCAAGCGCCCGGAATGTTGGGCGACGATAAGCGAATGCAGCCCGCCCAGGAGCGCGCCGGCAATACGCAAACGCTTGCCATGAAACACAGGGTTTGGATTTTCGACAACAGGGGAAAAACATGAAAAAAATTTGCTTCGCGGTACTAAGTGCAACGTGTGCCATGAGTGTCGCCCACGCGCAGTCGTCGGTTACGCTCTACGGGATTATCGATGAAGCCATTCGCTTCGATACCCACCAGAACCGAACCGGTGGAAAGCTCTTCACCATGGGAAGCGGCGGCGAAATGTCGGGCAGCCGCTGGGGCTTGCAAGGCTCGGAAGACCTGGGCGGCGGCATGAAGGCGATCTTCCAGCTCGAAAACGGATTCACACCGAACACCGGCGTGACGCAGCAGTCAACCCCGTCGGGTGCGGTCCGGCTTTTCGGCCGCACCGCCATGGTCGGGCTCGTGTCGCCCTACGGCACGGTCACGCTTGGCCGCCAGTACACGCTCGTGCATGAAATGGGCTACACGCATGACATCTATGCGTTCTCGAACTACACCGGGACCACGGGCTTTCAGGGTGCAGGGGAAACCGGCGGTGGACGCCTCGACAATACGGCTCGCTATACCTCGCCAACCCTTGCCGGCTTCACCCTGCGCAGCGCCTACACATTTGGCCAGACCGCAGGGAACGTTCATCAGAACTCTTCGCCGGCCGTCAGTCTTTCTTATGATCGCGGGCCGCTCAGCGTGGGCGCTGCTTATCAGATCATCAACAATATCGGTGGCCTGACGCCATCAACGACGGCTTACGGCAGCACCTATTTTGGCATCACGATCCCTGACAGTTCGCAGAAGGTATTTACTGCAGGCGCGACCTATAAGATCGGCGATGCCAAGATCTACGGCTCCTACATTTATAGCCACGTGTATCCGGCTGACTACAGGAATGATTCGTTCTCCGTTGCAGCAAGCTACTTCATCACGCCCGCGCTGCAAGTGGCGCTGCCGTTTTATATCGACTTCCTGCATCACGCGAATACAAGCGGAACGCGGATCACGACTGGCCCGACGCTTGACTACTTGCTCAGCAAGCGGACCGACGTTTATGTCGGCGTGGACTACAACCACCTGACCGGCGCATGGACCACGCTGGCGGGTAGTACAGGCTCTAACCAACCCTTCTTTGGCTATAACTCACTGTTTGAAGCGACGATCGGCCTGCGTCACAGGTTCTGATCGACTGACCAGCTCGTTGTGAATGCGCGCGGCCTAGGCCGCGCGCAGTGGGATCGCAGCACGATCATAAGGCGCGCCTATTGGTCCAGACCGAATCGATCTTGTTCAAGCTGAAGACCTGGCCGTAGAGTTGAGCACGCTCAACGCACTGCTCAACAAGGGGTTTTCGCCATGCATGCACTCGTGATTCACGCGCCGCTGGATTTACGCATTGAAGATGTTCCGACTCCCGAACCGGAAGCGCATCAACTGCTGATCCGCGTTCGCGCCGGCGGCATCTGCGGTTCCGATCTCCATTACTTCAATCACGGTGGCTTCGGTACGGTTCGCATCAAGGAACCGATGGTGCTCGGGCATGAAGTATCGGGCGTGGTGTCGCGCACAGGCACCGAGGTCACTGACATGCCCGTCGGAACCCGCGTGTCGATCAGTCCCAGCCGGCCTTGCGGACACTGCGAATACTGCCAGCAAGGTTTGCAGAACCACTGTCTCGACATGCGCTACTACGGCAGTGCAATGCGTACGCCGCACGTCCAGGGTGCGTTTCGCCAGGAGATTGTGATCGATCGATCGCAGGCCCATAGTGTCTCGGATGCACTGAGCGATGCCGAAGCCGCCATGGCCGAGCCACTGTCGGTTGCGCTTCACGCGGTTCGCCGCGCGGGGCTGTTGCTCGGCAAGCGTGTGCTGGTCACGGGATGCGGTCCGATCGGCGCATTGATTGTGGCGGCAGCGCGCCGCGCTGGCGCCGCGCATATCGTGGCAACCGATGTCAATGAATTGCCGCTTAAAAGCGCACGCGAGGTTGGTGCCGACCAGACGTTCAACATCTTGCAGGCGCCCGACGCGCTCCTGCCTTTTGCCGCAGGGAAAGGCACGTTCGACGTGCTGTTCGAAGCCAGCGGCAATGCCTCGGCATTGCGTGGCGCGTTCGACGCGATCCGTCCGCGGGGCGTCATCGTTCAGGTCGGTCTCGGGGGCGACGTGCCGCTGCCGATGAATGTCATCGTGGCCAAGGAATTCGACTTGCGCGGCGCATTCCGGTTTCATGAGGAATTTGCCATCGCCGTTGAGCTGCTCAACAAGCGGTTGATCGATACCAAGCCGCTGATATCGGATATCTTCTCTTACCGCGATTCGCTCAAAGCTTTCGAAACCGCGAACGACCGGTCGAAAGCGATGAAAGTCATAGTGGATTTTGGCTGACCAGTGCGGCTCGCTCGCGCCGGTGGACGGGGTTTGGCGGTTTTAGGGTTAGCGGTCGGAGGTGGGGCTGGGTTGGTGCTTTCGGCCTTAGTGGTCTATCAGCTAACTTAAACCGACCACTAACCCCCAAACAGAACCCCGAGTGCGAACGAAAAAAAAGGCGCCGTGCGAACACGACGCCTTAAATTCTAGCTCCGAGGGGAGGGCTAGAACTGAGAGCCTGACCATCTCAACCTCCCGGCGCAAGGGCCGCTGAAGGTTCTACAACCTTGCCGCATCAACGTGCGGCGGCGTGACCGTCAATGCATCACGCCGAAAAAAGCATGAACGGCATCGCCTGGCGTGAGGCCTACATCAAAATAGCCCTGGAGACGATCCGCCGTCGAATCGTCCAGAACGAACGGAGGCTGGATGAACCGCGCGGCAACCGCCTTGTCGTACCAGACACTGATCCAGCCGCCGAGGTCAACCACTTCTTCCTGTCGTGGCATTCCGGATTTGTTAGCCATGGGATCTCCGCAGAACTCACCAAGGGTCGTCGAACTACCGTCCGGACACGCTTCATCGAAGCCTTCCGGGAGACGGTGGGAACACTTGCCAAGAGCCATCGTGATGAAAGGAAAACAAGCGTTGAACAACAGACGGATTTTTTGCGCCTAAACGTAACCGCAACCGCTGTACTCGCCGGGGAAACACCAAACAAACTGACCTGCACTTGAGCCGTAGCGGCCACCAACAACTACCGTCAAGTGACGGCTCACGACCCAGGGAATTTGCCATTACCGGCCTATCCGTCCAGACCGTTTCGCATGACACCATGCTATCTGGTTCAGATGGTTTTTCCAGTCGGTAGAAGCGGAATTTGATTTAGGAATATCCTGCAACCTCTATAAGGATTTCCTGACAAGCCAGGCACGCCATTCAACTTCCTTACTCCGTCACCAGACCGTGCCTGACCGCGTACCGAATGACTTCGGAATTGTTGTTAAGTCCGAGCTTCTGCATAAGCCGCATCTTATGCGTGCTGATGGTTTTTGCGCTAAGCGACAACGCATCGGCAATGTCGTTGATGCTGTTGCCGGCCGCCAGCATTTGCAGCACCTGGAACTCGCGATCCGAGAGGATTTCGTGCGGAGGCCCGTCGCTTGAAGGCGAGTCGAAAACAATCGCATCGACCAGTTTAGGATCGATGAACCGCCCCCCCGCCGCCAGCTTGCGGATAGCAGCCAGCAGGACCTCGAGGTCGCTGTCCTTGGTCACGTAGCCCGTCGCACCCGCGCGCAACGCCCGCGACACCACCTGCCCCTCGTTGTGAATGCTCAGCACCAGGATCGGCAACGTGGGCTGCTCAGCCCGCACGCGCCGGATCAAATCCACGCCGCTAATGCCGGGCATGGTCATATCGAGCAATAGCAGATCCACGTGGCAAGCACGCAGCTTGTCGACGACTTCGGACCCGTGCGCCGCTTCACCGACCACCGCAATGTCGGTGGTCGTGGCAACGATCTGCTTCAGGCCGCTTCTTACGATTGCGTGGTCATCCGCTATAAAAATACTGATCATCGTTCCCGTCCGCCATCCAGCGGTAAATTGATTGAAACCATGGTTCCGGCTCCTGGTGCACTGTCGATCTGCAACGTCCCTCCAATCAGGCGGGCTCGCTCGCTCATGCCGAGCAAACCGTAGGAATAGGCGCCTTGCGCCGACTCCGGATCGAAGCCCTGCCCGTCGTCGCTCACCCGCAAATCGAGCGCCACGTCGCTGCTGACAAGCGTCACAGCCACGCGAGACGCGCCGGCATGCCGCGATACATTCGTGAGCGACTCCTGGACGATACGGAACACGGCCGTCGCATGGGCGTCGGCAAGACTGGGTTCGCCGCCTCGAACCACCAGTTGGCAAGGCATGCCGTTACGCCGGCTGAAGTCTTCCGCAAGCCACTCCAGGGCCGACACAATACCGAAGTTGAGCGCCGCCGGTCTCAAGTGGCTCGCAACGTTGCGTACCATCCAGATGGTTTTCTCGACCAGCTCCCGGATGTCGTCGATCTTCCGGGTGGCTTCCGCGTCCGGGACTACGCGCATCTTGAGCAGCGCGACATCCATTTTTAGCGCGGTGAGCAACTGACCCAGCTCGTCGTGAATCTCCAATGCTATGCGACGCCGCTCCTCTTCGCGGATCGCCTCCAGGTAGGCCGACAACTCGCGCAACTGCTCGCGCGATGCAAGCAGTTCCTCCTCGGTACGCTTGCGCTCGGTGATGTCCTGGACAGTGCCAACGATACCCCACGACTGCCCGTCTCTCGCATCCACGAGTTCTGCCTGAAGCCGTACGATGCGCGTGGTTCCATCCGGGCCCACGATGCGATGGTCAATGCCGAACGGTTGCCCTTTGGAGAGCAATACACGCATCGCACGCCTGACAACGGCATGGTCGTCGGGATGGACCACTGCGAGATAAGCGCTATAACACGGCTTGGCGACCGACGCTTCGAGACCGAGAATACGGTAGAGCTCGGACGACCAGTGCGTGATGCCACCATCTCGATCCCACGCCCAGTCGCCGAGCCGGGCAAGGCGCTGGGCGTTGGCGAGGCTCGCTTCGCTCGCTCGCAGTTTCTCGTCGGCTTTCCTGCGCGCGGTGACGTCGTAGAGTCCCACGTAGATAGCAGGGATGTCGCCGTAGGTAGCCACGCGCGCGTTCGCCACGGCCCAGAACGAGGTCCCGTCAGGTCGCCTGAAACGCAACTCCGCGTTGCGCAAATTTCCCTCGTCGCGCAGATGATGCACTAACTCGTCGCGCTCTTGGGGCGAAGCATAAAAGTCGATGATGTTACTAACGGAAGACCGCGTTGCGTCGAGCGCAAAGAGTTCACGCAGCGGCTGGTTCATGTACAGGATGTCGCCTTCCGGCATGGACGTGATGCACAGCGGCACCGGACTGGTCTCGACAATCGCGCGAAACCGCGCCTCGCTTTCCTTCAGCCGCGCCTCCACACCTCTGCGCTCGACAATCTCCAGATTGAGGCTGACATTGGCCCGCGCCAGCTCCTCGGTGCGTTGCGCGACCCGCGCCTCGAGTTCGTCTCGTGCATCGCATAACGCTTGTTGCGTTTTTTCGCGCGCGGCAATTTCATGCTGCAACTGCATGTTCCGCGTCACGAGTTGCTGCTGCAAGGTGCGCAATGCCAGATGCGTGCCAATGCGCGCCACGACTTCGTCAACCCGGATCGGCTTGGTCACGTAGTCGACGCCGCCCGCCGCAAGCCCTTCGACCACGTCGGCAGCCGCCGACATCGACGTCATGAAGATCACCGGAATGTCGCTGGTATCGCTATTCGATTTAAGCCGGCGGCAAGTCTCGTAGCCGTCTATGCCGGGCATCTTGACGTCCAGCAGGATGAGATCGGGCTGCGAGAACGCCGCGCGCTCCAGCGCCTCCAGACCGTCCAGCGCCACGAGCACGCGAAACCCCTGGCCCTCGAGGCTCTCCACCACGACGCTCAGATTGGCAGGCGTGTCGTCCACGATCAAAACCGCGGGAGGCTCCATGGTTGCCGCTGCAATGTCGATAGCGGTCTCGCTCATGACGCGTGTCCCCCTTCAAGATGTTGTTCGACGAATTGCACGAGAGCCTTGGTCCGATAGTTTTTTGCGAGTGTGCGTAATTCAGCGGCGAACGCGCTATAACGCTCGTCGAGCATCGTAATGCGTTCCGCCCACAGCATGATTTCGCGCATGTTGCCCTGACGTGCAAGCCGATGCAGGTTCTCCATCTCGTGAGAAGGCACGGCCGGGCACGGCGTCACCGACGTGGGCTCCACCAGCGCGTCGCCAAGCGGCGCGTAAGTCCAGGTCAGTTTCAGCAGTCCCGCAATCTGCGTCAGCAGCGTGTCGAGGTGGATGGGTTTCGCCACGAACGCGTCTGCGCCGGCAGTCAGGCTGCGCTGTTCATCGCCACCCGACGGACTTGCCGAGATCGCGATGATCGGCACATTTGCAAGGTCCGGCAGAAGCCGCAAGCGCCGCATGGTTTCGAGTCCGTCCATCTCCCGCATCACGATGTCGGTCAGGACCAGCGACGGACGCTTCAACCGGGCTTTCTCCAGCGCTTCCGGGCCGCTGGCGGCTTCAATCATCTCGAAGCCGATCTGGCCCAGCATGTCGACCACCACCGCGCGGTTGGTCGGCACGTCGTCAATCACCAGCACACTCATGCGCGGTCCTGCGTAGCCGGTCACCACCCACGCGGCATGAGTGACTGCCGACACGGACGGTACCGGAACTGCCTCCAGGTCGAACCAGAAGGTGCTGCCCTCGCCTTTGCGGCTCTCGACCAGGATGTCGCTTCCCATCGAACGCATGAGCTGCCGGCTGATGCCAAGGCCAAGCCCCGCTCCGCCACGATGCCGCTGTTCGACGCCGGTTTGTTCGAACGGTTCGAAGATCAGCTCCCGTTGCGTTTCGCCAATGCCGATTCCCGTATCTTCGACCGTGAAGCGGACCCGGCCGTCGAGCAACAGCGCCACGCGCAGGCTCACGTGGCCGGAGTCGGTGAACTTCACCGCGTTCGCCAGCAGGTTGAGCAGTACCTGGCGCAGCCGCCGCTCGTCAGCACGCACGGCATTCGGCACGTCGGGTGCTGCGTCGCACACAAAAACAAGCTGCTTTTGTTCGGCCTTCACACCGATGATTTCCCTGATGTCGCCAAGAAGACCGGGGAGCGGCACCGCCACGATATCGAAGGGCATTTTGCCTGCCTCGATCTTAGCAATATCGAGAATGTCGTTGATCAGCGCCAGCAGATGCTCGCCACTGCGCTGGATCACGCCGAGCCCGTCACGCTGCCGCTCGCTAAGCGCCCGGTCGCGGCCCAGGACTTGCGCATACCCCAGAATGCCGTTCAGCGGCGTACGCAGTTCGTGGCTCATGTTGGCGAGGAATTCGGATTTCGCCCGGTTGGCCGCCTCGGCGGTGCGCCGGGCTTCGCGCCCCTCGGTAGCTTCCCGCTCGTCGTTATAAGCGCAATGAAGGCGAGCGCACATGGCGTCGAATGCGGCCACTACGCGCTCCAGTTCGTCCGGCCGGCGTGGACGCCTGCGTTGCAGCGTAAAGGCTTCCGGCGCCTGCCGGAAGTCATAACTTTCAACGCGTCGCGCCACCGTGGCGAGGTGGCGCGTGACGAGTCGCGAGAAAATGTAGATGGTGAACAGGGACACGAGAAACGTATTGGCGCCCTGGCTTAGTAGGATCACTAGTGCCGTCCTGAACAGTTCGTTATACAGGTTCGCGAGTGTTGCCTCCACGCGCAGCGTGCCGATCGCCTCCTCGTGCCCTTGAATACGGTAGACGATCGGAAAACTGCGCACGATGACCGGGCCATTCGGGTGAGTTCCGGCGGCGACCACCATGGAACTGTCGCTGGCAATCACCTCCGTGACTTCGGCTAGCCGGATGTCCGGCAGATGGAGGATGCCTTCGAGCTGGAGTTCGAGCTGCGGCCGGTCCAGCCGCCAGAGCGCTTCGCCCAGGCTGCCGCGATAACTTCCATCGATCTCCGCAAGCCGGCTTTCAATGAGCATCACTCCCCGGTTGTAATCGCGATACAGTTGAAGCGCCGTCAGCGTCAACGTGACCGTGCAACTGAACAGAAAGACTGTAGCGAGCAGCCGCATCACGACACTGCTGCGGTGGCGGCCAACCAGGTCACACAGTCCGCCAAACGTGTTGAGCGCCATATTTCCTCAGACCAGCCTTTGTTCTTGACTCGCCTATTCTGCGCTCTCTAAAAGGGCGGCGGTCTAACGACGTGCTAACAAGAGGAACTTAAGGGACTCGCCGGCTGTCGCGGCAATCAGGCGACGCCGTCAAGCTTGCCGGCGTTCCGTGGTTGGGAGAAAAGCGTGCGTATTGTCCTCATGGGATGGCTAGCCGTGCTCGCGATGACCTCGACGGTGTGCGCGCAGGATATCGTGAAACCCCTAAAATCCGAGGAATACCTCGTCCGCTACGCGTATGCGTTCGAATTGCTCACCGAAGTGCTGCGGCGGACAACGCCGAAATACGGCCCTTACATCGAGCGTGCCTATACGGACGACATCTCCGTTGCGCGCTCGCATCTGGAAGCGATCAAGGGAAAACGGATCAACATCATGATCAGCGACGTGGGCCACAAGGACTTGGACGAGGGCATGATTCCAATCCCGTTTCCCATCGACAAAGGTTTGCTTGGCTACCGTGTAGCGCTGATTTCAAAGGACAGTCAGGAGAAAATTGCCCAGGTCGGGACGCTGGATCAATTCCGCGCACTTTCGGTCGGCCAGGGTGCGTTATGGGGCGATGTTCGCGTATACGAGTACAACCGCGTCCCGGTGAGAACCGCCGAGACCTATGACTCTTTATTTCTCATGCTGACGCATGGGCGCTTCGACATGTTTCCGCGTGGCGTAACCGAGGCGCCCGGAGAGCTTGCCGCCTACCGCGGACTTTATCCCGAACTCGCGATCGAGCAGCATCTGCTAATTAAATATGCGTTTGCACAATGCTTCTACGTCAGCAAATCCGATCCGCGTCTGGCGACCCGCATCAACGACGGCCTGGAACAAATGGAGCGCGACGGCAGCTTTGACGCCTTCTTCAACCGCCATTTCGCGAGGCAACTATCCGAACTCAGGCTAAATACGCGAACCATCATTGAGCTCAAGAACCCGTTCCTGCCGCCGTGGGTTCCCTATGCCCGCAAGGAGCTATGGTTCGATCCTGCAAAGGCGCAGTAACTTCGCAATCAGAAGGCATGCCTGATCCCGACAATGCCGACAAACTGCGACGGTCCCGAAGAGGGCGATGTGTTCTGCGAGTCGCCGACCACAGCTACCGCGTCCACGATGCTCGTGCCAGTCGTGCCCACCGCGACAAGCGCCTTGCCCTGCGCGCGCTGATAAGCCTGGAGCGCGTATATCGTCGTGCGCTTCGACAAACCGTAGGTTTCTTCCAGCGATATCTGATGATAGCGAGCCGGATCGCTCACGCCATTGGACTTGCTTGCCCGCGTGTAGCTGTACCCAGCCCCAACAATCGCTGCAGGAGTGAGGCGGTACGTCGATATGACGCCGTAGGTGTTGAACACGGCTTCGCTCGCGAAGAGCGAGCCCGAGCCCGGCGCGTACTGCACGTTCGAATAGTTGACGCCGACCATCAGGTCGTTGAAGTTGTAGCGCGCCGCTGCGGCGATCAGCTGCGCGCTCCGGGCAGACGCATAGCCATTATTCACGGGCGAATTAATGGCAAAGGCGCCGAGCGCCGGGCTCGTCACAATGTCCTTCAGCTTGACGTAACCGGCGGCAGCGGCAAAATCCTTGTAGTCGTAGCGCAGCGCAGCACTGAAATTGCTCCCGTTGGCAACGCTTCCCGGTACGCCGCCCAGACCGTATTGCGCGCTGAATTGCAGACCCGCCAAATTCTGCGATGCATAGGTAATCGAATTGTTGAAGCGCAAGGTCGTGTCGAGTGCGTCGAGATCGCCCGGGTGTGCACCGGTCGCGCCTGTGAGCACGCCGGTGGGACCCAGGCCACCGACCATGGTGAAGTACGGCGTGTACTGACGGCCAAGCGTGAACGTACCATACGTATCGTTGCTCAAGCCGACGTACGCTTGCCGATTGAAGATCAGACCGGCGCTGCTCTGCGCGCCGTTCAGCGAATTGAAACCGCTCTCGAGACGAAAGATGGCCTTCGTACCGCTACCGAGATCTTCGGAGCCAAGGAATCCGAACTTACTCGCTTGCAGATTGCCTTGGCTCATGTAGAAATTCGAATGCCCGCGCTGATTGCTGGCATAGGAGAAGGCATTGTCGACTACGCCGTACAGCGTCACGCTCGTCTGTGCCAAAGCATCTGCGGAAAACGTCACGCCGGAAAGCGGGACGCAAGAGAAGATCACCGCGCGTACGATCGTGCGTTTTTGCTTGTTCATTGTGCATTGCCTCTTGAAGGATAAACACGTTGTCGACGGGGTCATCCCCGAGGGACCCGGACAGTCAGACGGCGCCAGCCGCCCCACGTTTTCTCAGCTACCAGTTCGACGTCTGCGCACGCGACCGGACGCGTCTCGCTAGCCGGTATCAGCACCGGCACATGCGATTGTTCTCGCGGCATCCGCCCTTCTCGTGCGATGGAAAGATGCAGGGTCTGCGCAGTCGACTCGATCGATACGTTCCATCGCCCCTGCTCGCCGGTGCGCCACGCTTCGCTTTCGCCGTCGTCTTCAACACAGCCGCCGCGCGCGACGCCCTCACCCGAAAATGGCACGACGATGAAGGCGCGCTCATCGGCGGGACATGCGAAGTGTTGTTCAGCCACATTCATCGCGATCACGCCGCCTTCACGAATCAGCATGACGGGTTGATCGAAAGGCGCAGGCAAGCGGATGGTCTCGCCGCCTTCGAATGCTTCTCCGCTCCAGTACGAGACCCAGCGCGAGCCGGCGGGCAGATAGACTTCGCGCGTCGTCTGGCCGGCTTCGACGACCGGTGCAACCAGCAGAGAAGCGCCTAGCATCATGTCGTCGCCATCGGCGAGGCAGTTCGGGTCGCAGGGAAACTCCGCGAAGAGCGGGCGCAGCACCGGTTCATAGGCGCTATGCGACTGCCACAGCAACTCGTAGAGATAGGGAATCAGGCGATACCGCAGCTTGATCAGATCAGATACCTGACGCGTGAAGTCCGGGTACATCCATGGCTCGTTCACGCTGCCGTCGTCGTTCCATGAGTGGATACTGAAACGCGGCAAAAAGATGCCGAACGCCACCCAGCGCACGAACAGTTCCGGCTCTGGCGCAGGCCCTGAAAACCCGCCAATGTCATGCCCTGTGTTCGACACGCCCGACATCGCGAGACCCAGGCCCATCTTCAGGTTGTAGCGCAATGTTTCCCAGGACGTGTAGTTGTCGCCCGACCACGTCTGTACGTATCGATGCATGCCAACGCCACCAGAGCGCGACACCAGAAACGGGCGCTTGGCCGGTGCGTGTTCGCGCTGTGCGTCTCTTGATGCCCGCATCATCAACTGGGTTTGCAGCACCTTCGCCTGTTGCGCCGGACATGACTTGCCGAAGCCATGCGCAATGGCGTCCGGCGTCCAGATCTCGAACTCGTTGTTGTCGTTCCAGGTGGCGGCTACCCCGTATTGCAGCAAGCTGTCCTTTACCCGCGTTTTCCACCAGTCGATGGTCGCGGGATTCGTGAAGTCGAGGTACGCACCAACCTCGTCCCAGAACTGAACCCACGCAGGACTGCCGCCGCGGGCGCGAATGAGGAGCCCGGCTTCATCGACTTCCTTGAAGGCCGGGTGGTCCTGCAGCAGGCATGGTTTGATGTTGGCGCACAGCCGCACGCCATGTTCGAGATAGCCGTTGACGAAAGCGCCGATGTCCGGAAATTTGTCGCGATTCCAGTTGAAAACGTAGCGTTTCGCGCCTATCGACGTGTAGCCCGAGGACAGATGAAACGAGTCGCACAGAACGTCGTGCTCGCCACACCGCTCGATGAATTCGCCCATGCGCTCCTGTGCATCGGGTGCGTCGGTATAACTCATCGTCGAGCCGGAATAACCGAGCCCCCACTTTGGCATCCACGCCGGGCGCCCCGTCAACCACGTAAAGCGCCGCACGGCCGAAAGCGGCGTGCCGGGGGACGCGATGAAGTAGTAATCGAGGTCTCCGTGTTCGGCAATGAAATGCCGATAGGCGCCGTGGTAATTGTCCAGCTCGCGGCCCATGTCGAAACGGCAGTCGGCGAGGGTGTCGTAGAACAGGCCAAATCCCGTGGCCGTTTCCGGCTGCCATGTCACATAGAAAGGGATGTGTTTATAGAGAGGATCTGTCGTGCGGGCGCTGTAGCCCATCGCGTCGATGTTGCGCATCTCGTAGCTCTGGTTCGCGCGGTCAAGCGATCCGGCGCGCTCACCGAGTCCGATATACAACTCGCCGCGCTGGCGCTCGACATAGTGATAGACCCGTGAATCCCACCAGCCGAAGTTGTACGCCTGGGTTCGGCGATCGCTCAAGACGCGATGCCACGTCCCGTCCTTGAGTACTTCCCACGAACAGAATCCTCCGTCGTGCTCGACAGTAAGACGGATGCAGGCAGTTTCAACGACAAGCCGCTGCGCTGCGTTCACTACCGTGTAGTGCGTTTCACTGAAGCCGCTCATGTCGCGGCGCTCGCGGCCTTCAACTGGCGTGTCTTCCATGCCGGGCGCAATCGCCCAGGTGCGGGGTCCGCAAAGTTCGCCCTCGGGCAGCACGAGCACGCGAATAATGTCGTCGGCGAGGACGAACAGTTCGATTCCGCATCCTGTGTCCGCCGTCAATTCGAGGTGGTTACCGGCATGACCGGAAAGCGCAAAGCGAGGTCGAATGTTGAGTGTTGCCATGTCACACCTTTGACGTTGGGTTAAACGGCGGTGCTCGTGCCGTGATCGCCGGGTAGTTGACGGGATTCGCGTGTGTAACCGCGCATCAGGATCACCAGCAGCGTCACACCGATCAGGTCGAATGCGCCCAGTGCGGCAAACAGCGGTTTATAGCCAATCGTGTCGGCCAGCGCGCCGACGAGCAGAGAGAATCCAAGCCCGCCGATCCACGCCGCCATACCGGCGAAGCCGCTGGCCGTCCCGACTTCGCCCGGTTTGAAGACGTCCGCGCTCAGGGTATTGACGAGCGCCGAGATCATCTGGTGAGCGAAGCCGCCCACGCAGAACAGCGCGATGGCCTGATAGGGAGAAGCGACCCATCCGATGCAAGCCGGCCCGATCATCATGAATGCGCCGAGCGCTACGCCGGCAATGCGCGACCAGATCAGCGGTACGCGCAGATGCTTCATCAGGAACGGAGAAAGGTAACCTCCGAACAAACCACCCATATCGGCCGCGAGGAAGGGCAGCCACGCGAACAGGGCGATCTCCTTGAGGTCCATGTGGCGTTCGGTGACCAGGTAAAGCGGGATCCAGAAACTGAAGGTCTGCCAGGCCGGCTCCGCGAAGAAGCGCGCTTGAGCGATTGCCCAGAAGCGGCGTGTGCCGAGCACTTCCTTGATGCCGTGCTTGCCCGGACCAACGATGCTCGTCTGCCCGCCGATGATCGTGTTGCGCTCCTTGTCCGAGATCCGTGCGTGGTCGGCGGGCGATCGATAGAACAGGTACCACATCGCAGCCCAGACGAACCCTAACGCGCCGGTCACCGCAAACGCGCTCTGCCAGCCATAGCGAAGCGAGAGGAAGATCACCAGGGGCGGCGCAAACAGCGAACCCAGCGACGTGCCCGCGTTGAAGTAGCCGACCGCAACGGACTTCTCCTTGTTAGGAAACCACTCGGCGACCACCTTCATGCCCGCCGGAATCGCCACGGCCTCCGATAAGCCCATTAGCCCGCGAAATGCCGCCAGTGAGACCCAACTGCCGGCGAAGCCATGCAGGCAACCCACCAGGGACCACAGGCAGGCGAACAGAGCGAATCCAATTCGAAGGCCGATCAGATCGATGACCAGGCCGCACACCGGCTGCATGATCGTGTAGCCGACCTGGAACGCCGCGACGACATACGAGTATTGCTGCGTGCTCATGTGCAACAGCGTCTTCAACTGCGGGGCCAGCACCCCCAACGCGTTGCGCGACAGATAGTTGACGATCGTGCCTAAACACACGAGGGCGATAATCCACCAGCGCAAGCCAGCAATTGTTCTCACTTCTGTCTCCTTCCGTTTGGTGTGGCTAACACCTTGGCGCCGGTCGGGCGTGGCCGTCATGTGCGAATTCGAACATCGATGCAATTTTCTTATCGGTCATCGTATCAGTTGAGTTTGCGCTTTAAATTGGGGAAAACCATATATTTCGAGGCTTTTTTCGAGGTTTTCACGCGATCACTGGGCTATCATCGACAACTGTTATCTGACAACTTATCATAAAAATGTTCATTTTTATTTTCGTTTATAGTGTTTTCTTCGTTTGTGCAACGCACTCGTGCGGATCAGACGAGCAGAGGTCGCTGTCACGTTAACGAGGTGGTTGTGCAGGCTGAACCGATGAGGAAAGCTAAGAAGTGTGCGTTCGCCCAATGCTTCCACATAGGCAGATCCGATCCGCGCCTTGCAACGCGCATGAACAACGATCAGGAACAAATGGAGTGCGACGGCAGCAAGGAGCTATGGTTCGATCCTGCAAAGGCGCAGTAACTTCGACGTAGCCCATGCGCGGTCCCGGCCCTGACGATCAACCGCGTAGTGTTCCGGCGCATGCACCTGCAGGTCTTTAATGCGTTCTTCTAATTCGACCAGCAGTTTTGTTTGTTCTTCGTTCAACGCGCCGCCATGCGATTTCCGAAGCTCGCCCAGGGTATTGGAGAGTTGTCTTAGCGCGGCCGGTTCAACGCTTATCAGCGGCCAGCACTGCAGCAGGAACGTCAAGGAGGTGATGTTCCTGGTTTCGCACCACGCGTCGAACAAGCGCGAGCAGATGCCCTCGATTTGTCCAACGGCAGCTCCATGGTTGAAAAGATCGGCACTCATCGCAGCTTGGCGGAGACGGAGTTTTGAGTAAGTTGATCGTAGAACACGACCCAATGTTTATAAATCGGGAAACCCTCGAAATTCGCTAAGAAAGCGCTGTTCTCCCTCTAAGGGATTCCTGACCTCGCCGTCGGCGCCCTTCCGGTAAAACCCAGGTAGCTCTGCAACGCGCCGAGTTGATCATTACCCCATGTTATGGGTGCTCAAACAATTGCGGCATTGCCACCTAAAAAATGGCCCCCTATATTTTCCCCATGCCAGCCGTGCAAGTCTTGTCTTGCAGTGCAACAGCAAGCGCTTACGCGTTCGAACCCGAACGAGCACCAAGGCTTGCAGCAGACATTACATTGATCGCGCGTCAGACCTGGCACTTCAGTCAAGCCGCATGCGACTCCATGATCCGCAGCCGAATCATTCAACCACCCAGGACCGCCGTCGATGAGAACCCTGTCGCTTCGCCCCGTCGCACTGTCGCTGCTAATCGGTCTTGCCTCATCCGGACCGGTGTTTGCCGCCGGACAAATAACCTTCGTGTCGCAAGGCGGTACTTATCAGGAAGCTCAGACCAAGGCTATTCTGGATCCCGCAGCAAAGCTGCTCGGCATCACAGTCAACCAGGACAGCATTCCGGACGCATGGCCGGCCATCAAGGCGCAGGGCGCGACCGGCAAACCGATCTGGGACGTAGTGGATACCCCAACATCGAACTGTCTGCGCGGCGGCCGCGAAGGCTTGCTGGAAAAGCTGGATTTTTCCAAGCTGCCGAACGCAGCCGCCATGCCGGAGAAGTACCGCACGCCTTATTCAGTCGCTTACGAGTTCTATTCGACGGTGATCGGCTACAACAAGAAGTCGCTCAAGAAAGTGCCGCAGAGCTGGGCCGATTTCTGGAACGTGAAGGCGTTCCCCGGCACGCGCGCGCTTCGTAACGACCCGCAAACGGTGCTCGAAGCCGCCTTGCTCGCCGACGGCGTGGCGCGTGACAAGCTCTATCCGCTGGACGTCGACCGGGCCTTCAAGAAACTCGAGCAGATCAAGCCGGATGTCACCGTATGGTGGACGTCGGGAGGCCAGTCGGCGCAACTGCTGCACGACGGCGAAGTGGACATGGAGATGATCTGGAACGGTCGCGCAAGCGCCGTGAAGAAGGACAATCCGGATATTGCCTTTACCTACAACGACGGCATCCTGCAAAACACGCAGTTGTGCATCCTGAAGAACGCGCCGAACCTGCCGACGGCTATCCAGTTCGTGAACGCGGCGGTGTCTCCTGAATTGCAGGCTAACCTGCCGCTTTATATCGACTATGGTCCGGGTAATCCGGCTGCGTTCAAGACCGGCAAGATCACCGAGAAGCGTGCGAGCGAATTGCCAAGCTCGCCGGAGAACGCAGCCAAGCAAGCGTTGATGTCCGAGGAGTGGTGGGCGTCCGAACCGGGTATTCAGGCCAAAGCGCGGTGGCTCAAGTTCATTCAGTGAACAACCGCTTTGTTGAAGCATATGGCTGACTGCCTGCGCCCGGGAAAATGTCATCCTCCCGGGCGTTCATGCACCTTCTCTGCTGTGACACTCTCTTAAGCAGAACGTGATCGACTACCTCATTCTCGGCGGTGGATCGGCTGGATGCGTACTTGCTGCCCGCTTGTCCGAAGACGCCGGCAAGAGCGTTTGCCTGATTGAAGCCGGCGGCCCCATTTCCGCGGCCAACATGCCCGCCGCCATCCGCAGCCGCTATCCCGGCCGCGCGTATCTGGACGCTGACAACATATGGAAACGACTCACGGCAAGGATGAGCCTTGCGGCTCAGCCACGCCGTTATGAGCAGGCTCGCATCCTCGGCGGCGGCTCGGCCATCAACGCGCTGATGGCGAATCGCGGCGCCCCCGCTGACTATGACGAATGGGAAACGCTCGGCGCGCACGGCTGGAACTGGACCACTTGCCTGCCCTACTTTCGCAAGCTCGAAACAGATACGGACTTCGGCGGCGAACTGCATGGCGAGACCGGACCCGTCCGCATCGAACGCACCAGGTGGCCGCGCATATCGCCGTTCGTACGAGCTGTGCTGGCTACGCTGGACCGTCGCGGCCATGCCCGGTTCGATGATCAAAACGGACCGTGGCAAGACGGCACCTTCGTTGGCGCCATTGCGGTAAGCGCCGAAGGCGAACGGATTCCGACCTCCATCTGCTATCTCACCGACGCCGTCCGCCAGCGCCCGAACCTGACAATCAGGACCGACGTCCTGGTGGACCGCGTACTGTTCGACAGCACCAGAGCGATCGGCGCGCGCCTCGCTTCGGGCGGGGACCTGCACGCCGCTCAGGTGATCCTGTGCGCGGGCGCAATCCATAGCCCCGCGATATTGCTGCGCAGCGGCATCGGTCCAGCAGATAACCTCGCTGCACTGCACATTCCTCTGGTCGCGGCCCGGCCCGGCGTGGGCGGCAATCTGATGGAGCATCCGTCTATTGCCGTCTCCACCTTCCTGCCCAAATCCGCGCGCACGCCCTTCCCCGATGAGCATCACGAGCAGGCCATCGTGCGCTTTTCGTCGGGTCTGCCGAATACCGTTCAAGGCGACATGCACGGCGCGATCCTGTCGCGTTCGGGATGGCATTCCATAGGGTATCGGCTGGGGACGATCTTCTTCTGGGTCAACAAATCGTACTCACGCGGGCGGGTCACGCTGACGTCGGCGAGTCCGCTCGAGGAACCTGCCGTCGAGTTCAACATGCTCTCCGATCCGCGCGATCTCGAGCGCCTGAAGATCGCTGTTCGCTTCGGCGCGCAGACGCTCGCGGACCCTTCGATGGCAGGTCATCGCAGCACGATTTTCCCGTCGAGTTATTCGCCACGAGTTGCCAAGGTGGCGGTGCCGGGAACCGCGAACGCGATCCAGCGCGGGGGGTTGAGCGTGATACTGGATTGGGCCGGGCCGTTGCGACAAACCCTGATTCACCGGCTGGTGACGCAAGGAATATCCATAACCGGCCTGCTCGACGACGACCACGCCATGACGCAGTTCGTCACGCGTTCGGTCGGCGGCACGTGGCACCCTTCGGGAACATGCAGGATGGGCGCTGCTGATGACCCGGCCGCCGTCACGGACGCATCGGGCGCCGTCTACGGTGTGCAGAACCTGCGGGTCTGCGATGCCTCGCTGATGCCCTCCATTCCGTGCGCGAACACGAACATCCCGACCATCATGATCGCCGAGCGGATCGCCGACATGATCCGCTCGGAGGCTCGTCAGGCACCGTAACCGACAATGCCCTTGACCTCGAGAAATGCCTCGAGTCCCCATTCGCCGTACTCGCGGCCATTGCCCGATTGCTTATAACCGCCGAACGGCGCGCCTGCGTCCCATGCGGGATAGTTGAGATGGACGCTGCCCGCGCGCAACCGGCGCGCCACGCGCCGGGCGCGTTCGATGTCGCCGGATTGCACATAGGCGGCGAGCCCGAACACGCTGTCGTTGGCCATGGCGATGGCATCGTCCTCGTCGCGGTACGGCAGGATAGACAGCACCGGGCCGAAGATTTCATCGCGTGCGATGGTCATGTCCGGGGTCACGCCGGCAAACACCGTCGGCCGAATGAAGTAGCCGCGCGTCAGCCCATCGGGCCTGCCGGGTCCGCCCGTTACCACGCGAGCGCCCTCGTCCATGCCGGTTTCGATCAAGCGCTGGATGCGCTCGAACTGCAACGCGCTGACCACCGGTCCAAGGGTCGTGCCGGCTGCATCGGCGGGACCCACTACATGGGCTTCGGCCGCACGGCGAGCGATTGCCACCGCTTCTTCGTGCCGCGCCGCCGGCACGAACATGCGCGTGGGTGCATTGCACGACTGGCCGCTATTGCCGAAACATGCATTCACCCCGGCGGTCACGGCGGCGTCGAGATCGGCGTCGTCGAGAATCAGGTTCGCCGACTTGCCGCCCAGCTCCTGATGCACTCGCTTGACCGTCGGCGCGGCCAGCCTGGCGACTTCGATGCCCGCGCGGGTCGAGCCGGTGAACGACACCATGTCCACATCGGGATGACTGCACAACGCGGCGCCGACGGTCGGGCCGTCGCCGTTCACTAGATTGAATACCCCCGGCGGGACGCCAGCTGCGTCGAGTACCTCGGCGAACAGAAGCGCGTTCAACGGCGACACTTCGCTGGGCTTGAGCACCATCGTACAACCGGCTGCTATCGCCGGGGCGACCTTGCAGACAATCTGATTGATCGGCCAGTTCCACGGCGTGATCAGCGCTACGACGCCGATCGGCTCATGCGTGATGAGCGTCGTGCCTTTCTTTCGCTGCCAGGTAAACGCCTCGCAGGTCCGGATCAGTTCCTTGAGATGCCGCGTGCCGAGTCCGGCCTGCCAGCCGTGTGCCAACGCGCGCGGCGCGCCTATTTCACGCGAGATGAGCTGCGCCATCTCGTCGTAGCGTTCGCTGTACGCTTCCAGGATCTTGCGGATCAGCGCAAGCCGTTCCTCCGGCGTGGTCAGAGCGAACGACGCGAACGCCTTGCGTGCCGCGGCGACCGCGCGATCGACATCGGCGGGCGTGCCCATCGCAATCTCGGCGAAGGCTTCTTCGGTGGAAGGATCAATGACGGGCAGACGTGCCTGTCCCGCTGGCGCGACCCACTCGCCGCCGATATAAAACTGCAATTCGTGGCTCATTGCGTGCTCCGGTTATGAATTGTTCAGACGCGTGCGGATGACTTGCGGCTCACCACCACGATCATCACGAGGCACAGCGTCAGGGCAGTCAGCATCGTACTGATCGCGGCGATGGTCGGATCGATCTCGTCGCGCAAGGTGACGAACATGCGCCGCGTGAGGGTCTGGTTCGTGCCACCTGAAACAAACAGCGCCACCACCGTTTCGTCCAGCGCCTGGATGAATACAAACACCGCGCCGGAGATCACGCTCGACTTGATCTGCGGCAGCGTGACCGTCATGAAACTGCGCAGGCGGTTCATGCCAAGACTACGCGCAACCATCTCCTGGGTGGGATCGAAGGTGCGCAAATCTGCGCCTACGGAAATAAGCACATAAGGCAGACCCAACATGGTGTCCGCGATAATCAAGCCGCCCAGGGTATTCACGTATCCCATTTGCGAGTACACGAAAAACACGCCGACCGCGACAATGATGATGGGCACCATCAGCGGCAACATGAGCACGGTACGCAGATAACGCATGCTGCGGTGCGTGCCGTTCTGGATCGCATACGCGGCGGCCACACCGAGCGGCGTGGCGATCAGTGCGGCACAGGTCGAGGCAATCAACGTGGTCCGCGCTGCATCGATCCACGCTGGATTGCTGAAGAACGCGTGATACCAGCGCAGGGAGTAGCCGGGTGGCGGGAAAGTCATGAACCGCGTGTCGGAGAACGACAGCGGCACGACGATCAGGATCGGCACCATCAGGAACACGAGGATCAGCACGACCGCGAAGCCGAGGACGATGCGGCCGAACGAGAGTGGTTTCATTTCGTTCATTCCATTCGTTCCATTCGTTCCGTTCATTTCGCGCCCAGGGTTTTTTCGAGCGGAACCACGCGGCTCGCGGCGTAGAAGATGCCGAACACGCAAACCAGCAACACGACGCTGACCGCGCTCGCCGCGCCCCAGCTATTGTAGATCTCGACATTGCGGCTCACGATCATGGACACCATGACCGACTTGCCGCCGCCCATCAGTTCGGGCGTGATGTAGAAGCCGAGACACAGGATGAATACAAGCGTGACACCCGCGATGACCCCGCTCATCGATAACGGCAGGAACACGCGCGCAAACACGTGCAGCGGCGAACCGCCGAGACTTGCGCCGGCTTGCGAGAGGTTCTGTGGAATTTTCTGCATCGCCGAATAGAGCGGCAGCACCATGAACGGCAACAGGATATGCACCATGGCAACGACGGTACCGAGTTGGTTGTACGCGAGTTGCAACGGATGATCGATGAGACCGGTCGCCATCAGCGCCTTGTTGATCACGCCGGTGCGCTGCAACAAGACGAGCCAGGCGTAAGTCCGCACCAGCACGCTGGTCCAGAACGGCAGGATGACCATGCCAAGTATCAGCGCGCTGAACCTGGGTGACACGGACGCCGCGAAATAAGCCACCGGGTAACCCAGCAACAAGGTCACGATGGTTACGATCACGCTGAGTTTGAAGGTGAGCAGGAATGTGTCGAGGTACACGCCGGTAAATATTCGCCGGTAGTTCTCGAACGTGAACCCGTGGTTCCAGATGGACTGCCACGAAAGCCATGCAAGCGGCACGACCAGCAGCAACACGATCACCAGCAGCGCGGGCGTCATCAACAGCAGCATCGTGCGATCTTCGCGCCGTTGATAAAGCAAGGAAGGATCGGCTGGCGAAGTCTGCATTGCAGTCTGTCCTTGAATAGTCCGGGTGGCGCTTCGCATCATGCACCTACGGCATCGAGGAATTGATACCACGCGGCCACCAGGCGAACGCCCGGTGCACGCAGCGAATGGAACGGCACAGGGTTCAGGCCAGGCGCCGCAAGCAGCGAAAGCTCCGGCTTGTCGCCGAGTGCAAGAGCCGCCGCATGCTGCCCAAGCAAACTAGCCATTGCTACCCCCGCCCCGTTATAACCGAGACAAAAAGTCGTTGTGTCGTCACTGCGGCCCACATGCGGCAGCGAGTTGAACGTCATGCCGACATAACCCGACCATCCATACTCTACGCGCACGCCGGCCAGATCCGGAAACAGCGCGACCATGGCCTGCTGCAGTGCGTCGAAGCCGTTCGTCTGCCCTTCCTTGCCGAACGCGTCGCGTCCGCCGAACAACATGCGGCCATCGACTTTGCGAAACCACTTCATCATGCGCCGCGTCTCTGTATAGCTGCGGCGCTCGACCATCAGACGGGCATCGAGTTCGGCCGGCAGACGTTCCGTTGCGATCATTGCACTGCGGAACGGCACCAGCTCGCGCTGATAAGCCGAGGTTGCGGGCGTCAGGTTCGAATAGGCGTTGGTGCCGACTATCACCTGCTTCGTGCGGACCGTACCGTTCGGTGTGCGCAAGGTCACGCCACCGTTGCCGCTTGAGCGGCTCATGTGGAGCACAGGTGTCGATTCGTAGAGTTCTACCTTGCGCCGCGTGAGGCCGGCCGCCAGTCCACGCACGTATTCCAGCGGCAGGATGGTGCCGGCGTCAGCGCTCAGCACGCCGCCGACAAACGCCTTCGATCCCGTTTCATGCTCGACCTCGGCACGCGATTGAACGGTCATCGTGGTGTCGCCGAGTTGTTGCTTCACCCACTCCGCCTCGGCGCGAATCGACGCGAATGCGCGTTCTGTATGAGCGCAGCGGAGACTGCCGGTGTGTTCGAAACGTGCGCGGCCAAGTTTAAATTCATCGATGAACTGTTCGACCACCCGCACGCCATCGTGCGCGAGCCGGTGCATCGTCTTCGCGGTTTCAAGACCGTGCAGGCGTTCGATGGCAGGAAACGACAAGCGAAACTTCGACGACACCACGCCACCGTTGCGTCCGCTCGCGCCCCAGCCGACCGGATTGGCGTCGAGCACGACCGCATGCACGCCCCGCTTTTGCAACGCGTACGCCGCCGACAACCCCGAGTAGCCCGCGCCGATCACCGCCACGTCCACGATGAGATCGCGATCGAGCGGCGCACCCGTGCTCACGGGTGCTTCTGCTGAAGGCTCGGCACCCGCCATGGCAATCCATAGCGACGACGCGCCCGGTCGAGTCACCGGCTGCTTCATGTAGCGCGCGCTTCGGCTTCCACGGCGTCGGCAAGTGCGGCGAGCGTCGGGAAGTTGAACGTTGGCATGATGACGGCGTTCGGCGTCGGCGTCGCGCCAAAACCCTTCATTCCTTGACGACGTTCGATCCAGCAGGTCGCATAACCGAGTTCGGTCGCGACGCCAATGTCGTGATACTGGCTTTGCGCCGTATGCAGGATCTCGCCGAACTTATAACCGAACGCCGCTTGACGGCCGCGGTTGTACGCAAAGAATTGCGGGTCCGGCTTGGCGACGCCGGTTTCATCGGCGCATACTGTGTCGTCGAACGGATCGCCCAGCGTGTGCGCGTAAGCCGACAACGCCACGCGATCCGCGTTTGTCATGGCGACCAGCCGATAGTGCTTGCGCAGCCGCTTGAGCGCCGCCACCGAGTCTTCGAATGCGGGCCAGTCGAGCACGTCGCGCTGGAACGCAGCGGCGGTCTCGTCGTCCGCGCGCAGGCCGAGTTCGGCGGCGAGCGACTTGTACACGTTGGCCATCTCTACGCTGGAACGGCCGGGAAACGTCGCACGGCCGCGCATGTAGGGCTCGAAGATCTGGTCGTCAGTGAGATCCTTCGCCGCCGCGCCGCCCAGACGGCGCACCGACGCGAGCACGCCGCGCTCGAAGTTGATGAGCGTGCCGACCACGTCGAACGTCAATACCTTGAAATCCTTGAGCTTCATGATTCGTAATCCTCTATAGTCCATTTGAAATGTTGGCGGTATTGCCCGTTTTCACGGGCGTGTAAAAATTCAAGCCGGTACGACGATGGTGTCCTGCGGATCGAGCAGGACCGTCATCTCTGCGCCAGGCTCGGGGATTCGTTGGCGTGCGTCGTGACTGCCGGGCTGCCTGAGACTGATCGGCGTGCCGTCGGCGAGGGTGGCGAATACCCGCAGGCTCTCGCCCTGATACAGCACCTCGGTGACGCAGCACACCAGTCGGTTCACGCCGGGCCTTTCGTGCCCGCCGTCTATCACCAGCTTTTCGGTCTGCACCGCCAGCAAAAGCTTCTCGCCGCGCGGCAGCGGGTGCGCGGTTCGCAAGACGATGCTGCCCAGCTTCACGGCGTCATCGCCCGCGCGAGTGACATCGAGCAACGTCGCCTCGCCGATAAAACTCGCTACGAACGCGTCGCACGGGCGGTCGTATAGACGCTCCGGCGTATCGATCTGGATCAGCCGCCCGTTACGCAGCACGGCCACGCGGTCGCTCATGGTGAGCGCCTCGCGCTGGTCGTGGGTCACATAGACAATCGTCGCTTCCAGCTTCCTGTGCAAGCGCCGCAATTCGATCTGCATGGTCTCGCGCAATTGCTTGTCGAGTGCTGAAAGCGGTTCGTCCATCAGGATCAGTTGCGGTTCGAAGACCATCGCGCGAGCCAGCGCCACGCGCTGGCGCTGGCCGCCCGACAACTGGCCGATACCGCGGCTTTCATAACCGCTCAGCTCGACCATCGCCAGTGCGTCGGATACCTTGCGGGCCCAGCCCGCTTTTGGCTGATGCCGTGCCCGCAGCGGAAACGCTACGTTCTCGCCAACCGTCATATGCGGGAACAGTGCGTAGTTCTGGAACACGATACCGATGTCGCGCTTGTGCGGTGGTGCGTATGTAATATCCCGCTCTCCCACCCACACCGCCCCGGAGGTCGGCTGCACGAAGCCGCCCAGGATGCCAAGCAAGGTGGTCTTGCCCGAGCCGGAAGGCCCGAGCAGCGAGACGAATTCGCCTGGGGCAATATCGAGCGACACGTCGTCCAGCGCGACCACGGAGCCATAGCGCTTCGTGGCCGACCGGATCGAGACACCTGCTTTCGCCCTTGCATCCATACGCTGTTTTCTCGCCACGAAGTCTTCGGTTGGTCAAAATATACGGCGCACTTTTTTTGGCGGCAATTCCCGAATTGTTGGATCAGGCATAACATGAGGTCATGCCTAACCTACGCAAGAAACTGCCGAGCGCGAATGCGCTGTTCGTCTTCGAAGCCGCCGCGCGCTGCGGCAACTTTACCCGCGCGGCGCAGGAGCTTTACGTGAGCCAGCCTGCCGTCAGCCGCATGCTGGCGCGCATGGAAGATCATCTGGGCGTGCGTTTGTTCGAGCGTGTGCGCGGCGGTATCGAGTTGACGGAGAACGGCCGGATCCTGTACCGGAAGATCTCCGAGGGTTTTAGCGGGATCGAAGGTGCGATCCGCGAGATCGAGGCGCGTGCAACGGGGGTGGAGTCGGTAACGTTGTCGGTATCGACTGCTTTCACCACGCACTGGCTGATGCCGCGCATGAACCGGCTCAACCAGGCGTTTCCTTCCGTCGACCTGCGCTTTCAACTGATTTCCGGGCGTATCGGCGGGCCGCTTGTCGACGTCGATCTCGGCATGCGCTTCATGACGCAGGACGAGATAGGCGCGAACAGCGTGCTTGTCATGCCTGAAGTGCTGCTGCCGGTATGCAATCGCCGCTATCACGAACAGGCGCTGCTGGACGAGGCCGGCGCGCATGGAGACACCGTCATCGTAATGGACGACGGCGAGCGCGGCTGGCACGACCGCTTCAGCGCGTTCGCTGAGCACAAGCGGCGTGCGGCCAGCATGCTCAGCTTCAACGACTACGCCATCGTCGTGCAGGCGGCGTTGCTCGGGCAAGGGATCGCGCTGGGCTGGCTCAACGTCGTGTCGCACTGGCTCGCGGAAGGCGCGCTGCTGCCGGCGGAGCAGGAGTTGATCGTGACGAGCCGGCGCTGCTGTCTGGTATCGCCAGAAAGCCGGCCGATGCGGCCGATAGTCGAAGCGATCCGCGACTGGATCGTCGAGGAGACACGTGCGGACATGCGCACCGTCGACAACGCTTACCCCGCGCTCGGAATTCGCGACGCGTTAAAAGGCGCAGGACTGGTATTGGGATGAATTTGCAAACGACTGATGAACGCCGGCCCCGTTGCGCCTGGCTTTCAAATGTTCATACAAATAAATACGCCAAACCTTTTTATTCAGCCTGAATTGCAGCGTGCCTTAGTTGCGGATCACGAAAATTCGCTAGCCTTGCCTGAAATTAATTCGCCAGACGTGTGGCGTGCCGATAACAATCGAGTCTCTTCGACACAAAAAAGGGGCGAACGTGAAATAATTGCCCTGGCGCTAAAAAGCAAACAAACGAGCCAGTTGCGCAGATAACATGTGCTACCAGGGGCTTCTAAAGCTTATCGCCATGGGAAAGCGGCTGCCGGCCAATACAGCAAACTTGTTAGCGGTTGTTGCCTGGTTGCTGACCGAAGACGAAGTGCGAACATGAAAGCGGGGCTTTATGGCACGACTAAGAGACGATCGGTCAACCTTCGATTCTTTCAAGTTTTCCGAATACTGAGTCGATATAACTAAAGCGCGTGCAGTTTTCGTGAGGCCGGCAACTGCAAATTTCGCTAAGTGCTCAAAATGTGCTGACCCCGCGGCGTTGGATAGCGGCGTTCGCTATAACTAACCGGTATGACTTTCATGGCTGATTCCTCACCGCTTCCCAGGCATCTGTTTTACGTAGGCGATCCTTTGACGCTTGAACTTCGCTCGCTCCTGGACATGCGCGGCTGGACGGTCAAGGCCATGGAACTGAATCGTGAACCGGGGAATTTTTCATCGAAGCCCAGCGGCGGATTGCTTGATTTCTCCGCGCGAAGTGTTCTGGCCAACCTGCGTCTGGCCGAAAGCTGGCTATCGGTAAAAACTGTGGGCTGGTTAGCGCTCTTGTCGCCTGCGCAGCTTGAAGATCCAACCATTCGACGCCTCGTTCGCGACTTTTGCTTTGATTATGTGACGCTCCCGGCATCGGGGGACCGTATCTTGAACGCGTTGGGCCACGCTTACGGGATAGCGGCCCTGCATGACGGCGGCGTACGCGACCCGGCAAATGGCAAGAACAATAGTCACGCCGAAGGTGACATGATCGGCTCGTGCGATGCCATGCTCGCGCTCTTCCGTGCAATCCGCAAAGTGGCAATGACCGACGCACCCGTGTTTATCTCCGGCGAATCGGGCACGGGTAAGGAACTGACCGCAGTAGCCATCCACGCGCGTTCGACACGGCACGACCAGCCGTTTGTGGCGATCAACTGCGGGGCCATTCCCGCTCATCTTTTGCAGTCCGAGTTATTCGGTTATGAACGCGGCGCCTTCACCGGTGCGAACCAGCGCAAGATCGGCCGCGTGGAAGCGGCGAATGGCGGCACGTTGTTTCTCGATGAGATCGGCGACTTGCCGCTGGAGAGTCAGGCCAGCCTGTTGCGTTTCCTGCAGGAGCGCAAGATCGAGCGCCTGGGCGGTCACGAGTCCACGCCGGTGGACGTGCGTATTGTTTCGGCAACGCACGTCGACATGCAGACCGCCATGGTTGAAGGCCGGTTTCGCTCGGACCTGTACCACCGGTTGTGCGTACTGCAGATCGACGAACCACCGTTGCGTGCACGTGGCAAGGACATCGAATTGCTGGCCAGGCATATGCTCGATCGCTTCGAGAAAGACGCGAGCCGGCGTATTCGTGGTTTTGCTCCCGACGCCATCGCCGCGATTCAAAACTATGGCTGGCCGGGCAACGTGCGCGAGTTGATTAACCGCGTGCGGCGCGCGATCGTGATGGCTGAAGGGCGGCTGATCGGCGCGCATGATCTTGAACTCGGCGAGTTTGCGGAATGCGTACCGATGTCGCTTGCGCAGGCGCGCGAGGTGGGGGAGCGGCAGGCGATCGAAATGGCTTTGCTGAGGAATCGCGGGCGCGTGGGTGACGCTGCGCGGGAACTTGGCGTGTCACGTGTCACGTTGTATCGGATCTTGTCTGCTTACAACATGCGGGATGCAGAGACTCCGTCGGGGCTTGGGCTGGACTAGGGTGGTTCGGGCGTAGTGGTCGGGGGTAATGCATCGATCGGTTGAATCCGCCCCATCGGGAAAGCATGTGTTTCCCGGTTCACTCGATAAAATTTTTTTGTTCTGATGGATGGCGGAGTGCCATTGGCGCGCTGTTTCCGGCCTTGGCGGGCATCATGATGCATCAAGGCGGCTTGGAAAACGGTCAAGTTAACGCGACGGAAAGCGACCCACGAGCATCGCGCGTTTCCAGCCAAAACCCGCCACCTTGCGATATTCGAAACCCGCTTGCAGCAGCGCGCGTTTCACGTCGCCGGCGCTGGTGTAAGTGGAAAACGTGGCGTCGTCACCCGCCAGGCCCGCGAGCGAACTGAAGATATCGGGCGTCCAGAGCTCGGGGTTTTTAGCCGGTGCAAAACCGTCGAGATAAAACGCGTCGGCGCGCAGCCGGAGCGCAGGCAAGACCTGCACCGCGTCGCCGAATATAAGCGTCAACGTAACCCGGCCATCATCGAGATCGAGCTGGTGCGTGCCGGGTTCCAGCGCCGGCCACGCTGCCGCGAGCGTGTCGGCAAGTGCGCGGACAGATTCATCATCCACAGTCACCGCGTATGCGCGACGCAAATCGTCCGCCGAAAACGGGTGCTTTTCGATCGACACAAAATGCAGATGTTCACAACGCGCGGGATCGGCACGCCATGCCGCCCACGTCGTCAGGAAGTTGATCCCCATGCCGAAACCGGTTTCCAGCACGGTGAATGCCCTCTGCCCCTGCCATCGTTCGGGCAAGCGGTTGCCCTGTAAAAACACATAGTGCGACTGTGCAAGACTGCCCACGATGCTGTGATAGATATCGCCGTATTGAGGCGAATACGGCGAGCCATTGGGGCGGAACGCAAGCGTGGCGGGAATCAGCAGATCGGTCATGCAGGGTCGGATACTCGGAAAAACCGTGTTGTATTGAGCCAAGACCGCGTCATTGTTGCGCGGTGCGGCGAAGTAAGTGTAACGGCCGTTCGTGCAATCGTGTCGGCCGGCAAGTGTCCGGACATTGCAGACGTTCGCCCGTCGGTATTGGCCTGTTGTCTGCTAACTGCTTTTGACCGGACAAGCCGTCAGCGCAGGTCGGCGCGAAGATCGCGCACTCCTCTTCCCAAGCGTTGACGCAAGAGCGTTCGTAGTGTCGCTCCGTCGACGTAACCGACCTCGGCAGCGATGGCGTCGAGGTCCATGCCGCTGCCGTGCAGGAGAGACTGCGCGCGTTCGACACGTAGGTCCTGGAAATAGGCAAGCGGTGATTTGCCGAGCACCTCCTGGCAACGGCGTTGCAATGAGCGCGCGCTCGTCGCCAGCGCGCTGGCGGCTTCCTGCAGCGAGAACCCGGACTTGAGATGGTCACGCGCCCACTTTTCGAAGCGCAGAATGAGAGGATCTGCCTGCGCCAGATGATTGGGGATAATGTAGGGAGCTTGCGAGGTGCGTATGTCGGCGAGCAAGTAGCGTGAGACGAGAGCTGCCAGCTCCGGGCTGGCTCTGCGTATCAACCAGAGGGCGAGATCGAGATGCCCCATCGCCGCGCCAGCCGTAACCCCCACGTCTGACGGCACAAGCATGCGAGACTCGTCGAGCAGAACATTCGGGTAGCGTTGCCGAAACAACGGACCGAGCCACCAGGTCGTAGTCGCTTCACGATGATCGAGAAGTCCAGTTTCCGCCACAAGGAACGTCCCGATACAGGACGCGGCGATAAGCGCGCCTTCAGCATGCCATTTCAGCAGTTGCACCTTGGCCTGACTCACATCCGGTCGTCCGAGAGCTGGGACCAACTGCTCCGGTGTCCCGGTATTCAGCGCCGGAACGATCACCCAGTCCGGCTTCAAGCCTGCTGTTACGGCTTGCACGGGTATTGCCAGTCCTTGTCCGGACCGGACCTTCTTCCGCACGCCTACGATCGACACATCGAAATAAGGTGTTCCGCCCATTTGTCCGGCCGAGAATTTATTTGCGAGCGTGAACGCGTCGAGTATGACGGTGAGCCCCGTGTCGAACAAACCCTCAAGCGCGAGTATGGAAATGCGCATGGCGTAAATGACCTCAAAGTTGGCATTTACGACGATACAGTTTTTTGTGTTCGAAGGCTACAGTGATCCCCGTTGCACATCGCAATGAAGATTGACTAAGGAGGTCACTCATGAAAGTCTTTGCCATCGCATCCGCGCAATCGACCCTCACACCCGACAAGCTCCAGCAGCACATGCCCAACGAGGTCCCGGCCACACTCAAGCTCTATCTCGAGGGCAAGGTCGAGCAGTTCTGGTTTCGTGAGAAGGCCGGGCCGATCTTTCTTATGAACGTCGAGTCGGTCGAGCAAGCCAAGGCGACGCTGGACGCGCTGCCGCTGGTGGCTGACGGCCTCATGACCTACGAACTGATGCCGGTCGGCCCGCTTGCCCCACTTGGCCTGCTGATCCAGAACAAGTGAGCTCACACGCCGTTAGCGTCAGCCTGGATCTGGACCCGTAGATCCTGAGCATCGGCGCGTCGCCGAGTTGGGTATGGCGGCGAGTTTGTCGAAGCGCATGGCGATCCGTCTGAGGTGTTCGATCCCGTTGAAGAACCGTTCGACGAGATTCCACTGACGTTGGATCGCCTGGTCCCCGCCACGCTCAAGCTTTGAATTGCAAGCGAACCAGTCGACCCGATACAGTCCTTCAGTACGCTTAGTAGCAGATATTCGTCTGCATAGATCACTGCACGTTGTCCTAACGGCTCCGATGAACATTCTAGCTATCGCCGATAGTTGCCCAACGGATCAATCGCGCATGGCGATGACGAAAAAGAAACTTCAGCATACCCATCGTGGCATGCCGCCACCCTGGTATCCATACGCCCGGTCGCCGTAATTCGAAGGTCAGTCGATCATGCACCTCGCTACCCCCGCTTATGTCGCGGATTGTCCGTTCGTGCACCCACCTTCGGATTCCCAGCATGCGCGACGTTTCCTTAAACCTATAATCCGGTCCGACTTCAGCCAGCGTTATGTCGTCAAAATCCACTGGGAGCACACCAAGCGCGAGCAACCAGCTTCGGCCAAGGCACTGCCCACGCGGCACCTGATCGATTGTCTTGCCCCGTAACGCAGTTGGAATCGTCATCCGCAACCAAGGAAACAACTCATCGTTAATGCCTTCCGGTGTTGTTACACGGCGCCACACCTCGACTGCGCTTACCGGAAGCGTAGTCTTTTGTTCGAAGGTCGATTTCATGCTGATTTCAGCCGTCCTTTGATCCATCGTTGATTAAGATTCCGCGAATGGGAGCTTAGGGCTGGGTCGGATAAAGCTCTCCATCGTCACCCTGGACTTGCGCTTTAAGGCTCCGCGCGATATCCCGAAGCTTTCGAATGGCTCTATCGGTTGGGTTCTTGGTATATAGCTCGCCGAGGCTCGCGTTGAACCAAAGCGGAAAAGATTGGCCTGGTATCGATACGAGAAAGTCTTGCTCGCCATTCTCGGGATCTCGGGCAACCTGTTTGTCGCTATGGACGTATGCCTGCCACTCGGCGAAGGTGATTTTTGAACCGGTCTCGTCCGCCCAGAAGGCTTTCCGTGTGATATGCAGATCGTAGCCGGCAATCGCAAGCGTACTGACCAGTGACAGCAGGACGGCAACCAGAATGCGCATGGTGGGCTCTATTCAACTAGGGATGTACGTATCGATTGTCAGCGATCTGGACATCGATGTCGAACATCCGAAATTGGCACATCCTGCTCGCGCATCGGCCGGATCGCGCTGCCCAGCGGCACCTGCCGCTCCTGCACAACGGTTTCGCCGAACCGATGATGCACGGTCACCCGCGCGCCGGGTTGCCGCCCCGGTCCGCGCATGCGCACATCGATCTCCGGGTCGACGGATGCATGGGCGCCCTTCATCAGAACGCGCTCTGAAAGTGGCCGGACCCGGTCCGATGCCAAACTTCCGTCGACCCACGGACATCCGGCAGTCGGCGCCATAGCTGAGGTAACGTTCGCCGTGCTGCGAATGTGCGCGATCGCGCATTCGCCTCAACCTTTCCGCTTGCTTCAAGGCGTATTCGACTACCGTCCGCAAGCACCCTGTCCCCGTTTATGACTGCACTCATGAGCGGGAGGCCAATATCAGGTGCTTTCCCGTAACCACGCCCCTGTTCCCGGTAATCAATTGATTGCCTCTTCGGATGAGCAGGCGCTTGCTGCACTCACCTTGATGAGACCGATGGAGGTTGGGCAATGAACGAAAGATTTTGGGTAGTTGGTCGCGTCGCCGCGTACTGCGCGCTGGAGGGCTGGGTGCGCTAGGTGTACTTTCAGGTGCGCTGCTCGGCGAATCGCGTGTTGCGTTCGCCGAGCCGTTGTCCGGGCCGGTGCCTGTCGTCGACAAAGTATCGATTCGGGTCGTCACCGATTCGTCTTATTCGGCTCTGGAAAGTAGTCGTCGCGTCGGCGACGTTGACGTGCAGCGCTTCGGCTTGCTCCTCGCGCAAGATCAGAGTCCGCGCCTCGCGATCGAGAACGAATGGGGCCACTCCTTGCATGTCGAGTCCTCGCAAGGAGCGCAGAGCAGGCAGATATTGATCGACTTCGGCTATACGCCCGAGACGTTGAACAATAATATTGGCCTTCTGAAAATCGATCCGGCGCGACTCGACGCGCTACTGCTCACACACGGACACTATGACCACTTCGGCGGCATGGTTGGTTTTTTGCAAACCAACCGCGACAAGTTGAAAGCGCGGCTTCCAATTTATCTTGGTGGTGAGGAATGTTTTTGCACCCGCGAGATCGACGTTCGTCAGTTCGGCTCGCTCGACCGGCAGGCTATGCGAGACGCCAATCTGAACATTGTCTTCGCGGAACGTCCCGCCCTAGTGGGGGATCACGCGTTCACTACCGGTTGGATTCCCCAGACTACGTTCGAGAAGCCGCTCAATCCCAGTACCACGACCGTCGGTGTGCGTAATGGCATGGGCTGTGCCGCCGACAAATTGCCGACGGACAAGCAGAGTGCCACGTCGATTCCCGACGATTTTCAACATGAACAAGGCACGGTTTATCTGGTAAAGGATCGAGGGCTCGTGGTATTGACATCGTGCGCGCACCGCGGTGTTCTCAATACCGTCAAGACAGCGATGAAAGTGTCGGGTGTTACCCGGGTTCACGCGATCGTAGGCGGCTTTCATCTTGCGCCGCAGCCGCCAGAGTACCAGCAGGCCACGGTGAACATGCTGAAGGAAATCAATCCGGACTACGTGATCCCGATGCATTGTTCGGGAGAAGCGTTCTACGCGATGGTGACCCGGGCAATGCTAGGAAAAGTACTTTGGTCATCGACAGACACGCGCTTCACATTCGGCGCCTGATAGCTCGAGTAGACCTCCCCGAAACGAAATCAATCGGCATTTCGGATGCCGTCCGCAGTGCTGAGCGGCAGGTGTCCGGGGAGCGCTCAACCAGGAAACTCGATTGGCGTGACGAGGGTGATGAGGCTAATCATTCGCGGCCGACAACCGAAATGACCGATTGACGAAGTAAGTTTTCTCCAATCGAACGGCCGATCATTAGGCGCAGCTGATCAGGCACGCATTGCGCAGTTCAAAACCTTATCCCGCAGCCCGAGCCGGCACATTCGACAACAACGGCCCAAGCCCTTCGGCATAAGTCAGGTGCGAAATCACCGCGTCGCGAAGCTTTTGATAGGACAGCCCTCCCAATATCGCCGTCTGCATCGCGGCCATCACCTCGCCCGCTTCGGCGCCAATCATCGTGAAGCCCACAATGCGGTCATCATTTGCGCCGACGAGTACCTTCATGAATCCCTGCGTCTCGTCGGTCGCAAGGGTTCGCAGCACAGTAGTCATAGGCAGCTTCGCGACACGAACCGCGATGCCCTTATGCTGCGCTTCGCGTTCGCTCAGACCCACATGAGCTAACGGCGGTTCGGTGAACATCGTGTACGGAATCAACCGGTCCGTCGTCCTGCGGTCTCCGCCGGCCATGTTGTCCCGCACGATCCTGAAGTCGTCGACCGACACGTGGGTGAACTGCGGACTGCCCGCGGCTTCGCCTATCGCCCAGACGCCAGGCGCGGCCGCTTGCAGCCGCTCGTTCACACGAATATATCCGCGTTCATTCAACTCAATACCGGCAGCTTCCAAACCGATGTCAGCCGTATTCGGAACCCGCCCCACCGCGACGAGAAGGTCGCTGCCTTCGATCGCCTTTTCACCAGAATCCGTGCGCAGCACAACCCGGACACCGGATCCGGATTGGCCTTCCACCTTCACCGTTTCGGCGCTCAAGATAACGTCAATTTCTTCTCCACGCAGAATGCCAAGCATCTCTTCGGCAACGTCATTGTCTTCACGCATCATCAGTCGTTCGCCGTGTTCGACAATTGTCACGCGGCTGCCGAAGCGGCGATAGGCCTGCGCCATCTCGATGCCGATGTACCCCCCGCCCAGCACGACCAAATGTGCCGGCACGTAGCCCAACTCCAGAGCTCCGATGTGAGTCAACGGCTCAGCGGCGCGCAGCCCCGGGATATCGGGAATGGCCGCGTGCGTTCCGACATTGACCACAACCTGATCGCCGCTAACCATACGCTTCCCGCCGTCGTTGCGCTCAACTTCGATCGTCTTGGGTCCGACAAACTTGCCGCTGCCCATGATCAGTTCTGCGCCGCTCGCCGCATAGGCGTTAAGGTGAGCCGTGACCTCGCGCTCGACCATGTCGCGCTTGCGCTCGCGAACCTTTGCCATATCGACGGTGACAGGACCCGTGAGCGCACCGAAATCCGCAGCATGTCGCGTCACATGCGCCACACGTGCGCTCCAGATTTCGTTCTTGCTGGGAAGGCAAGCAACGGCTGGGCATGAGCCCCCCACCCACTGTCGTTCCACGACGGCCACACGCTGGCCCAACCGCCCGAGGTGCCATGCGAGAAGTTTGCCGCCCTGGCCGCTACCAAGAATCACTGTATTGAAATGTTCAACATGAGACATGACATGCTCCAATCGGGTAAAGGTTTAGTGAGTCCAGCACGGCCGTCGTTCATCGCGTGACAGATCCCGTGGCAGTGAAGGTGACGACACCTCCATGCTCCGCACGAGCGTGTAACTACCGTATGGCCTACACGCTCCGCGATATTTCTGTTACTTGACCGGCGGGAAATCGACGTCGGTATCGTTGATACGGTTGAACGTATTGGTGAAGATCGTCATGGCGACGGCCAACGAAATCTCAGCCAGTTGCGTCTCGGTATAGCCGGCAGCGCGAATGGCGGCGAATTCGTTCTCGCTGATCGTGCCGCTCGTCTTCTGCAAATTCAGCACGAAGTGCACGAGCGCGTCGCGCTTGGCATCGCCGGTGGCCTGCCCGGCGCGAATCTGCTTGAGCGCCTCCGTCGACAGGCCTGTCATCTTGCCCAGCATCACGTGTGCAGCTACGCAGTAGTCGCAGCCGGTCTGTCCGCTGACCAGCAGCTTGATGGTTTCCAGATCCTGTTTGCTCAGGCTTCCAGATGCCAGTACGCCTTCCGCAGTCAGCACGGCGGAGAGAGTCTCCGGGGCCACGTGACCGACAGCAGCGAAGAGGTTAGGCACGGCGCCGCCAGCGATCTTCTTGACCTGGGCGTAGACCTCAGCGGTGGCGCCGGTGGCGGTGGCAATAGCGGGGATAGTGATGCGGCTCATGGTGGAACTCCTTCAGTGGTGGTGGTTAAGAGCCTCCACTTTAAGTTCCATGAATGATATTTTCGATACGAGATATTGTCATTTTTATGCTTAAAAGTATCAAATAATCCGCTAAAACACCTCCCCTCGCCGACACGCTTCAACGATGATCCCGAACGGTGTGACGGGTCCGTCGTGCAGCGCTGCACGAAGCTACCAATGGGAGCCTCGCATTAAACAAGTAGAATCCGACGTCATTGTTTGCGTCAACGCTCCACTTGGCATGCCTTGGTACCTATTCCCGAACGACGCGAAAACATGCTCACCCGGTTCACATGGATCTGCTAAGTCGACTGCTTTCACTGATACCCGTCACGGGGCGGCTGGAGTTGCGCTGTCTTTTCGGCGCGCCGTGGAAAATCGATCAGGCTGTCTCTGGCGTGCGAGAAATCCCATACCACGTTCTGTTGTCCGGCCATGCCGTTCTCGAAGACGAGAACGGCCCGCCCGAACGGTTGACGGCGGGCGACATCATTCTGTTTCCAGCGGGCAACGCCCATCTTATTCATGACGGTAGCGGGGAAACAGCGGGGCCGGAAACCAAGAGTCGGAAGGCGTCGCTGATCGTCTTTGAGAACGACGGGACGGGCGAAAAAGCTGACTTCCTATGCGGACGGTTTCTGCTCGGTGCAGTTCCAGACAGGCTGTTGCGCGACCACCTGCCAGGCCGCCTGGTTGTGCATAGCGCATTGCCCGAACCAGGTGACGACGTCGAGGGTTCGGCACAATCCATTGTCCGCACCCGCCTGAAGCAACTGATCGAACTGATGCGTGAAGAAGCCAACGATCCCGGCCCTGGTAGCGAGATGTTCGTCAATCACCTGTCGGCGGCGCTGTTCGCACTGACGTTGCGTTTCGCAACTGAAGGTACCCAGCCGCCGCATGGTTTGCTCGCGCTCTCGAGACGGCCTCGTTTGCAACCTGCGATATCCGCGATGTTCGAGACACCGGGTGAGCCTTGGACGCTGGATCAGTTATCCGAGCTCTGCAATATGTCCCGAGCGACATTCATACGTCAGTTTCAGGAGGCCATCGGCCGCTCGGCTTCCGATGTCCTGACCGAGGTTCGAATGACCATCGCGGGCCGAATGCTGTTGCGTACCGCCACGCCGGTCGCCGAGATCGGTGAGGCGGTGGGCTATCAATCGAATGCGGCGTTTCAACGCGTCTTCAAGCGTCATATTGGTGTTTCGCCGGCGCGTTGGCGCTCGTCCGGCGGAAATCTCCAAGCATGACGGCGTGGCATCGCGCAGCGTAGCTGCAGCAGCCGTAGCAGCAGGTCGATGTTTCCGCGGCGGCACCGGCTTTCTCATGATGGCAACACTCTCGATGGCGGCCGGCCGCATCGTTTGGCCGCTTTCATATTGCTGCGCGCTTGGAAAGACCTTTTCAACAAAGATGCTGGCCCGCAGGAGAAGCGCTGGATTCGTTCGTTCCAGCAAACATAGCCGGCGCCGCCATCGGCTCGCCCTTCGCCTGACACGTTCAAGCCGATACCACCTTTGGTTTAGTTTGTCCCTTGGGGGCGTCTTAGGCGTTGCTGGAATCAAAGCGATGGCTCGTTCGCCGATATCTGGCGCCGCCTCAGGTGGCCGACCTATATGTGCTGCTCCGTTCGGGCGACGGATAGCGTACGAGACAAATGGGACTCGAACAGGGTACATCCTACTGCTAGCGATGCCTCTTCGCATGTACCGTAATCGGGCAGAGGTGCGCGCACGCTGCACGCAATAGATGCTGCGGCGCGAAGAAGACAGGAGACGCGACGTGCAGAATCCCTCGACCGAATGGTCAACCAGCGATGTTCCCTTAGGGGACCGCACAGATGCCTGGGAATCGGTGCTCAGTACGAGCTACCGAGAGTGGCAGGTTCCTCATCGCCTTCCAGCGACGTTCTATGCTCATGTGAAACAGCACGATTTCGCTGGCGCCGGGATTGTCGAAACGGTATGCGACCCGTGCACGGGGCGGCGCACGCGCGGACATGTTCGCCACGATGATGAGCTCTATGTCGGTGTTCAGCTCACGACTGGTGGCCGTGAGCGGTTCAAGATTGGCGACTCGGGGGTGGAAGTCGCATCTGGCGATGTCGTGGTCTGGACGACTGATCAGGTGGTCGAGTTTGAGGTTCTCGAGCGCCTGCATAAGGTGACGTTGATGATTCCATGGTCGGTTGTGCGAGAACAGCTACCCGAACGCAAACTGCTTCCGACCGGAGGCAAAATCGAAAGCCGCACGGGCGTTGGCTCGTTGCTAGCTGTGCATCTTCTGGCCCTCTCAAACGAAATCGCAACGCTTGAGGAGAGCGTTCAAGGGTCCGTCAGTCGGTCCACGCTTGAATTACTGGGTATCGCGCTATCAGGCCAGCAACCGTCCGCGGCGTTCGATGCCAGTGCGGCTATGCTCAGACGTGTGCAGGACTTCATCCTCCGACACTTGCACGAAGACGACCTGAGCCCGACCCGCATTGCTGAGGCAAATCACATTTCGCTGCGTTACCTGCACATGCTGTTTCAACGCAGCGACATGACTGTTTCCGGATGGATTCTGGACAGGCGATTGCACGCCTGCAAACAGGCGCTGACGGACCCGGCCTACAACCGGCAGCGTATCTCCGAGATTGCGTTTCGCTGGGGATTCAATTCGCCCAGCCACTTCTGCCGGGCGTTCAAGGAGAAGTACGGAGCCTCTCCGGGCGACGTACGCAAGACTGTGGACGTTGGTCCTGCGGATGAACTGGTGTGACAAAGAAGACAGGAGCTAGCCTGTCCGGATTGATGCCGAGACTGCTCATCCGGACATGCTCATTTTCCAACTCTGCAACTGCCACGGCTATGTGGCCGTACCCGTCACCGTGCGTATACGCCGGCTCCCGACCTTTATTCCACGTCAGTTCAACGTCGAAATCGTTCTCTTGGTTGCGAAGATAGACTAGTGGAGTCAGTTAGACCGAAAAGCGACAGAGCGTTTCACCGCCGTCGATGCGGATGAGGTCGCCGTGGATGTAGCTCGACTCGTCGGACCCCAGGAATATCGCGAGATTCGCGATGTCTTCCACTTCGCCCCAGCGCTTCAGAGGGATTGCCTCCGTAAAAATCTTGTCGAAGTCCTTGTTGTCGAACAGAGCACGGGTCAGCGACGTCTTCGCGTACGTCGGGCAGATGCCGTTCACCCGGATCTTGTCGCGCCCGTACTCGATTGCCAAACAGCGGGTGAGATTCGCTGCCGCTCCCTTCGATATGTTGTAGACGGACTGATTCGGATGACCTTGGAGACCCGCCGTCGAGACGATGTTGATGATGTTTCCGCCTCGCCCCTGCTCCAGAAACACTTTGATGGCTTCCTGGCATCCGAACCATGTTCCTCGGACATTGACGTCGAAGCACGCATCGAGGTCTTCGACCCCGAACTCGTGCGCAAGCTTACCTGCGCGATAGATGCCAGCGTTGTTCACCATCACGTCAAGGCCACCAAACAGCCTGACGGTTTCTTTGACAAGATGGGCAACCTCGTCCTGCTTGGTGACATTGCACGCGACGTACTGAGCCTTACCGCCAGCCTCGTTAATCGCAGCCACCGTCGTCAACTGCGGATCGCCTTCAAAGCCGCCCTGATTCGCCGCCTCGTGGATGTCGCTGACCACCACGCTTGCTCCTTCAGCGGCATATGCCGTCGCGATGCCACGTCCAAAACCGGAACTAGCGCCAGTGACGATAGCAACCTTACCTTTGAGTCTGTCCATAAATCCTCCTAACATGGGTCAGCAACGCAGGAAGCGAAAGCTGACCTAAAATTTAGTTAATAGGTTCGTCGATTTACGTAGTAGTACATATAAAACTATTGTTCGATTCACAATTGCGCGTTGCGATGACAATCACAGTGGCCGATTAGGCCGAAAAAGAAGTGAACGTCTGAACCGCAATTTTCCCGTCTTTGACGACCAGCGTGTCTGTCGCCAGAGTAACCCACGGCTTCGCTTCCCACGCGAGATATGCCACGTCGCGCACCGTGCTCATGCTTGTAATCTTGAACGCCGGCCAGAACGCTGGGTCGGCACCGTCCAGGAATGCCTTGAAGAAGCCCGTTATCTCCTCGCGGCCACGGAACGTCTTGTTTGGCGTAACGAGGGCGGATCTGTCGTCGTAATCCTTGAGGATCTCCTCAACGCCGTGAGCAAACGCGCCGAGGTGGTGGTCGAGGACCTGCTTGGTTGCTGCTTCTGCCTGCTCAGTGGAATTTGACATGGTGAGAGTCCATCAACGGTGAGGTTGGTGACCGGCAATGGTGGCCATCCCCGGCGCATGGCGAAGCGTTCGCCTGCTCAGGCGTATGCGCGCTGCGCTTCGTCCCAGGTCACTACCATGATGGGAGTGCCGTCCTCCTTGATGAAAGCGAGCGGTCCCAGGAATGTCATGTAGAACTCGCTATCGACCGGGAACGCGGTCTTGTCGTGTCGGGCATTTGCAGACTCGTATCCGTATGCTGGCGCTACGACTGTGTCGCCACCGTGCTCACTGCCACCACGGACGTCCATACGGCCTTTGGTCAGCAGGTATTCACCTGGCCCAACGTGGAAGTGCGCGTTGAAGGACGAGCCCGCCGGACAGTCAAAAATCGCAGTCCATGCGCCCATCTCGGGAGAGGCGTGCAGCATCTTCCAGCGAATGCCGCCATGAGAGAGGGCGTCCGGGAAGGGCTTCCACGGAATGTCGTTAATTTGAACCGCTTCTTCGTGCACCTTTGGTTTGATTTCCATCGTCGTCTCCTGAGATCAGCCGAACCGTGTTGGAGTTCAGCAAGGTTTGTGGGTGAAACAACGATATCGCAGGGACCGGGAGAAAGATTGCACGCTAGCGCAACCCGAGTTGCCTGCCAGTGCACTCGGAGGGCGCCAGATATGTAGTAGCTAGTTAACGGCTGGCGACTACCACATCGAGGCTTCTTGACAAACCCCGGCGGCGTCGCAAAACAAGGCGTGTTGAGTTACTTCGCTCTACCAAGGCGGTGTGCTCACAAGGTCTTTGTCATGCGACAGAGAGGCTAGGCCGCCGCTTCCCGGTACTTCGCGAACTTCGACGTCTGTCCGATCCCCGGGTTAAAGCAGTTGCAAGGATCGAGCTGCTGATAGAACCCGGCGAGCTGGGCCTTCGCGTGGTACAGATGACCGACGTTGTGTTCCGCTGGATATTCGGCACCGCGGTGGTCCAGCAGCGTCCACATCTTGTGTTCGACTTCGAGGCAGTCGTTGCCCTTCTTGACGATGTAATCCTGGTGGAACACGTGACATAGGAAGTGGCCGTAGTACAACTTGATGGAGATCGTCTCTCCGATGTCGGGCGGCAACGTCTCGATCCAGTCGCGATCGTTACGGCGCAGTGCAACGTCGAGCGCAACGATGTTCTCCACCTCCCGGTTATGCACGGCACGATAGCGGACCGCGGCGCCGGCGGTGGCGAAGCGCTGCAGGAACGCTTTCCTGCCTTCCTCGTCGGTGCATTCGAAATAGCCGCCGGTGGCGCTTTCAAAATAGCTTGATAGGAAGGCACGCGTTTCTTCGACACTTTCGGCCGTCACCTTCAGCATCAGGTGATGCTCGTACTTGTCACGATACTGTTTCATTCGCGGCGGCAGATGGCTTGGGAACAGCCGGCTTGCAGCCTGCATGACGCGGTCGGTCAAATGGGAAGGGAAAAACCCGAAGCGATCGAACAGCGCATCGAAACGGCTTTTTAGTCCGAACAACGCGGGCAACCGGGACGTGCCAAGATAGTTGATTGCGAGGAAGGTATCTTTGCCGTATTCCTCAGCAATGTCGAAGGCGTCGCGATGAAGGTATTCGCCCGAGATAGGCAGGTGTTTGAAGTCGTGCAGCGCGTGACGGCGGATCTCAGTAAGCTCGTCGGGCCGGTTCGTGCCGATATAGAAAACCTTTGCGTTCTGCTCGATCGGAAATGTGTCGAGCCGTACCGCGAATACCATCACCTTGCCGGCCGAGCCTGACGCTTCATGGAGGCGCTGTGGATCAGCGTTAAAGCGGGCCGGCGTATCGGCATCGACCTGGCGCACGTGGGTCGCGTAGCCATGGTCCGATCCAGCCCCCGCGTCGTGCCGGACATCGGAATCCGAGAATTCGCCACGCTCAAGCCGGCCAAGGATGCTGTCCGGTGCTTCGCCGAGTTCGATTCCTAGATGGTTGACGAGACTCAGTCTGCCTGTCGCATCGACCTGCGCGAATGCCGCCATTTCCGTATACGCCGGGCCGCGCTGCACCAGTGCACCGCCCGAGTTGTTGCAGACACCGCCGAATACCGACGCGCCGATGCAGCTTGAGCCAATCACCGAATGCGGCTCGCGGTTAAGGGGCTTGAGCATTTTTTCCAGCTGGTCGAGTGTCGCCCCCGGAAGGCAGACTACCTGCTTGCCGTCGTTGATCACGTACACCTTCTTCATGCGGCTCGTGCTGACGATCACGATGTCGCGATCATAGTCGTTGCCGTCAGGTGTCGAGCCACCCGTGAGGCCCGTGTTCGACGCCTGCGTAATGACAATCACATTCGCCGTGATGCACGCCTGCAGCACGTTCCATTGTTCGACAATCGTGCCGGGGCGTACCACCGCGAGCGCCTTGCCTGCGCCAAAACGAAAGCCCGTGCGATAGCGGCGGGTCGCGCTGTCATCCATCAGGGTGTGCTTCTTGCCGACGATGTTGCGCAGATCTGCAATCAACGTGTGGGCCGCGCTGGCCGGGAGGGTTGCTAATGGTGCGCGCGCTGCTGACATCGGATTCTCCTTAGGAAACGTTGAGCGTGACGCGCGTCGACTTCATCCAGTTATTTCGGGTGAGGCCTGTGAGCGCTTCAGGCTGACGCAAAGGTTAAAATCAGGCCGGTCATTAGTCCAATATCTCGAAGTCACTTTTTGGAGACGAAAAAGATATGGAATTTCGCCAGTTGCGCTACTTCCTCGCCGTCGCCGAGCACTTGCATTTCACCGATGCCGCGGCGCATCTGGGAATCGCCCAGCCACCCTTGAGCCAGCAGATCCTGAAGCTTGAGCGGGAAATCGGCACTCAGCTCCTCATCCGGCATCCGCGTCGCGTCGAACTGACCGAAGCGGGACGGCTCTTTCGCGAGCGCGCGCGGCGCATCGTGGAGGACGCGCAGCAGGCGTTCGTTGAAGTACAGAACGCGGGACGCGGAGAGACGGGACGGCTATCGCTCGGTTTCGCGGGCTCCACGGTATTTCATCCAATGGTCGCGACAACGATGCAGAAGTATCGGCATGCGTATGAGCACGTCGCGATTAGTTGTGAGGAAAGCAATAGCTCGCTGCTGCTCGACCGGGTCGCCGAGCGGCAGCTCGACGCCGCTCTGGTGCGCATGCCGCTGAACTGCCGGGATCTGATTGTCGAACCGCTAGTCGACGAAGACATGTTGGCGGTGTTGCCGGCGAACCATCGCTTGAACCGGCGACGGCGCGTCGATCTGGCAAACCTTGCGGACGATTCGTTCATTCTCTTTCCGCGGCCGATCGGCCCGGATCTATACGACTCGATTATCAGCGCCTGCCGCGAAGCCGGCTTCGCGCCCTCGATAAGCATGGAGTCGCCACAGATATCGTCGGCGGCGAACCTCGTCGCCGCTGGATTCGGCGTTGCTGTGGTGCCAGCGTCGATCCGGCAGATCCAGGTTGAAGGCGTGTCGTATCACGAACTGCAGGGCAAGCCGCTTTCGACCGGTATCGCGTTGATCCATCGGCCGCGCGAAAAGTCGCCGACCGTGCTGAACTTTGTCAGGATTTTGCGGCAGCAGCGAGTGGCCTGCTGATTTCGCTTGTCCCCTTGCGCATGTAAGTCAGGCAACACGTTGTTCGGTTGCATGCCGCTTGTAAATTGCGGCTTGATCCTGCCGTGTGGCAATGACCTGCTTATCGCGAAGCGCGCGTTTGGACTCTCTATGCGGCCGCAATCTGTTGGACACGAACGGCAGCAACAGACCGAGTACCAGCCGTTCGGCGCGAGATGGTGGACGTCTGCAGTTGGCCGCACTAGGTCCGACGCCGACCGGCCACAGCTCGAACCCGGGACAGACGATTGCGAAAGAATCTGTTTCCACCGACCGAACTGAGCCGGCTAACCTTCATTGGGCATCTAATCGACAGCCCCTGACTCCACTTGTCGCGTCGAGCGACGTCGATGCGACCCTAAAGCATGGGGGTGCCGTTACCGCAGCGCACCCATCGTCGCAGAGGTTGGCCAGCGCGATTCAAAGTTTAATGAACATCGACAACAATCTCGACTTGCAATGAAGACAAGCTAAGATGAATCAGATGGTTCCGGTTCGGCCGGGCCGCGTTCGAACGTGATTGTCTTTGACAGGAGAACAAGATGGCAGCCAAGAAAATCTTATTTCTGACCGGCGATTTTGCTGAAGATTATGAAACGATGGTGCCTTTCCAGGCGCTGCAAATGGTCGGTCATACCGTACACGCCGTGTGCCCGGGCAAGAAGAGCGGCGACAAGATCAAGACCGCGATTCACGACTTCGAGGGCGACCAGACCTATACGGAAAAGCCGGGTCATCTGTTTGCGCTGAACGCGAACTTCGATGACGTCGATGTCAACGGTTACGACGCGCTGATGATCGCCGGTGGCCGTGCACCGGAATATCTGCGCCTGAACAAACGGGTGATCGAAATCGTACGGCAGTTCGCTGCCGCCGAAAAACCGATTGCCGCCGTTTGTCACGGCGCTCAGTTGCTGGCGGCAGCGGATGTGATTCGCGGCAAGCGGATTTCCGCCTACCCCGCTTGCGCGCCGGAAGTTCGGTTAGCGGGTGCGGACTACGCGGACATCGAAGTGGATAGCGCGGTTACCGATGGCAATTTCATCACGGCCCCTGCATGGCCCGCTCATCCCCAATGGCTGGGTCAGTTCCTCGCGCGGCTTGGAACCGAAATCTCGCTCTGAGCGGTCTCGTCGGCCGACCCTTTCGGAGCGGAATCTGGAGCTTTGAGAGGGTCGTTGCGTGCTGGATGCTTGGGTTGGCACCAACACGGCGATTATCGGCGGCTGACGGCCGATTTCCGGCGTTCGCTGGCGTCGGCCGATTGTTGCAGTTGTGTGAAGATTGTCCCGCCCGTCCGGCAAGGAGAACGCCGGGCGCGGCAGACTGCTAGAATCGAGGTTTTATCTGCCTGGTTATGTGCTATGGGCTTTGAACAGCTCGCTGAATTGAAAGAGCAACTCGCGAAAGAGCAACAGGCGAAACGGGCACAGGCTAAGCCTAAGCCCGCCAAACCCGTTGCCAAGCCGCCGCGCGCGCCCCGGCCCGAGCCCCGGTCTGCTGATGCCCCC
>NZ_AEJF01000117.1 GCF_001028175.1 Caballeronia mineralivorans PML1(12)
GTGCCCGGCCCGATGCCCCACGGCACGCTGCTGCCCGGCCCGCTCCTGTCGTGGTCAAGTCGAAACCGGTGGATCCGGTGGTGCTGACCATCGGGAAGCTGCAAAAACGGTTTCCTAAAGCGTTCCCGAAAAATCCGTCGCCGAAGGTGCCGCTCAAGATCGGCATTTTCGAGGATCTTCTCGCCCAGGCTACGGAGTTGGCGCTGAGCGAGACAGAGTTGCGCGCGGCGATCAAGATCTGGTGCCGCGGCAGCCGTTACTGGACGTCGATGGTTGCAGGCGCGGTTCGCGTCGATCTTTCAGGCGAGGAAGCCGGCCGGGTGTCGCCGGAAGACGGAGTCCGCGCGCTGAAGCTGGAAGAAGGCCGTCTGGCGAGAGTCGCGTCGAAGGCCGCGGTTCCGGAGAAGCCACCGGTTCCGGAGAAGGTAGGCGAGTGAGATTTGCGAAGTGAGAGGTTTGCGGTCTCGAGTGACGCTGCCTCTCCTTCACGCCATCAGGTGATTAAGCACCCCATCTGACGGCCCCATGCCGTCCGCGTCATTCGAGTTCCCGCAATGCCTGATGAAGTATCTCCACCTTCTGCAGGTGCCTCTCTCCGTTCGCGACCAACCGCTCAGCCACGAGTGAGCAGATCAGGTTAACAAGCCCCGACACGCCAACCACGCTATCGAACAGCATCATGCCGTCCGTATGACAGCGGATGACCCAGTTCGACAGGCGAGCGGGTTTTCCCGCGATGACGTCAGAGAGATAGAGCGTCGGCACCTTCGCGTCGGCGAGCGCTGCGGCCGCCAACGAAACAGCGGGAACCCGGCGCCGGAAACCAATATTGATCGCGACATCGTCAGGCGTCAGATCGCCCAGATATTCCGCCAGCGTGTCGCCGGGCGCGGGCAGCACCACCACATTCGCCCGAACCTGAATGAGTTCGCGGCGAATCATCATCGCGATCGTGTGGCTGTGCCTGTAGCCGAGGATCACCACCTGGCGCGCCTGAGACAGCCTGTCTACGACTTCCGCGAGTACCGTCGTGTCGAGCGAACGATAAGTGCTGGCGAGATTGCTCATCTCGTGCTCCAGATGAGCCTGGATCACATCATCGAGCTTGCTGCTCTTGCGCTCGCGATGCTGCAGATAGAGCGGCGAGCCGCTTAACTGCGCCGTGCGCGCGATGGCGCGCGCGTCTTCATACGATGCATATCCGAGCTTCTGGAAGAACCGCGTGGCCGTCGCCTTCGAAACCTGCGCGCTCGTCGCCAGTTCGGTTGCCGTCTGCATGGCGAGCTGTCCGGGCGCGCTAAGGATGACATCGGCGAGCCGCTGGTCGATCTCGGAGAGTTCGTCGTAGCACTCGCTAATTCGGCTTTCTATCGACGCCGGCCGGCGTTTTTCCTTTCTGGTCTGGGCTGCTGACATCTGAGAGTGAATAGTGACAGTTGAGGTCCGTGCGAGATGGTGCGGTCTTGGCACCCTTTGAGTGCACTCCCGGTGAATCGCACTCATGCAGTGCGGACCATTCTCGGCAGTCAAGCGCCGATTATAGGCTGGCTGCCGTTACCAAGAAACTTAAATTTCTACTCATATCGTTTAGAAACATACGTTTCACAATAGATCACCCTGAAACAAGAGGATCGTAACGCCGTGCTTGGTATGGATCGTGCAATGACGTGACTACAGCCGCAGTCATGATCAATCATTCACGGAGTCAGGACAGATGTTCAAGCACCGTACCAAACTCGTTGCCCCGCTCTTGCTCGTTGCAGCCGTCACGCTGATGCACGCAATGACGGCCACAGCCGACACACTCGACGACATCAAGAGCCGCGGCAAGATGATCGTCGCGATCGATCCGACATTCGCACCCTACGAATACACGGACGCCAATGACAAGATCGTCGGCTACGATCCCGCGATCATGGCAGCAGTTGCGAAGCATCTCGGTGTGACAATCGAATACCAGCGCATGGCGTTCAGCGGCATCATCCCCGGCCTGCTCGCTCATTCGTTCGACATGGAAGGCTCCGCGCTCAACGTGACCGCCGAGCGCGCCAAGCGTCTCTCCTACACCTCCCCGGTCAGCAAGACCGTGAATGGCGCGCTCGTTCGTTCGGACTTCACGAAGATCCCGCAGAAGGCAACGGTCGAGTCTCTCGCAGGTCTCACGGCGGCCGTCAAGAGCGCAAGCACACCGGAGCAGATACTTAAATCGTTCAACGAAACGCTCACGGCGAAGGGCCTCGCGCCCATCCAGTTGCTGACGGTCGATAGCGTCGATCAAACAGTCGCCGCGCTCATGACGCGACGCGCCGACTTCGTGTTCGACGATCTCACTGTGCTCGCGGGCGTCGTCAAGCAGAATCCCGGCAAGGTCAAACAGACCGGCGAACTCGGACCGTCGCAATGGATCGCATGGGCGACGCGCCCGGACGATACGCGTCTGAACAAGGCCATCAGCGACCAGATCGTTGCGATGAAAAAGTCGGGCGAACTCGCGAAGCTGCAGAAAGCGAATCTCGGCGTGACCTTCGACACGCCGTCGAGCGACTTCATCCCGGCACAGTGACATGAGCGCCATGACAAGCCAGCCCGAAACACTGATTGTGAAAGCAGGACATGGACGCACGTTCGAAGTCAAAGCAGGCCAGCGTCTTTCGATCATCGATGTCGACGGCCAGCAGGCTGCCGATTTCGTCGCGGTAGTCGCGAGCGATCCAGCCGAGAAGCTCTCGCCCACTCACACGCGCAGGCAACTGGGCACGCTTTTCTTCGCGGTGGGCGATGCGCTGTACTCGTCGCTTGGCCGGCCGCTGATTCGCGTGCTGGAAGATACCGTCGGCATTCACGACGCCAACGTACCCGCCTGCGACGACACTCGCTTCACGGTCGACTTCAACGTCGAAGGTCACCGCAACTGCCTCGACAACATGCATGCAGGCCTCTCGCTTTACGGCATCTCGCCTTCCAATGTGCCGGAACCGTTCAACCTGTTTCAGAATGGTCCGGTAACGCCGGACGGTCGCATGAAGGTGACCGACCCGACCAGCAAGCCCGGCGACTTCATCTCGTTCGAGGTGCTCGAGGACCTGATCTGCGCGGTCTCGTCATGCCCGCAGGACATCATCCCGGGGAACGGTCTGAAGGTGACCGACATCCGCATCGACATCCATTCCGCAACGCACGCCGCCGGCTGCGACGCCTGAACGAGCCACGACATGCTGCTATTGAAAGACACGCCAACGCGCGCGCCGCTGGCGCCGGTGAGAGTCGCCGTTCCCGCCGGAGAAAGCCGGGCAATCGACGTAAAGCGAGGACAGATTCTTCGTATTGAAGCGAAAGCGCATGGCGCAGTAGCGTCGATGTTCGGCTTCAGCCGCGACAATCCGGACGTATTCATGTCGGTGCATCACACCCGCGTGTTCAGCAATTCATACGTGCTGCAAGCCGGCATGCGCATTGTCACGAACCGCCGTCGCGCGATGATGGTGCTCGGCAAGGACACGAGCGGCAGGCATGACCTGTTGCTGCCCGCCTCGACCAATGCATTCCTGCGCGAAAAAGCTTATGCGGGGCAGACCGGTTGCGTGGAATCGGTCAGCGCGGTTATCGAGTCGTGCGGACTGACGCCACCCAAGCTGCCGGACCCGATCAATCTTTTCATGAACGTCGCACTGCATCAGGACGGCCGTATCGAACCGCTTCCCAATGTGACGCGCGAAGGCGATTTCATCGCCTGCCGGGTAGTGACGGACACCGTGTTCATCGTCTCGGCCTGCTGCACCGGGATTCCGGGTAACGACGTGCCGGGTGCGCTCGAGCTCTCGGCCGCTGAAGAACTCGACGATCTCTGAGTCCGGGAAAACGCATCCATGGGGTTCGATCCGCAAGTCATCCGCAGCCTGCCATTTTTGATCGACGGCTGGCTGCTGACTTTGGAACTGACGCTGCTCGGCGCGGCGGGAAGTCTCGTCTTCGGGCACCTGGCGCTCGCGCTGCAACTCGGTGGGCACGCGCCGCTGCGCTGGGGTGCACGGCTTTATATCAGCTTCATGCGCGGCACGCCGTCGCTCGTGCAGTTGTTCGTGCTGTTCTTTGCGTTGCCACTGGTAGGACTCGGCGGCAAGCCGATGCTAGCTGCCGCGCTCGCGCTCGGCTTGAACAGCGGCGCGTACACCGCGGAGATTTTGCGCGGCAATCTGCGTGTGGTGACGGCGGGACAAATCGAAGCCGCAGTCGCGCTCGGCATGCCGCGATGGCGTATCTGGAGTCGCATCGCCCTGCCGCAAGTGCTGAGCGCGAGTCTTCCCGCGCTGATCAACGAATTCACCATGCTGCTGAAGACCACGCCGCTTGCATCGGTCGTCGCCGTGACGGAACTCACCTATGCGGGGCAGATGGTGATCGCGCGGACCTATACGTCCACGCAGGTGATGCTGCTCGTCAGCATCGGTTATCTCGCGGTGGCCTTGCCAGTGATTCATCTGGCACGCCGCACTGGCCGCTCCATCGCGACGCGGCGGCTCAGCGCGGGAGTCGCGTCGTGAAGTTCGACCTGAGCGTTCTGACCGGTTACTGGACGAGCCTTGCGAGTGGATTCGGCAGCACCGTGTGGCTTTGCATCGCGAGCGGCACGACTGCGATTGTGCTCGGCATCGCGCTCGCGATAGGCCAGCGACGCGGCGGTCGTCTGCTCGTCTCGTTCATCAAGGCCTATACCGCTGTGACCCTCGGATTGCCGCTACTGGTGCTGCTCTATGTCATGTTCTTCGTATTGCCCGACTTCGGCGTGCTGCTTCCCGCGCGATTCGTCGGTGTCGCGACGCTCGCGATCTACTACGCGCCTTATGTCGCCGAGGCGATCAACGCGGCCGTGACAGCAGTGCCCGCGGGAACCATAGAGGCCGGTATCGCGATCGGCATGTCGCCGCTTGTCATTACTCGCAAGATCGTGGTGCCACAGGCGCTGCCGCTTCTGTTGCCGACCATGACGGGCTTGCTCATCGGCCTGATCAAGGACTCGGCGTTGCTCTCGGTGATCTCGGTGCACGAGTTCATGTTCGCCGCGAAGGAAGTGGTCTCCACTACCTATGCGCCGCTCGAAGTCTATTTCGTCGTGGCGCTCGTGTACTGGGCGGTGACTTCGCTTGTCGCTTTCTCGACCCGCTTGTGGGAGCAACGTCTCGGGCGCGCTCACCTGAGCGCCCTTCCACGATGAAAACGAACCGATGATCGAAACCCCGAAACCCATTGCGATGAAAGCCGAGAACATCGTCAAGTCGTTTGGTTCGAATCGCATACTCGATGGCGTCAGCCTGACCGTCATGCGGGGAGAAGTAGTCTGCGTGCTCGGTCCCTCGGGGTCGGGCAAGTCGACGCTGCTGCGATGCCTGAACTGGCTCTCGCCGCCCGATGCGGGATCGGTATGGATAGGCGGCGAGAGGATCGGCATGCGCGGCGGTGGACGGCAGGGCCCGCTTCCCGAAAGCGAAATCCGCCGCCAGCGCAGCCGCATCGGCATGGTGTTTCAGAGCTTCAACTTATGGCCGCACATGACGGTGCTCGAGAATGTCATGGAAGGGTTGATGTCGGTGAAGCGCATGCCGCGCCTCGCCGCCAGCGACGCCGCCTTCGAAGCCTTGCGGCAGGTCGGGCTCGAAGCCAAGCGCGGCGCTTATCCCGCCAGTCTGTCAGGCGGCCAGCAGCAGCGGGTGGGCATTGCCCGCACGCTCGCCATGGACCCCGAGGTGATCCTCTTCGACGAACCTACCAGCGCGCTCGATCCCGAACTCGTGGGCGAAGTGCTGGCCGTGATGCGCGGACTTGCCGCAAGGTCCACGACGATGATCGTGGTCACCCACGAAATAGGTTTCGCACGCGAGGTGTCCGACCGCGCCGTCTTCATGGACGGCGGCCGGATTGTCGAAGAAGGGCCGCCCACGCAACTATTCGACAACCCTTCTTCGGACCGGTTACGCCAATTCCTTTTCCGCTTCAACCCCACACCCTCACGCTCATGACAACGTCACCTCATCGCAGTATCGAAGTGCCTGCCGGTCACGGCAAGGCGGTCCGCCTCAGCGCCGGACAAGCAGTCCGTGTCGTCAATACACATGGAACGCAGGTCGTCGACTGCTGGGCATGGAATGCCTACAACCTGAACGAATACATGTGCATGGAAACCACGCGGGTCTGGAACCAGCGTCTCAATCCCGTAATGGGCGACACGTTCGTGACCAACGAACGTCATCCCGTCCTGACGGTGGTCGAGGACACCACGCCCGGTGTGCACGATACCTTCATGGCCGCATGCGACCGCAAGCGTTACCAACTACTGGGCGTGCGCGGCTACCATCGCAATTGCTGCGACAACATGTTCGAAGGCATGTTCGAACTGGGCGTCACGCCGCCGCGTCCCAACCTCGCATCGTTCAATATCTTCATGAACATACGCGTTCAACCCGACGGCATCACGCTTCACACGCTGCCCACGGTGACGCAGCCCGGCGACTACATCACTCTGCGAGCCGAGATGGACTGCTTTGTCGCGTTCTCCGCCTGCCCTCAGGACATCGTGAAGATCCAGGGCCAGGGCGACAACACGCCCAAGCCGGTCGACATCGTCGTGCTGTCCGATGAGATTTGGCCGATTGAAGGGACCCGTACATGGGTGCCGGACGCCGGGTAGACGATTTGCACGGCGGCATTTCAAAGCAAGGCAAGAACGGCCGGTAATTCAAGCGCGCCGGCCGCGCGCCAGACTCTCAGTCACCTTTCCCATCGCTCCCCGCCCGTCTTCATGTTCTGGCGTTTCGCGTTGATCTCATCGACGGAACGCTCAATCGTCTCGCCCGCGTGTGGCACGACGAGCCTCTTGTCCGCCCAATCCATCGCCGAACTTGAAAACACGGGTAATGGCGTGTTGTCGACGGCCTGTCGCCGCGTCTTTATAAAATCTTGACATCCTTATTTTGTTGAACAACAGTTCATATATTGTTCAACAATATAAACCGCTAAGAGCGGTTCTTTCCACAGAAAGGGAACGTCAATGCAACCGTATCGTCCGTCTTTCTCGCCCCGTCGCGCCCTGATTGCCGGGGTCACCGGTTTGATGCTGCTGGTCCTGCAGACCGCGACTAACGCCGCCACGCAGGCGCCGCCCACCATTGCCGCCGGCACGCTCACCATCGGCTCCGACCTGACCTATCCCCCGTACGCGTTCATGGATGGCGAAACGCCCGCCGGACTCGATCCCGATTTCATGAAGACCCTCGCGTCGCACTTGCAACTCAAGCCGCTTTTCGTCGACACCCGTTTCGCGAACCTGATCCTCGGAGTCAACGCGAAGCGTATCGACGTCATCGCGTCCGCGTTATACGTCACGCCCGAGCGCGCAAAACAGATCGATTTCGTGCCCTACTTCAAGACCGGCGGCTCGCTCCTCGCGCTGACCGGCAGCGGCTTCAAGCCCGCCACACCCGAGGCGCTGTGCGGCAAACGCGTGAGTTCGATTAAGGGCGCCTCGTGGATCCCGAAACTGGCGAAGATTAGTCAGGATACCTGTGTACCGAAGGGCTTGGCTCCCATCGATGTACGCGAGTTCGAGACCTCGCCACAGGCCTCCCAAGCGCTGCTGGCACACGCCGTCGATGCGCAGTTCGAGGACTCGGCCGTTGCGAAAATGACCGTCGACAAGATGGGCGGGCGTCTCGCGATCACGTCAACAACGCCACTCTTCCCGGTGGTTGTGGGCCTGGGGGTAGCCAAGAGCGATCCGGCGCTGCTCGCGGCGGTAAAAGGCGCGCTCGACACGATGAAGCATGACGGCGAGTACGCAACGCTGCTCAAGCGCTACAACGTCGCCGAACCGACCAGCGCGGAGATCGCACAAGCGCTTGGCGCGGCTAACTAAGAATCACGACCCAGTCACGGGCCTCGCAGTGCGCTTGAACGGCTGCGTCGCCCTGAGGAGAGAGTTTAATGATTTTCGACTGGCACTACGCCCTGTCACTACTCGCCGACAAGGCGTTCTGGAGCGCATCCTGGCACGTAGTCGAGCTGAGCATCGCTACATGGATCATCGGGATCGTGGCTGGGTTCCTGCTGGCGCTCGGCAAGCAATCGCGTGTCGCACCATTGCGCATGGCGTGTTCCACGTACATCTGGTTGTTTCGCAGCCTGCCGCTGTTGGTACTGCTAATCTTTGTGTACAACCTGCCGCAAGTATTCCCGGCATCGAGCGTGGTGCTCGCCGATCCCTTCTGGGCAGGCTTGATTGCGCTATCGATCAGCGAAGCCGCCTATATAGCCGAGATTCACCGGGGTGGCCTGCTCTCCATCGGCCGGGGCCAGTTCGAAGCGGGCCGCGCGCTCGGGCTTAGATACCTCGGCCTGCAACGGCTGGTTGTAGTGCCGCAGGCGTTTCGCGTGGCCTTGCCGTCGCTCGTCAACGAATACATCACCATCGTCAAGCTCACGTCGCTCGTGTCCGTGATCTCGCTCGCCGAGATACTGCTCGTGGGCGAGCGCCTCTACACGCAGAACTTCAAGGTCCTCGAGACGATGCTCGCCGTATCGTTTTACTACGTGCTGATCGTGACGGTGGTCGGGTACGCGCTGAAGATGCTGGAGCAGCGGCTGGACGTTGCGCGCAGGGAGCCCGTGGCGTTTAGTCAGGTGGAACCGGCCGCGCTCGCTACCGCACCGGCGGCGCAAGTTGGAAAGACCGGCCGCGTCGCGCTTGAAGCGGTCGGCTTGCGCAAGACCTATGGCGTGCATGAAGTGCTGAAGGGCGTCGACCTCAAGGTGCAGGCAGGTGAAGTGATATCTGTAATCGGGCCGTCGGGTTCGGGCAAGACCTCGCTGATCCGCACGCTCAACGGTCTGGAACCACTCGACGACGGCGAGATCGTGCTGCACGGCAAGCTGTTCCAATGGGGTGCAAGCAAGGCGCGGCGGGCCGTATCGCATCGCGAGCATATGCGCGGCATTGTCGATATCGGCATGGTGTTCCAGAGCTTCAACCTGTTCCCGCATCGTAGCGTGCTCGACAATGTGACGCTCGCGCCACGCTATCACGAACGTGGCTCCAGGGCCGCATTGCGCGCGCTGGGCATGGAGATGCTGGCGAAGGTGGGGATGGCCACTCATGCGCATAAATATCCGCACCAGCTCTCCGGCGGCCAGCAGCAGCGGGTGGCGATTGCACGGGCGCTGGCGATGAAACCCTCCATCGTCCTCTTCGACGAACCGACCTCCGCGCTCGATCCCGAACTGGTGGCCGAGGTCCTGAAAGTCATCGAGCAACTTGCGCGCGAAGGCATGACGATGGTGATCGTCACGCACGAAATCAATTTCGCATTCCGCATCTCAGATCGGATAATCTTCCTGGAGAATGGCTCGATCGTGGCGGACGCCGCGCCTCGCGTCATGACGGCGTTCGACAAGGATTCCCGCGTCGCGCACTTTCTTAAAGACCTCCAGCTCGCATGACCAGATCCGTTTCCGACTCCCGCGTGCCCCCAAAAAAGACCGCGACCGAGCACATTGAAGAAGAGTCCGTGACCGAGCGCATCGTCACGCAGATCCGCGACAAGATCATCTGCGGCGACCTGCCTCCGGGCACAGCTCTTACCGAAGCCGAGCTTACAAAGGCTTACGACGTGTCGCGTAATACGCTGCGCGAGGCGCTGCGGCAGATTTGCCGCGAGGGATTGGCGGTGCATTATCGGCATCGCGGAGTGGTGGTGCGCACACTCACCCGCACCGATGTACGCGACATCTTCCGTGTCCGGCGTACACTGGAACTGCAGGCGCTTGCGTTGCCAGGTATGCCCGATCCGGCCGTTCTGCACGCCATGGCAGCGGCTTGCGATGCGGCCACCCAAGCCGCGTCGCAAGAAGACTGGCGAAGCGTAGGCACGCATAGCCTCCGGTTTCATCAGCACATTGTGGAGATGATCGGCAGCGCGCTGCTCGATCAATTCTTCCGCACGATTCTCGCGCAGTTGCGCTTGCTGTTCTCCGCCGCACCCGACGAACGACGCTTCCAGTTGCCATGGATCGAGCGCGATCGCGCACTCTACGATCTGATCGTGGCCGGGGAACACAAGCGTGCAAGCAAGAAACTTTCCGACTACCTGGACCGCTCGGAAGAAGCACTGATCGATCTTCTTTGAAGCGTTTCTTTTTAGTGTCCTTTTTGCGTTCTATTGCGAACGAGGCTACGTGCCTCACGTCAACCCATTCAGGAGATAAAGACCATGTTGAACCATCCTGCCGCTTATCAGGTAACCCAGGGTTCCGCGCTCGAAGTCGATCGCGATTTTTATTCGCGGGTTGCATCAGCACATGACACCCGCACCCTGGTGGATTCGGCCGTGGTGCCAATCCGCTCGGGCTACGCGTGGAAAGTGCCGGCTGGACACGTGTTCCGGATCGTGACCATTGAAGGGCCGCAGGTCGCGGACCTCAACATCTGGAATCTGCAGAATCCGCGCGAACGCTTCTGGGCGTCGCGCACGCGCCAGTTGCAGCAGGCGCATGTCAGCACGTTCGACCGCCTGTGGTCGACCTTGCCCTATCTCCGGCCGCTTGTGACGATCACCGACGATACCCTCGCCGGCTACGGAATCGATGAACATGGCGGACGCGTTCACGACCTGCTGGGTACACGCTGCGATCCGTATGTGAACCGGATGCTGACCGGCGAAGATTTCGATTTCCATTGCCATTCGAACCTGACACGCGCGATCGCACCGCACGGTCTCACCGAATTCGATGTGCACGACGTACTGAATGTGTTCCAGTGCACGGGGCTCAATCTGAACGATCAATATTTCATGAAGGCGTGTCCGGCGAAGAAAGGCGACTACCTGGAGTTCTTCGCGGAGATCGATCTGCTTTGCGCGCTGTCGACCTGTCCTGGCGGAGACCTGTCGTTGCCGATGTGGGGTCCCGACGCGCGAGACCCGCTCGAAGTGTGCCGCCCCTTGGGTGTCGAGGTATATCAGCTCGCGCCCCAGATGCTCGATGGATGGAGTTCGCCTGAGGTGCCGCCTTATCGCGGTCTGCACGGAATGAGGCTCGATACTTCCGGCCGTGGGGGTTGTTGCTGAGCGAGCGGCGTGCGCATCAAGTACACGCGCAGAGTACGTGAGGGCCGCCTCGGCGCTCCTCACTTCGCCCGTTATGGAAGTCCGCTCAAGGCTCCACGCTATTGAACATTCGCGCATGTACACGTTCGATAGCGAAAAATAGTTCATGCCGGATCGCGCCCGCCCTAGGCTTGCGTTTTGAAAGCCTTCTACGTCGCAGCCGCGGGTCTGTTATGAAAACGGCGCATTCCACTGCTGCTTTCTGCCCTATGGTCGAGAAGTTTTACAGCGCGATACCAGACCAGGCGCCCTGCTGCTCAACCGTTTCCCATAACAAAAACGGCGCGCCACAAACTCCGCGAACCCGCCTCCGAAAAATGACAAATTCTTAATGATCTCGCCAGCTTGGCGTTATGAGGATCTCCTTATCCTGTTTTTAACCGCATGCAGACAAGTTTGTGCGAGCGAGCCGGTCGACGTGCGTTAGATATGATCTTAAGGAGGTTTTATGAAAGCGACGCTTAAACTGCTTGTTCTTTCTCCGCTCTTGATTGCAAGCACGGTTTCTTTCGCGGAACCAACGCTTACAGCGCAGCAGTGCAATGACTACCCGTTCACCCACACCCAGGCGCCTGCTACACACAAGCAGGTGATGAACGAACTCTACGAACTCGAAGCCGCGGGTTACGACGCAAGCTCAGCCAACGCTCCTTATCCGGATGATCTGGACCATGCCGAAAGGCGGCTTAGTGCTGAATATAAGCAGGACTGTACGGCACAAAAAGTTGCAACCGCAGCCAGCGCCGAGCAGTAGTAACAAAAGCTTTGGCGCGTTAAAGCGGGAATCGCTAACGAACAAGCGAACAAGCGGATGAATGGTGACCCGGTCGACCCCGGTGTCGGCAAACAGAGCCGACACCGCAGTGACTGGTCGTTTAGAAACGGGTCCGAATGCCCGAGGTCAGCTCGAGCTGGTTAGTCGCGCCAAACGTGCTTCCAACCGTATAACCGCCATGCAGCCTCATGTAGTCGCCAGCCAGATACACTTCGGTGCGCTTGGACAGGTGATAGAAGATCGACCCGTACAACGTCTCCTTGTAGCCGTTGTGGAGGCCCGACGTGGGGTCGAAAGCACCGATGTTCGCATTCGGGATATCGCCATTGGTGTCGTACGCGGCGTTCTTCACGCGCATCTGCTGATAGCCAAGCTCGTAGTCGAACGCGCCCTTCGGCGCCAACTTGAGCGACACCGTCCAGGCGTTGTCCTGACGCTGGCCGAGCGAGCCTTGATTACCCAGGTAACGGAAGTAGCCCGCATTGGCGCGCACAATGCCGAACGTATAGTTACCACCCGCCGACCACGTCTGGTTTGTGATG
>NZ_AEJF01000118.1 GCF_001028175.1 Caballeronia mineralivorans PML1(12)
GGCCATAAAGCTGGACACTCGACTGAGCGTACGCGCTTCCGGCTATCAGGGTGCCTGCGCTCGCTGCCAATAACATAGTGGTCTTTTTCACGACGTTCTCCTCATGACTTCATGTTGGAATAGGTTCTTATGATTCGTTCAATACCGAACGAAGCTTAACTACCCCAATCCTTCGTCAATCTTTCATGAGTTCCGGAAATACGTTGGTGAAAGTACCAATTACCTCTTGTTATGGAGCACGAATAATATAAGCGAGTCCACGTAAATTCGGGACATGTCCTGCCGGAATGCCGGGCTGCTTGTGCTGCCGGCGAATATAGATGTTGAGAGCGTCGAGACCAGGATCGTCGCCAATCGCGGAATACACATTCCACCCACGTTTCCTTCAGCACGGCGCTTCCCCGCGAAAGAATCAAGTCTGCAAATCTACTTGATCCACGCGGGCGCCCACGCCCACCGCAATTGGTTAGGCATGCTGTCATAAGCGCTTCGAAGCCAACAACGACGTGACTTCGGAGACGCTGACGAACCCCACCGGTAGCAGTAAAACAACTACAACCGCATCGGTAGGCCGCCCTGCATCACCGGAGTCATGTTACTCAGGTAACAACTAATCTAACTGTCAGAATGCCGCGGGTTTCCATTTAAGAAGACGCCGCTCCAGACTTGTCAGGAGGTAATCAGCGGCAAGCGCAACCACGGCAAGCACGATCATTGCAGCGAACACTCCGCTTGCGTTGAATGCCCCTTGCGCGGTTGAAATCAGCAAGCCAATACCCTGCTTCGAGCCGAGAAACTCCCCGACTACTGCACCAACCAGCGCGAACCCGAAGCTCACGTGCAAGCTTGCAAGAATCCAGCTGAGCGCAGACGGTATCACGACGGTCATAGTTACCTGATGCTTGGACGCCCCCAGGATTTGCGCGTTGGCGATCATGTACCGGTCGGCCTCGCGAACACCCTGGAACGCGTTACCGAACACAACGAAGAACACCATAACTACGGCTAGCGCAACCTTCGACGCCATCCCGAGACCCAGCGCGATCACGAACACCGAGCCGAGCACAACGCGCGGGATCGAGTTGGCGATCTGAATATAGAGGCTGAAAACATCCGACAACAGTTTGTTGCGCCCCAGCGCAATGCCGCAGACAATGCCCCCTGCCGCACCAATCAGAAAGCCGAGAACGGTTTCTTCGAGCGTCACGAGAACCTGCATCCAGAGCGGTCCTTGCGACGTGCCGTTAGTGAACCATTCGACCAACTGCAGATAGATCAGCGACGGCATCGAAAAGAAGAAAGAATCGATCCATTTCAGACGCGCCGACATTTCCCATCCGCCGAGCACGAATACAAGCACGGCAATACGTAGAGAAATGATCGTCCATTTGCGTATGCGAATGCGCCGCTGCGCGATCTGTTCGTCTTGGGCGAGTGAAGCTGCATCGATTTGTCGCGGGAGGGCGGTGTCCTTCATTTTCATGGTTCCGTAGTTAGCCAATTTGCACCTCTTCGCGCAGGTCTCGCCAGATATCGCGCGAGATTTCTATAAAGCGCGGCTCATATCGGACTTCCGATGTCACGCGGGGACGGGGCAAGTCGATCTCGTACACCCGCTTGAGCGTCGCCGGCCGTGCGCTGAGCACGAACACACGATCCGCAAGCGCGATCGCCTCTTCCAGATCGTGGGTGACGAACACAACGGAACCCGCATTGCCCGACCACAACTGCAGGAGCTCATCCTGCATCAGCGTGCGCGTTTGCATGTCGAGCGCGGAAAACGGCTCGTCCATCAAGAGAATCTCGGGATTGTTGATGAACGTCTGGGCGAGCGCCACACGCTTTCGCATGCCACCGGACAACTGGTGCGGATAGTGCTTCGCGAACTTTTCGAGGCCGACGCGGCGAATCCAGTCATGAGCCAATTCGTGCGCCGCCGCCTTCGAACGCCCCCGGTATATTGGACCGGCCGCGACGTTATCGAGTACCGAGCGCCACGGGAACACGGCATCCGCCTGAAACACAAATCCAATGCGTGGATCGATACCGTCCACCAGGTTCCCCATCACACGAACCTCGCCCGTCGTCGGCTTGAGCAACCCGGTGATCATGCTGAGCGTGGTCGACTTGCCGCAACCGGTCGGCCCGACAATGGCCACGAACTCGCCCCTTGCAACCGACATATTGAATTCGCGCAAGGCAACGGTTGCGTGGCCATCGGGAGATATAAAGCGGCATGACACATTGCGAAACTCGATCGCGGGCCCGCTTTGAGCGGTGACTTGATTCATTGGGTGCCTTTTGTTGAGATGCGAGGTGCGAGTTGCGCTTACTTCACCTGGCTGACGAACTGATTCGTGAACGTACGCGACAGGTCGATATGCTTGTCTTTCACCGACGGATTAAACCCGGCGAGTACCTTCAGCACGGTGTCAGGACCGTCGGCCGGCATCTTGCCGTCGGCGGTGTACATCGGCAGAGAGGCTTTCAACGCGCTCACGTAGAGTGCTTTGTCACTGCCGTAGTAGTCCTTCGGCATCTGTGCTGCAATTTCGTCGGCCGTGTGCGTATGCAGGTACTGCAGCGTGTGAACAAAGGCCCGGGCAAGCTTTTGCGCCGCATCCTTGTGGGTATCGAGCCATGCGCTCTGAACGTAGAGACTCGAGGCAGGATAGGTCCCGCCGAGCGCCTCGCGCGTGCCTTCGAGACTGCGCATATCGACCAGCACCTTCGCGTCGCCGGATTTCAGCAGTTGCGACACAGTCGGCTCAGTCGTCATACCAGCGTCAATCCGGTTCTGCTTGATCGCCGCGATGAAACTGTTATCCGCGCCAACAGGCAGCACCGTGTACTCAGAGTTCGGTATGCCTTTCAGATGCGCCAGGTACTGCGTGAGAAAGTTTGTGGACGAACCCAGGCCGGTTACGCCCAGTGTCTTGCCCTTCACATCGGCCATGCTCTTGATCGTGTCTGCCTGCTTGGAGGCAACCATTTCCACTTCACCCGGCACTTGGCCGAATACCACAATCGCTTTGACTTCCTTGCCCTTCGCCTGCAAGTCGATGGAGTGATCATAGAAACCGACCACCGCTTGCACGGCGCCAGCGAGCAGTTCGTTTTCCGCGTCCACCCCGGCAGGCTGCGATAGCAGTTCGACATCAAGGCCTTCCGCCTTGAAGTATCCGAGTTGTTCGGTAAGACGCGCCGGCAGGTAGATGAGCTTGGTGATCCCCCCCACCATGATGGTGACCTTCTCGGGGTCCGCTGCGTGCGCCGCTTGCGTAAGCGCGCAAAATGAGCCAAACGCCAGAATCGACGAGAATGCGTATTTGCCCAGACGATTGAATTTTCGTGAAGCGTAGGTCATTTTTTTGTCTCCGTTAAACCCGGCAAGCCGGGCTGGCGTCAATAGATTTAAACGCCTTGCTAATCGCCGAAGAAATTCTACGGTTCGCTATCCTTCGCCAACCTTTCACGGCGGAAGGTTTCCCCCTGGATACGGGTTTGTCCTATGGGCCGCAGAGCTTGCCCTCTTGTGCTCCCGGTTGCGGAATCTGAGACGTAAGCGGTGTTTGCGAAAGACATCCGGCAAGAATTCCGGGCTCTTTCCGGCTAGCAAGAGGTGTGATAGAAATACAGATGTGCTTTTACGTATCCGAGCACGAGGGGGTCTGTGATGAAATCGCAGAAATTGCTGCTGCTTGCTTTCACGGTCATTGCTACGGCTTCGTGCGCGTCGACAACGCCCGATTCGTACACAACGGATGTCCGGCTGAAAGACGGAAAGGCAGTTCGGTGCGAGGTCAATGAAGCAGCCAGTTCTCAGCCCACGGGGACTCCGCCGCTGACCGTGCGTGAGCGAAACGAAGCGGAAGTCCTCGCGACCCAACCGTTGCGCCTGCTGTCAGGGCCCTGGTCTCCTTATCCAGATCCTGATACCGCACCGAAGCTTCGCTGCTACGAAGTCCCGGCTTAATGCCGTCGGCTCGTTATTTACGAGCTCGCTTCGATAACTGTATCGGATATCTAATTAATATTATCGCGTCCGAAAAACACCGGCGTTTCGGCTGGTCCTTAGCGGTTGCTTGGGGTGTTTTCTGACGATCTTGCGCTGACCCGTAGAACGCCGGCCGGCTTGCTTCCCGCCAGTACATCCCGAATCGACAAACTGTCCGCAATGGCACGTGCCTCGTTGAATTGGCCACGACGACGCAGCTCGGCCAGGAGGGTTTCGCGAATAGATGGCCAGATTCCGGCCTCTTGCCATGAGATCAGTCGTCGCCAGCAGACAGCGCCCGACCCGTAGCCCATTTCTTGCGGCAGCAGGTTCCAGGGAATACCCGATCGCAGCACGAACACAATGCCGGTGAGCACGGCCCGATCCGGCGTTGGCTTGCGACCCACATGCCGGCGGTCTTGCGATGCGCATGTAGAAAGCAAGGGTTCAATGAGCGACCAGAATTCGTCGTCTATGAGATCGTCAGGCATCGCTTCCCTGTCGCGTTCAAGCTGACTTTGAGTCGTGGCTTATCACCCGGCACAAGCCAACTACGTCTTGCACATCGAATGAGATCGCCTGCATTAATGGAGCATTAAGTCTGCTGTCGAACAGGACTTTGCCGCAGCCCACTTAGCCGAAGCTTAGGGACAATAGGGTCCGTGAAAACGCAAATGGCGCTATGACGAATACTGTTTTGCGGCTGCGGTAAGCCGTTGTAATGTGCTCTGGCATTTGCGGTTTCATGCGAGCCCGCGGGATGGCCGCGTCCCCGCCGTTAGGAAACTGTTATTCTTTCCTTTCCCGACCGCGTCTTGGTCGTACGTGGCGATGCCAAGCGCCTGGCATCAAGCAAGACAGGATTTTGAATGTTCGGTTTTCTGCGCAGCTACTTTTCAAACGATCTGGCGATTGATCTCGGCACCTCAAATACACTGATCTATATGCGCGGCAAGGGTATCGTCCTCGACGAACCCTCAGTCGTGTCGATTCGTCAGGAAGGTGGCCCCAATGGCAAAAAAACCATTCTGGCAGTGGGTAAGGAAGCCAAGCAAATGCTCGGCAAGGTACCGGGCAACATTGAAGCCATCCGCCCGATGAAGGACGGTGTGATCGCCGACTTCAGCATCACCGAGCAGATGATCAAGCACTTCATCCGGATGGCGCACGAAGCGCGCATGTTTGCGCCATCGCCGCGCATTGTTGTCTGCGTGCCGTGCGGGTCCACCCAGGTCGAACGACGTGCAATCAAGGAAGCCGCGCATAGCGCCGGTGCGTCACAGGTCTACCTGATCGAAGAACCAATGGCCGCCGCGACCGGTGCCGGCCTGCCCGTGTCCGAGGCGACCGGCTCGATGGTGGTCGATATCGGCGGCGGCACCACCGAAGTGGGCGTGATTTCACTCGGCGGCATTGTGTACAAGGGTTCCGTGCGCGTCGGCGGCGACAAGTTCGACGACGCGATCGTCAACTATATCCGTCGCAACTACGGCATGCTGATCGGTGAACAGACCGCCGAAGCGATCAAGAAGCAAATTGGCTCCGCGTTCCCGGGCTCCGAAGTCCTGGAGATGGAAGTGAGGGGCCGCAACATGTCCGAAGGCATACCGCGCAGCTTCACGGTCTCGAGCAATGAAATCCTCGAAGCCCTCTCCGATCCGCTGAACCAGATCATATCGGCGGTCAAGATCGCGCTGGAACACACGCCGCCGGAACTCGGCGCCGACATCGCCGAGCGCGGCATCATGCTCGCGGGCGGTGGTGCGCTACTGCGTGATCTCGACCGCCTAATCGCCGAAGAAACCGGCCTGCCGGTGCTCGTTGCCGAAGCCCCGCTGACGTGTGTCGTGCGCGGCTCGGGCATGGCACTCGAACGCATGGACAAATTCGGCAGCGTTTTCTCCTACGATTAAGTGCGGCGGCGCAGTCGCTCTGATGGCGGCTGCTTGCCGGACTAAAACTGTTCCGTGAATCGAGAAACGTCGCATGCCACCGGTTGTGCTTTCGGAAAGCACGCGTTGACCCGGCACAAGCCCTTTAATCGATGGCACTATTAATCTATCTTTTAGAATATTCCAGCGAGCCTGAGAATGCCCCTTCATACCTGGTTTCTTTTTGCCATAGCGTACCTCGTCACTACAATATCCCCCGGGCCCAACGTCCTGCTCGTAATCCGCAATACCGTTCGATTTGGTAGCCGGGGCACGGCTGCCACCATCGCTGGGAACCTGCTGGCTCAGTTGATCGTCGTGGTGCTTGTGGCATTGGGCGTGGGTGCAGTGCTGGCAGCCATGCCGCCCTTGTTTCTTGGTATGAAGGCCGCGGGGGCCGTTTATCTTATGTACCTTGGCGTGAAGCAGTTGAGAAGGCGGACGCCTAAGGCAGCGGCCGTCGATACACTCTCCGCTCGCCCCCTGGACCAACGTAGAATTTTTCGCGAAGCGTTATTGGTTTCGGGAAGCAACCCCAAGACGCTGATTTTCCTTTCTGCGTTCATGCCGCAGTTCATCACACATGACCAACCGCTGCCGGCGCAATTCATCGTGATGTATCTGACCGTGGCAGGCACCGTGGCACTGGTTCACACCATCTATTCGTTCGGCGTTCGCCGCATTCACAATGGGCTTGGTACTAACCGGTGGGTGGATGCGGTCAAGCGTTGCAGCGGCCTGGTATTTGTCGGTCTGGGTATCAAACTTTTGACGACCCGGCAGGCTTGACGATCCGACGCGAGCCGCAAGTACGGTTGACTAGCGGAGTGCGGTCATACCCTTGCGGGCAAGCCCAGCGCCTTTAGAACTCGCCGGTGATAAGTGGGCCAGTCCCGCCCCGAGTTCTCGATCATCAGCTTGTCAAAGGGAAGTCTTTCGAACAGTTGGTCCGTCATTCGCCGGTAGTCTCGATACAGGTCGATCAGACCTTCAAGCCCTGCAAACTTCCGACGCACGCTGTAGGGTGCCGCAAGCTTCCAGTTGACCTGGTACGCCACCCATTCGTCGCCGCGCTCTGCGCAAACCAGTCGAATGGCTTCTTCGACGTCCTCCTGTCGAAAGTAGACAACCAGGGGGTTGAGCGGAGCAATGGCTGTCGCGAGTGTCTGCATATAGCGCTCGATGGTGCTCGCGTCCGCTTCCATCAAAAACACGTGAGTCAGGTCACCGTGAAACAACTGACCGTCCATGACCGGCACTACGTCGCCGGCCTGCATGGTTTCGACGAATGCAGCCCACCTCGCGACGCTTCGCTGAGCAAGGTGTTCGGGCGTTGCGTCGAGCCATGGCTGGAACCAGTGTTCAAGCTCGTCGGTCGCGCGCACCGGATGCGGGTCGGTTCTTTCGTGGATGGGCAACGCCCGCCGATTCGCTTCCTGCAAGCTCTTCGCAATGAAACGCATGGTAGTCGACTTGCCGGAGCCCATGATGCCCTCGACGATCACAAGCCGATGGCGAACGGGGTCTTCAGGACCGCCTGGCGGAAGGGAGCACACCATGTTTGTACTCGCTGGTTAACTTGCAACAGCCTCTTTCCCACACGAAGGACAGTAGTGTGCAAACGCATTCTTTCGCGTTTGACAAAAAGCGCATGCGTCGAACAGGCTGATCCCGCAGTGCATGCAGAAGTCGAGTTTCGGATTACTCAGGTCGGCCTTGCGTTCGCATCCTGGGCAGATGCCCTTTGCAAAGCGGCTTTGGGCAACGTCATAACTCAACGCCTGGCGACGTTGATCATCGGGCAGCGTCTCAGCGGATTTCTGGTTTTGCAGATAGCGCTGCAAGCCATTGATGGAATAGCGCCCGACCAGAATCGTCACGATCACGCCCACGATGTACCGGACATAACCGCCATAGTCAGGAAGGTACGGAACCAGTTCGACGAAAAACGCAAACAGCGCAAAAAATATAAAGCCCCAGACAAAAGGCCAATACCGGTTCTTGCGATGCTTGGCAAACAGCCATCCGCCAATCACAAGCAAGGGCAAGGTGATCGCCAGCCGGATGAGGAAATTCTTCATGTCGATGCCGCGCTGGAGCGCATCGAGTTTCCCTTCAGCCTGGGTACGAAGCGCCGCTTCAGCCGTTCGTCCCTTCACCAGCGCTTGCCGATTCTGTGCGTTGCTCTGCTGTATCTGGTCGAGGGCCTTTTGAGCGCTACGGATGTTGTCATTGAGCGTTTCCAACGAGCGGGTACGACTGACGAGTTCCTTGTTCTGATCGGCCTGCTCTGTCGCCGTGCGGGTGGCGAGCCAGTTCGAAAACGTTTCGTGCGCGCTCGTGTATTCCGCCGTGGCGGCTTGCAGTTTGAGCCGCGCGGACTCCTCCGCTAACTCGCCGTCGCGCACGTTGCTTTGCGCTTGCTGAAGCGATGTTTGTATCGCGGCGCTTGCTGTCGGATCGATCAACGATTCCAACGTAGGTGGAGCTTCAACGCCGGGCAGATTCCCCACAACGAGCCCGCCCAGGCCGATCAGGAACCCCGCAAAGGCGAAAGAGATCAACCACAACGCACGGTGAAACCATTTCTCTGACACTCGCATAGGTTGCATCGATCAATCCCCGTATTGAAGTTGCCGCATAGCGGACCACCAGGACGCGCCGCCACGTCTCATCACGATGGCGATGAGGCGAGTCTATAAACCAAAGGCTTTAATCTGCGGAATGATAACGTAAGCGTCCTGGAAGGATGCGCTTCGGGATGGGATGTAGATTGGCAACCGACTCGAAGGCTCGCTGCTTCGCGGCCGAACGAAGCAACCAGGCAACTCAATCGTTTAACGCGATGCTCGCGTTAAACCGTCTTTCTTCAAGCTTTCTGTTTATTCTTCTAAGCCGTTTCCCGACACAACGTTCGCTGTTCCGCAGGTTCAGTCCCGTTCGACCCGCCGCGCAACAACCCCGCACTCCCCTGCGACAGACATCTCGCGCGAGCTCGCTCCAAATACATGCTCGGCGTCATCCCGCAGAAGCGCTTGAAATGCCGCGCGAAATGGCTTTGGTCAAAGAAGCCGACTTCAGCCGCGACCACCGACCCTGGCACGCCCGCAAGCAACAAAGCCTGTGCGCGCTGGATCCGCAGCCCGCATAAATACCGGTACGGCGACGAACCAAATTGCTGCCGGAACGCGGTAGCAAACCGCGACACACTAAGCGCCGACAACTCGGCTAGTTGCGCAAGCGTCACAGGTTCATCGAAGTGAGCTTCGATGAACGCGCGTGCTTCGGTCAGCGGCATGGACTGTTTCATGATGTCGCCGCCACGTGTTGAACCAGCGGTGACGACCCAAACGCCGCAAACCGGCTGACCGAAAACGCATCGAGTGGAATCGGCGTGCTGCCGGTATCGATCAGCTCGGCCAGCGTCTCGCCCACGCCCGGACCAATCTGGAATCCCGAGCCGCAGAAACCGAATGCATAGAACACGCCGTCGGTTGTCGAACTGCGGCCGATTACCGGCTCGCCGTCCGGCAGATATCCTTCCACGCCACTCCAGACCCGGATCACGTGCAGCGGCGCCATCGAAGGAACCAGGCGGCGGAGTTGCGCAACCTGACGCACGGTGTTGATGGGAAGCACGGACGCGCGTTTAGTGAGCGCATCGGCGGGACCGGGCGGACCGCCGCCCACGATGATGTTGCCGCGCGGGATCTGACGGAAGTAGATGCTTTCCTGCTTGATCGATGTGAAGACGCCCATCGACGACTTGAAGACATACGGCACTGGTTCAGTGACAGCCATTTGCGGTCCACTTGCACGCAGTGGCACCGGCTCACCGAACTGCTCGGTCAGCTGACTTGCCCACGCGCCCGCGCAGACCACAAGCCGTGCCGCCCGATACACCACGCCCGCCGCACTCTCCACGCGAAAGCCGTCGCCGTCCTTCTCCACATGCACGATCTCCGTGTTCTCTACCACCTGCGCGCCGAGACGCGCAGCCGCCCGGCCGAAGGCCGGCGCGGCGAGGCGCGGATTCGCGTGGCCGTCGAGTGGGGAGATGGAGGCGGCCAGCACTTCACGGCCGAGGAAGGGGAAACGTTCGAACATCGCCTTGCCGTGCAGCACTTCCAGGTCGAGGCCATACGCACGCGCATCGACGGCATAGCGGTCGAAGGTCTCCACGTCGTGCGCGTGATAGCACACCCGTGTATGGCCCGACGGCAGGAATTCGATGTCCTCGCCCAGCAGTTCCTTCGAGTGCTGCCACGTGTTCAACGCACGGTTCGCCATCGCGAGCTGCGGCAACGCACGGCCTTGCCGGCGGATGCCGCCGAAGTTGACGCCACTGGCTTGGCTACCGGTCAGGCCACGCTCGAGCAGGATCACCGAGCAAGCAGGGTTGCGGCGGCGCAGAAAGAACGCGGTAGTCGTGCCCATGATGCCGCCGCCGATCACGATCACATCGGCTCGACGATCGGCTTGTTGTGACACCGTCATTCGCTGGCCTCCTCTTGCGCTACAAGCGTCACCGGCAACGGCTTGACGGGTGCTTGTCCACGCAGCCGCCCGACGGAAGCCAGCGGCACGGATGCCGCCGCCGCGATCACCTCAGCGCCCGCGTGAGCACAAAAACGTCCCTGGCATCGACCCATGCCGACGCGAGAAAACGCCTTCGCACGATTCGCTTCCTGCGCGCCGGTCTCGCGTACGACACGGCGTAACTCGCCCGCCGTAATTGCTTCGCAACGGCACACGATGGTCTCGTCCGGCAGCATGCTCGCGAACCGGGCGGGCCACGGAAAGGCGGCGCGCAAGCCGGCCGCGAAGCGGCTGAAGACCTGCAGTTGTTCACGCAAGGCGGCGAGACCTTCAACCTTCAAACCACTATCCTGCATCGCGGCGAGTGCGGCGAGACGACCCGAACGCTCAGCGGCATCGGCGCCACGGATACGCGCGCCGTCACCGGCCAGATAGATCCCCTTGACGCTGCTGCGGCCGTCTTCATCGATTGCAGGAAGCCATTGCTGCGTGGCTTCATCGAAGGAAAATTCGCAGCCGGCGAGGTCGGCAAGCTGCGTCTCCGGACGCAAGTGATAACCGAGCGCAACCGCATCGCAGGCCACCTTGAACGGCATGCCACTTTGCAGTGCGACGTCTACGTGGCTCACGCCATGAGCAGGCGATCCGCCGATTTCAAGCGGCCGTACGCCGCGATACACCCGTACCCGCGCTTTCCTGAGTACGCTCATCAACGCGATGCCTTTTTTCAGCGCGGCGGGAATGGCGAGCAGCTTCGGCAGCGCAGTGAGCCGTTGCAAAAGCGTGGAGGTATCGAAGACGGCGGACACTGCCGCGCCCGCTTTCACGTACTGCGCCGCCACGAGATAAAGCAGCGGCCCGGTGCCCATCAGCACGACCCGCGAGCCGATCGAGCAACCCTGCGACTTCAGCGCGACTTGCGCGCCGCCCAGGCTATACGTGCCGGCGTAATGCCAGCCCTTTACCGGCATTAACCGGTCCGTCGCGCCGCTGCAAATGATCAGCGCATCGAATTCCAGCGTCCGGTAAGACGCGCCGCTGACAAGATGCACGGCGTTCGTCGAGATGTTCCAGACGAGCGTCTCGGGCAAGTAATCAATGCGACCCCTGAGCGCATCGAAGCTCTCATGCAGCGCGGCCGCTCGCGCACTCTCCGTGCCGTAGAGCGTGTCGTAGGAGCGCGTGAACCCTTCCGGCTGCCGTCGATAAATCTGCCCACCATCCCTTCGCCCTTCATCGATCACGGTCGGCCGCAGACCCACTTCGACCAGCGCCTCGGCGGCTCGGACGCCCGCAGGCCCGGTGCCGATCACAATCACGCGCGCGGCCATACGCCCTCCCCGGCTGTAGACAGTTGCGTGATGATCGACATGCCCGCTACCACCGGCGTCGTACACGCACGCAGCCGTTCGCCATCGGAGGTCCAGACCCAGCAGTCCTGGCATGCGCCCATCAGGCAGAAACCGGCGCGCCGGCCATCGCCGAATTCAGAGTCCCGCAAGGTCCTCGTGCTAGTCAGCAACGCGACCATCAGCGTGTCGCCTTCCGCAGCCTGTCGCGCCACACCATCCACGGTAATGACTATCGCCCGGCGCTCCGTTTCTGCCAGCCGCACGAACCGTCCGCTCATGCTTCAATCGCCTCGATGGTCTGCAGCCGGCTCAGTTCGGCCGTCGAATGATGGCAAAGAATTTCCGCCCCCGAGGGCAGCTTCTTCATGGAGGGCGGCGTGGCGTTGCACTTGCCGTCGATACGAACCGGACAGCGCGCCCTGAAGCTGCACAGTTCGGCGATGTCGGCACTCTCCCCCATCTGCGGCAACGCGGCGCTGCCGATCATGCGGCGGGCATCGAGCCAGCCCGGCTTTAGCGCCGGCACGGAGTCCACCAGCAAGCCCGTGTACGGGTGATACGGCGGCGCCGCGAGCACGTCGCGCTCGCCCGCCTCCACGCGATGTCCCGCGTACAGCACGATCACTTCATCGCAGATCGAACGCACGGTGGAGATGTCGTGGCTGATAAACATGTACGAGACGCCCAACTCGCGGCGTAGTTCAGCCAGCAAGTCGAGGATCGCGGCGCCGACCACCGTGTCGAGCGCGGACGTGACTTCGTCGCAGAGGATCAATGCGGGATCGGCGGCGAGTGCGCGCGCCAGGTTCACGCGTTGCTTCTGGCCGCCCGACAAACCGCCCGGCGTGCGCTCGGCAATCGATGCAGGCAGCTTGACGAGGTCGAGCAGTTCCAGCGTCCGCTTGCGCGCCGCCGCCCCGCGCAAATGATGATAAAAAGCGAGTGGCCGGCTGAGGATGTCGGCGATGGAATGGCTCGGGTTCAACGCCGTATCGGCGTTCTGGAACACGATCTGGATCTGCCGGTATTGCTCAGGAGTACGGCGCGACAATTGGGCAGGCAGCGGTTTGCCATCGAAGAAAACTTCGCCGCGCGACCGATCGACCAGACCCGCCACCACGCGCGCCAGCGTCGTCTTGCCCGAGCCCGATTCGCCGATCACACCCAACGTGCTGCCCCGGGCAATCGAAAGGCTTACGTCGTCGAGCACACGCACGGCCGGTGCGCCGTATCGGTCGATACGGCCATAACCTGCTGCCAAGCCGCGTATCTCGAGCAAGGGGCGCGCGAGTTTCTGCGCATTCGTCTGCACCGACAGCACCGGTTCCGGCCGGCGCGTGGCAGCCAGCAATTGCTGCGTGTAGGCATCGACAGGGGCATCGAGCACTTGCGCCACCAAGCCGTTCTCTTTCACCCGGCCGCCGTTCAACACGACGATCCGGTCCGCCATTTGCGCCACGACCGCGAGATCGTGCGACACGTAGATGGCCGTGGTGCCCAGCTCGCGGATCACCTTCTTGAATGCCGCGAGCACTTCGATCTGCGTGGTCACATCGAGCGCTGTCGTCGGCTCGTCGAACACCACCACCGCTGGATCCGTAATCAGCGCCATCGCCGCCATCAAGCGCTGCAACTGCCCGCCTGAGACCTGATGCGGATAGCGCTCGCCGATCTTCTCCGCGTCCGGCAATGCGAGCGCGCGAAACAACTCGATCGCTTTGCGACGCGCTGCATCGCGTGTCATCAGGCGATGCAGCAACGCGGGTTCCGTCACCTGGTCGATGATCGTGCGCGCCGGGTTGAACCCCGCCGACGCGCTCTGCGCCACGTACGCCACCGTACGCGCACGAAGCGCCCGGCGGCCGTTCTGGTCGAGCTCGAGCACCTCGGTCTCGCCGATACGCACCGATCCGCCGCTAATGGAACACCCCTGCCGCGCATACCCCAGCAGCGCCAGCGCGATGGTCGTCTTGCCCGATCCGGACTCGCCGATCAACGCAAGCACCTCGCCCTTCTTCACCGAAAAATCGACGCCCTTGACAATCTCGGTCACGGGGTCGGGCGCCGTGCCCGCCACTACTCGCAAGCCCTTCACCTGGATCATGTCGATGCTCATTGCGCCGCTCCTTGCCCGCGGCCGCCACGGCGGCGCAGGTTATCGATCAGCAGATTCACGCCGATGGTCAGCGTCGCGATCGCGATAGCCGGCATCAACACTGCCAGTGCCCCTTCCGCCAGCCCGCCGATGTTCTCGCGCACCAGCGAGCCCCAGTCGGCATTAGGCGGCTGCACGCCGAGGCCAAGGAAACTCAGGCCGCTAAGCAGCAACACAATGAACACAAATCGCAGGCCGAAGTCGGCGAGCATCGGATGGATCATGTTCGGCAGCACTTCCACGCGTGCGATGTAGAACAGCCGTTCCCCTCGAGCCCGCGCAACCTGCACATATTCGAGCGTCATCAGGTTGACCGCGAGCGAGCGCGAGATGCGGAACGCACCGGGAATGTAGGCGAGCGCGGCGACGCCGGTCAGCATGGGGATGGACGAACCGAACGCGGCGATTACGACCAGCGCGAGCACCTTGCTCGGAATGGAGATCAGCGCATCGAACAGGCGGCTCAGGCTTTCATCGACCCAGCGGCCCGACACGGCGGCAACCAGTCCGAAGAACGTACCGATCAGGCTCGCCAGCAACGCAGCCGCGAGGGCCAGTCCGACCGTGTAACGCGTGCCGTAGAGAATCCGGCTCAGCATGTCGCGGCCGAGATAGTCGGTGCCGAGCGGGAACGCGTGGCTGGAACCAGCGAACACATCCATGGACGAGAGCGCGCCGCTTTTGTAAGGCGCGATCCACGGACCGATAACCGCGATGGTCAGCCAGAACACGACCATCACGAGCCCGATCAGACCGAGGACGGAGAAGCGCCGGACCAGCCGCTTCAAGACGCCTGGTTTCGGGCCGGCAGCGTCAGGGGCCGGTACGGACGGTTCATTCACGATTTCGTCGCGGGCCACGTCGTAGAGCTCGGTGCCCGGATGAGGAATGGAGGAGTTGGCGGGTCGGTTCATCGTTGACGCAGCCTCGGGTTGGACACGATTTGAGCCAGATCGGCAATCAGCACGAGCAGCAGGTAAGCCGCGCAGAACACCATGACGCAGCCCTGCACGAGCGGCATGTCGCGGTTAGTGACGGCGTCGACCATGAGGCTCGCGAGGCCCGGATAATTGAAGATCGATTCGACGATCACCACACCGCCGAAGAGATACGACAGGCTCAGCGCCACCGCATTGGCGATCGGGCCGATGGTGTTCGGCAACACATGGCGCAACACGACGCGCATCGGCGAGGCGCCTTTCAGGATCGCCATCTCGACATACGATGCATTGAGCTGATCGAGCACGGCAGCGCGTGTCATGCGCGCCATTTGCGCAACGAGCACGCAGCACAGCGTCATGACGGGCATGGCGTAGATCCGCAGCAGGCCGCCGAACGACGACACCTCGGACAAATACGACAGCGCGGGCAGCCAGCGCAGCTTCACGGCGAACACGAGCACGGCGATGGTCGCGATCAGGAACTCCGGCACCGCGACCGTGGAGAGCGTCAGCACGTTGAGCACGCGATCGAGCAGCGAGCCTCGAAACATAGCCGACGAAATACCGATGAACAACGCGACCGGGACGGACACCAAGGCCGTCAGTCCGGCCAGCACGAGCGAGTTCGGCAAGCGCGTGGCGATCAGCTGACTGACCGGCAAACTATTCGACAACGACGTCCCGAAGTTGCCGGTGACAACCAGATACAGCCACTGGAAGTAACGCTGCAACGCCGGCTGGTCGAGCCCAAACTGATGTCTTAACGCCGCCACCGCTTCCGGCGTGGCTGCTTGCCCGAGCGCCTGCTGCGCGGCATCGCCGGGAAGCAGGCCGGTGATGCCAAACACCACCGCCGAGACAATCAGCAGCGTGAGCAGTGCGAGGCCCAGGCGAGCAGCGATAAGTCGTGACGCGTGTGCTTTCATGATTCGCCTCCGGGGTTGAAACCACACGCCCCGACCGGGCGGCGTGCTTTACTGCCTGATGCTCTGCGTACACCAGATACACCAGGTACACCAGGCTTCAGCTTTCCAGCCAGACATGCTCCGCGAACGCAAAGCCCATCAAACCAGCCAGCGGAATCGATCCCAGGCCCTTGAGCTTGCTCGTATGACCGTCGATCGAGCTCTGGAACATCGGAATGCCAATACCGCCCGTTTCATGCACCAGCACCTGCATATCGCCGTAGATCTGCTTGCGCTTGGCGTCGTCCGGTTCGCCGCGCGCCGCCACCAGCATCTGGTCGAACTTCGGGCTCTTCCAGTTCGCTTCGTTCCACGGTGCATCCGACTTGAAGAACTGCGTGAACAAAACGTCAGCGCTCGGACGCGCATTCACCGAGCCGAAACCAAGCGGATGTTTCATCCAGTGGTTCGACCAGTAACCGTCGGCCGGTACCCGCGTGACCTGCAGGTTCAGACCCGCTGCGGGCGCGGCCTGCTGCAACAGCATCGCCATTTCTACCGAACCCTCAGCCGCGGGCGACGCAAAAATCTGCACGGGCGTACTGCCCACTTTCGCCTTCTGGAAGTGGAACTTGGCTTTCTCCGGATCGTAGGCGCGTTGCGGAATGCCGTGCATGTAGTACTTGTTGGTCGGATCGATCGGCTGGTCGTTGGCGACCGTGCCGAAACCCTGGAACACGGCACGGCGAATCTGCTCGCGATCCATGAGATAGAACATACCTCGACGAAAATCGTCGTTGCCGGTAATACCGCCTTCGTCGCGAACAATCAGGTCGGTGTACTGGCCCGTCTTCGTTTCCAGCACCGTGAAACCCGGCGTGCCCTTGATGCGGCCAGTCGAGCGCGGGCTGACCGCGTTGATGAGTTGCACGTCGCCGGAAAGCAGCGCATTCACGCGGGCCGATTCGTCGCCGATACCGATCAGCTCGATCTCGTCCAGATGCGGCATGCCCGGTTTCCAGTACTTGTCGTTCTTCACGCCGACCGTCCGCACGCCCGGGGAGAAATCCTTGACCTTGAAAGGACCGGTGCCAATAGCGGTCTTGAAGTCGGTCGTGCCGTCCTTGATGATCAGGAAATGCGAGGTGGCCAGGATCACCGGCAAGTCGGCATTCGCGCCTTCCAGCGTGATGGTGACCTCGTTCGGACCCGTGGCTTTCACTTCCTTGAACTGGTCGGCAAGCGTCTTGGCCTTCGATGCCGTCGCCGGATCTTTGTGGCGCATCAACGAATAGACCACGTCGGCGGGCGCGAGGGATTTGCCATCGTGGAACTGGACACCGCTGCGCAGCTTCACGACCCACACCGTCGCATCTTTCGTTTCAAGCGACTCTGCCAAAGCCATCTTCGCGCCAAGATGCGAATCCAGTTCGGTCAGGCCGTTGTAAAACATGTTCGCCCGCACATAGTCCGTGCCGAGCGCGCCCTTCGCGGGGTCGAGCGTATCGGCGGCGGATGCGGACTGCGTCGCCACGCGAATCTTGCCGCCCTGCTTCGGCTTCTCCTGCGCGAACGCAGCGCCGCTCGCGCTCAGC
>NZ_AEJF01000119.1 GCF_001028175.1 Caballeronia mineralivorans PML1(12)
AACACCTCGCGCCGTGACGCGCCCCGGCGCGTCAGACGCTCGAGCTCGGTCACTTCAGTCCCGGCTGGGGCATCGGCGTGTTGCAGATTTTCTTTATTCATCGAAACTTCTCCGCGAGGTGGCTGGGTCTGGTTTTGGTTTGTGGTTCGGCATGGGTGATACAGGAGGCGTCGAGCGGCAAAAAAACGCGGCCGGTCGAACTCAATAAAACACATCCTTGATGCGATAGTACGTGCCGACAAGCGGCAAAAACCAGGGCTTACCCGTGTGGCCGGGAATCGCCGGCCACTCGAATTCACGCCACGGATTCGCGCTGGTGCGGCCATCGATCACATCGGCCATCACCTGGCCCATGTGCGTCGACATCTGCGTGCCGTGGCCGCTGTAGCCCATCGAAAAATAAATGCCTTCGTGCTGGCCGGCACGCGGCAGGCGGTCGGCGGTGATATCGACGAGACCACCCCAGCAATAGTCGAGACGCGCGTGGGCCAGCGCCGGGAACATCTTGGCGAGACCGTCCTGCAGGATGCGTCCGCTCTTGGCGTCCGATGGCTGCTCGGACGCCGTGAAGCGCGCCCGGCCGCCGTACAGCAAACGCGAATCGGGCGTGATTCGGAAATAGTTATGCATGAGGCGCGACGTCGTGTACGCCCGGAGATTCGGAAACACCTGGTGCACGAGGTCAGGCGACAAACGCTCCGTTACCACGATGAACGAACCGACCGGCGCGAGGCGTCGCCGAAACCAGCCGAACGGTCCTTGCCGCGATGGACCCGTCGCGATCAACACCTGCTTCGCGCGGACTTCACCGCGCGCCGACACGATCCGATAACCTCGCTCGCCATCCTTTTCTATCGACGTCACGGCCGCGTTCTCGTAGAGCTTGGCGCCGTGGCGCGCGGCGGCATCGGCGAGACCGACGGTGAACTTGCCCATGTGCATCTGGCCGCCATGCCGCTGCAGCAGGCCGCCGAAAAAGCTGTCCGACTGGATCTCGGTCGCGATCCGGTCGCGGCCGATGATCTCGACATTGGCATCGACTTCACGCCGGATCACCTCCGCTGTCTTCTCCAGATGCGCGAGATGATGCGGTTTCGACGCGAGCTTCAACTTGCCCGATGCAAGGTAATCGCAATCGATCCGCTCTTCGCGGATCAGGCACTCGACGGTGTCTACTGCAGCCGAATACGCCCGATAACAACCGCGCGCTTTTTCCAGCCCGAGCTGTTCGACCAGCGCGGAAAAATCCTGCGCGACGCCGGTATTGACCTGGCCGCCGTTGCGTCCCGACGCGCCGCCGCCGATCCGCCCCGCGTCCAGTACAACCACCGATGCGCCGCGTTTGCCCAAAGCCAGTGCCGCCGACAACCCCGTGAAGCCCGCACCGATCACCGCCACGTCGACATGACCGTCGACCGTGCCATCGCTTGCCGACATCAGCGGCGGTGCGGTATCGAGCCAATAGGAGTCGAGCTTCATACTGTGAGTCCCTGATGCAACAAACGTTTTTACAGGCCGAGCAATGTGGCGAGATGCGGGATGTCGTCGACTTCGGTGTACTCGTAGTACGGCGTGGACGGTTCATGGCCGCGCTTCACGAACGCCTTGTGCTTGACGCCCATGTCGTGTGCGGTCATCAGGTCGTAACGCAGGCTCGACGACACGTGCAGCACGTCTTCCGGGTTGCAGTTCAACTGGTCGAACATGTACTCGAAGCCTTGCATGCGCGGCTTGTACGACTGCGCCTGCTCAGCCGTGAACACTGCATGAAACGGCGCGCCGAGCTTGTCGACGTTGCTCTGGATCTGGTTGTTCGATGCATTCGACAGGATCACCAGCTTGTACTTCTTCGCCAGCCGCGAGAGGCCTTCCGGCACGTCCGGATGCGGACCCCAGGTCGGCACGGCGGTATAGAACGTCTCGGCCTTGGCTTCATCGAATTCGACGTTCATGCGTTTGCAGGCCCGTTCGAACGCATTCACGATCACGTCGCGATACGGCTTCCACGCGCCGAGCACTTCATCGCGCCGATAACCCGCGAAGAACGCAATCAGCTTGTCCATGTCGGGGCCGCTCAGCACGTCGCCGTACATTTCGCGCGTCATGTCGGCGAGGCGGAATTTGGTCAGAGTGCCGTAGCAATCGAAGGTGATGTACTTCGGTTCGAATTCGATCATGGTGAGAGTCCTATCGTTTGTATCGTTGATATGAACCAGCGAGCGGGTTCAGTGGCGAAAACAGGAAAACGCATTCCTGTAAAAGATTTAATCAGCGCAAAAACAAAGATGTCCCTGATTCGCGCAAGCCAAAAGCACAAAACGTGCGTTTTTTAGGGCGTCCCGCAGCAGAGTCTGCGGTTGCGTTTTCAGGCGCTTTGAGGCGTCAGGGTTTGCCCTTCTTTTCGTCTGTTCAAAAGCCTTCGGTTGCTAGAATTTATTCGCGCAGATCGATCAGCACGCTCTTGAAGCGGAGGTTCGCTTCGTACGCTTGCCGGCCCAGGTCCTTGCCGATGCCCGAGCGTTTGTAGCCGCCGGTCGGGATCATGAAGTCTGACGTTCTTCCATAGCGGTTGACCCATACCGTGCCCACTTCCAGCCCCCGGACCAGCCGCAGCGCGCGGCCGAGATCGGCCGTGTGCACGCCGGCAGCCAGACCATAGTCAGGGTGTTGAGCGAGTGCGAGCGCTTCTTCTTCCGTATCGAAGGTCTGCAATGTCAGCACCGGGCCGAATACTTCCTCGTGGACCGCTTCCGAATGTTGCGTGACATCGCTCAGCAGCGTGGGTGCATAGAACGCGCCGCCTGCGCCGCCATCGGCGCGCAACCCGCCGCAGCGCAGGG
>NZ_AEJF01000120.1 GCF_001028175.1 Caballeronia mineralivorans PML1(12)
CGAGCGTCCGCCCCACGATCCCTTCGATACGCGCCGCCTGCGGTTCGGAAATGATCGGCGAGAGGGTCGTGCCGGGCGTCCAGGTTGCGCCCGCTTTCAGTCCGCTGAACACAGCCTGGATGCGTTCGGCCAGCGGCTCTGCGAGCGAACGCTCGACCAGCAGCCGGGAACCTGCCACACACACCTGACCTGCATTGCCCGAAATTGCCCCGGCGATACGGCGCGCGACATCGTCGAGACGCGGGGCATCGGCGAAGACGATCTGCGGGCTCTTGCCGCCCAGTTCCAGTGTGACCGGCTTGGTGCCTGTTTCGGCGCACGCAGCCATGATGGCCGCGCCCGTACGGGTGGAGCCGGTGAACGTGACCTTGGAGATCTTCGGATGGCGCACAAGTGCGTCGCCCGTCGTGCGGCCATCGCCTTGCACGACATTGAAAATGCCTGCCGGAATGCCGGCGCGGATTGCGAGTTCGGCGAGGCGCAGCACTGAGAACGGCGTCATTTCCGAGGGTTTCAGGACCACGGCATTGCCTGCTGCGAGCGCCGGCGCAATTTTCCACGACGCCATCACCAGCGGGAAATTCCACGGTGCGATGGCGCCGATCACGCCGTACGGTTCGGCAATCGTCATGCCCAGATGATCGTGATCGGTTGCGGCCACGTCGCCGCCGATCTTGTCCGCGAACTCCGCGTAGAAGCGGATGCCTTCGGCTGTGAATGGCACGTCCCAGTTACTTGCGTCGCGGATCGGGCGGGTTGAACCGAGCGCTTCCAGCGGGCCGAGCGTCTCGACATCGGCTGCGACGAGGTCGGCGAAACGGCGCAAGATCCGGGCACGCTCGCGCGGGGGCATGGATCGCCAGCCGCTGGTGCGAAACGCCTGCCACGCGTTTTCGACTGCGCGATCGATCATGTCTGCGTCTGCGAGCGGCACCGACGCATACACCACGCCATCTGACGGGCGCGCGACCTCGATGCGGCGCGCGCCTTCATCCACATATTCGCCGCCGATGAAATGGCCGCTGCGCACGGTCACGGCGGCGGGATCGAAGCTATCCATATGAAGGTCCTTTGAGTAGCGACCGCGGATGCGGCGCGGCCTGATGGAATCGTAAGGCTAGCCGGACCACATTTATCGTCGACAAAAACAGTGGCTCAGCAGATCACACGCGTTATGAGGCCGCCGACGCGCCGTTTTGTATCGAAGTTCGCCTAGCGCGGCTTCAAAGCCTCTTCATGAAAAGATCGTCCTAGCCACGTTGGGTGGTGGATGCGAGAGTGGCGGCGTGGAACCTGAGCTTGATTACAAGGCCTGATGACCGGGCTTGCGTGAAAGCCAACGAGGGAGGCCGGCGTGTCCGAGCAAGTCAACGAACGAATTACCTATAGATCCTTTACCAGCGACGATATTGCTGCGGCGCATGCGCTGACTGTTGAACTCAAGTGGCCTCATCGAGCGGACGACTGGCGTTTCGTGGTGCAGGCAGGCGCAGGTTTTGTCGCGCAGACGCCGGAAGGTGTGATTGGCACGGCGTTGTACTGGACTTATGGGACTGAGCGAGCGTCGCTGGGAATGGTGATTGTGTCGCCGGCGTGGCAGGGCCGCGGGATTGGTAAAAAGCTGATGGAGCTCGTGCTTGAACAACTCGGCGGCCGCGTCACGTTTCTGCACGCGACAACGGCTGGACAACCGCTCTATGAGAAGTTGGGTTTTCGGGCGGTTGGCACGCTCGACCAGCATCAAGGGGCTGCATTCCAGCCGCCGCTGGTGTCGTTGCCACCGGGTGAGCGGTTGCGGCCGCTGGGCTCCAACGATGCTCCTCGTTTGATCGAGCTGGCTTCGCGGGCGTGTGGGCTGGATCGTGGTGAGGTGCTGCCGGCGCTGCTTGAGAGCGCGGATGGGATTGCACTGGATCGTGATGGCGAATTGCTTGGTTTTGCTTTGTTCAGGCGCTTTGGACGTGGGTTTGCGATTGGGCCGGTGGTGGCGCCGGATGCGCCTGATTCCAGTCGGGCCAAGGCGCTGATCAGTCATTGGCTGGCGTTGAACGAAGGGGTTTTTGTTCGTATCGATACGCCGGGGGAAAGTGGTTTGACGGAGTGGCTGGATGGGCTTGGACTGCCGCGGGTCGATTCGGTGGTCAAGATGGTTTTGAATGGACCAAAGGTTTTGGGGGCGCCTTTTCCTCCCGCTGATCCGGACTTTAAGCAGTTTGGGATTATTAATCAGGCAATGATGTAAGCGTTATTGGCTCTGGAAGACTCCGGCTTGCAAAACCCCTGGTGCGAACATCCCATGACTTTTCTATATAAAGGCAGTCCCGAACGCGGCGCGCAATGGGCAAAGCTATTTGCCCAAAAAGCCCCTGAGATCCCCTTCCACGTATGGCCGGAAACGGGCGGCGATCTCACGAAGATCCGCTACCTCGCCGCATGGCAACCGCCCGAGGACCCCGCCCGCACGCTGCCAAACCTCGAAGTCGTGTTCTCAGTCGGCGCAGGCGTCGATCAGTTCGACCTCTCCGGCGTGCCCGCACACATCCCGGTGGTACGGATGATCGAACCGGGCATTGTCGAAGGCATGGTCGAATACGTGACCCACGCGGTGCTCACCATCCACCGCGATCACTTCGACTACCACCTGCAGCAACAACAAAAAACCTGGCACCCCCTGCCCGTGCGCGCAGCCTCATCCAGACGCATAGGCGTACTAGGCCTCGGTGTACTCGGTACAGCAGTCCTCGAACAACTGCGCCTGTTCGGCTTCGCGTGCGCCGGCTGGAGCCGCTCAGGCCGCGAAATAGAAGGGGTGGCGTGTTACGCCGGCGCCAATACGCTCGATGCGTTCCTCGCCCGCACCGACATCCTCATCTGCCTGCTGCCCCTCACCGACGCCACCCGCGGCCTGCTGAACACAGCTCTATTCAACAAGCTGCCGCGCGGCGCATCGCTGATTCAAACCGGACGTGGCCCGCATCTCAATCAGGACGATCTGCTCGCAGCGCTCGCCAGCGGTCAACTACAAAACGCGATCCTCGACGTCACCGACCCCGAACCCCTGCCGGACACGCATCCGCTATGGACACACCCGCGCGTGCGGATCACGCCGCATATAGCAAGCGAGACGCGGCCGGACAGCGCCGTGGAGGTCGTGCTGGAGAACCTGCGCCGCCATCGCGAAGGTTTGCCGATGCTTGGTCAAATCGACCGCAATCGCGGTTATTGAACGTCGCCAACAGCGTTGGCCAATAAAGTAGTCGATAAGCCCCGCCAACCACGGCTTTTATGCGCCCGCGGCAGAAAATGCTGCCGGCGCGCTGCAAAACGCGGCATTCGCGCTATTTGGCGAATTGTTTAGGGCGTCGGCCCACCCCCCTCCTTCTCTAGTATGGAACGGTCATCAGCCCCTTTCCGCGACGAGAAAATTCCCCATGTCGATCCAATCGCTCATTGAAGCCGACCGCAAGCATCTGATTCATCCGGTCATCAACTACCGCGCCCACGAAGCCCGCGGCGTCACCGTGCTCGACTCCGCCAGCGGCGCGTTCCTGCGCGACGCCGACGGCAACGAACTCCTCGACGCCTTCTCGGGACTCTGGTGCGTCAACGTTGGCTACGGCCAGCCCAGCATCGTGAAAGTGGCCGCCGAACAAATGGCCCGCCTGCCCTACGCCACCAGCTACTTCCACTTCGGCAACGCACCCGCAATCGAACTGGCAGAAAAGCTGGTCGAGTTGTCGCCGGCTTCGCTGCAACACGTGTATTTCACGCTGGGTGGATCGGACGCGGTCGACTCCGCGGTGCGCTTCATCACGCATTACTTTAACGCGACCGGCCGGCCATCGAAGAAACACATCATCGCGCTCGAACGCGGTTATCACGGGTCGTCGTCGGTCGGCGCGGGACTGACCGCGCTGCCGGCGTTCCATCGCAACTTCGATGTGCCGCTGCCGAACCAGCATCACATCGCGTCGCCGTATGCGTATCGCAGCAATTTCCCCGGCGATGCCGAACTGATCGCCGCGTCCGTCGCCTCGCTCGAAGCGAAGGTTGCCGCGCTCGGGGCGGACAACGTCGCGGCGTTCTTCTGCGAACCGATCCAGGGCTCGGGCGGCGTGATCGTGCCGCCGTTCGGCTGGCTGAAAGCCATGCGCGAGGCCTGCAGAAAGCTCGGCATCCTGTTTGTCGCCGATGAAGTCATCACCGGCTTTGGGCGCACCGGCCCGCTGTTCGCCTGCCAGGCCGAAGATGTCGGACCGGACCTGATGACAGTCGCCAAGGGCCTGACGGCCGGTTACGCGCCGATGGGCGCGGTATTGATGTCGAACGCGATATACCAAGGCATCGCCGACGGCGACGCCGCCGCGATCGTCGGTCATGGTCATACGTATTCGGCGCATCCGGTCAGCGCGGCCATCGGCCTCGAAGTCCTGCGCCTCTATCACGAGGGCGGCCTGCTTGCGAACGGCGTGCGTCACGCAGAGCGTTTCGCGCGCGGCCTCGACGCGCTGCTGGCTCATCCGCTGGTCGGCGATTCACGTCATCGCGGATTGCTGGGCGCGCTCGAACTCGTCTCCGACAAAGAAACCAAGCAAGGCTTCGACGCATCGCTCAAATTGTCCGACCGGATCACGGCGGCGGCCTACCGGAACCGGCTGGTATTCCGTGCATTCGGCGACAACATCCTGGGTTTTGCTCCCGCGCTCAGCTACACGGAAGCGGAGTTCGACCTGATGTTCGAGCGCCTTGAAAAGACGCTCGACGACGTGCTCGCCGAACCCGAAGTCCGCGCTGCGTTGAAGGTTAAAGAGACTAAAGATGAGGTGAAAGGCGAGGTGAAAACGCACGTAGCTGCGTGATAAGATCGAATGACGATTTGCGACGATCCCACGCACCTGGAGAGACACCCTGACGATGAGCAGCGACGGCAAGCTTGACCGCATAGATCTGCGCATCCTTTCGCAATTGCAAAAGAAAGGCCGCATCACGAATGTCGAGCTGGCCGACGCGGTCGGGCTCTCGCCAAGCCCGTGCCTGATCCGCGTGAAGCGGCTGGAGAAGGCGGGATATATCGTCGGATATGGTGCGCAAATCCAGCTGGAGAAGCTGGGCGACGTGCAGATTGTCTTCACCGAAGTCACGCTTGCCGATCATCGCCGCGAGGACTTCATCAAGTTCGTCGCGGCGATCAAGGACGTCGATGAAATCGTGGAATGCCACTTGGCGAGCGGCGGCTACGACTACTTGCTGAAGTTCGTCACACGCAGCGTGAGTCACTATCAAAGCATCATTGAAGGCTTGCTTGAACGCGATATCGGCATCGAGAAGTACTTCAGCTTCATCATCATCAAGTCGCCGTTCGTGAAGAATCACTATCCCCTCGAAAGCCTGTTTTCGCAGAACCACAGTTAGGGCGCGGGCAGGTTCCATAACGCGAACTCTTCGGCGAGAAAGTCCACGCAAACCCGTACTTTCGCCGAGGAAGCCAGCCGCGCCGGGTACACCGCCCAGACGTTGGCGGGCTGGGTGACATCGGGCAGGACCTGCAGCAACTGGCCGCTCGCAAGCAACGGGCGAACGTCCCAAAGCGAGCGCAGCACAATCCCGCGCCCGGCCAGCGCCCATTGCACCGCGACCTCGCCGTGATTAGTCGACAGCGGCCCGGTCACCTTGATCGAAACCGGTTCGCCACGCACATGCAAGCGCCACAAACCGAACGGATGATCGCGCTCCTTGATCGCAAGACACGCGTGGCTCGCGAGATCGGCGAGTTGCCTGGGCGCGCCGTGGCGTTCCACGTAGTCCGGCGAAGCGCACAGCACGCGATGATTCGACGCCAGCCGCTTGGCAATCAGATGCGCCGCGATCTCATCGCCAATACGAATATCCAGGTCGAACCCTTCCCCCGCCACGTCCACCAGCCGGTCGAACAGATCGAGGCGCACGCTCAGTTGCGGGTGTTTGTCGGAGAGGCGCGCGAGCGCGGGCGCCACGATATGGCGGCCGAAGCCGAAGCTGCTGGATATGCGCAGCGTGCCGCGCGGAATGCGCCGTGTGGTGGACACGTCTTCAACAAGGTGATCGACGTCGTCGAGAATTTTTTCGGCCCACGCGTAGACGCGTTCGCCCGCCTCGGTGATGGCGACCCGGCGCGTGGAGCGATGCAGCAAGCGAGTGCCAAGATCGGTTTCGAGCACGCTCACGCGCTTGCTGACATACGCCGCCGAGACCGACAGGACTTCCGCCGCCCCGCTGAAGCTGGATTTGCGAGCGACGGTGCAGAAGACGCGGAGATCATCGAGGTTCGGAGAGGAGGTGATGTTCATTATTCACGCTTCGTGCACAGTGGCTTAACCAAAACGCTGATTTTAAGCCTTGTAGAGCGGAATAAAATATTCACTACAAGCAGGTACTCGCGGAAAACTCCCGTCCGATCAAAACCCTTAACAGGACCCCGAACATGACCAAAACCTACAAAATTGCGATCATCCCCGGCGATGGCATCGGCACGGAAGTAATGCCCGAAGCCATCCGCGTCCTCGACGCCGCCACCAAGCGCTTCGGCATTTCCATCGACTACAAGCACATTGAATGGGCCAGCTGCGAGTACTACCTGCAACACGGCCAGATGATGCCCGACGACTGGAAAGCGCAATTGCAAGACTGCGACGCCATCCTCTTCGGCGCGGTCGGCTGGCCCGACACCGTCCCCGATCACATCTCGCTGTGGGGCTCGCTCCTTAAGTTCCGCCGCGAATTCGACCAGTACATCAATCTGCGCCCGGCACGTTTGTTCGAAGGCGTGCCGTCGCCGCTCGCGAACCGCAAGGCCGGCGACATCGATTTCTGGATCGTCCGCGAAAACACCGAAGGCGAATATTCATCGGTCGGCGGCGTGATGTTCGAAGGCACGGACCGCGAGTTCGTCCTGCAGGAATCCGTTTTCACGCGCCACGGCAGCGAACGCGTGCTGAAATTCGCATTCGACCTCGCCCAGCGCCGCGAGAAGAAAAAGATCACCGTCGCCACGAAGAGCAATGGCATCGCCATCAGCATGCCGTGGTGGGACCAGCGCGCCGCCGAAGTGGCCGCGCTCTATCCGGACGTCAAGTGGGACAAGCAGCACATCGACATCCTGTGCGCGCGCTTCGTGCTGAATCCCGACCGCTTCGACGTGGTCGTGGCCACGAATCTTTTCGGCGACATACTCTCCGACCTCGGCCCTGCCTGCACCGGCACGATCGGCCTCGCGCCTTCGTGCAACCTGAATCCGGAGCGCAAGTTCCCGTCGCTGTTCGAACCGGTGCATGGATCGGCGCCCGACATTGCGGGCAAGAACATCGCCAATCCGATCGCCATGATCTGGTCGGCCGCCATGATGCTCGAGTTCCTCGGCGACTTCAAAGGCCCGGAACGCGAGGCGCATGACGCCATCCTGGCCGCTATCGAAGCAACGCTCAAGGAAGGCCCGCGTACCGGCGACCTCGGCGGCAAGGCGAACACGACGGAAGTCGGCCAGGCGATCGCCGCACGGTTGGCTTAAACCTAAGGAGCATGGATATATGACACGCCAGTTCGATTTGAAAGAGCTGATCCGCGAAGACAATTTCATCGATGGCCAATGGCGCGCAGCCGCTGACGGTGCACGCTTCGCCGTCACCGATCCCGCCACCGGCACGGTTATCGCGCAAGTCGCCGACAGCAGCCCCGCCGACGCCCGCGCCGCCACCGAC